>CAIJHQ010000055.1 GCA_903820505.1 Candidatus Omnitrophota bacterium
AATTTGTTTTTCGGAGATCGCGCGCTGACTTTCAAAGATCGCCGGGAATTCCCTGTTAAAAACTTCCGCTTCGGTCTCGGGAAGGATCCAGGACAACAGCCCCTTGCCGGACACCGCCTCGCCTGCTGAATCCAGGACCCCTTGATAACTTCGTGTCAATTCCGACTCAAAATCGGCGGCTGTCTCCCACGCCCTTTTCATCAATCCGGGATCCGCCGGGTTCGTCTTAATGTCCCACTGGAAACCTGCCCTGTCCGTTCCGTCATCCAACATGAGAATGTTCCCGAGCATAGGCCTTCTCGGACCCAAGATCGTTCCTTCGGTTTCTTTTCTCCCACGGACTTCCGAACGCCGGCGCTGTCCCGGCTCAGCCGCTTCGATGAGCCCGTCGATAATTGTTTTCCCGAACAAAGCCGGCGCAATGGCAATCTCCCGCAGCCCGTCAGGCACGGAAATACGCCTTTGCCGGCCGGCCGGCTCAATATCAACTTTCTTCTGTTCTCTGCTCTTTTCCGGCGGAGTGAGAATATAGGCATAACGATACGCGGTGTAGCCCTGTAACGATGCGAACTCATCCCACTCAAACCCGGGAACAAATTCGGCCTTCCAACCATCTTTACTAAGATGATCCCGAAGTAAAACCGCCCCCACCCAACTGCGCTTGAGGTCCGAATCCGTCAAAGCAGGCACCATATCCAATTTTTCAAAGTAGATCTTTCCGCGCACCTTGTCCTGCATCGCTTCCACGAATCCCCGGTTTGGAAATCCCTGCACGTAGGTGTCCACGTTGGACATGCGGGCCGACCGGTAAGAACCTTCGCCAAAGACCTTGCCCGTATCATTGACATCGGCGCGCAGGATCGCGATGTTGTTCCCCAGCCCTTTCAGATACTTCACCCGGTTCAGGTATCCCTCCACAAAATACGAGTGGTCCACAAAAACAAAACGGCCTTTCGCGGACTTCAGATCGTCAAAGACATTTCCAATATTGATCCCCGCGGCCAGCTCCAGATGAGGGCCGGCGTCCGGCTCTGCATCAAAAAGTTCCCTGTAGGAGTAAGGTTTCCCGCGATAAACGAACCGGAACGGCCGCCAACGCGCGGAAATCCCGGTTTTGGAAAAATTCCGGTCGGCCATTCGCGCACCTAGCTTCCAAAGGAACAAACGGGCTTCTTTGTTCTGTTCCGCCGAGTCACAAAAATCGAAAAGATCCTTCGAAAAGCCTGTGGAGAACCTCCCGGCATGACCATCGATCGGGACCCCGTGATCTCTATTCGCGTAAAGGACCTCCAGATCTCCTCCCAAGGCTTCGTACGTTCCATTCAAGACAGTAGGATATTTTCGAGCCCATGCAAGCTCCCTCAATATTTCCAGGGGATCCCTCGGGTCCGTCGAAACGGTTGCGTCATCATAGGCTTCTACTTCCCTGGCCTCGGAACGGGAACTGGCCGGCGCTTCCGCGGACGTTTGTACAATGGATCCGGAGACCGAACCGTTTCTATCAAAATTAAAAACGAATGGGGAAATCGCCCTTCCCTGTGCCGCCTCGCCTTTCGAACTCTCCATTTGCCGAACAACTTGAGGCTCGCCGGTAATGCAATCTGCCGCGATCGCGGCGTTCTGCGGCGTCAATGTCCTTGGAACAAACTGGAGAGCGGTCTTCATACCGTTCTGCGGAGACTTAGCTTCGACAGCATCACGAAGGACCGGGTGTATCTTGACCGCCTGCTCCACCGCGGCAGCAACACGGACCGGCTCTGCCGGGTATTTTTTAGAAAGGACCGGGGCCGCGATCTCGAGCATTTCCTTGAAAAAGAGGGCTTCCTGTTTTGTGGTGAAAGGATTTTTGACCTTGAAGTAGGCGCTCAGGTCCGCCTGGTCGCCGGCCATCACCTTCTGGTAAAGCTCTCCGTGGTCGGTGCGGCGGATACGCGGCGACAAAGTCGCGCAACTGATCCGTTTTTCCCGGAGCAGAGCGTCGATCCCTCCGGTGTGGAATCCGCCCGTGATCAGAACAAGCACTTGCTGTTTGCCGGTGTTTTTCTTCGCCGCAAGAGACAGAGCGTTCTCCGCGAGCGCCCGGTCCCTCTTGACGGCCGTGACATAGAAATATTCCGCGCGATCAAAGAGAGCCCGCAGTGCCGGCGCATTCTTTATAAAGGAACCAAGAATGCCGCGGTTCGGCTCGATCTGACGGTATTCTTCCCGGGTCAATTCCAGGAAAAGCAGTTTTGAAAAAAGATCAAAACCCCGGATGCGCCGGACCAGTTCTCTCTCGGCGTCCGTCCGGGCGAGCATTTCGATCATGGATGTCTCAAGCGAACTCATCTCCTGAAAAAGCCCCGCCGCGTCCACTTCCGCCTGCAGGATCAGGAGTTCGAAGCTCTTGAGGAACGGCTCGTGCCCGGTCAAAAGTTGCGGCTGTTTCTTCGTAAAAAAATACAGTTGTTCGAGGAGTTTCCGAGGATAAAGAGAGGCGTCCGTCCCCGCACGGATCGCTTTCCCTCCTGCAGTTACGTCGATCAATCCATTGTCCCCGCCGTAGGATTCCAGGGCACGCACATAGTTGCGCTCGGTGTCTCCCTCGGCCATCCTCGTCAAAGCGGCGATGACTTGCTTCCAGTCTTCGCGGGCTTTCGCCTGATCGATCTCTTTCCGGACTTCAGCGGCAAGGAGAAGGCGAACGAGATTCGGGAAGAGAAGCTGTTCCAGAGGGTCCCGCAAGTCGATCTTGAGGACTTTCATGACCTGCTGTTTGAGGTAACGCGTGTAGGCCTGGAGGTCTGCGTTTCCGCTCACCCGGTCCGCGTCGTATTTCCCGTCTTTGCGGCGGCTCCGTTCGTTCAGAAAGTCACGCAAGTCGGCATTCAGGGTCATCGAGGCCTCCGTTTCGAGCCTGGAACGGAGCGGCACCAATTGTGACCGGATTTCGTCGCGGCGGGAGAGAAGTTCCCGGAAAGTTTTCAGATTCTCGCGATAAAGCCCGGCGTCCTCCACTCCGAGGACCTTCGCCGGATGTTCCTCCGTCTTTGTTCCTTCGATGTCCCGCTGGACAGACCCCGGAAGAACCCCGGTATTCTTCCGGATACCACTCCAGGCGAAAAGTTCCGCGCCGGTGAGTTCTCCTTTTTCCAGAAGGTCATCCGCGACCGCCTGGCCGGCCTCGGGAAATTCCTTTAAAAGATCCAGGTATTCTGGGTGGAGCGGGCCCGCCGCGCCTTCCGTGCCGATGATAAGGTCGGGGTATTGTTTCGTCAGGAATTTCAGAATCTCGCAAATGTTGCGCTGGGCTTCGGGATTGGCGTGGGCGTCCTGGATGTGAACCACCCGGGGACCGGACGGCGCGCGGTTGGACGACGTTTCAAGGTTCGTGACGTCACCGATCTCCGCAGGCAGAGAATAAATGAATTTCTGGAATGGGTCTGAAGAAAGTTCTCGGGCCGGCATTACCGGTGCGCCGGCAGGGCTCGCCGTAACGCTGGTCGCCATGAACATGACGGCCACCAGCAAAGAGATCCCCCTGCACAACCCTGTTTTTTGGGACAGAATGATCATGCCACTTTTCCAAAACTTTGTTGGCCAGTGACTTTTCCGGCGGATTTTATGTCGTTTAAAAGCTTATCTTAAGCCTTTAAAATAGTCGCGGAAGTATACCCGCCCAATCTCAACCTGTCAAACGCCATTGGAAATACGTCTAACCTGTTGCTGCAGAATAAGTTGCGGAAATACTCGCGGAAGGGTGCTTTTAATGGTGTCGAGGGCCATAGAACGGTACCGGGTACCAAAGGGACAGGTTGATTCAGACACCGATCAACTCCTTGTCTATTAATTCCTCATACGGCCGCGTCACTTCTACATGCCGCCGGTACAACTCTTGCCTCGCTTCCGCCCGGTCCGCCAAAGCCACATAAGCGAGAGATTCTGTCACCAGAGGATCCTTTTTCCCATTGGCATAAAAACCATAACTCGAGTACGCCCAGTCCCTCGGGTCCGCAACCATGTTCGCCCTTACGGGATTCCGCTCGATGTATCTCCCGCAATCTAGAAGATATCCTTCCGTCTCTATCGGCAGACTCCGATACCTTCCCTGGAACAAGTGACCGAAATGAGTGTGTTGCTTCCGATAGTAATGATGATAGGCCCGCTGTATCCCATGCATGTATTTGCTGAGCTGCAAGGCAACTTCGCTCCGTATCAATAAATGTGCGTGATTGCTCATGAGGCAGTAATGATAAATCTGCACCGGGTATTTGGAAAGATATTCACCCGCGATCTTCAGGATCTCATCAAAATCCTCCCTGCCGTGGAAAAGGCGCCCTTTATTATTCCCACGAATAATGACGTGATAAATGCCTGTCTCCGATTCCTGCCTTGGCTTCCGCCCCATCCACGGCTCCCTGCCTTTCAATGCGCTTTCGCTTCAACCTGTCCCCTCGGTACCCGGTACTGTTCTACGCTCGGTACCCGGTACTGTTCTACGCGAAGTTCCGCAAGAAGCTTCTTGTACCTTTGGAAGTCCTCGCCGTCGCGGAACAACCACTTCCGGTTATTCCCCCGGCTGTAGACGTGATAGATCCCGCCATCTTCCAGTATCCGCGGCCTCCGTGGCATTTCAATTCACACATCCTCTCATCATCTCAGCACCAACCCGGCACCCACGGTACCGGTACGGTCTACGCCGCTAGGTACCGTTCTACGCGGCGGTCCTACCACGGGAAATATTTGGATTGGATAAGCGCTTTCGTCGCGCGGCCCATACAGGCATCGCCAGGTTTGGCATCTAGACAGCCTTTAAAACCTTCTTTTTTATCCTGCTCAAAGGCTTCTCGTATTAAGAAATACTGGTTCCTATTTCCAGGGCGGTGCAAATCCTGACCAAATTTCTTTTCTAAATATCTAATGATCTCGTCCGTAAAAGCAATCCCTCCGTCCGCATCGCCGATCCATCCGTAACAGAAAATAATTCTGCTTGCTACTATGGGCACGTAATTTCCGTCATAACTGATCGGAGGAAGGATGCGCCTATATTTGTCACGAAGTAATTGGATATAGTTCTGAACTGGAACGCCCGACTTTGTATCATTTGCCTTAATCAGCGCTTCAAGTTGAAGCTTATCATCTATCCATCCATCGCCTTTAGGATTTATTTTCATAAACCATTGCAATTCACTAAAAGCCTCGCGGAATTTTCCCTGTAGCCGATGAAGACTCAACATCTGTCCATAAAAACTTGTTTTATCCAGTTCGTTTTCAATGAATTGTGGGGCTATTGCCGCCTTGTATTTCTCAATAGCCCGGTCATAAAAACCCGCTTCGGCCAAACGGTTGCCTTCCATAATGAGTGATTCCCGTTGCCAAACACGCCCATCAAGACCTGGAGGGGCTTGTTGGCTATTTTTTTGGTCTTCAGCAAAAAGATGAAAAGATATGAAAAAAAGGAAAACAAAAACTGGAATTCTCTTAGCCAAGTTCATGGGTTAACTATCCACACTTTTCGCGCCACATCGTATGTCGCTTGGCCCGAAGACACTGCGTTTCTTAAGAAAAGTGAAAGCTCCCCTTCGGAAGAACTTTTTTCTATCAATATCGTCACAAACGCATTGACGGCCGATTGATTGATCGAAGGATAATCCCGCCGCATATATCCCGAATGTGTGGCGCCCGCAATCTCAATATTAAAAAGCCTTCTTGTTACTGTTCCATCAGGTCCCAGTCGACCGTCGGGCGTAAAATCAGCGATTGAACCTTTGGCACCAACGAGGTTGAGTTTATAGAGGATGTCTTCTGTTCCATAAACATTCACTAAAACTTCAGCGGAAGGACTGATGAAGGGGGGCAACGCAGGCGGCAAGGTCCGCATAAATTCCGTAAGAATTTTTTTGAGAGCGTCAAAGGCAAGTCCTATCGAATGATCGTTAACAAAACCTACGATAGAAGTCGCAAGCTGCACAACGTCTCCCACAACGGGTATCTTCGAGAATAACGTATCAAGAAATCCCCTGAGCCCATTAACCGTCCCACTTTCAATCTGATCGGCAACGGTGATGATCAGATTGACGACCTCTGTACTGATCCCCGCTAAATTCCCGATAACCCCTGCCAAAGAAACCAACGACGTAATATTATAGCTGCTCCCGACGAGACTTTCTACAAGCGGCTCAAAACCACCGGAAAAACCAACGCCCACCACGGGGCGCGCCGCGATAACCTGCTTCCACGCCCTCATCCATAACTGGATCTTGTCGACAAGATCTGAGTGGATTGAAGAAGTATTGGCCTCTACAAGCCAGTGCAGGATGTCTTTGACTTGATCTGTTGCTCCGCCACCCAGCAACGCGTTGTAAAGAGGCGGTTTTATGATGTCGTTGAATTTTATTTGATTATTGCTGCTACTCTGGAGATCCGACGTCAAATTATTAATGTAATCCGGTAAACCTGTAGCCGAAGGATTTCCAACGCCGTTCGCCAGAACAAAGAATGGTTTGTCAGGATCCTGCGTGCCAGCCTCTGAGCCGGAAACAGGCGTCTGATAAGTCGATCGGCTATCCGTAACACGTCCGTCTTGTATGGTAAAGTTCCACTGATAGGGGTCATACGTCTGAGGCGGATCTTCAGGACCGGGCCCTGGAATAACCACCGGCGACGAACTGACCTCAACCTCTCCGTCCCAGACATTCCCGTTAATGTCCCAGCCTGTGAGACCGCTCACTCTTGAAAAAAGCGACGTGCCATCAGGAAACAGCAACCTCCACTCGGAAAGAGTACCGTTTTGATAAGTTTGGGTCAATGTTCCGTCCGTCGTCACGGTTTGATAGGTCAGTTTGCTATAAGTATTGGTCCCTGAGGAACTCTGACCCAAACCGTCGATCGCCGCTTTGCCACCGACGCCAAAAAATTCTTCGACGCGACCCGTCCTTACATTGTAATCAATGCGGCTTTCCCCGCTTTTCCAGGTCCAGATGTCGCCGTCCACCGTTACTGTTCCGCTCCGAATCCCCGCCAGGTCCTGATAAATGTTTTCTCGCGTAGCACTGCTGAAGATAGAAGTGAAAGCCCCGATCGCCTGTTTGAATCCTCCCACGGTGAGTTGGGCCGCTCCATTCAGCGCTTTCGCACCAAACTCCAGGACTGAACCGATCCCTTGGGAGATCCATCCGGTAAACTTATCCATTCCATCGCTGATCTTCGAATAAATCTTCTCCCCAAGAGCCGTTCCACCGATCGCCGACATAAACCCGCTGACCAGTTCTCTCGCGACAGTTGGAAGACCGAGTTCTTCCAAAGCGAAATCTATCCCCATAGAGATCATTCCTCCGAGAACACCGGCATCCGTGATCGCCGCACCGAACATCTTCAAAAAGTCCATGCCTCCGTTGGCAAAGATATTGGCTCCCGCGATTCCCCCAATCGTGGCAGAGAAAGGCAGGGCTAACAGACTGGTAATGCGGGGATCCAACCCCAGCGACCGTGCGACGAGGTCGAGGCCGCCCATGGTGAATTGGGTAGCCAGCGTGGGAGCAATCTCAAGGAGTCCGGCTTTGATCGTGAGGCTGGAATCAAAAAGCGAGGTAAGGCTTTGCGTGGCAAGAAGCGAGATTGCTCCCGCGATCGGCGGCGCGAGGCCGAGGTTCATGGCGATCTCGCCGACGCCCTGCATAGCCAGGCTCTGAAGTCCCGAACGGATGAAACTGGACGTCGCGGTCCCGATGCCGAGGAATCCGCCGCCCACAAAAGCGCCCGCGAGCTGGCACAACCGCGGATCAAGGCCCAGTCCCTCAAGCCCTTTAGATGTGCCGATGCTCAATCCTGCGACGACCAACTGACGCGCCATGCTCTGGGCGACCGTGAATTCATGACCGATGACCACTCCGTCCTTGAGGATCTCCTGGGCGGGCATGACAAGAAAATCCTTCACATGCATCAGCCCGCTCCCGAGACTGTTCAGGCCTCCGGGAAATCCCCCTTTGATGAACGTAAAAGCTTTCTCGATAAAACGCCCGACGGATTTCACCGCAGTCCAGAGCGTATTGCCCACAGAGACCGACCCCTGCTTGATCGTCGCAAAAAGTCCCTGCTGGGTAATACTCGCGCAGACGGCCTTCACACCCGTGACCACGAATTGCCCGAGACTCCCCACGATCCCGATGATCCCCGCCACGAGCGCCGCATAACCGAGGATCTTTCCGAAGGTCGGGCTGAAGATCGAAACGACCATGCTCGCCACGCTCAGAACGATCGAAACAACAAAAAAGAATATGAAGAAAAACGCTCCCCGGACCTTCATCGCCTCGGTATCGGAAAGCTTTTTGACCGCGGTCGCCTGTTCCTCCGAAACCATCAGATACCCGGAAGCATCCTTCGCGATCCAGACGCCGAGGAATTGGTCCTTCGTGACAGTGACAGATTCGCCGCCCGCCCCCTTCGTTGTCTCCCGGTACGTCACCTCAGAATCCGTGACCTTCTCGAGAACCACAAAATGGTCCTCGCCGATATGGGCGATCGCCCTCAACCCGCAATTTGCGGACGACGCGCTGCAGCCCGCCTGATAGATCGAACGAAGATCGTCATACGTGAATTTTACGGAAGCAAAGTCCTTGCCGTGGATCGCCGCCGCCCGGTCCAGAGCGAACATCGAGATCAACAGATCGCCTTCCGTGAATTTATGGATCACGCCGGTCAGAATATCGATGAGAAGGGTCTCTTTCGCGAGAGTCTCCATCGGAGCGCTGACGCCCTTCGACGCAAGCATCTCCTTGAGGGACAGGAATGCCGATTGCCCGAAATGGAGGTCACGGCTCCGAAGATATTCGAGGATCTTGTCCGCGTCCGCCGCCTGAAGGTCCACGGCTTCGGAACTTGCAAGACTCAGGGTCTGAAGCAGCGAGACCTTCGTCTCCGCCGTCGCCGCGCAATAACCCGTCAGAAAGCTCTGGACTCCCTGAATGATCGCCGTTTTCTGGGCTTCCCGGGCCGTTCTTTCCGCGGAGTTTTGAAGTTCCGACCGGAGCGCCGCGGTATCCACGGCGCCCGTTAGCTGAGAACGCGCCACCCACGCGTCAAATTCCTGTTTCGAGGCGTCGCGGCCTAGAATCCTCCGGAAAAAGTCCGTGATGACCGGTTCCATTTCCTGGCGCAGGATATCGAGAAGGAACGATCCCTTTTGCCCCTGAAGTCCTGTCATTTTCTCCGCGGTGGCCTGCTCGATCTCGGCCTTTTTCGCCGCCATGGCCCCCGGGATCGCCGCGAGCTGTTCCTGTCCGGTTCGGATCAATCCGGCGCGCTGGGCCGCCAGCTGATTGATAGCCGTTTGGACTCCCGGGACTTCGTACGTGCGCTCTTCGCATTCTTTCCAGAACAGAACGCGGCGGCATTGTTTGACCGTTTGATAGCGCTGGGAATTCAGGCTTGAGATCTGGCTATTGATCTGCGCCACGCCCGCGTCCACGTTCTCCTTGATCTGAAGTCTCGCTACTTCATCCTGCCAGGCAAGCCGGTACAAGGCGTCGAATTTCACTTGTTCGATCTGCGCCTCAAGCCGCTCGGCCTCGGCCGTGAAATCCTGACGGGCTTTCACCAGCGTGATCTTTTTGAGCGTCCCGTCATCCGAACTGTGGCAGCCCGCCGCCGGGCAGTCGTATTCCTGCGTGCTTAAAAGATTCCCGGACGCGTCGAAGGTTTCGCGCGCTTTTCCGAATTCGTAATAGGAATTGACCCCGTCCAGACGTTTGGAATAAACGATCTCGTCGGAAGTGTTATAAACCGTAACGCGCTGAAGGTCCGCCGAGGCCTTGAGCGGCGCGGACGCTTTCAGGAATTCGGAATATCTTTGTCCGACGACCGGAGCCATTCCCAAAAGCACCGGAGCATTCCCGAAAACCGGCGCCTCCGTAGATCCGATAGCCTGGGTCGAAACCGTTTCTGAAACGGTCGAGAAAGAATCCGCGGCAACCTTTTCAGAACCTTGTCCCAAACTCAACCTTTCATTCCCGAAAAAGCTCCATTTTTTGTTCTGGAACGCCGCCAGACGGACCCCTCCCGCGCCGAGCCCTTCAAAGAGCGCGAGTAGATCACTTTCGGCGTTCGAGAACGCGGGATCCGAGACCACCGCGGCCACAGAGTCACCAGACTTGATCTCCGAAAGGAAATGTTTGAGGCCGGTCCTGTCCGACGCCAGGGCGAAGGTTCCGGTATAAACGTCCCACTGGTTCGTCGCTTCCCGATAGACCCCGACGAGAAAACCGTTGCCGAGGTGCTTTGCGGTCTCTGTTCCGGAATCCATGAGCTTCTGGTCCGTCCCCGCCAACAGCGAGACCTCCCTGGGGAACGGCACGCCGTTAAAAGCAAGCTGGCGGCGTTCAGTGCGCGTGCAGGAGGTAGCGTTGCCCAGCGCGTTATGAACGTAGGAAAAGGAATGGGTTGTCCCGTTCTCGGATTCCGCTTTGGTCAACTCTCCCAGAGTATTGTAGGTTAACGTCATGTCCCCTACTTTAAAGCGGAACCCGAGATAGGCGCCGTCCCCTTGCTGGAGGATCTCATAATTCGAAGCCGCCGGAACCGTATAACTGAAAAGCTGCCCGGACGCGAACCGACCGCGCACGGGAATATAATTTTCGATCTCGAGGATCAGCCCGTCCGCGAACTGGATCTGCCCCGACTTGATCTTCTGGTCCTGATCGAATTCAAGGTTGACGCCCTGAGCGCCAGAAACAAGGCGGATCTCGGAACTATTCGTCCCGTCCCAAAGGATCCATGAACCGTCCGGCGCCTGATATCCCCTGAGACTTACGGACCGGAGCCCGGTAGCATCATAGAGCGCGCTCTTGTAATCAGCCGGATCGATCGTCTGTCCTTCGAGGCGCTGTTGGGAATATTCCGCGTACTCGTAAAGATAACCGTCCCGGGTCATGTGTTTTATGAGGTTGCCGTCCGCGTCATAGAACCAGGTCGTTCCGCGTTCGTCCGTGACGCGCGTCTCTTCACCTTCATAGGCGTACCGGGTGCTGTTGATCACGCGGTTGTTGTAGGTCAGTTCCGCGCCGATCAGCTCGCCGTCCTGGTAAAGATAATGGGTCTTCATCTGTTCGGGATCGGTCGCGGAAAGCAGCTTTCCGTCCTTGAACCGGCGCTCTTCTCCGCTCAGTGTGTCCTTGAAAACCGTGATCTCCCCGCCGTCCGTGTCAAATTCGTAGGAGAGATCGTACTGCCTGCCGTCCGGCTGGGTAATCCGCCGCAAGGCGCCGTAACTGTAGTTCACCGAACTTGTCCCGGAGGCACCGTCCCCGGGAAGCCGGAGAACGCTCTGCGCGGAATTCTGCGGGGACGGGGCATATTCATTCACGACGCCGTTCGGGAGGACCACGCGGTTCACGTTCCCGTCCTTCATTTCGACCTCGGTCCCGTCAACACGGGTAAAGCCCACGACCTGATTTGTAGCGCTCGCCGTGTCCTTGTAAAAGAGCCGGGACGGCGCATCGAGATAAGATACCAGCTGGCCATAGCGCAGCGGTTGCTTGACCGCTATCTCCGCGCCCACCTCCGTGAGATCTCCCGATTCGATCTTCATGCTCCGCAATTCCGAAGCGTTCATCCCGACGCGGTCTTCCCAAAGCGGATGATCCAATGTCTTCAGGTTCATGTAAGAAAGATCTTTCACGTAAACCGCGCCGGTCTTCCCCACGCCGCCCTGTTCGCGAACCACTTCGAGCGTAATCTCGCCTTCGTTCCCCATTTTGCCCGCGAGCGGGAACCAGAAGGTCTGGTAATCCCTGTTGGTATTGTCCATCCGAAAAGCGTAGAGGGTCTGGTACGTCGGGGATTTCAGTTTCAGGATGAAATCCTGGTTCCAGTCCATGGTGGGTTCCTGTTTGATGGTCAAACTCAAAAAACCGTAGTCCGAAATACGGACCGGAGCGTACACGTGGTTCACGCTCATCCCGAGGATCGGACCCGAGGTGTTCAGGTATTTGAACACGTAGCGCGCCTGAGAACCGGCTCCGTCATTGAACGCCATGCCCCAGGTCAGCTCCCCTTGAGGCAGATAACCGACGCTGAATCCGCCCACCCCGGCCACATTCAGAACATTGGAAAAAAACGAGATCAATTTCGCTCTTTCGACCGTGCGATCCGGTCTCTGGATGAATTCAAAAAGCGAGAGCGTTCTGGACTGGCCGTTCTCTAAAAAGGTGGCGCTCACGCCCACGACCTGTCCCGCGGCGTTCAGCTGATAGGTAAGCGCGGTCTTGCCGTTCTGGAGCGTTTCGATGCCGGTGATCCGGTTCCCTTTGTAGTAGAATTTTACCCCGCCGCCGACGTCCGTCATTTGTTCGTCGGTCTCGTTGATATCAAAGCTCGTGCCGTCCTTCATGGCGACGTGGGCCCTCAAAAGAGCTCCGTCATCCGCGAAAGTCATGTTCGTCAGGACCGCCGTGGAAGTCTCGATGGAAGTCATTTGGCCTCCTTCGAAACGCGCGGTTCCGCTGTTTCCGGTCATGGTCAAAAGCTTCCCGTCCGCCCCGAACGTCCGTTTGCGCTCGTTGTCCTGGATATTGAACGAATAGACCTGCCCTTTCAGGTCCTGGTCGTAATAAAAGCGGGCCGTCTCAAGCTTGCCGCGAGAGAGATCGACGACGATATTCGCGATCCCCTTTTCATAAAGGACGGTCCTTCCGTTCCGGAACACCCATTTCTCAAGTTGTCCGTTCCGGAAATACTGGATCCCGCCGTCGGCGCGCTTCAGGACGCCGCTCACAAGTTTGCCGGAGGAATCGATCGTGAAATTCTCGAGGACCTCATCCGCGGTCTTCATCCCGCCGCCCGTCGTTTGGGTCACGATCTTGGTCTGGATCAATGTTTTGATCTCGGCGGCGCTTTTTCCGAGCATGGCGGCCCAGTCAAGGCCCTTCGAGGTCCTGATCTTGAAACCGGAGAGCGGCCCCACGAAGAGCTCCCCGTCAACGGCACCGCCCGTGACCGATTGGATCACCGCGGCGACCTCCGTTAATTTTCCGTCAACCGGTTTCGCCACGGGGATGTTGATGTATTGCCAGTCCGGACCGAGAGTTTCCGTGATGAAGATGTTCCCCGTTCCCTTGAACTCGAATTTAAGCCGGACCGGGCCCGAAACATTCCCGCCGACACGCACAGGGACCGAAAGAAAATCATATTGGGAAAGGTCCAGACCACCGTCTTTTTGAAAAAGGTTCCAGAGACCCACTGCGGAATTCGATCCTTTAAGAGCGAATTGAACGCGGCGGACTTCGCCGAGTTCCGGGTCCCGGCTCAAAACACTGTTCGCGAAGCCCTGCTGCGGCGTGTAGAAAACACCTTGGGCGCTCGCCTGATTGAGAAGGTCCAGCTGAAAACCGCCGAGCATCGCGCGGCCGGCGGCGGCACGGCCCGGAAGCAGCAGGTATTCCTGAAGACCCATGCGGCGTGTCCCGCTCCCTTCCCCAAATTCGATCTCCGTATGATGAAAATTTCCGGTCCCGCTGTAGTAATTGAAAACATGTCCCTCGCCGAACTCATCGTCAAAGATCGTCGGGACAAAACCAGGCTGTTTTGTAAGCGGCGCGGCCGAGCCGTCGGGAGCCGCATTCGTTCCGATGTAGAGGCCCGGAAGGACGGACGCCCCGAGTTCGGGAGGAGCGGCGTTCACGGAAGTGACAGGGCTCAGATCCATCCGTAGCGAGCTATAAAGTGCGTCGAAACCGCTTTCGATCCCCTGGTTCTTCATGTACTGACGGAAATAACCCTGGCTGGTTTTGAGGAGGGACAGAATGAACGACGCCTGGTCCACGCCGAAATATTGCGTGGAGAATACGGGCTCTGTCACCAGCGTCTGTTTGCCGGTGACGGGGTCCGTTTTTGTCACGGTCTGCATTTTGACGGCGTCGACGAATCCCGCGGAGGTCTTGATCTGCGGGAATTTATTCTGAAGGTTCGCGAGGAATTGGAGCGTGTAGTGGGGCGCGATGCCGAACGCCGAAGCCGTTCCGTAGATCGAACCGATATCGTCAAAACGGAGATCGTCCGCCTCAGCCGCGGCCGGAAGTCCGATCTTCCCTTCATAACCTTGTCCCGGATCGTCCCCCGCGGAAAGCAGTCCCGGGATCCCTCGGGCATTGACAGATTCGGCCTGCGCGTAAAGGAAATTCCGGAGCGCGGCATCGAACTCGGGATACCGGGTCTCATCCACATGGATCAGGGGCCAGAACATCTGGAACGCGCCGCCGTCATACGGTGCCGCGATCTCGATCGTTTGACCCGCTTGTGTCTCGTATTCACGCAACGTCGCGTCCAGGCCGTAGAAAGCATCCTGATATTGCGGGTAGCGCGCGGCGACCCAGGCCATCCCGGGACGGAACTCGTTGAAAACGCGGTCCAGATAATAATCCTTAACGAACTGGTACGTCCCGCTCGCCGGGTCTTTCGCGACGGCCCCGTGAAAACGCTTCTTGGAAGGATCATAGAAAGCCGCGTACCCCGCTTCCTGCGCCGTAAGGACCGCGTTCGCGCTGGTCAGGATCTGGTCGCGATAAGCCGAAAGCCCTGCATCCAGGCTGAGCCCCTGCATCGCGCCGATCACACTTGCAAGACTGACCGAGAGATTGATCGCGTCACCGAACCCGTACTGGTCGAAGCAATTTTGATAGCTGTAAACCGTCTGCGTCTGTCCCGTCGGTTTCCCGAAGCCGTCGAGCACGGCGACCTGGGTCGCGACGATCTTGAAAAAGGCCACCATCCCGTTCCATCCTGCCTGCCGTTGCACTTCCTGATAGGTCTTCAGCAAAGTGCTGAGCTTCTCAAAGGCTTGCGCACGCGTCATTTTGGCGGTCACAAGGTCTCCCCGCGCGATCGCGACAAGGATCTCGGCCCAAAACCCGACCAGGGTCGACTGGCTGTAGTCGGACTGTTGCGCCGCGCCGCCCTTGTAATTATCTACCGGCAATCCCGTTCCCGCGTGAAGCCCGATCCCGTTCACAAAATAATCAAGCTGGTCCCGGACCAGTTTGTCGCGGAAAGCCGTTTCCGCTGCCGTCAACGGTTCCGGCGGAACTCCCGCGCGGGGTTGGATCGGAGTCACCTGATCCGAAAATTCCACGAACTGACCCGAGGCGGTGATCTGTTTCGCGATCTCGCCGTTCTCGATCAGGTACTGGGTGCCGTCATTGAACAGGATCTCGCCCGAATAAATGAACCCGCCGGAGTCCACCGTCAGGGACCGGAGTTGGGCGTTCGCGAGTTCCACGTTGGGAACGAAGGACCTTCCTTGCACCAGCTGAGGAACCTCAAAAGGGTCCACGGCCACTTGCCTGCTCTGAACGTACCGGACGGGACGGCCCTGATCGAATTCGATGCGGCTTCCGTCCGGAAGATCGATCTTCACAAGCTGCGTGAGCCGCTGGATAAAACCTTCTTCATCGGGGAACCGGATCACGCTGTAGGTCCGTCCGTCTTCCGTGACGAGTCCGTCGGCTTCCTGACCCCCGGCGTAATCGACAAAAACCGTTTTGCTTCCCGCCGCGTCCTTCCGTTCGACGATCCTGGAGTCCCGGTAAATCTCCACGGACCCGTCGACATTCGTCCGCTGAAACCCCGTCAGCGACTGACCGTTCCAGACCAGTCCGCTCAAAACGCTTCCGTCTTCGAGAACGATCCGCTCCAGGCCCGACTCCCGGATCCTGAATTCCGTTCCATCCGCGAAGAAAAGGCTTTCGATCTTTCCATCCTGCCCGTAAGTCTGCCTCAACCCGTTGCCGGCGAAGCGGATCGACAGAAGGTCGCCGTTCCCTGCGATCTGGCTTTCGATATTGAACATTTGTCCCGACGCGTTCTTGAAAGAGACCGGGATCCCGTTCGCGAGCTCGAGGACCTCCTGCTTGCCGGATACGGCCTTGAGGATCTTTCCCGACGCGTCATACTCGAATTCCGTGGCCAGTTCACTTTCAAGGGTCGTCATCGCCGCGGCGTAGGCTGCAGGGTTCGAGAGGAAAATCGCCACCGGTATTTCGTAACCCAACGCCTTAGGCTTGACGCCCGTCAGCCTGGAGCGGTATCCGGTCACGGTGTCTCCACTCTTCAGAGTCTCGTTCTGATAATAAAAAACATTCCCCGAAGCGTCCGTGTATTTTTTCAGGAACCCATTCTCATACCCGATCACTGTCCCGTTCGATCTCTTGATCCAGACCGGTTTGTTCAGGCCGTCGTAAAGGCCCGTCACGTCAGGTTCCATGCTCAGCGCAGAGATCACTTTGCCGGCGCCGTCCAAACGGTAGGCGAACCTTGTCTTCACGCCTGCCGCCGAAATGACAGAAGCGATCGTTCCGTCCCGGTTATAGACCGTCTTTTCGCCCTGAGCGCTGAGCATATAAACCGGCCGGCCATCCTGACAAAGCAACCGGTCGCCGTTTGCAAACACAAGGAACCCGGCCGTCAGGTTTTGAGCGCTGTCAAATTGGGGATCGAACAAAACATATTCGCCGGGATTCTCAATGGCCCGCAGGGAATCGCCCGCGTATTTCATCACGAGGCCGTTCCGGGTGGTCAGCGATATAACATTCGCGGTAAGTGTGGGAGCCGGAGGCATAGGGGGAAGTACGGGTTCTGTGCCGGGATAATTCACCGGATAGTCAACGCATGCCGCACCGCTCCCTCCGGCGGCGCAAACAAAGAGCGCGTTATTCCCCGGCTGCAACTGCCAAAGTTCCTCACGCTGCGTGCCACCCGCGGTATAGATCAACCGGTAAAACGCCCCGGCGCTTTGTGCAGGAGAGGTCACGACGATATCCGGCAGCGGGGAGATCAGGGTAATTGCCGCCCGATAGGCGGCGGACACAATCCCCGCCTTGTCCCGAACGAAATAATTGATCGTCTTGATGCCATCCCCGGCAGAAAGTTCGTAGTTCAACGGACTGGCGGACGGCACCCAGGTGCATACCCCGTTCTCGCGTACGCATACCGCGGAAACCCCGGAGCCCGAATCCGCAGCGGTGAGGGCCAGCACGACCGTCCGGCCGTCGGTCTTTGTCGCGCCGTTATTGATCAGAATGCTCCCTGTGGGCGGGATCGTATCAACGGTGACTTTACGCGTAACTGTCGTTTTATTTCCCGCAAGATCGGCCTCGGTGATCGTAAGCGTATTTTCGCCTTCCGCCAGTCCCGTAAATGCTTTCGCTTTCGATACGCCGTCGACCGTGTAACTCACCGCGAGACTCCCTACATTTATCAGGCTCGGCGTCGCCGCATTCAACACGATCGCGGGCGGCACCGTATCTAAAAGGATCGATTTCGAATAAACCGCGCTCGCGTTCCCGGCCTTATCAAAATATTTCACATAAACCGTCCTGCTGCCGTCTCCCGCGGGAAGCGTCAAAGCCCTCGATGCCGCATAAGTCTCCGGCGCGCTCCAATTTATATTGTCAGTCGAAAGGCTCATCATTCCGATCCCGCTTCCGGTGTCCACACCCGACAGGTTGATGGTCACGTTCGGGGAATTGGTGTATTGCGCGCCCACATTGATATTGATCGAACCGGTCGGCATCGTCGTGTCCAAAAGCACCGTAACCGATACCGGAGCGGACCATCTCCCGTACTTATCTGAAAATTTCACATAGACAGTTTTATTGCCGTTCCCGGCCGCGAACGTCCAAGCTTTGGTCGCGGCATAAATTTCCGCCGTCGTCCATGTAATGTTGTCCGTCGAAAAACTCATCGTGTTCATACCGCTTCCCACATCCGTTCCCGCAAGATTCAGCGTCACGGCGGGCTTATTGATATAGAGCGCCCCGTTGTTCACTTTGACCGTCCCGCTCGGTGGGAGAGTTTCCACGATAATGGCCTTTGAATAAATAGCGCTCGCGTTGCCCGCTTTATCGAAGTATTTCACAAAAACGGTCTTTGAGCCGTCTCCCGCGGAAAGCGTGAAAGCCTTCGACGCCGCGTAGGCCTCGGCTGTCGTCCAAGTCGCATTGTCCGTCGAAAAACTCATCATCCCGACCCCGCTTCCGATATCCACAGCCGCGAGATTGAGCGTCACGGCGCTTGACGTCGCATAGACGGCCCCGGAATTGATATTGATCGAACCGGTCGGCACCGTCGCGTCTAAAAGCACCGTAACCGACACAGGCGTTGACCAGCGGCCATACTTGTCCGAGAATTTCACATAAACCGTTTTGTTCCCGTTCCCGGCCGCGAACGTCCAGGCTCTGATGGCCGCATAAGTCTCGGCCGTCGTCCACGTAACATTGTCCGTCGAAAAACTCATCGTGTTCATACCGCTTCCGGCATCCGTGGCCGCAAGATTGAGCGTCACAACGGTCTTATTAATGTATTGCGCTCCGCCATTCACCTTGACCGTCCCGGTCGGAGAAAGGGTTTCCACGATGATGGACTTCGAATAGACGGCGCTTACATTCCCCGCCTTGTCGTAATACTTCACATAAACGGTTTTCGTGCCGTCGCCAATCGGAAGTGTGAATGATTTGGAAGCAGCATACGCTTCGACCGTTGTCCACTTCACGTTGTCCGTCGAAAAACTCATCGTCCCGACCCCGCTTCCCGTGTCACTCCCCGAAAGACTTAAAGTCACGATGTTCGAGGTTGTATACACCGCCCCGGCATTAATGTTGATCGAACCGGTCGGCATCGTCGCGTCTAAAAGCACCGTAACCGACACAGGCGTTGACCAGCGGCCATACTTGTCCGTGAATTTCACATAAACCGTTTTGTTCCCGTTCCCGGCCGCGAACGTCCAGGCCTTGGTCGCGGCGTAAATTTCCGCCGTCGTCCATGTAATGTTGTCCGTCGAAAAACTCATCGTGTTCATACCGCTTCCGGCATCCGTGGCCGCGAGATTAAGCGTCACGGCGGTCTTATTGATAAATTGCGCTCCGCCGTTCACCTTGACCGTTCCGCTCGGAGGAAGTGTGTCCAGGATAATGGGCTTCGAAAAAACCGCGCTCGCGTTCCCCGCCTTGTCGTAATACTTCACATAGACCGTTTTGTTCCCGTCGCCGGCAGGAACCGCGAGAATTTTGGACGTCGCGTAGGCTTCCGCCGCCGTCCACGTAACATTGTCCGTCGAAAAACCCATCGTACTGATGCCGCTTCCGACATCCGAGGCCGCAAGACTTAATGTCACTGTGCTTGAGGTTGTATAAACCGCCCCGGAATTGATATTAATCGTTCCGGTCGGTAGAGAGGTATCCCGCAAGACCGCCAGAGTTTTCACCGTGCTGGCCAATCCGATCGAACTCTTAGCCGTAATGTTGATCGCATTATTGCCTTCCGCTCCGAGGCCTACGGTCGCGATCCATGTCGTCAGGTTGTTCGGGGCAACGACCGGAACGTTGTTGATCAGAATGGAGGTATTCGCTTCCTTGGTCCCGGACAAAGTGATCGTCGTTTTATTGGTGGCAGCCGGAACACCCGATGTGACGACCGGTTGCGCCGGGGTGCCCGTATTCAGGCCGTTCGCCCTGACAGAAAGCGTTCCGGTTCGCGTGGTCGCGGTGGTGTGCGCTTGGGCGACGATAAAATTGATCTGTTTGATCCTGGTTTTATCGATCGTGATCGCGGCCGATGAGACCGGAAGCCGCCAAAACCGTTCGGCTGCGCTCGAAAGACCCGTCAGGATCCAGACGTCTTTATTGCCATTGATATCGACGATCTCGAGCCTCACCGCCACGTTCGGTCCCTGCAAGCCAAAGGTGAGATTAGGAAGCAAACTGATATTCTGGGTTTCAACGGCTGCCGTACTCGCATTATCAAAAGAGATCGTGAAACCGGAGATGTCGGCAATTCCCGGTACGCTGTAATTCATAAGGTATTGTCTTGTCACGGAATTGTAGGACAGTGCAGTCCCGGCGCTTGAGCCAGGAGTCATATAGGGATAAGGACTTCCGGGACACGTGGTAACGCTCGCGGCAGTGAGCGCCCCGGAATAGGAAAGAGTGCCCCCCATACGGAAGGTTTGCCTGTCCGCCTCCACGGCTCGGTTATAAGCGTCTTGTTCGGCAATGAACAAATTCAGATCTCTTCTCGCCTCGACCTGGTCCCGCTGCCCTCTTGAGACCTTGAGCTCTTCATAGAGTTTCCCGATAAACACGTCGTACGAAGAGAACCCCCCGTTTTCGAGGATCCCTTTTCCGCCATAGGCATAAACCCCTTCTCCCGTAATGACATACTCTTCGGAAGAGGTCCCCCCTGCCTCATTGATGTCCTTACCGCTCGGACCTTGCCCGGCATCACCGTCCGGATGAGTATGCGCGATAAAGGACGCCTTCCCGACAAGAGACCGGGAGGACGCGAGGATGCCGACCTCGTCTTTACTTCCGGAAGTGACCAGAACGATCTCACCATGAAGCACCAAGATGGCCGTCTCAAACGACCGGGAAACCAGCTTTTTCAGGTCTTCTGTCGTGACGTCCTTAACGATCACTGCTCCGGCGTATTCCGCCCTTAAAAGGTCGAGCCCGTCCTCGAACGAATATCTTTCGTATTCATAATCCAGAGGGGATGCATTATCGGCGGCCGGGATATTCGTTTTCGTAACGGATGGCGTTAACGTCAGCGTATCGTTCAGAAATTGAGTGCTCGTCGAAAATGACGATTTCGTATTGGAAGGTAAAGTTTGTAAAACATCCCCGGAAAAATTGGGGACGGTCACTTCCGAAGCCGCCTGGGTCGTAGCTGCCGGATATTGTCCGGACAGGTCGGGACCCGAGGCAAGCGCAATCTGGGTCGAGCAATAGATAAATGCCGTGAGAAATGCAGAAATTTTAAGCGGGCCTCTTCTTTTTTTTGTTCCTGTCCTTTTCCGCCGCGATCTTTCTTCATGTTCCGTTCCCATCGCCGCCTCCATTCTCTTTTCACTCCCGACAAATGGAATATATCCCATGCGCGGAGAAAGAACAGGGCATACGATGCTCCGGAAAAATAACTTCGTTTTTTAGTAGATGAATATCGCTTAATGATAGATATTTGTGGTTGGGCTAAGGAGGAACCTCAGAGGCTCAAAACAAGGAAGAGAGCCCTGATGGGAGAGAACTCACAGCCGGGAAGGCAACGCGCCGTTCATTCAAGACCCCAAGCATCCGAACGGATCTCTTTATCTAGAATTTCCAGGCGAGCGCCTGGGCCGACTCGCACGCCGCGCTGATCTTGGAATCCCGGACCTGCGGGCCCAAGGCGTCCATCGGCTGGACGTTTACGAAGGTAAGTTCGGTAATTCCGACGAAATTAAAGACCGCTTTCAGGTAGGGTTCCAAAAAATCCATGGTACTTGCCGGCGCTGTGCTGTAATCGCCGCCGCGGCTCGTCATGATGACCATTTTCCGGCCTTTCGCAAGCCCTTCAACGCCATTCGGCGTGTAGCGGAACAGACCCCGAGGCTGGACGATCACATCCAGATAATGCTTGAGAACGTACGGAACGCCGAAATTCCACATGGGAGTACTGATCAAATAGCCGTCGGCCGCAAGGAATCTCTCGATGTGCCGGAGGATCTCCTCCCAGGCCCCTTTCAATTCCACGGGGAGTTCTTTCCCGCTCAAAAGGACGTACTTTCCGTCGACCCTTTCAACCGTTAAAGGCGGCAGCTTCTCTTTGAAAAGGTCCAATTCTTCAACGTTCCATTCAGGATGCGTCGTCCGGAAGGCCTCAAGAAAAGCGCGGGAAACCTGAAGCGTTCTGGACCGGTCCCCTCGCGGTGTCGCGATAATATGCAACAATTTTTTCACAACGGTCCTCCTATTCGCAACCGAACGCCCCTTCTAACGCTTAAGCGGCAGGGTAAAGCTGAATTTCGACCCCTTGCCCTCCTGAGACTCCACCCAGATTTTCCCCCCGTGAAGGCTCACAATGTCCTTGGCGATGGAAAGGCCGAGACCCGTTCCTTCCTGACGCTCGCTCAGGATGCTCTCGAACTTATCGAATATTTTTGCTTTGTTCTCCGCGCTGATCCCGTTCCCCGTGTCCTCCACTTCGACCCTCGCCTGCGGGTCTTCGACGTACAGGCTCACGGTCACCTTGCGCCCTTCCGGCGTATACTTGATCGCGTTGCTCATCAGGTTAATGATCACCTGTGTCAAACGATCCTCGTCCCCTATAACATAGACCGGCCGGTCCGGGACCTTCAACGTCATCTGAAGCTGTTTCCGAGAGGCCTCGACGCCGAACAGTTCGTAGACCCCCTTGAGGACGACCGTCAGGTCCAGATCCTCATTCTTGAGCTGCATCTTCCCCGCCGCGATCTTGGAAAGGTCGAGAATATCCTTGATCAGACGGTTGAGCCGTCGCACGACCCCGATCATTCTCTCGATCGCATGGAGCTGCTTGGCCGTCGTCGGGCCGAGAAGCCCATCCTGCATGTTTTCAAGATACCCGAGGAGGGACGCCAGCGGGGATTTGAGTTCGTGCGAAACGTTCGCCACGAAGGCGTCTTTCTGCTCATTCAGGTCTTTAAGCCGCGTGATATCCAGATAAAGCTGGCGGTCCAACAAATGCGAGATCGCCACCAGAAGTTCCGATTCACACAGGGGTTTGAGCGCGATCGCATGTCCCCCTTCACGAACAGGGGACTTTTGAAGGTACTCGGCAATGAACGGGATCAGAGGAACGCCTTCCTCCTTTCCGTAGAATCCGTCAGCCCCGGTCTGAAAGCTCCACTTCCTTGGGTCTTGCACCACTCCCCCGGCATTCCGGGCCGTCATGATAATGATCGGAATATCTTTGGTCCCGGGATGGTCTTTAAGAAGACGGCAGATCTGATACCCGTTGATCTTCGGCATGTGAACATCCAAAAGGATCAGGTCGGGCAGATGCGTGAAAGCCGTATTGATCGCCTCGACACCGTCCATCGCGATCACGACCTCATAACCGCCGTCCTCAAGCTGCGCTTTGTACATCTCACGGAACAGCGAACTGTCATCGACCACGAGAATACGCTTCCCCATAGATCATCTCCCTTATTAAAAACTGTTATCGGACAACACGAACCAACTCGTCCGCGATCTGTTCCAGCGGCAGAACATGTCCGACCGCCCCGCGTTCGACGGCGAGCCGGTTCATCCCGTAGATCGCGGATGTCTTCTCATCCTGGGCGATCGTTGTGCCGCCGGCGGCCCTGATCGCCTCGATCCCTTCCACGCCGTCCCGCCCCATTCCTGTCATGATCACGCCTACCGCATTGCTCCGGAAAACTTCCGCCACCGAACGCATCAGGCTGTCGATCGAAGGAATGTAAAGCGATTTCTTAGAGGTATCCTCCTTCAGAACGATCATTTCACGGCTATCCACGGTCATGTGAACATCATCGGGAGCAAAAAGGACTTTTCCGCCTTCCAAAGTATCCCCGGCCTTTGCCACCTGGATATTAAGAGGGGATGTCACACTCAGCCATTCCGCGAGCCCCTGAACGAAGCCGGAGGCGATATGCTGGACGACCAGGATGCCGGCCGGAAAGTCCGCGGGTAGTTTCGCAAAAAGGCCCTGAAGCGCCTGGGGGCCGCCCGTTGAAACCCCCAGAGCGACCACGCGAGAAGCGACCCTCGGAACCAGAACGGGTCTCTTGGGAACAGGGCTGAATTGTATACGCCGGTGGGCCCGCACGCGGGCTGCGATCTTCACCTTTTGGATCAAGTCTTCCTTGATCGCGTCGGGATCTTCGGTGCTCGCCACAAAATCCATCGCCCCGAACCCAAGCGCCTTGATGACCCCCCGGGTGTCTCGTCCGCTGACGATCACGATCGGCGTCGGAACGTTTTCCATGATCAGCCGCGTAGCCTCCACCCCGTCCATGACCGGCATGACGATATCCAGAATGACCACGTTCGGCCTCAAAGAAAGGGTCTTCTCATAACCTTCCTTCCCGTTCCGGGCTTCGCCGATCACCTCGATCTCCGGATCGGAACTGAGAATGGCGGACAGGGCCTGCCGGACAAGCGTCGAATCGTCAACGATGAGAACGCGTACATTCTGGCTCATTTCACCCTCAAAATACCGTGATCCTGTGGACCGAAACTGATCCTAAAACCGGCAACAAATAAATTCTCGTTTTCTTGCTTCTAAAATTTATCCGCCGGAACCGGATTTTCAAAGCCTTACCGCTCCTATCCCAACAATCTCTCCAGCGTCTCCAAAAGCCCTTCGGAAGTGAAGTCGCTCTTTAGAAGGTACGCGCTCGCCCCGACTTCCATCCCCTTGCGTTTGTCTTCGTCGCTTTCCCGTGTCGTCACAATAACGATGGGAACATCCCTGTAATCCTTATCCTTGCGAAGACGCGTCACAAGCTCGAAACCGTCCATGTTCGGCATCAGAACATCCGAAATGACAAGGTCGAATTTTTCCAGGGAGGCCTTTTCGAGCGCTTCTTTACCGTCGCGCGCGATGACCACTGAATAGCCGACGGATTCCAGGATGTTCTTCTCAAGCATGGCGGTCGTGAGAGTGTCCTCCGCCAGCAAAATGGTCTTCTGCTTCCTACCCGTCGCTCCCTTGGATCCCGGAACCGCCCCCCGCACCGCGCCGCCTTCCGCCGAATGGATGATCATGGGAACATCCAGGACCATCACGACTTTCCCGCTCCCGAGGATCGCCGCGCCCGCAAGATGTCTCACCCGCTTCAGAGGATCGCCGATGCTCTTCAAAATGACCTCCTGGCGGCCCAAAAGCTCGTCGACCAGGATCCCGATCCTTTTTTCCACGGACTGAACGATCAGGATAGGGAAAAACCGCTTTTCGAAAATTCCCTTCATGGGGAGCCCGAAAATATCCCGCAATTTCACGACCGGCAGAATGTGACCGCGCACGGTGATCACCTCTTTGGTCTCCACGGTCTTCAACTCCGTCATGTTGACCCGGACCGTCTCGATGACCGAATCGACCGGAATGGCGTACATATCGCTTCCGATCATCACCAGAAGGCTTTCCGTGATCGCAAGCGTAAGCGGCAGACGGATGTTAAAACTCGTCCCGTGAAGAGGGTCCGAAGTGACCTCCACCATCCCCTTCAGTTTGATCACAATATCCCGGACCACATCCAGTCCGACCCCGCGTCCCGAGATCTCGGAAACTTCCTCTCGCGTACTGAATCCGGGTGTAAAAAGCAATTGAAAGACCTGCTCATCCACCATCATTTGGACGTGTTCCCGGGAAACAAGCCCTTTCGCGACCGCCATCTCCTTGATCTTCCCGACATCGATACCACGACCGTCGTCGGTGACCGAAATGACCACCTGTGAACCCTCCCGCGAAGCCGCGAGCCTGATCCTTCCGGAGGAAGGTTTGTTCTGCTGTTTTCTTTCCTCCGGCGATTCGATCCCGTGGTCCACGGAATTCCTCAAAAGATGCATCAGAGGGATTTTCATTTCGTCGAGGATCGCCCTGTCAAGCTGCGTGTCCTGCCCCGCGATCACGAAATCCAGGTCCTTGCCCTTACTTTTCGCGAGATCTCTCATCGCCCGGGGGAACATGTTGAAAAGATACGACATGGGCAACATGCGCACCTTCAGCATTTCGTCCTGCATGTTCTCCGTCAGAAGATCGATACGTTCCGTGACCACGGTCAGATCCTTCACCATCCCGCTGAAGATGCCGTAATCCTCCCCCCGAGCCTCCGTTTTCGTCTGGAGGTCCCTGGATAATTCTTCGAGCCGGATCTTGGACACGAGAAGTTCTCCGGAAAGATTGATCAGCCGGTTCAATTTGGCGACATCCACGCGAACGCTGTCTTCGGCCAGTGTGGTAAATTCGGCGGCCTTGTTAACGATCGCTTCCTCGTCAACCGCGGGCGGAGAGACCTCGCCGGCGATCTTGGCCCCAGCAGCGGTCTCCGGCACCTCATCCGGTGATTGTCCCGAAAAGACCTTTTCCGCAAGAACGCAAAGGTCTTCCGTAAAATCCCGGTTGATGCCGGCGTCATCCCAGGTCACCTTATCATGTAAAAGGGGTTCAAGCGCGTCCAGGCACTTGAAAAACACTTCGAAACAGGCGTCTGTGAGGTTGAGCTCGCCGTTCAGGGCTCGCTGGAGGCCGCCTTCCATTTTGTGGGTGATGTCCGCGATGCGCTTATAACCCATCATCCCGGCGGCGCCCTTGATGCTGTGGGCTTCCCGCATCATAGAGTTGAGGAGTTCCCGGTCGGTGGAGCTCTTCTCAAGCTTCAGAAGCCCGAGGCTGAGCGCCTGGATGCGCTCGCGCGTCTCTGTCTTGAACTGGTCGATGAATCTGGATTTATCGAATGCCATGATCTTCCCCCAGAACGGCGATCCCGCCGGCAGCCCCGCCGTCCCCCGGATCTTTCCCCTGAGTCTTTGTTTTTAAAGCTTGAATTTCGAGGCCAACTGGTTCAACTCCGCCGCCAGCGTCGTGAGCTGTTTCACGGAAGCCTGGGACTGCAGCGCACCTTCGGCCACCTGTTTCATGGTTTCATCGATGTTCATCATCGCGTCCGCGATCTGTTTGGCGCCGCTCACCTGCTGGTTGGCCGACATCGCGATCTCTTTGGATTTTTCGGTGGTTTGCTGCGCGAGCCGGGCCTCTTCGTCGACGCTCAGGATGCTTTTTTCCATGGACAGGATCGCGTTCGACATTTCGTGCTGGATCAATTCGATAAGCGCCGTGATGTCCTTGGTGGATTTCGCCGTCGAGTCCGCAAGCCTTCGGATCTCATCGGCCACGACCATAAAGCCGCGTCCCTGTTCTCCCGCCCGAGCCGCTTCGATCGAGGCGTTCACGGCCAAAAGGTTCGTCTGGTCGGCTACATCGTCGATGAGCTCGGTGATCTTGCCGATCTTCTGGGACTTTTCGCCCAAGGAGGTCAGCAATTCGTTCGTCCTGTCGATCGATTCCTTGATCTTCGCCATCCCGGCAAGGGCGTGCGAGGCGACCTGCGCGACCTTCTTGATGCTTTCCCCGACCGCCTCAGAGGTCGCTGAGAGCTCTTTGGCGGCGGAAGTCGTTTCCGCGACCGCGGAAGATTGTTCCCGTGCCGCCGACGCCTGTTCCTGCGACGCCGCAAGGATCTCCGTCCCCGCCGAAGTGATCTGTCTCGTAGCTTCCTGGACCTTCAACAAAATGGTCCGGAGTCCCGTGACCATACTCCTGAACCCCGCCGCGAGATTCCCCACCTCGTCCCCCTCCCCGGCCTTGATCTTCGACTCCTCCACATTGTGGGTCAGATCACCGGCTTCGACCCACTGGGCGATCTGGGCGATCGCGATAATAGGCGTCACGATCCCCTGAGCGATAAAATAAGCGACGAAAGCGATGAGGGTGCTGATGATGATCCCGATACCGAAGATCACCGTTCCCAATCTACGGATCGGCTGGAAAGCCTCTTCGGCATCGACCTTCGAGATCAAAAGCCATTTCAGATCGTTGGCGGCTTTAAGAAGACCCAATCCGTGTCCGGATCCCAGCACCATTTTCCCGGTAAACCCCATGTAAAGCCCCGAATATTCCATTCTCTGGGACTGCCAGAGTTTCACGGGCTCGGTCTCTATTTTCCTGTTGAAGGCCACGTCTTTTTCGAATTTCGAATGTGTGAGCAGACATCCTTCCCTGTTGACGATATAAATGTCCCCGGTCTCCCCCATCGCCTCAGCATCCCCGGCAATTGCATTCACCTGGTCAAGGTTACGACGGATACAAAAGACACCCAGAACTTCTCTGGAATGGACCGAATAAAGCGGCGCCGCCACGACGAACCCGACCTGATCGGGCCCCTCCGTCCTGAAAGATTCTCTGATAACGGTCGCTTTTTGTCCGCCAATGAAATATTCCTCCTTGGATTTGTCGGCCCCTACACGCATTTCGTCGGTCGACGCCAATATCCTTCCGTTCATGTCTAGGACAAAATACTCCGAGCTGCTTTTGTTGGCCGTAAGACATTCCTTGATATAAACAGTGAGATCGCGAAAGGCTTGCGGGGCTCCGGGATCGTTCTTGACGATCACTCCGGCAAGCTCGCGAATGTAATGGTCCTGGGACAGGAGCGTACTTTCGACCTTAGCGGCCTCAAGGACCCCGACAACTTCCCGTTCTTTGGAATTCGAAATATCCGCGTAACCGTTAAGGATCTGCGTTTGCAGGATGTTCTTCCCGACAAGATATGTGATCCCGCCCAAAACGGTCATTCCGATGACCGCGACCGCGAAGAACGTCACGAACACCCGCACCTTGAGACTTTTTCTCAATAAATTTGCCATTTTTTTCTCCCTTTTTATTTTATGATCAAGAATATCACGCCGGACGTCATTCCCCTTTTCTCAGATGCCGCATTTCATCACACAGCAGGATCTTTTCAAGGTCCAGGAACACCAGAATATCTTCCCCGTACGCCACCTGCCCGCGCGTCGAGATCGCAAGGTTCCCCTTCAAGGTCGCAAGGGGGGACTGAACCTCGTCTTCGTCGATCTCGACCGTGTCCTTCACGCAATCCACCCAAAAACCGACCGGCCCGCCGGCAATATCCGTCACGAGAACGCGCACATCCCGCGGCTTCCCCTGCGGCTCGACCCCGAAAAAATAATGCATGTCGAGGACGCTGATGATCTCCCCGCGAAAATTCGCGGCTCCCAGCACGAACGACGGAACGTTCGGGACCCGGGTCGTCTCGGGCATTTTGACCACTTCTTTGATCTGGCGGATATCCACGCAATAACTTTCCTTGCCCAGCATAAAGACCAGCACGCGAAGAAGTTTTTTGAGATTTGGCTTCTCGTAAAATCCGTCGTCTTCGGACTCGATGTAGATCTTTTCCTGATCGTCCATCACGATTCCTTCTTTCTGATCTCCACGCGCTCCTGCACCCTCTGAAGAGTTCCGATCTCTTCTACTTTCAGAAATCCCGGGAGATCGATCAGGAGGACCAATTGTCCTTTCCACCTGGCCACTCCCACAAAATATCCGGCACCTTGAAGCATTTCATCTGGGCGGGTCACGGCCCCGGGCTCAAGCGTTATAATGGCCTTCACCTGATCGACCAGGATCCCGGTCCAATGGTCCCGGATCGTCGTGATAATGACCCGGCCGGACGAAACCTCTTCGGATGTCATGCCGAGTTTTTTTCGAAGATTGATGAGCGGGATCACGCGTCCGCGGGAACTAAAAACCCCCTCCACGAAAGCCGCAGTTTCCGGAACCGGGGTCACTTTCTTCTTCCGGATGACCTCGCGGACCTGGGTAATATCCACGCCATAATCTTTCTCCCCGATCGAGAAAACAAGAACCTTCATCAGAGTTCCACCTTGAGCCGCTCGAGATTGTCAGAACAGACGCTCTTCAGGGTCGCCGGGCTGAACCCGCAGCTTTCGAGGACCATTTTCCCTCTCCCCTCCGGGATCCCCTTGGAAAGAGCCGCCAGCGCGTTCCGGTACTCCCGGATCGCTTCGTTTTTCATCCCCTCGCTGCGAAGTACATGGGCCATATAGAAACGGGCCATAATAAAATCCTTATCGATATAAAGTGCCCGGCCAAAATGCTCCTTGGCCTGCGCGATCCGCCCCTCCTCAAGTTCTATGCAGCCTAACAAGTAATAGGCCGGGGCAAAAAGAGGCTCGATCGCCAGGATCTTCCTCAGGCGCGCCCTTGCTTTTTCATGCCGGTTGCAGTTAACATCAATATCCGCCGCCAGATAGTGTATATCGACCATCTTATCCCCTTCTGCAGAGACCTTTTCGATCAAAACGGCGGCCTTGGAATATTCTTTCAAACAGATGAAGCGGATGATCTGCCGGCGGATCGACTCGAATTCCCCGGGCGAAAGCACCTCCAGCCGTCTGTTCTCCAGGATCGCGTCGAACACCGGCAGCGGCATCTCTTTTATGTATTCTTCAACTTCAGGTGCCTCCGTTCCCAAAGAGAGGGGCGGCCTCATTGCTTCGACCCTCCCGGTCACTTTCCGGTAGTAAATGCCATCCCGCCAACTCTCCATCCGGAATCTTTCCGTGAGGAATTGCAAACTCTCCGAATAGCCAAGAAAGAGGTATCCCGGGTCCGAAAGACTTTCGAAAAAACGGTCCATGATGCCGATCGTCGTTTTGGTCTCGAAATAAATAGTTACGTTCCGGCAGAAAATGACGTCCAGGTCCGCGGGATAGGGCTCCGCCACAAGGTTCAGAAATCCGAAACGGACCATGCGTTTGATGTCATCCGAGATCCGCCACTCCGGACTTTTTCCGGAAGGGCTCACTTTTGAAAAATATTTGCTCCGGTAGGGCTCCTCGACAAGCCGCATCGAATTCGCGGCATAGACCCCCCGCAGGGCCGTGTCCAGGGCGTCGTTCGACGCATCCGTCGCCAGGATCTCTATGTTCCAGTCTTCCGGACGCGGGATCGTCTCGCGGAGGATCATGGCGATCGTATAGGGTTCCTCTCCGGTCGAGCATCCGGCGCTCCAAATTCTCAGGGAAGGTTTGTCGGCCCCGGAGACCTTGAGCCCCTCCTGATTTTTCCGGTCCACAAGCGGAACAAGGACTTTTTCTCTGAAGGCCAAAAACTGCGGCTCGTTGCGGAAAAAGTAAGTGTGGGTGATCGTGAGCAGGTTCAGCAGTTCCCGGAATTCACCTTCTTTTTCCCTGGAAGCCGTGAGATGAACGTAGTAGGCGTGAAAAGAATCGAAGCCGCAGGCCTTCATCCGCTGGCTCACTCCCGCTTCCAAACCCCGCAGGTCGTGATCGCGGAAATAGAGCCCGCAACGGTCGGCGATGTAGGTTTTAAACTGGTTTTTTAACTCTTCGGGAAAAACCATTGCCCCTTTCCCCGGATCATGGGGTCCCGCCCGGAAAAGAACGCCCTCCGGGCTCCCCGATATAAAAACCCACGAGTCCCGTCTGCTTCAAGACTCCAGTTTGAGATCCTTCACCGCCTGGGCGCACTGGGAAGTGATTTCCGTCGCGTGCGCCTTAAGACACTGCAGAACACGTCCTTCCCCGGCCGCAACCTTCGAGCAAAATTTCTCCATGTCCGCCAGACAGGCATCGGCAATGTCATTTATCTTTTCGGCAGCCGCCTGAAATTTTTCTGCGGAATCATAAAAAGCCAGCTCGCACGCATCCGAGAGCTTATCGTAGTGCGAATAAAGACAAGCCATTTTCCGCCCTCCTCCCGGCGTCACCGTCTTGCAATAGGTATCCAACTCGACGCGGCAGTCCGTTTCGACCTTGTCGATCTGCGCTGACGCAAATTCCTCCGCGGGCCCCTGCGCCGCGCAAACAACAGCCCCGGCCCCTTCTAACACGACCAGCATAACCCCAAGAAAAACCGCTCTTTTCATTTTGATCTCCTGCTTTTACGTTGAAAGAATTCCGGAAACCCCACGGTCACGACGGCCGCCCGGACGCCTTCCGGCGGGTCTCTGCCTGCACGGGAAAAACCGTCGAGGTGATAGACCCGTCCTGCCGCAATTCAATTCCAAGGGAGTGGTAGATCTTTTGGGTCGGTTCTTTGCCCGCGTGGATCATCGCCGCGCCCCCGCCGGCCGTAATGGTGACACGATAGCCGTCCATGTCATACTCATAAAATCCGTGAATATGCCCGCAAAAGATCCCCAAAATGCGCTCTTTGTGCGGATCCAGAATGCCCCTTAGCTTCTCCCATTCCTCCTTTTTTATACCCCACCGGAAATGAGGGGATGACGGAGGAATATGCATCAATATCATGAAATTTTTGTCTTTGTGTTCGATTAGTTTTCTTTCCAGGAGGTCAAGATCCTCCGTTGAAAAATGTCCCGTCGCATCGCAAAGAAAAAAACAAACGATACGATCCAGGACAAGCGCGTAAGTCGCCCGCCCCAGAAACTTGGAATAATGGAATAGATCGTGATTCCCCCGCAACGCAAAAACCGGCGCTTGAACCCGCGCGTTGCAAAAATCGATGACCTCCCGGAACTCTTCTTCGTCATCGATAAAGGCCAGATCCCCGAGAATAAAAAAAAGGTCGGCTTTCCTGGCCAGGATCTGCGCAAGGACCCCTTTGCTGTCGTCGGAAAAGCGCGTACATCCTGGATCTCCCAGAACAACGATGTCCCGGACCCCAGAGATCGCGACCTCCGGGCTTTCGATATACTGAAGTCCTCTTTTCCCCTTCAAGTCCTTGCCTCCCCAGCAGAAAAAGACGCGACCAAAACATGTCACTGACCCATCGGGATCTTCCCATGAAGAAGCCGTGCAGCCTCCCAATTCTTTATTTTACTAAAAAGAAGCGCCTCCTGGCGAAAAAAGATGAGCGGCGGGAGAAAATAACGAGGAGGACCAGGACATTCGAAAGCAGCTTTTCAATCCGATGATGCTCTGGGGCTCAGCTTGCTTGTCATGGCGGGGTGATCGACATCACGCGACGACGACCGAGAAAGATTTTCGGAGGCGCGGCTGGAACCCCTCTTCTCATTTTCTTCTTGTACCGGACCGCATGCCGGAGGGAAGAACGAGTTTACTGCTCTTGGCGGAGGACGAACTTTCCCATACCGCTGTAAAAGATCACCTGGTCTACATTCCGCGCCGCGATCAATTTCCTGATGAGGGGATCCTTGCTGTAGAAGACCCTTTCGACGGCCCCTCCCGGGTTGATCAGCTGCGGTTTTTTCTTTTTGGCATTCTCGTCTTCACCCCATTTTGCGCGGGTCGATAATTCCTCGAAGTCCGAAGTCCTCCGGAACTCGGGATGGTTCGCGACGATATCCTGGACTTTTTCGGGGGTCACCTTCCCGGGGATCTCGAAAACACGTCCGTCCTTCAATTCGACCTTTCCCGAATACCAGGTCACTTCATAAGTTTTCCCGTCCTTGGAAACGACTTCCGCCTTTTGAGAGAAGAACGGATCGGCTTTGACCGGAGCATCGCCGGTATTAATGACCCGGAAGACCGCTCCCACTTCCCCCTCTGGAGAAGATCCGTCCACCGAGAAATCCACCGTGCACATGCGTGATCGATCGGTCTTCCCGAACAAGCCGACACCATACCCTGAGAAAGAATATTGACCCGCCAAAGCAGCGCCCATGCTTCCCAAAAGGAACAGGACGACAGCCATTACTATTTTTTGTCTCATTTTCCGTTTCCTCGTGAACCGAACGACGTCCGGGAAGTTGGGGGCCCGTGATACCCGCTCCGGCTCACATATTATTTTTTCTTTTTATGCGGCATCCAGGGCCTTAAGGGCCTCTTCCTCATTTCCGTACACGTGGATCAATGAACGCACTTTGTCGATCTCAATATAGTGCTCGAGCGTGAGGCTCACGTGCGTCAGCGCCAGCTTTTTTTGGTGATGCTGCAACTGATTTAATAAAAAGATCAGATTCGCGATCGTCGCGCTGTCCACATGCGTCACTTCCTTGAAATCCAGAAGGATGTGTTTATTCAGATAACGGCTCAGCTTGCCTTTGAAATCCATAAAAACGATCGGTACCGTACTGCTGTCGATCGGGCCGCACAAGTAAGTCACGATCAAACTGTCGGTTTCCCGCATTTCCTTCACATAAGGGAAATGACTTCCGTCACTTGAGCGGAAAATATGCTCTACCCTGATCTCTTTGATCTTCTTGAGCATTTCCATCATCAACTTCACGAAGCCCGCCTCCCTCATCTTTCACGAACAACAACCCCGAAAATCATAACAAACACCGATGGAACGACGACTACCGGCTCACGCCCTGTGCCCATTCCATGCGGCAGAGCATATTATATAATATGCGGTTCTGGGAGTATTATCGAAAATACTCCCAGACAAGCTGAGTGGGCTGAATCTAACGGCTTTATCGATATGGTTCACAATGTTATTTGACACGCTTTCCGAGTTTTTCGCTCAGGATCCTTAATCTTGAGGAATAATCGTCTCTTCCGATATGGACATCGATGACGGTCGGGGTTGAACCGTTCTTTTTTGCCGCGGCAAGAGCGGCAGCAAGGTCGTTTTCCTTTGTGACCGTATACCCCTCTCCCGCGCCCATCATTTTGGGTATCTCTGCGTAATGCCACGGCTGGATATCGTTAAAGGCCCCGTCGATGATGTGACGGAAGGTACCGTAACCGCCGTTGTTCAAGACCACGATGATGGGATTCAATCCATAGCGGATCGCGGTCGTTATTTCCATTCCGGTCATTTGAAAAGCGCCGTCCCCGGCGATGACCAGGGGGCGCCGGCCGGACGCGGCGCATTGAACGCCGACGGCCGCCGGAACGGCAAAGCCCAGCGACGCGTAATAGGCCGGAGACATGAACCCGCTTTTGCCGTGAACGCGCAGGTCCAGGGCCGCGCACAGAGAATCCCCCGCCTCGGCGATCACGACCGTCTCGTCGCTGAGGAACGCGTTCACGCAAGCAATGAAGCGTTCAACCGTAATGGCTTTCCCCGTTACCGGGACAAAGGGTGGAATCTCCCGGTTGGGCGCCGCCGGCACGGCCCGTTTGAACTTCGCCATGATCGGCGTCATGAAATCAAAAAAATCTTTCATCCCGACGGACGGATAGAAATGGTGTTTGACCTTAAGTCCGTCCGGCTCGGAGAAAATAGTCTTACTGGGATCGATATGCTGCGTGAAGATCCCGGTCGAAAGATCGGTGACGAGCGGCCCGACGGCGATCAGGCAATCGGACTCCTCGACGGCTTGCCGCACGTCCTTCGGTGTCATCGCGCCGGCATAAACCCCCACGAACTGCGGATGGTCCTCCGAGATCACGGACTTGCCGAGGATCCCGGTCACGAACGGAAATCCCGATATCTCCAAAAATTTTAAAAGATCTTGCTGCAATCCGAACCTATGGATCTCGATCCCCACCATCACCATCGGCCGTTTCGAAGCGGCAAGCATACTCTCGATCTCGCGGACCGCTTCATCAATGGCTTCCCGGTCCGTCTCCGGGAGTTCTCCGGAAGAGCCGGCCGGCGGCTCGCCGGTCTCCGCCATGACCATGTCCCTTGGCAATTCGATATACCCCGGTTTTTTGGTCGCCTGAATGGCACGGATCACACGATCTATCTCGGCGGGTGCGGTTTCAGCCTTCCCCAAGACCGCCTGGGCCACGGTCATTTCCCGGAATACGTTCAATTGCGACTCGAAAGACTTGACCTTATGGTGGAGCAGGGCATCGTGTTGACGTTCGGACATCCCCGGCGCTCCGCTGATGATCAGAACAGGTGAACGTTCGGCGAAGGCCTGCGCCGTGGTGTTGGCAAGATTGAGGCCGCCGACCCCGTAAGTGACGCAAACCGCTCCGAATCCGGTCATCCGGGCGTAGGCGTCCGCGGCGAAACCGGCGCCCTGTTCACTGCAGGTATTGATCAGTTTCAACGGGCTTTTGTACAGTTGGTCATAAAAATTTAAAACGTAATCGCCCTGGATCCCGAAAACATGCCGCGTCCCCGTCTTCTGGACCGCTTTGATCAAATATTCGCCGACTTTCATGGCATCCTTTTTTTATGAAGAAGCAAAGCGATCTTCTCCTCTGCCCCTCCTCACCGATTTAACGATGGCCTCTGCGGCCTTCCGTCTTGATCCCGACACGGCGGTTATTTATCGCCGCGTCCGCATCCCGGTTTTTTTCGGTTTCATTCGCTCTCGTTTGGAGCGTCGCCGCCAGCCGTCGACGCCAAATGTTCCTTCAGGGCTTTCAAGGTCTTGAGCTGTTCCTCCAGCTGAGGGAGATACATCTTCATATCCTTCGTCAGATCATTCTTGATCGTGGCGGCATGCTCCGGCCCCCAGACGCTCGTATCGCTTGACGCCTCGATCTTTGCTATTTCGGACTTCATCGTAGTAATGGATGCCTCCAGCTTCACGATGGCATCCTCCGTCTGCGCCAGCGCCGCTTTAGGATCAGCGGTTGGAGCCTGATCGGCTTCCGCGCCCCATAACACATTACAGCTCAACAACAATCCCGCAATACAAAATACGGAAAAGATCATCGCTGCTGTCAGCTTGCCAAAACATTTCCTTATATTCATCATGGCCTATTTCCTTATGGTTAATTTTGTTGGGTTATCACTTTTCCCAGGGCATGAACGCCTTGGGGTTGTCCACAGTGCCCTGCTTCCCGCCGTAAGAAATGCCGGCCCCGTTCACGAGCGCGCCGCGCACGTTCTTCCCCCCTACGGTCAGGTTGAACAGGCCGTTCGGGCCCCCGCTGAACGTGCCGGTCCCCGAGACTTTTTCGGTAACTCCGTTGAGCGACGCCGTATTCGTAACGTTCACGGTCACGCCTCCGTAGCCGGGCACAAGGTCCCCCACGTTCCAGAAAGAGAGGTTGACGACCGTGGTCACGATGTTCTTGAATTCCTGGAAACTGTAATCCCCGTCGAAAACGACCTTGGCCGTCACCCTCACCGGAGGGATGTCCGTGGCGCCGGCAGGATTGGGAGTTTCTTCGGTCCCCTCTTCGCCTTCTTCGGAGTCTTCGCCGGTTTCCTTGGAATTTTTATTCGTCGCATTGTACTCCTCGACCGTGCGGTCAAACTCCGTCTGGGTGATCTCCCCCCGTTTCAATTTCTCCATGGCGATATCGAGCGGGTGTGTGGAAGCCGCCCTCTCCTTCAGTTCCCGTCCAATCTCTTCCCGGTAGGCGTGCTGCTGTTCCGGCGTCCTTCGCTGGATGTTCCCGGTGACGGGATCCACAAATATATCGGAAGGAAGGGTCCGCGTCCCGGATTCCCCCATGACCTGTACTTCGGGAATGCCGGAGTTGAGCATCCTGTCCTTCGCCTCCTGCGTCCGGATGTCATTGATGTTCTTTTCCAGGGCCTTCCGCGTATATGCGTCGTGGAATTCTTCTCCGGCGGACGCGCCGACAACGGGCCCCAAATAAGGGACCGGAGCCCCCAGAAAAGCGCCGATGCCCGTGGCGACCTTTTTGGTCAGCTCATCCACGACAGCGCCGGCCGCGCCGTGATAATCCCCCTCGGCCGCGTAGCCGACCGCTTTGGCCCCCACCGCCACGACGTTGATCATATCAAGGAAATGCCCGAGCTTGGTGCACCAACTACCGGCGCTTCCGGTATCCTTGATGGCTTTCTCGGAATCCTTGATCAGTTGCTTCCGGGTCTCCTGCACCTTGGGAGACAATCCGCTCGTGGATTGATTGAGGATCTTTTTCCGGGCGGCCTGCAGCCCTTCCTTCAGATCTTTGGCATCCGCTTTCGAGGCATTGCCGAGCTGCTCCACGACTTGTCCCGTCCCGTCGTGAGTGGCCACGTCGGCGGTCTTAATGATGCTGTCATCCCAGGAACCGTCCAGGGCCTCGCCCGTATTGTCCTTGTTCAGATCCTGCAGGACGGCGGTGCCGGAAGAGGGGCCTTCCGCGCCCCAACCGGTGACGCTCAAAGCCAGGCTGGCGCAAACGGTAATGAGGAGAAGTTGCGACATCTTCATGAACGATTCTTTCATAAGGCACCCTGGGGGTTCTTGGCGAGTTCTTCGTAAAAAGACCGGAAGCTCAAAAGGTCCATTCTCTCAAGCTTCGCTTCCTTCCCGGACAACGATAAAAGCAGGCCCAGGTACAAGTCCGGATCATTGCCTTTGCCAAGCATGACCATGCATTTGTTCTTTCCGGGAAGAAATGAGGTGACCCGGAAGACCTTCCATTCTTTCGCGGGCATCTTGAGAAGCGCCGCCTGCATTTCCGGCAACGTCCCGGAAGCTTCCTTGAGAAGTTCGGAGATCTCTCCGCTATTCATCTGGCGCAACACCCGGGGCAATTTCGCGCGGTACGCCTTGGACGCGTCGTCCGCCGGAGCCGCCACGGTCGCGTCGACCAGTTCCCGGATAGTCCCCGCGAGCAGGACTCCCGCGCCGTAGTAATTGGCTTCCAGGATCTTGTTATCTTTTAAGTTGGGAATGATCTCTCTCCAGCTTTCTTTTACAGCCGCGCCGGACCGGAAGATCCGGTCAAAGGCCATCAAACTCTCGGCCGCGGAGGTCCCGACCGCGACCGGCCGGTACTTATCGTTCCTCATCCACAGCCGCGAGGTCTGAAACGGCGGTTCCCCTTTTTTCCGTATGAAATCGCCCATGACCACTTCTGCTCCCGTCATCACGGCGTGGCCGGCGCCGTCGTCTCTCCAGACCGTGAGGAGAAAGACATCGCTCCACGGGTTATAGAACCCCACGGGAGTCTGCCCCGTCGGAAGCTTCTTCCCGAAGCAGACCAGGGAGGTGTTGAAAAAGAACGACCATCCTTTGACGGGGTCCGTCGCGGGCCAAAGCGCCGCATCGAAGACCTGAAAGTGTTTCTGCGCGCCTTCGTTGGCATATTTCTTCAGCGCGGCCATATAGTCGTCCTGGGCGTCCAGCCGGAAACAAAGCGCGGCCTGACCGAGCGCGATCGTTTCAGCGACGGCTTTATCGTCAGCGGCGAACGCGCTGCTTCCGCACAGAGGCAGAATGCTGATAAGGAATAATGAACACAGGATCCCGCTATCTCTGAAATACCGCAACATTAGCACCTCTCTTTTTCACTGTGGATGTGTCCGGGAACGTCAATCTGTCTTAGGCCGCTTGGATCATTGAGCGCAGCATTTGCGGGATATCATAACCACAGCGAGGCATTATGGAAAGAAAAGAACGAGGGGCGATGGGGCCCGATTAATCGTATGGGGCGCAGCGACCCACGCGCACGTCCCCAGCACAAAAACAAAAATACCCGAGACCGTATGACCTCGGACATTCAAGTCTCGGACCGACGCGGACCCGGTTACTTGTCGTAATGAAAAAACTTTTCTGAAAAGATCCCTGGGTTTTAAAGCTGGGACGTACCATTCGGGCAGCAGACCGTTTTTTAATTTAACGGGTGATCTTGTCGTATATTTCCCGGCTGATGAAACCCTTTTTGAGCAGGAAATTCAATTTTTGGATATTTTTCTTGCTGTATGTCGGGCTCGAGGGGTCCAATCTGTCGGCGAGCGTCTTGTTTTTCAGATAAAGATCATAAACGGTGCCCACCCAGATCGCGAGGTCCTCGAAAGCACATTGCCCGCCCTGCGCCCCCAAAATACCGTTCTGCACACTCGTCTTCATGAACTCATCATAGAACTCGTCCATTTTGGCGCCCTTGAAATAACAGGACGCGCCCGAAATGGCCGCCCATTCGCTCTTTTGATCCGGCACGCCGAAATTGATCCTCAATCGATAGTCGTAGAGATGAGCCGCTTCATGAAAGAAAACTGTCGGCGTATCGTAAAACGATCCCTTCAGGACAACGCTCCCGGAAGCGGAGTCGGTGTACCCGCCTGCCCCGCCCTTCAAGAAGCGCGCGTCCTCAACAAAAACGATGTGTTTGATCGAACCCGCAAAGCCATCCGGCAGCAGATCGATATAGGTTTTGATCTTGTCGCGAGAAGCCCGATCCGGAAAATGCAGAAGCGCTATCCCCCGGTATTTCTCCTGAGGATTTTCGGTCAGGATCTGAGCCAGATCGGTGCACACGACCGTTTGGACAAAATCCTGGTCGGCCTGTTCCTCCCGAATATCGCTGCCGCCGGTCGTCCGGAAAGTTTCGATCATAAAATTATTTTCGACGCCAAGCCGGATGCCGGGCAACATTTTGGGAAGATCGCCGGAAGAAAATAGGCCCAGAGGTCTTATTTCCTGATCGTCAACGAAGAATTTAGTGGATGCATTGTTCCAGGCCAGCTTGAGACTGTGCCATTCCCCGACGTTGAACCGGTAGGGATGACCAAACGCGGCCAGCACGCAACGCCCGAACCTCCTCTGGGCGATGAGCTGGTCCTGAATGATCTGGATCTTGAAACTTTCCCTTCGGTCCGACGAAACCCCGAGCAGCAGGACGTGATCGTGCGGATCGGAAGCAATGTCCTTCAATAATTTGACGCGGAATTCAAGGGTCCCGGAACCGGACGCAATGCTTTGCCCGTGGACATCCATAAGACGCGACGTGCGTGCCAAACACACCCCGGCCGCGATAAAAAAGAACAAGCCTGCAAAAACAAAGCTTCTTTTACGAATGTGCACGACGCGTTCCCTCGCATTTTATAATGTTACGATCCATTCTCGCCTTGTTAAAAAAGAACCGGAACACGCGTCTAACTCAGATTCTCGGCGCTGTAGCGGGCGATCAGGCCGGTGCGCAGCGCGTGCTTGTAGACGCGGACGAAGCACCCGTACGCCAGAAGAATATATCCCGCCGCGAGACAAATGCTCCAAATGAGCAGAGACCATTGGACCGCGCCGCCGGAAACGATCGTTCTGAGCCCTTCAAAAATATAGGAGGGCGGCAAAATACGCGCGATCCCCTGCATCCAATGCGGGAGCGTCGAAACGGGATACAGGACCCCCGCGAACGGCGAGATCAGCGCGGGGATCGGCCAGATGAACCATTCCGAGGCCGGGCCGAACCGGAGCACCAGCGCGCACCCGAAGATCCCGAGCGCGATGCCGAAAAGGAAAAGCGACAGAAGGAACGGGACCATCATGATCCCGTAAGCGAGGATGGACAATTTGAACCACAGGACCGCGATCAAAAGCATTGCGATCACGCCGGCAATGCTGGTGATCATGCTCGAAACGACCAACCCGCCGACATATTCCGGTATCAGGAGCGGCGTGGCGAAGATATTGAGGAAATTCCGCGACCAGACGTCCTCGAAGAACGCCATGGTCACGCCCTGCATGATGCGGATGAAGAAATCCCACAGGAGGACGGCTCCGAGAAGCACGGGCACGAAATTCAGGGCGGACGACGCTGTCACCGTGTTCAGGTACCGGGTCAAAAATCCCCAAAGGATCATGTCCACCGCGACCCACGCGAAAAGCGGGACCGTTCGCGATAAACTTCCGCGGAGAAGATAATACTGCCGGAGCACGACGGCCAGGACGCGGCGCAGGGACGCCATGTCAGCGGCCCTCCAGCGTCAACGGCTCGCGGGCGACCGTAATGAAAAGTTCCTCGAGCGTTTTCTTGCCGTGTTCGGCCGGCAGTGTTTTCGGGTCCCCTTCGAGAAGGATCCTGCCATGGGAGAGGAACAGCACGCGGTCGCAAACTTCCTCGACTTCGTACATGTTATGGGATGTCCAGAGCACGCCCCCGGTTTCGCGCGTCGCGAGCTCCCGGATCTTGACGCGGATGTCGCGCGCCGTGGCCGGATCGAGCGACGTGGTCGGCTCGTCGAGCAGAAGCAACTGCGGACGATTGAGCATCGCCTTGGCAAGACCGACCCGGGTCTGTTCCCCGGAAGAAAGCACGCCGCATTTTTTATCGCGGAAGGTTTTAAGATCGAACTGGGTCAAAAGGTCTTCGATCCGCGCGGAAAGGTCCGTAACCCCGTAAAGCATGCCGAAGATCCTGAGGTTCTGGAACACTGTCAGGTTCCCGGGAAGCGGCGCGTAAACAGCCGCGAAATTCGTTTGGGCGATCGCCTGGGACCGGCGCGAGTTCAGATCGAGCCCTTCGATCCGGATGGCGCCTTCGTCCGGCTCCAGGATGCCCAGGATCATATTGATGGCTGTTGTTTTCCCGGCCCCGTTCGGGCCGAGCAGTCCCACGATCTCGTTGCGCCTCACGTCAAAAGAGATCCCGGCAACGGCGCGGAGATTACCGTAACTTTTGGCGAGGTTCTGGACCGAGAGCGTGTTGTGCGCTGGCATGATGAGGAATTATACGCCCCGCACCCTCAAATCTCAATCCGCGCGCGTCAAAGGCTGCCGGACACCCGGGAGACGGCTCTGTCCCGCTATTTGACCATCGGGTTCCTTTTAAGGATCTCGGCCTCTGTCTGGGCATCAGCTTCAGCCGAAGATTGGGCCGCTGAAACGACCCCTCCCGTAACGGCGCTTCCCTGTTGGGCCGTGACCTGGGTTGAGGTTTGGGCCGCTGAAACAACCCCGCCTGTGACGACGCTCCCCTGGCGGACTCCGGCCTGGGTCGAGGACAAGGCCGCGGAAGTAACGCCCTCGCTCACCACGCCTGTCGCTGCCGTGTTTGCGGTCCCTCCGGCGCAGTTCTTCGAAGCTCCCTTCGTCGCGCATCCGGCCGCGGCGACGATCACGCACGCCAGAATAAGAACGGTCAGTAACATTTTTTTCATGGACTTGGTCTCCTTGACTTTTAGTTGTTTTGAAGATCCCCCGCTAAAGGAATACCCCATTATATTTTATCGTACGGATATCACAACTGAAGAACTTCGGCCGTAGTCGTCGGTGACGGTGATGCGGTGGCGGCCTTCGCGCATGGGCCAGAAGATGCCTTCCCCCGCCCGGCCCTCATTCACATACTGTCCGTTGATGAACCAGAAAAGCTTCCGGGAATCATAAGAACCATCGGCCTTGAGGACCAGCCGCTGATCGCCCGTCCTGGACCGTTCCAGAAAATACTCGCATTGATCGACCGGAGAAAGGATCTTCGGGTCCGCGCCTTCCCAGTCTCGTGCCATATCCATCCCGCCCTCCGCTACAGGAGGAGGAACATAAGCGGGATCATGCTGCTCAAGCCAGGTGTGGATCGCCTGCGGCCAAACCTCATAAACTTTCTCCGGGACGGCGCGTCCTTTCGCAATATCATCGACGGCCATCCCTGTCTCGCTGTCGATCATGAATTTCTTATGAACGCTGCATGGCCGGTCCATGCTCCGCCCCGCGATAAAGAAGTCCTCCGCGGAATGCGGGCAGACCGGGCTCGCGGGCTCCCCGCTCAAGAGACAAACCTTCCGCGTCCCCACGGAGGCCGGCTTCTCATACCAGGGAGAAGGCTTCCCGGCGTAGATCCTCGCAAATAATCGCAAAGCGACAGGCGCCGCGGCTTCGATTCCCACGAGCGATTTCGACGGCTTCCCGGAAAAGTTCCCGAGCCAGACCCCGATCGTATACTCGGGATCGTACGCGACGGTCCAGGCATCGTGATTTCCGTAAGAGGTACCGGTCTTCCACGCGACCCTCGGAAGATCCTGACGGCTCCCGGAAAAACCCGAGGCCGCAAGCCGTTCCGAATCCTCAAGAATATCCGCCACAAGATAGGCCGCGCCTTCCGACATAAGCCGTTCCTGCCGGGCCGGCGCCGCGTTCTCCAGTCCGGTATAAGGTCGGAAAGTTCCGAGCCGCGCCAACACCGCGTAAGCGTTCACAAGTTCAAGGAGTCTGACCTCCGCGGTCCCGAGCGTGAGCGACAGGCCGTACTGTTCCGGCGGTTTCGTAAGCGTGGAAACTCCGGCCTGTTTCAGGAAAGAGTAAAGCGTCTGATATCCCGACATCCGGAGCACTTCGACGGCAGGAACGTTCAGGGAATTCGCCAGGGCCTCCCGTACCGTCACCGGCCCCTTGTACTTTTTGCTGTAATCAAGCGGAGCATAGCCCTGATATTGAACCGGAACATCCGCGAGGATCATCCGCGGAGTATAAAGGCCCAGATCAAAACCGATGGCATAAGTGAAAGGCTTCAGACAAGAACCGGGCGAACGCTTACTGAAGGCTCCGTTCACCTGTCCCGAATGTTCCTTATCGGAAAAATCATCGGAGCCGACCATCGCGCGGATCTTCCCGGTCTTATTCTCCAGGATCACCACGGCGCCGTTCTGAACGCCGTAAACGGAGAGTTCGGAAAGCCGGTCTTTAAGCATCTTCTCAGCCCTGTTTTGCAAAAGAGGGTCCAGCGAGGTTTGGAGGACCGGTTCCGCGGGATATTTTCTGTGCGCCCAGACACCGAAATGAGGCGCCTCTAACGGAAAGGAGTGACGCCTGGCCTCCACGGGCTCGTTGTTTGACGCGTCGAATTGCTTTGGCGAGATGTAACCGTTCGCGAGCATGCTTTTTAACACCATCTCCCGCCGTTTCCCGGATCGTACGGAATGGCGGTCCGGTCTCAATCTTGAAGGCGATTGCGGGATCCCGGCGAGAAGCGAGCACTCCGCGAGCGTCAGGTCCCGGGGCCGTTTCCTGAAATACCGCCACGACGCGGCCTTCACGCCGTGGATATTCCCGCCGTAGGGTGCGAGCTCAAAATACAGTTTCAGGATCTGCTTCTTGGAATAAATACTTTCCAGCCAGACCGCATGGACCGCCTCGATCACTTTATTCGGAAAAGTACGCGGCCTGTCCTCAAGAAGCCGGACCACTTGCATCGACAAAGTTGAAGCGCCCGTGAGAACCTTCCGGTGCGTGACGTTCAGCCAGGCCGAACGGAGGACCGCAAGCGGATCCACGCCATGGTGTTGCCAGAACCGTTTGTCTTCGATGGCGACCGTCGCGTTGACCAGATCGGGATCGATCTCGTTCAGCTCGACCGGAAGAAGCCAGCGCCCTTTACTCCCAAGGAACACCCGGAGAATATTCCCGTCCTTATCGAGAACCGTTTGGGAATATCCGATCTCCCTGATCGCCTGCGAGGGAAAAGGGGCGCGCCAGCAGAAAAGAAGGATCGGGACGGCAAACAAAACCATCCCGATCCCGGCCCTGCGCCCCATTGATGCCAATGCTATTTTCATATTTTGTCATTCCCGCGAAAGCGGGAATCCAGTTTCCGAGCGTGGATCCCCGACAAAAACATTCGGGGATGACCACAAGCCGGTCATTCCGAGATCGTTATCTCGCCCGCGCCGTTCACGCTGACGATCGCCGGATCGTACATGCTTTCCGCGTTCACAGCCGGCAGTTTGAATCTCCCTTTCGTGACCGCCCGGACCACGTAACGGTAATGTCCCGCAAGCGAAACATCCGTGAAAACGAGCACGCGGTCATCCCGGATGTCGATCTTTTTCGGATCGATCATATCCTTATCCGAAAGGTCTGAAGTGTCCGACGAAGCAAGCCTCGGATTTTCAACCTCAAGACCGGCCGGCAACAGGTCCGCGAGGACAACGTTCTTACAGCCGAGCGCCGCCTCCAGCGTGATATCCGCGATCATCACATCCCCCTGCTTGATCTTTGTGAGATCGACCGGTTTTCCAGCAGGATCAAGGAATGAACGGCGCGCTTCAAGCCCGCTGTCTTTCTCCTCGACTTTGCCCGAAGACGGAACTCCCGCCGCACTCCACTGATAGTAGAAAGTGCCGGAACCTTCCGCCTCGATCTTAAGATCGGCAACGGACAACACGGCGCCCTCCAGCGAAGCGTTCTTCTGGTCATCAAAGGCCGCAAGAGGTTTCCCTCCCGCGAGGACACGCCCCGTAAAACGCTGGGGCTGCGCCTTGAGGAAACGCGTGTACTTCCCGAGCCCGAGAAGCGCCTGCGCGTTATTCTGGGTCGTCCCCCACTGGCCGTTCTTCATCAGGCCCTCGAGCCGCTTCACGAGGACCGGCACCAGCGGATTTTCCGGGTCCATGTCCATGAAAACGGAAAGCGCCAGAGCGGACGGGATCACGCGGAACTCGCCCTCGCCCGCGGAACTAAATGCCTTTTCGCTGAAACTTTGTCCGATCATCTCCGACATCGCTTTCTTGTCGCCCATCAGGGCGAGCGACCCCGCGAGATAAAGTTTCCCGGATTCCGAAAGGCCGTCTTTTTTTTCCTGAAACTTCCGGATCCAGGATGATTTTACGCGGCCGGCTTTCGCGAGCACGTACAGGGCGTGGGACTTGAGATCATCGCTTGCGTCATCCTCCTTCGACCGTCCGGAGACAAGTTTCTCCAGATAATCCAGTGCTTCACGAAAATCCTTTTTCGGGACCGCGTAACCGGCCTTCTGGGCTTCCGCGAGAAATTCCATCGCGTACACCGTCCCCGGATCATACGGCCATGAATCGCCCTGCCACATCCCGAACCCGCCG
>CAIJHQ010000056.1 GCA_903820505.1 Candidatus Omnitrophota bacterium
AATTCATGAAAACAGGGATTTTTGAGGCCTGGGAGATCGCGAAACTGGCCCGCAAGCATCGGCTCAAGCTCATGATCGGGACGATGATGGAGACGCCGCTCGCCACGACCGCAGCCGCGCACTTCGCGTCAGGTCTAGGCGGATTTGATTTCATCGATCTTGACGCGCCCCTTTTTATGGCCCGGAAGATCACCCGCGGTTTTCACGTGAGCGCCGGCGGCGTGTACGACCTGCGGAAGATCCCGGCCGGCATCGGCGTCGTGCCGTTTTCCTCATGATCCAAAATCCCTTCGGTATTCTGGCCGTCCTGATCGCCATCGAAGCGGCGGTCCTTTTCTTTTCGAGTCACGCAAAGACAAAAAAATTCTTCCATTTTCCGCCCTCCATGTTCTGGATCTACTTTCTGCCGATGGTTTTTTCCAGCGCGAACGTCATTCCTCATCAAAGCGTTCTTTATGCCGGGATCGGGACCTACGTTCTGCCCGCGAGCTTGATCCTCCTGCTCGTGGCCGCGGACCTGAAGGCCATTTTAAAACTCGGAAAACGGGCTCTCGGGATGATGCTCGCCGGGACTTTGGGCGTGATCCTCGGCGCGCCGGTCGTGCTTTTTATTTTCAAACGCTGGCTTCCGGCGGACGCGTGGTCGGGATTCGCGGCGCTTTCCGCGTCCTGGACCGGCGGCAGCGCGAACATGATCGCGGTGAAAGAAGCGCTCGGCACTCCGGACGCCGTTTTCCTGCCGATGGTCGTGGTGGACACGCTGGTGGCGTATTCGTGGATGGGCATCTTGATCTTTTTTGCCGGAGCTCAGATCGCTTATGACAAATGGAACCATTCGGATCGCACCGTGATCGAAGAACTTCATCAAAAAGTCGGATCGCTACAGTCCGGCGGTCCTTCGTCCTCCGGAGCGGCCGGGCGGGCGGGTCTTTTTCCCCAATGGCGGTCCAAGGGAATTGTCCTTGCGGTCGGTGTCGCCGGGGCTCTGGTTTCGGTCGCAGTGGCGTATGGACTGAGCGGCGTGACGCGTATTCCCCAGAACACGTGGTTGATCCTGATCGCTTCCACGCTCGGGATCGTGTTGTCGTTCACGCCGGCAAAAGAGTTGGAGGCGCACGGGGCTTCGAAGATCGGGTACGTCCTTCTTTATTTTGTGCTGACATCGATCGGAGCGCGGGCAAGCCTCGGAACGATCGTTTCGGCGCCGCTCCTGGTCGTGGCGGGACTCGTGTGGGTTCTGATCCACGCTCTTTTTCTTGTCGTGGCCGGCCGTCTGACGAGAACACCTCTTTGTCTTCTAGCCGCGGCAAGTCAGGCGAATATCGGCGGGCCCGCGTCGGCACCGGTGGTGGCCGCGATCTATGAGCCCGCGCTCGCGCCCGTCGGGCTTCTTCTGGGAGTGTTCGGGAACGTGATCGGCACGTGGTGCGGCCTGCTTTGCGCGCCGTTGTGCAAGTGGGTCTTTTCTTAGAGTAACGTACCGCACTTTTCTCTGTTAAAATACCTCGGCATGAAAAAAACCGAAAAGCCGGACATCAAGGCCGTCATCTTTGATCTTGGGAATGTACTCGTCAATTACGACGCGCAGAAGGCCGCGCGCCGTTTCTCCAAAGCCTTCGGGATATCCCAATTCGCGGTCTGGAAACATTTCATTTTGTCCCCTTACGAGCAGGCCTATACCCGCGGCGAGATCTCGACGCGGGATTTCTTCCATGCGGCATGCCGGCAGTTCAGGAAGCCGCTTTCGTTCAAGCTTTTCAAATATTACTGGAACGACATCTTTTGGGAAAATCCCGGCATGGACCGGCTCCTTGCCCGGATCAAAAAGCATTATCCTCTTTATCTGATCTCGAACACCAACGCCATGCATTACACGCATATCAAGAAGGAGTTCAAGATCCTGCGGCATTTCAGGAGGAAGTTCCCGTCCCACGAGGTGGGGGCGCGCAAACCCGACCCGAAGATCTACCGCCGCGTCCTCAGGAAGATCGGCCTCCGGCCCGAAGAGGCGATCTTTATCGACGACATGAAAAGCTTTATTCGCAGTGCCAAGCGGGTCGGCCTGCACACCATTCGCTTCAAGAACCGTGAACAACTGATCAAAGACCTCCGTAAACACGGCATCCGCGGCGTTTGATCACTAACGATGGCTCCCTTCGCAAGGTTGGCGAATGACCGAATATGAAAAAATGATCGCGGGACATTTGTACGACGTCAACGATCCCGAACTGGTCCGAATGCGAAAAGAAACGCGGACCGTACTTCATCGGCTCAATAACTCGGTCCAGGATATCAAGGCAGGGGACCGCCTGGAATTGTACGGACGGCTTTTCGGGAAGGCCGGCAAGGGTCTGTGGCTGCAACCGCCTTTTTATTGTGACTACGGGAAAAATATCGAACTCGGCGAACATGTTTTTTTTAATTTCAACTGCGTGGTGCTGGATGTCGCAAAAGTGGTCATCGGTTCCCACGTGCTCGTGGGGCCGAACGTTCAGATCTATACCGCGAGCCATCCTCTTGACGCGGCGCAGCGGCGGCAGGGACTGGAGTTCGGGAAACCGATCATTATCGGTGACGATGTTTGGATCGGCGGCAGCGCGGTGCTTTGCCCCGGGATCACGGTCGGAGAAAAAAGCATTATTGCGGCCGGCGCCGTTGTCACCAAGGACGTCCCGCCCTATGCCATCGTCGGAGGAAATCCCGCCAAGGTCATCCGAGAAACAAGCGAGATCTAGAGTTCTACCGCGAAGACTCGTCCCACCGATTTTTCGCGTCTTTCTTACCCAAACCAACCTTTTCTCTTAGTGCCTCGTACCGCGTGGAGCCGCTTGATCGTGAAAAAAGTGATCGTGAAGATCGAGGTCTCGATGAAGATGGTCGCGATAGCGGCACCGATGTAGGAAAAAGCGGAGATCAGGAGGAAGATCACCGGCAGGCCGATCATGGCCATGATGACATGGATCCGCGAATAAATGTGCGTTTTGCCGCATACGAGAAGGAACTGGACGCGGAAGGCGTTGGCGCTGACGAAAAAGACCGCGATCAATAAAAGTCTCAGCGAAAGGACCGTTTCCTCGTAGTCCCCGCCGCAGACGATCCGGCTAATGAAAGGCGTAAAAATGAAGATCAGGGGAAGGCAGATCAGCGAAATATTGACGGTGATCTGCTGGATCTTCCGCATGAACTGGAGCGCCCGGGGCTTGCTTTTGTGGTAGATCTTGCTCAAACGCGGGAAAAGCGCCTGGGAGAACGAGGCAAGAGGGAAGGTCTGGCAGAGCCCCGCGATCCTTTCGGCGATGGAATAAAAACCCGTGATCGTATTGTTCGTCAGAAGGCCGATCGCGAAAATGCGGGTCGTGGTGTAGGCGTTGATCGCGACGTTCGCGATGAAGATGTCCCAGCCGGCCTCCAGTTGCTCACGCAGGCCGGCCTGGCCCGGAAAACGGAACTTGACGCCCAGTTCCCTGAGGGCGATGTATTGACCCAGAAGGCCCGTAATCAAAATAACGACCGAGTTGATCAGCGGGACCATCAGATAGTCCTGCGGGCCGCGGACGGACGAAAAAATAAAGACCGCGAGAAGGAGCCCTCCCAGGATGTTGATGTCGGCGATGTGCTTCATTTTTTCGGTGCCCTGGAAAAGCCAGACGGGGAAGATGGTATTCCCGATGACGGAACCGAAGCTGAGCGCGTAGACGAGCCAGTCCTGCCTGAACCTGGGGACGAAATAGACGATGCAGCCCAGGAGCAGCAGGCTGACGAAGGCTAAAGCGGCCTTGGCGGTCATGACGGAGGAAAAGATCTCGCTCACTTTTTCGTGCCGGGTCTGGTGGAGAGAGATCGCCTTCGTGGCGGAAACACTGAATCCGTAGTCTGTCAGGATGGAGAAATACTGGATGAAGGCCTGGGCAAAAGCGATGAGACCGAATTTTTCCGGGCCGATCGTCCTGAAAAGGTACGGCAAGATAACGATCGGCAGGATGTAGGTAATGGCTTGCAGCGTCGAAAGGGAAGCGAAGTTACCGAGGACCGTGCGGCGCTCGTGGTGTCCGGCCATGCGATACGTCCCGCGGATCAATTTAAGTGTCGAATGCATGGGCGTAATTTATCCTTTCCCGGAGGAGAACTCAAGCGGTACCGGCCGAGGTTTTACTTTTGAAGTTTGATTTTTTGTTGTGATATACTTCCGCATGCTCAAATTTCCCGACAATTTTCTCTGGGGCGCGGCGACGTCCTCCTATCAAGTGGAAGGGGGCAACAAACGCGCCGACTGGTGGCCGTGGGAAAAGCTCGCGGGGAAGGAACTCTCCGGGCGCGCCTGCCGCCACTACGAGCTCTACCAGGACGATTTTGATCTCGCGAAAAAACTGCATCATAATGCCCACCGTTTTTCCGTGGAGTGGAGCCGCGTCGAACCGGAGGAAGGGAAATTCTCCCGGAAAGAGATCAAACATTATCAGGATGTTGTTGCCGCGTTAAGAGCCCGCGGCCTCGAGCCGGTGGTCACGCTGCATCATTTCACGAATCCCATCTGGTTCGCGGAGGCCGGGAGTTGGGTCGATCCGAAAGCCGTCGACCGGTTTTTGCGTTTTTGCGACGTCATCGTCCGCGCCTTGGCCAGGGACGTGCGTTACTGGGTCACGATCAATGAACCGACCATTTATCTTTCGCATGCGTTCATCCTGGGCGTGTGGCCGCCCCAGGAAAAGTCTTTTCTGAAAGCGGCGGCGGTGGAAGAACATCTGGTGTCCGCACACATCAAAGCCCATCGTCTGATCCATAATATCTATCGGGAACGTGGTCTTCCCGCGCCAGCTGTCAGTATCGCCCAGCATCTGATGGCGTTCGTTCCCTGCAAAAAGGACCTGAGGAACCGGCTTGCCACTTATTTTCGGGAACAATTGTTCAACATGGTGCTCCTCGACCGGTTGATCGCGCAAAAGACGCTGGATTTCATCGGCATCAATTATTACTCGCGTCAGCTGGTGGAGTTGGGCAGGTGGGGGGCGGACAACTGGGCGACGGACGTTTGTCTGAAGCGGCACCATCCGGTCAAAAAAAATTCACTCGGCTGGGACATTTATCCGAAGGGGCTGTACGAAGTGCTCGTGAAGCTCAAGAAATACAACCTTCCCGTCATGATCACCGAAAACGGTATTTGTACCCTGAACGATACTATGCGGTGGGATTACATTCGCGAGCACTTGAAGTCCGTTCACCGCGCCATTCAAAAAGGTGTCCGCGTGACGGGGTATCTCCATTGGGCCCTGATGGATAATTTCGAATGGGACAAAGGATTCGCTCCCCGTTTCGGCCTCATCGATATTAACTACAAGACTTTCAAACGGACGGTGCGGAACAGCGCGAAAAAATATGCCCGCGTTTGCAAGACCGGCATTTTGTAAGAAGTGAACACCCCACCTCTGTCAGGGACGGTTCTCCTCGGGAGAACCGTCCCTCATACAGGAGAGATCTTATGGCGAACAATTTAAAGACAACGTTACTTTTGGTGTTTTTGACTGGGCTCGTTCTCTTTTGCGGCTACGCTCTGGGCGGGCGGGGAGGAATGGTGGCCGCGTTCATTCTCTCTTGTCTTATGAACTTCGCTGCTTATTGGTTCAGCGACAGGATCGTGCTCGCCGCTTACCGCGCGCAGCCGCTTTCCGAAGGGGACGCGCCGGAAGTTTTTGCCATTGCGGAGAAACTTTCCGAAAAGGCCGGGATCCCGATGCCGAAGCTTTATCTGTTACCATCCGCCGCGGCGAACGCCTTCGCGACGGGACGTGACCCGCGGCATGCCGTCATTGCGGTGACACACGGGATTGTCGGACTTTTGAACGCCGAAGAACTGGAGGGCGTGCTGGCGCACGAGCTGTCGCACGTTCTGAACCGCGACATTCTTCTCTCCTCGATTGTCGCGACGCTCGCCGGAGCTTTAAGCATGATTGCCACGATGTTCCGCTGGTCCGCGTTGTGGGGCGGGCGGGATTCGGATAAACGGGACAACGGGCATCCTCTGGTGCTTCTTTTGATCGCGATCATCATGCCGTTCGTGGCCGTGCTTGTGCAGCTGGCGATCTCGCGTTCCAGGGAATACGGGGCCGACGAGCGCGGCGCGAGGCTTTGCGGGAACCCTTTGTATCTGGCGAGCGCACTGAAAAAACTCGACGTATCCGCCAAACAAATCCCGCTCAGGGACGCCGAACCGGCGACGGCCCATCTTTTTATCCTGAACCCGCTTTCGGGAAAGGGCTGGTCGGCCCTTTTCAGCACCCATCCTCCGGTTGAAGCCCGCATCACCCGCCTTATGCAAATGGATCCCCTGGGAGGAGAGGCTGTTTAGGAGAGGGCTTGTCCGTATAAATTCCGGAGACGTCCGTCGTGGAGCGGTTTTGAAGCATTGACGATGGGGAGGGCAGCGGCTAAAATACGACTTCCATTTCGAACAGAAGGTCAGTTTGTCGCCGGCCTTGGGGCGCGGCGGGTTCCATCTAAAAAGGAGAAAGAACAAAATGGCTTATGTGATCACGGAAAAATGTCTTGGCGAACGTTACGGTCATTGCCAGGGGGTCTGCCCGACCGAGGCGATCTACGCGGGGACCTATCAGGGCAAGGATTTCATGGTGATCGACCCGGTGGTGTGCATTTCCTGCGGCGCCTGCGCGACGGAGTGCCCCGTGGGTTCGATTGTGGAGTCGGAGGACATGGATCCGGCCTACGCGAAGATCAACGCGGACTTGTCGGCCCAGTTCAAGAGCAATCCGAAAGTGACGCCGCGTCCGAAGAATGAGGCTCCGAAGAAGCCGACGAACGCGCTAGTATAAAGGGTGCGTCGAAACGGCGGCATAGTTGAGTTCGCAAGTTCGCTTATTCCGGACGCCGGGATAAGCGAAACTTGTCTTTGAAGCCTGAGGCGTTTGGAAGACCTAAAAAGGATCTGAAGATGTCGTTCGATGTTCACGCCGGGGACCCTTCTCTCCTGGAACAAGTCTTGAAAAAATACGCGGAAGATTTCGCGCAAAAGAACCCCGCGGCGAAAGTTCTGGTGCGCGGGTTGTCCCTCGTTGGCGTGGGGGTGAGGCCTCTTCTGGACCACTTCGTGTTCCGTACTCTCCATCCGAAGGAAAGGGCCCAGGAATTCCTGGAGCTCGGTTACGAAAAAGATCCGGCCGCAAAAGTTTTTTCAGGCAGGGGGCACGATACAGAAGTTTACCGGAATGCCTGCGCTCCCGCGATCCTCATTAAATGCCCTCATGACAAAGCCGGACAGGACGGGGTCAGGGAATTCGGGGACAAAGACCCTTATGTCCTCGCCGTCAGGGTCGAGGATGTCGACGATGCGGCGTTCCGGCTTGAAAAGCAGGCCGTGGCTTTTCTCCGTCCTTCCGCGGGGAAAAAGGAAGACCTTTTACGCCAGATCGCTGCGGCACCCGAAATGAGGCAGGGCATTCCTGCGGGATATCTTATGCTTGTGGAACGTCACAGAGGAGACCAGCGGTTCTATTTGCCGGGATTTTGGGAACATGTCTAGGAGCGGTTTCGTAAGTGTACGTAACTCATCAAGCCGCATGTCATTCCCGAATGTTTTAAGCGGGAATCCATGGTTTGGGTTGCATTCTGGATCCCCGATAAAAACGCTCGGGGATGACAAAGCAGAGAATAATGCTACGAAAGCACTTTCCGCGGCTTATGAAATCGATACCAGTCTTCGCTCCGTTGGCGGAGAGACGGGAATAAAATGATCATCGGTTTGACGGGGAAGAACGGTTCGGGAAAAGGGGAGGCTGCGGCTTTCCTCAAGGAACGCGGGTTCCACTACCACTCCCTCTCGGACGCCCTCCGGGACGAAGCCAAGAAACAGGGCAAGGAGATCACGCGTGACACGCTGGTCGCGCTCGGCAACCGCATGCGCGATCAGGAAGGCGCCGGATGTCTTGCCGAACGGATCTTCGCGAAACTGGACCCCGAAAAACATTACGTCATCGATTCCATCCGTCATCCTTCCGAGGTCCAGGTCTTTCGCCGCCGCAACGATTTTACCCTGCTCCGGGTCTGCGCTCCCGAACGTGTCCGTTTCGAACGGCTCAAACAACGCGGGCGCGAGAACGACCCGAAAACCTGGGAGGATTTCCAGGCGCTGGAGGCGAAAGAGGGGAAAGGCGAGAACAAGACCGACCAGCAACTTGATCAGACCATCGCCTTAGCGGACATGCAGATCGACAATCACGGGCCGCTTCCGGAGTTCCATGAGAAGGTCAAGGCGGTCCTTTTGGCGATCTCCAAAGCGGCGCCGCGTCCGAGTTGGGATGAATATTTCATGAACATCGCCAAAGTCACTGCCCTCCGCTCGAACTGCATGAAGCGCAAGGTCGCTGCCCTGATCGTGAAAGACAAACGCGTCATTTCCACGGGTTACAACGGGACGCCCCGGGGCGTCACGAATTGCAATGAAGGCGGCTGTCCGCGTTGCGCTGCGATCGATGCTTCCGGCAAAGATCTCGGCGAATGTTTGTGCTCGCACGGTGAAGAGAACGCGATCGTCCAGGCTGCCTACCACGGCGTGAGCGTCAAGGGAGCGACGCTTTACACGACTTTTTCCCCCTGCTTGATGTGCACCAAAATGATCATTAATTCCGGGATCATCGAAGTCGTTTTCCAGGCGAACTATCCCATGCTGGACCTCTCGCTTAAGCTTTTGGCCCAGGCGGGCGTGGCCGTCCGCAAGATCGCTCCCGCGGTCTGACCTCCATGAGGGAACAAGGAAAAAAAATACCGGAAAACGGCGGCCTCAAAGACGTCATCCGGAAGCGCCTCGATCAAAGTTATTACAGCCTCCTCATCGAAAAGATCCGCGCCGCGGGATTTTCTCTCACCGCAGGCCGCCTGGAGCTTCACCTTGCCAAAGAATTCGGATTCTGCTACGGGGTGGAACGGGCCGTGGAGTACGCGTACGAGACCCGCGCCCGTTTTCCGGACCGCAGCATTTTTCTTACCAACGAGATCATCCACAATCCCCGCGTGAACGCCGAGCTCCAGGGGATGGGCATTCAGATCCTCGCGGCTGACGCGTCGCGGACCGGTATCAGTGAAAAGGACGTGGTCATCATGCCGGCGTTCGGGGTCCCGGTCGCGGCACTGCGGGAGTTCCGGGAAAAAGGTTGCGTGATCATCGATACGACCTGCGGTTCCGTGATGAGCGTCTGGCGGCGCGTGGAATCTTACGGGCGCGACGGCTTTACGTCCGTCATTCACGGAAAATACGACCACGAAGAAACGCGCGCGACGTGTTCGCGGGCGGCGAAATACCTGGTGGTGAAGGACAAGCGGCAGGCCCAAGCCGTGTGTGATTACATTCTCGGCGGTGAAAAGGGGAAGAACGACAAAAAGAAATTCCTGGAAGAGTTCAAGCATGCGGGGTCCGACGGTTTCGACCCGGACCGCGATCTCGCGAAGATCGGTTTCGCGAACCAGACGACCATGCTCTCCCGCGAGTCGGCCGAGATCTCGAACATGCTGCGCGACGCCTTGAGCGCACGGTACGGGACGGCAGAAAGCGCCGAACGCTTCCGGCATTTCGATACGATCTGCTCGGCGACGCAGGACCGTCAGGACGCGGTCATGGGATTGGGGCGGCAGGGGATGGCGCTGATCCTCGTGATCGGGGGATATAAGTCGAGCAATACCGGACATCTTGCCGAGATCGCCGCGGCGTTCTGTCCCGCTTATCATGTGGAGGATGCGGGCTGTCTTGTGTCCGGTAACGTGATCCGTCACAAAAAGGTCGGGGCTTCGGACGCGGTCGAAACAAAAGGCTGGCTCCCCGCGGGCGCTATCAAGATCGGCATTACAGCCGGCGCGTCGACGCCCAACCGCGTCGTCGAAGAAGTGATCGACAGGCTCATCAGGCTCGCCTGATCTTTATTATAAAAAGAGAATAACGGATGACGGATCGCGGGGAACGGGAAGCGGTCCTGTTTCAAAAAGTCATTTAAGATCCCGGGGAATATTGTTAGACTTGGCCCCTGATTTGTTTTTGTGACCACCGAACGTTCTTCCTCAACTGTGGAGAAAAAAATGGAAGCTAATGGTAAATCCGCCTCGAACGAAACGATCCTCTTTCAGTGGGACCATCAGATCAAAATGCTGTTCAATCCCGTCCTGTGGGGGAATTTTCTCGTGGGATTCGGGACTCCCGCGCTCCTTCTGGGGACCGCGATGAGTTTCCCGGCAGGCCCGGCCAAAGGATTCCTTTTTTCGGGCATCCTTCTCGCCTTTTTTTTCGTGATCTGGGTCATCACCGGGATCGTGATGGACCTGGCCGGAGGGTTCGGGGCCCATTTTGCGATCACGGACCAGGCGATCTATTTCGCTTCCGGAAAAGGTTCCAAGGCGGCCGCGAATGTAGCGACCGTCGCCGGAGCGCTTGCCGGCTCCCTGTCGGCGGCGGGAGCGGGACTTCTCGCGAGGTCCGAGCAGGACGCCTATGTTGAATGGGCCAAGGTCAAAAAGGTCAAAGTCCGCAAAGGGATGCGCTATATTTTTATCCGCGAAGGGTTCGGGAACAAGCCCATCGGCCTTTATTGCAATAAGGACAATTTCGAAAAGATACTTGCGCTCGTTCGATCCAAAACCGGTTCCGGCGCCGCTTAAGTTCCATCACGGACAGTTCTCCCGACACGGAATGGCGTCGCGAAAAACGCGGTCAGGATCCGGATTTCCGGGAAAGACCATTGAGCTTCGGACGGAACGCCGGATGTCTCCACCAAGGCCCCCGAAGATAAGACTTTATGAACACAGCGACGTTTGAAACGCACATCACTCAGGTCATCCGGAGGACGCGCGACGTTCTGAGTTTCCGGGCCGCGGCCGCGGAAGGAATGAACTACCGGGCGGGCCAATTCATGGGCGTGACGGTCCGCTCCGGCGGGCAGGAACTGTCGAAATATCTTTCGTTCTCGAGTGCGCCGACCGAGAAGGGTTATGTCGAATTTACCAAGAAGATCAGCGGCAGCGACTTCTCGAAGGCCCTGGAGGGACTGAAACCCGGGGACAAGATCACGCTCAAGATGCCGCTCGGATCTTTTCTGCTTGAGGAAACCGCGCCGAAACACATTTTTCTCTCGGGAGGCATCGGGATCACGCCGATCCGCAGCATGTGGAAGGACGCGTTCGACCGCCGGTTGACGCTTGACGCGGTGCTTCTTTACGGGAACCGTACGCCGGAAGACATCGCATTCAGGGACGATCTTGAAGCGATCGCGCGGGGCGCAAATAATTTCAGGGTCGTGTTTTCACTGGATACGGCCGAGGCATGTCCTTCCTCCTGGAAAGGGCGCTGCGGCTTTATCGACGCGGGGATGATCAGGGAAGAAGTCCCCGATCTTCTTGAACGGGTCGCTTATGTTTGCGGCCCGCCGGCCATGGTTAAACATCTGGTTTGTCTTTTGCGGGAACAACTGCAGGTCCCGGAGGACCGGATCCGGCGGGAGAATTTCGCGGGCTATTGATCGACGCGGCCGGAGCCTCCGCTCAACCGAGAGGCTCGAAATCGCTTTTAGCGACACCACATTCGGGACATACCCAGGAATCCGGGATCTTTTCAAAAGGGGTCCCGGCCGGGATCCCGTGTTCCGGATCGCCCTTCGCAGGATCATAGATATAGCCGCAAACGGAACATTTGTATTTTTTCATGTAAGGCCTCCCTTGATCAAAGAGTGGTTCAAAACACGCCCATTCTAAACCATCCCCGGAAGAAATGGCAAAATCTCCCGCGCTCCTGAAGGAAGGCGGTTTTAATTTTCACAAGCCGGCGCTTTTATATTAGAATCCGTCCAAGATCAGAGAGGCATTCATGTTCAAAGTATCCAAAATGATCTATTTCAATTACGGCCACCGGCTGATGGGCGGCCACGACAAATGTTCGCACCTGCACGGGCACAGCGCCCGCGTCGCGATCGAGATGGCAACGCCCAAACTTGACCGGCAGGGGATGGTTGTGGATTTTTTCGACATTCGCAAGACCATCGGCGCCTGGATCGACAAGAACCTCGATCATAAAATGATCCTTTGCAAAAAAGATCCCCTCGTGAAGGTCCTCCGGCAAGCCGGCGAACCGGTCATTGCCGTGGATGAAAATCCGACCGCCGAGATGATCGCGAAATGGATCTTTTCCGAGGCCCGCTGCATGAAACTTCCGGTCTCGAAAGTGACGCTCTGGGAGAACCAGGACAGTTTCGCGGTCTATGAGGAAGCCTTGAGACCGGGGCGCTGAGCCGTGGGACCCGGAGGCTGACCGCATGTCAAAAACAATTCTGACCGGGCCGGCCGGCTGCGGAAAGACAACCCTCCTTCTTGATACCTTCGAAAAATTCCTTCAAAGCGCTCCGGACCCGCTCGCACCGGACTGTTTTTTTGTCGTGCCCTCGATGGAGCACACCGAGCGCGTGGTCTCACTGCTGGCCCAGCGGGGCGTGAAAGGATTTTTTCACAAGCGAGTGACGACGCTTTCCAAGCTTGTGAACGACCTTTTCCGCGCCACGGACGTTCCCGTCGCTTCGAGCCTGACGCGCGCAGCGATCGTCCAGGACCTGCTCAGGGTCAACTCCTGGGAATATTTCAGGGAGGTCCAGGAGCAGCCGGGATTCCTTGGCCTGATGCTCCAGTTCCTTACCGAGCTTAAGGAGGCCTGCCTTTCCCCAGAGGATCTTCGCGCACGCATGAACGTTCTCAAAGGATTTGAACCGGCTTATGCCGTCAAATATGAGACACTCGCCGCGGTCTACGAAAAATATGCCGCCGAACTTGAGAGACGCGGGCTGCGGGACAGCCAGGACGCTTTGCGAATCTACCGGGAACGGAAAAAGAAAAGCGGGATGACGCCGCCGCGGCTCAAAGCGCTTTGGATTGACGGGTTCTTCGATTTCTCGAATCTCCAACGGGAGTACCTGCAGGAGCTTTCCGGTATCACGGATGAGATCACGGTCACTCTTCCGCAGGAGGAAGGACCCGGATGGGAGGACGCGTTCGAAGTGGTGACCGGGACGCGTCAAAGTCTAGCGGAGAAAGGTTTCAAGGTCCAAAAAATGAAGCCGGGAACGCACCGCACCCGAAAACCGGCGCTGTTGTCGCTTCAGAGGGACCTTTTTTCCGGAAAAAAGAGCGCGTGCGGCCCCGAAGGGATCACGCTGCTGGACGCGGTCGGGACCGACGGCGAGATCGAGCTGATCGCCCGCGAGATCCACCGGCTTTACGCTTCCGGGAACTACCGTTACAGCGATTTTGCGGTCCTTTTCCGTCAGATCCAGAATTACGCTCCGGTGATCGCGGCGATCTTTGAGCGTTACGGGATCCCGGCGGAGATCCATGAACGCGACCGGCTGAAATTTTCTTCATGGATCGCGGCGGTCACGTCGCTGCTTTCTCTTTTCCGGAACGGCTGGCGGAAGGAGGACCTTTTCGGTTTTCTGAAATCGGGATACGTGCGCTCCTGCGGTAAGGGCCGGCCCAAGAACGATGCGTGGATCGCGGAATTTGAACAACGCGCGTTCCGGGAGGGCGTGGCGGAATCCCGGGAGGCATGGACCAGAGAGTGGAAAGAACACGGAAAAAGAAGTTCCGACGCGTTCCGTGAGGAAAAAACGGCGGTCCTCGGCATTCTGACAGAACTCGAAGACGCGTTTCGTGCGGCGCGGAGCGGGGGCGAACATGCCCGGATCCTCAAGCGCGCCGTTTATCAGACTTTCGGGATCCTCGAGATCAGCGACGCCTACACGCCGTTCACGCGGCGTGACGCGGCCTGCGTCAGGAGGTTCGAGGCCCTGCTCGAAGAGATGCGCGGGTATTTCGAAAAAAACAGGACGTCCGCCGTGACCTTCGAAGGTTTCGCGGACCATTTCATGGGTCTCGTGGAACTGGACCTTTATTCCGTTCATGAACGCGACAAGAACCGCGTCCAGGTTTATGACGTTTCGCTCGCGCGGCAGAAGGAATACAAAGCGGTGTTCGTGGCCGGCCTTCTGGAGAAGGTCTTCCCGATGAGGATCCGCGAAAATCCGCTTCTTTCGGATTGGGAACGGAAACTGACGAACGGCGGAACGGAGCACCCGCTGGCCGAACAATTGCCGCGCCAGAGCATTGAAAAACTGTTCTTTTATTTCGCGATCACGCGCGCCTGTGAGCTTTTGTATCTGAGCTATCCTCATCTGGATTTTGAGGGGAAGGAGTCGTTGCCCTCCTTCTATCTGGATGAAGTCAAAACGCTTTTCGGCGGAGAGGTCGCCGTGATACGCCAGAACCTTGCCCGTCCTTATCCCTCCCTGGAAGAGGCGATCACTCCGCGCGAAGAAGAAGCCGCCGTTCTCGGCGCTTTGCGGAATATTTCCAAAAAGGAAGCCCTCGCTGACGGGCTCCTCACGGCGGCCTTGGAGGCGGTCCTGGCGCGGCCTCGAAGCCGGGCCCGGATCCTCGCTTCGTTGAAGACCATTGAAGCCGGGCTTTTGGATGAACGGATCCGCAAAGGGCGGTACTTTGAGATCGCCGAGACAAGCCCCACGAGGCTGGAAGAGTACGCGAAGTGCCCGTACCGTTATTTTGCGGACCGCATCCTGAAGCTGCAGGACCCGACCGGGGATATCGCGGCCATGCAGAAGGGGAGCATTCTCCATTACGTGCTGCAGCAGTATTTTGATCCTCAGCGGAAGAAGGTCCCGTCCGAAACGCTCGAGGATTTTCTTTGCCGCGAGATCGAAACCGGTTTTGAAAAATATCCGATGGCGTGGAGCGACGCTTACCGCGAGGACCTGGACCGCAGGGAGCTTTTCGAAATGCTGTTCTATTTCCTGCGGGAAGAGAATGAGAGGCTCAAAAGCGCCAGCTTCAAGCCGGCGCGCGTGGAGTTCAGTTTCGGTACCGCCCCGGAGTGTCACGCGCCGGCGCTGGAGATCCCGGGTGAGAAGAAGAATATCCGGCTGCAGGGACGCGTGGACCGTATCGATGTGGATAACAAGAAGTCGTGCGCGGTCGTTGTGGACTATAAACGATCGGCGCGGTTCAAGACCGCCGGTCTGGAACTCGGGACATCGCTCCAGCTTCCTTTGTATCTTCTCGCCGTCCGCGAACGTCTCGGGCTCGCGCCGCTGGGCGGGGAGATCTATTCGGTCAGGGACCGCAAACGGAGCGGTTTTTATTGCGCGGAACGGGCCGCGCCTTTCGGGAAGGAATTTTCCCCGCGGTCGGCGCTTCCCGAAGCGGAATTCCAGAGGGTCCTGGATCGGGCCCTCCGGTTCGCGGGGAAGTTCGTCAAGTCCATCGAGGCTTTGGAGATCCCCGTGAGACCGCGGGATTGCGAATCTTTTTGTCCCTACAGTCCGGTCTGCCGGATCGAGAAATGGAAACTTCCGGCGATCCTGGAGGAGATCCGGAAAGAGGACGAGCGGGAGGGGTTTGTATAACGGCACTGATTTATGAGAAGAATCGGAAGGATCAAGCCGACAAAAGAACAGATAGAGGTCAACCAGGCGTTCCTTGGAGGTAGGCTATGATGTTATTTTGGGGGGAAGGTGTTTTGAGGAAAGTCGTGAGGTTCGTATTGCTGGTCCTGATCGTTCTGTTCTGCTGGGGATGGGTCACCAATGTCGCTCTTGGGAAGATGAATACGGGGCAATACATCAATAAACTTTGCGCTGATTTTCAGCAAGGGATAAAGAACGGGTCAGAAAAAGCCAGCAAAGCCGCGAACCGCGTTACCAGCCTTGTGCAGGCCTGGGGCAGACCCATCATTTAACTTTTCTAGAACGGTACCGTCCCAGGTACCTTTCGATGAAGGGGAGGGCGTCGGGGGGATGAGCAGTGAATCAAAACATTTAAAGGTCGCCCTTTTACTCTCAGGGCTCATGCTTTGTTCAGCCGTGATCCCCGTCTGGCCCGATGGCTTTTATGCCTTGTTGCGACTGGTGGTGTGTTGTGCCGCCGGCTATGCCGCATATAGGCTTAATAACAATGAGAAGTTGTCAGGGCATTGTATCCCCCTGGTAGGGCTCGCGATATTATTCAATCCTTTGGTTCCCATACACATGGACAGGCTGTTTTGGCTGCCGATCGATTTTGGCGACGCGGTTTATCCGCCTACGCAGAAGACCTCGGGAAGTGTTACAACCCTTACTGACCCCAATGCGAAGCTTCAGCCGATAATGCCAAGCATCAACCTAAACTCTGGTATGAATACACTGTTTAAGGTTGAAGAGTCTATATCGCAGGGTTCAGTCGAGCCAATAATGCAAGGAGCTGACCAAAGCGGAGATACTACTGCTTATCAAATTAGCCGACAAGAACAAAATGCTGCTACTGTACTAGGATTATTTGTAAAGATGATTGCTGGACACGTAAGAGCATTTGGTAAATTGAGATTAGGAGACATACTTCAATACTTAACACTAGCAGAGGCATCTGACATTACATCTAATTCAGAACTAACTTATAAGACTTTCTTTGTACACGACAAGATGTCTGGTGGAAAGAGTAGAACACGAAAGATTAAGTTTGATATGAATATGCCAGATGGTGAAATAAGTC
>CAIJHQ010000057.1 GCA_903820505.1 Candidatus Omnitrophota bacterium
AATGGAGCCCCACGGCTTTACAGCCGTGGTTCCTTATGTTTCTTCGGCGGAATCCGCCGAAGCATTTCACGAACCCTCCTACGCTAACGCTTCGCAGGGTCCGTCCAACGCATTCATCCTCGGGCTTACGCCCCGAGGTCTTCTGCGTAGGCGGATAAAAACAGAAAGGCGGATGACCCGTGAACCGTCCGTCCCCGCCATTTTTCATCAGGATGAAATACAAGAAGACCTAGGGCCGCAGATCCCTCAAGCCGGGATACTTCTTATCTTTCTCGGACAGGATAAATTCACGGTCAAACTTCGGCCACGGGATCGCGAGGGCCGGGTCGCTCCAAAGGACCCCCCGTTCGTGTTCGGGCGAATAATAATCCGAAACCTTGTACAGAAATTCGGTCCCGTCCTCCAACACGCAGAACCCGTGGGCGAATCCTTTGGGAAGATAGAGCATTTTCCTGTTCTGGGCCGAGAGGATCACGGAAAAATATTTTCCGTAAGTCCGGGACCCGGGGCGAAGGTCCACGCCGACGTCAAAGACCGATCCGTGGAGCACATGAAGCAGTTTGGCCTGGGCTTTTGGAGCGATCTGGTAATGGAGGCCGCGCAGCGCACCCTTCGCGGAGGAACTGATATTGTCCTGCACAAAATCACCGGGGATACCGTTCGCGGCGAAAAGCTCCTTGCGGTAATTTTCGTAAAAAAGACCGCGCGAATCCGAAAAGGTCTTCGGCTCGACCACAATCACGCCGTCTATTTCTGTTTTAATGAAGTTCATGCCGTCTCAAAACTCATGGTCTTTCGGATTCAGGCCAGCAACCGCTGGATCTCTTCAACGATCTTGATGAGGTCGAAGGGTTTCTGAAGAAACGCGTCACGGCCGAGCGACTCCGCCTCGTCCATAACGTTCTGGTCCACATACCCCGTGATCATGATGACCTTGCTCTTTGGCGACTTTTCCTTGCAGGCCTTGAGAACTTCGATCCCCGAGGCGTCCGGCAATTTAACGTCGATCAGGACCACGTCCGGTTTCAGTTCCTCGATGAGGTGTATCCCTGTTTTTGCGGTGTCCGCCGCGTGGGCCTCATACCCCTCTTCCGCCAGGAATTCCTTGATCTCCTGAACGATCCCGACCTCGTCATCCACGATCAGTATCTTCTTCATAACCGCTGACCTCTGATCACTGGTTCATTGTCCCTCTTACCGGCCGTATTCTATCCTGTCGTGTGCTTGGGAGGAACCGTTTTCGTGGTGGCCGGCTCTTCATAGATCGGCAGCGTCAACGTGAACGTCGTTCCCTCCCCGACCTTGCTTTGTACCGCAATGTCGCCGCCGTGGAGCTCAATGATGTATTTACACATATAGAGACCGAGCCCCGACCCCCTGCCGGGCGGTTTGGTCGTGAAACCGTAATTAAAGACCCTCTGCATCACCTCTTCCGGCATGCCGGACCCGTTATCCCGGAAATGGATAGCCACCATTTTCCGGTTCTTCGCGTCGATCTCGGCCACAACACTGATCTTGCGGTGACGTTTGCCCGCCATGGCGTGGTACGCGTTGATGAAGAGGTTCAGGAAAACCTCCTGCAAGCGTTCGAGATCGCCCCGGATAAGAGGCACGTTCCCGGGCACGTTGAAATCCACTTCCGTGCCGGTCAAATTATCGAGATAGGTCTGGAACTGCACGAGCGGCAGCGTCTCCTCCAAAATGAGCTTGAGCGAAAGCGGCTCGAACTTTCCTTTTTCGGATTTTTTGAGAAGACCGGTCAGCGTGTTCACGACCGCTTTGATACGTTCGATATTTTTTTCCATCTTTTCGAAGACGTCCAGGATCTCGGTCACCTTCATGTCCGGATTTTTCCGGTGTTTGAGGATGGCACGCGAGACGTTCATGGAAAGGATGGTCAGCGGATTATTGACCTCGTGACCGACTGAGGCCGCCAATCGGCCGAGCGTGGCCATTTTCTGCTCATGGATAAGCTGGGCCTGCGTGTCCTGAAGCTGCTTGTTCGCCCCCTCCGCCTCCAGGAGCGCTTTCATCAGGAGCGTCCTGGAATGTTCCAGCTGCTCGTTGATATGTTCAAGCTCGCGGGACTTTTTGATGGCCTCATCGTAGAGCCGGGCGTTCTCAATCGCGATCGAGGACTCCTGCGCCAGCGTATAAAGGAGATTGAGGTCCTCGGTGGAATAATATTCACCGGATTTTTTTTCGCCCAGCAAAAGGATGTTCCGGAGTTCCCGCCCCAAAAAGCTCGGCACGCAGCAACTCGCCTGAAGCTGATTCATCCGCTCGCGGATCGCCTCAAAATCATAGGCGATCGTGCTTTTGTCCCGCTGGTGCGAAGCGCCCTCAACCTGTTCCTTCACGCGCTCGATATCCACGGATTCTTTGTGATTTTCAAGATAGTGGATCAACGGGTCATTGCTATAAAGCGTCAGCGTCAGATGCTTTTTATCAAAACCGCGCTGGTAGACCAGATGGAACTGGTCGCTGTTCCCCTCCCGCATCAGCACCGCCGCGTTCCTCACCCGCATTTTCATCGTCACGAAGTGGACCACAAGCCCCAGCAAATGCTCGAGGCTCTCGATGTTCGACATCCCCCGCGACGCGTCTTTGAGGACCTTGTGATAGTCGTATTTTTTTTGGAAAAGATATTTATCTGTAAGATTAACAAGTAATTTTCGCGTCGGATTGTATAAAGTCATCGCTAAAAGGACGCTTAAAATTCGTGTGGCGGAGGAGCTAACCGCAACAAATTGCCCTATATAATTTTGTAAAAAAATTGTTGCTGCCATAACAACGGTCCAAAGAGCTGTAAAAGCACCCGTAAAGACCAATGTGCGGCGCAGTATCGATTCGATATCGATTAACTTGTAGCGAAGAACCGCATATGCAGTAACACAACTAAAAAAGAAGATCCCCCACAAACCGTAAGGAAATGGGAAAACATCGAGCCCATATACGGGCAGAAAGCCGCCGATCCCTCCGAAATATCCAAATAAATTAGCTATTAAAAAAGCGAATAACGCTTTCCGTTGCTGTCCCTTTTCTTTGAGAGCGGCATTGCCAAGAACAATGAAAGATATCGTTACAAAAATCACAAACAAAATATTCCAGACAACAAATAAAGGCCCCGGATTGGGGAAAAAATTAAAGGTCATTTTAGGAACAACATCATTGATAAAAAGCCGCGGAACAATCAAAATGCTCAGTGAAATCATCCCGACTACTACATATCCAACCTTTATAATTTTGCGTAAAAGATATGTTCGGTTAGCTGTGTAAATTTGAACGAAGTGCAAAAAAGCTATGGGGATGAAAACGCCTCCGGCATGGCATATTTGACACAGACGATAGGAAGCATTATGTTCCGCTATATAGGTACAAGCAAAGACAAAGGCACTCCAGTGAGCAATCGTAAGAAGGTACCAGCAAAATGATTTTACTAAATCACGATTCGTCGCGCGGAGAGATACTACAGTCATTAAAATTAGCGCGGTGATTGAGGTAACTAATGCCGCGTAATAGTAATGCTGTGCCGGAGTCAGCATTTCGGGCTAGAAGCGAAACAATACTGCATAACTTTTAAAGGCTCATAGGCCAAAGAAAGTTGATGCTTATTAAACCCGGCTTCTCTAAATATTCGAATAAATTCATCTTGAGTTCGATATACAAGCTCCCAATCACCACCCCATTCCATAAAATGGCGGGAAGGATTACTCCACTTGTCACGATAATTCGACACAATAAGCAGCCCATGAGAATTTAATAAGTTCTTGAGATTTCTTATCAGCAAAGTTGATATTTTTTCATCTAAATAATCAAATAAACCTGTAGAAAAAATAAGATCATATTTCCGCGGCATGTGGAATGAGAGATTTTTAGTTAATGCTATTTTTATTGCATTTTTTTGCAAAAAACAGATTTGGTTTTTAAAAGTTTTTTCTTTCAACTTGACTTGGGAATATCCAATGGCATTGGTATCATGTTCTAAACAATCGATAAAGACTCTTTGCTCTTGTTCTCTGATTGTTTCATAGAACTCAATAATGTCAGTACATGGGCCAGAAGCTAAATCCAAAATGCGAATGTCATGGTCCTGCCTTTCGTTAAAAAAGTTAAGCAAATAATGTTCAAAATTTTCCTTACGGTTACGTGTCGCAATAGACGCCGCGGATTTTAAGAAATAGTTATCCATACATCTCTCAATCCCGACCGTGTTGGGTGAGTTTTTATAGATCTCTTCGATAATCATAAAATCGCCTTGATAACCATACGGTTTATCAATTACATGTCGGTTGTATTTACCAAGTCTTATTATGGATCGACAGTTATTAATAAATAGGCGTTTCATTTTGTATATTTTATTTTCATTTTTAAAGTTTTCCTTCTCAAAATCAGCAAAATATCCAAAAACAGAATCTAATATGCGATCCAGATCGGCTTGGTAAGATTTCCATTTCTGAGGATTGACAGCCAGCTGCGCCTGCAACTCTCCCATTTTATCCCTGTATTCGTGAATTATATTTAGTATGCCCATTGCCCCACCTATGTATTTTAGTTAATGGCGTTTTCAATCCTTTGCAGCAGCATTTGCACATCGAAGGGCTTAAGTATATATGCTACCGGATTAAGTTTTTTCGCCTCTTTCTCCTGGTGCTCATCAGCAAACCCGGTAATAAAAATTTCGGGTGGATAGATTTTTTTTCTTTTTAAAAAAATATTGCGGAGTTGTTTTACTGTCTCTATGCCATCTATTCCTGGCATCTTTATGTCAGTAATAATTAAATCGAAAACTTCTTCTTCCGCAATCTCACAAGCATCCTGTCCATTTTTTGCAATAAATACTTCGTACCCACGCTTTTCCAACATTCGCGAGAAAGTTTTCGTGAGTAATTCCTCATCATCAATTACCAATATTTTTTTACTCATTTTTCAATCCCCCATTGGCACACCAACGCTGATTTTATGCCTTGGCTCATGTATCGGTCTTTTTGATCGCATCTGTAATAATTTCGATAAGTTAAAGCTATTCTTTCTAATCAAAACAGTAACGCGACAGAAAAGGCAGTTCCCCAGCCTTCTTTCGATACCACTTCCACCCTGCCGCCGTTCTTCTCTACCAATTGTTTGACCACATAAAGCCCGAGGCCGGTACCGGAGGATTTGGTGGTGTAAAAGGGCTCGAAAATACGGTCGAGCTGACCCTGCGGCAACCCGGGACCGGTGTCCTTGACTTCAATGATCACCCACGGATCTTCTTTACGGACAAAAATCCTGAGATCGCCCCCTCCTTTCATCGCCTGACAGGCATTGACGATCAGGTTCAAGAATATCTCTTCAAGCGACTGTCTGTCCGCGCAAACCACGGTCTTGGGTGGTACGTTCAGATCAAGACGGATATTGTCCAAAACAAGCTCGCTGCGGACAAACGGAACGATACTCTCCAGAATCTCTCGGACATCTAGAAGTTTTTTCTCGAACGTCTTGGAACTCTGGCGTTTGGCATATTCGGAGAAATTCCGAATGATCTCGAGCGCCCGCTCGGCCTGCCGGATCGTCTCCTGAAGGACTTCCCTGGATCTCGTAATCAGATCTTCCTTGTTGCCATAAGCATTTTCTACGATCTTCTCCAAATGCCCTTCCGCGAGCCCCTTGATGATAAAGAGCGGGTTTTTAACTTCGTGATTGATGCTGGTCGCCATGATCCCGAGCGCCGAAAGCTTAGCTTCTTGAACAAGGTCCGTAATAGCTTCTATGTCAAAAAGACGGGCACGAACGACGGCATACGACAGCATAAGGAAGGCTATGCCTATAAAAAAATGCGGGATCGGTCGGATGGGGATGCCATACCACAGGCACCAATTGGAGGCGCCTCCGATCCATCCCGGGAACATCGTTAGAGCCACCCATCTGATCTGCCATTTATAAACGCCTTCTGCCTTTTGGTAAGCGCTCCATAGAACCCAAAAAGAAAAGGGTACAACGAAGATGAAAATTCCAACGTAGAGGTGCATCAAAAATCCGGGAACGGGCCAAAAAGGGAAATTAAGTTTCGGGACGACATCCTTCACCAGCCACGGTGTAAACGCCAAAAGCATTAAAACCATCGGCAGGCCAACAAGTGTGAGCGACTGCCACCTTTTCCTTTTCATCCCAGCCAGACTGAATACGAACCATAAGAAGGCAAAAGGTATGGGATAAACCGCCATCATCGCGAGACGCATGTACATTAAGGCATTATTTTTATCCGTCTGGATCTGCCAAAATGCATAAAAAATGCACCACAGCCCTACGAACCCGGAAAACACCGCAAAACTTTGGTAGAGACTATTCTGCCGTTGGCGAGAAAGGAGATAAAAACCAACGCAAAACACCACAACACCGTTGAACAGACTGACCATTGCGTAATAGTTCATAACCTAGTTCCCCATTAACATGACAGTAAAAGTGGTTCCGGTGCCGAGTCGCGATTCGACCGCAATTCTGCCATTGATCTTTTCAACAAGCTGCTTGGTGATGTAAAGACCAAGGCCCGTGCCTTCCGCTCTGGTGGTATAAAAAGGCCGGAACACGTCTTTGATCTTCTCTTCCGGTATTCCGGGGCCGGTATCCGACACCGTCACAAGGACTTTATCGTCCTTCACGACGGCGCGAACTGCGATCTTCCCTGATCTTGCCCCACCTTCCGCCTCCTTGATCGCTTGGGCGGCATTCACAAGCAAATTGAAAAAGATCTCTTCTAAATACCGCCGGTCCGCACGAACTTCGGGGAGGTTCTGAGGGATGTCCTGTTCTAAAGTAATTTGATGCGCCGTAAGTTCATAGCTGATCAAAGGCAGGATATTTTCGATCACTTCACTGATCTTCACAGGCTCAAGCTTGATCTCACTGTCGATCCCCGCCTTGGCAAAGAGGG
>CAIJHQ010000058.1 GCA_903820505.1 Candidatus Omnitrophota bacterium
AGGACCTCCGGTGGCTGATGTGTTAATCACATCCCAGATTATATCAAAAAAAATATCGCCGTCAACTGTTTTCGACGATTTTTTGAACTTTTCCGGTCCACGCCTGTAGGGGGGGGGCGCTTCCAGGGGCTGAACTATTACTGAAATACAGCCCTTGACAAATTATTAAAATGTGTTAATGTGTTGGCATAATACTTATTAAAGATATTTATAATGTATTAAATAGAAAAATGGAGGTGCTCAAATGCACGCTAAAAAAACAGAAACAAAAGATTTAAGAGTATCCAGATTGACGCAGAAAACGGTAGCGAGTTTCGTGGCCGTTCTTTTTATTTTCAGCGGGATCGCTGTGCCTACTTCTTTTGCGGCTTCGGCAAATGCTGCAAGTTTAATGCTTGAGACGACCACAACGAACGAGAAGGCGGTTCCGGTTATTAATTTCAATCCGGCGACGGCCAATACTCCGGCGCCTTCGACCAATGTTCCGATTCCATCCGGCGCGGCAATCCAGAATGCCAGCCCGCTGTCTCCGTCCACTGCTGTCGTGAGCACTGTCCAAAAGGGTGACAATCCATTACCAGCGAACATACAGACGCAGGTAACGCCGCAACTGCTTCCGCCGGTGCCTAAGGGCTGGACGCGGACGGCGTCGAACGCCAATTTTGCGTTTCAAGTATCAACGAAATATGTCGCCAATGGCATCTATGACGTTACGCTAAAGGTTCGTAATCTTGTGACTGGCAAAGAACAAGCGGTCAGCAGTGGGCAGAGTTTCCCTTATGCCCATCCTCAACTTCCCTGCGATGTCTCGCCCGATGGCAGTACGGTAGTGTATGGTTATGCGGGCGCCCATTTGGCTAGCGGAGCCCCTTACTCTATCGTCATTCAACGTTTAGATAAACCGTCGCAGCATAAACAACTAGACGGCCCCCTTGCTTCAATCCGCTTTGGAAAAGAAAGCGTGGTCCTTGGAACCGCCGGTGCGATCGCCCCTGTCTACACGGTCAGTTTGCAGGATTTGAAGGTTATCGGGACAACGTATACCTTGAATGATAGGAGCGCTCAAGGGATCATCTATGATCCGAAAGCACATTTGGTAACGCAAGTCACTTACGTCCAAGAAACGGGTACGTATGTGACATATCTCCGGGTCTATGACACGAGTAATGGCACAGACAAGATGACCTTGCTTGTCAATCGTGGAGCGACAACGGGTATGCCGGGGGATAAAGTTACTTTTGTGGATATTTATCAAGTCCCCGGCGGGCGAGGAATTGTTTCATACGCCGCCGAATTGTATTCCCCTTTTAATGATGGTTATCGCACCTTCGTGCTTGATCCAAGGGCGCGTGGGGGAGTGGAGTTGGACGGCAAGACGATTTCCGTGACCTATAACAAAGCCATCGCATGTTATAAAGTCGTGCATCGCGACGGGACCAAAGGGGTGATCTATGTAGACCTGAACACCCTGAAAATTGTGCCAAAGGATAGCGCTGCTACCGCGAGCGGTTCGGTCGTAGCCTCCTCGAACACAACTCAGCCGGTGCAAACGTCACAACCTGCGGTTGCCAAGGCTTCGCCCGTAAATAATACGGTTCCGTCCGTGGCAGCGATCCAAGAAAGCGGAGTGTTGCAGGTGGCGGTGAAGTCTCAGACTACTACGGTATCAGTCTCGAATAATAAGATTCAGATTCAGCCGGGTTGGACTGTTGTGCCGGGAAATTCTCAGCTAGCTTATCAGTCGACCGGAGAACAGGGGTTTGTCTTGATCATGGATCTTGTGACGGGGAAGATTACGAATAAACCCAGTTCTCAGAATTATCTTTATTTCGGCTCGGAGCAAACGGGTGTTGGTTATGTGGTCGCTCCGGACGGACTCCGAGAAATCTATTATTGGCATCAGACTTCCTATACAACAGGTTCCATCTGTGTCTATAACTCGAACACTCAAAAATGGATCGGCGAGGAGAATGTGACCAATGTTCTGACCGGACCGCCTCCAATGAGCGCCTCGCCGGACGGACAGTATTTGACTTTTGAGTACAGTCGCGACAGTGAGCGGGCTGTGAAGGTCATGTCGTTGGCCGGACCGAAAGCAAAGGATAGCTACATCGTTATACCGCAAGCCTCGGTCTATGGCATTGCAACGATCCAGCGCGTACGATTTGTGAGTGCTACCCGTATCGTGGTGACTTTGGGGGACGGTAGCGGCCGGATTTTTTATGTGGACATTCAGTCGAACGGGAAACTGGTGCTGACACTGGCGTCGATTCCGCCGGGTTGGACGGTCGTTCCCGGGAGTCCCCAACTGGCTTATCAAAAATTCGGGGACCAAGGGTTTGCGCGGATCATGGACCTAGCGACGGGGGCTGTCTCTGACAAGCCGAATTCCCAGAATCACAATGACTACTTGATCGACAGGACGGGCGTTGGCTATGTGATCACCCCAAGCGGACTGCGAGAAATTTACAGCTGGCATTACCATGCTCATGATCACGGGGGCTATGATATTTATGATCCGGTGACGCGTAAATGGACCGGAGGCGTAGGAACAGTCGGGCTGCTTTATCCTTCCGCTGTTAGCATTTCTCCTGACGGGAAGTATCTGACGTTCGCGGAAAAGAGCCTGAAGGACGGCATAAATCAGATCGGAGTTTTGTTGTTAACGGGGTCGAAAACAGCGGTCCACTGTCTGGATCTACCCAAGAACTCTGGTGAAGTAAAATCGATCCGCTTTACCAGCCTCAATCGTATTCAAGTTGTTCTGAAGGACGGACGGATTCTGTATGCGGATATTAAGGCAGATGGGGCATTGGTGTGGGGCAAGGCTTAACAAAAGCTATTGCCAAAAGGCTCCACACGAGGGACGGCAACCGACGAAGGGCAGGAAGGGCGAGCGCACCGCGGCGCTTTTCCTGCCTGTCCAAGGCTTTTCCACGCTTTTTTACTGTAGTGTTAGAGGGCATAAGAAGGATCCTTAGAAAGGTTTGACAGTGTAGGGGGGCTTTGGTATACTCTGCGAACTTTTTCGGGGACACATCAAGTCGCAGGACAGCATTCTCCACTTACGACTTCTCCCTAATTCATTCAAGAAAAGAGAGTTATGAAAACTTTTATTCCTAAGGACAAAGATATCAATCGCAAGACGTACCTTATTGACGCATCGGGGAAGACCCTCGGGCGTTTGGCTACGCGGATAGCGTCACTTCTCATCGGCAAGGGGAAGACCTGCTTTGCCAGGGACATGATCGTGGGGGACCAGGTCATCGTGATCAACTGCGAAAAGGTCCACGTGACGGGCAATAAGAAGGAGGACAAGATCTACAAGCACTTTACCGGCTATGCGGGAGGTTTGCGGACCTATACCTACGAAGATCTTATGGCCAAGAGACCGGCCGAGATCATTACCCGGGCCGTTTCGAGAATGCTTCCCAAGACCCGCATTGGTGATGTCATGCTCACAAGACTCCGCGTTTATCCCGGTACCACCTACCGGAACCAGGCGCAAAAACCCATTTCAATCGAGGTTTCATAATGACCGCAGCTTCGTCTTCTTCCGTTTATGCCACCGGGCGGCGTAAATCCGCCATCGCTCGCGTTTGGATCTTCCCCGGACAAAAAGGCTTTACAGTCAACGGTCAGGATTCCGAAAAATACCTGAAGCGTGCCAATCTTCAGATGCTTGTCGATCAGCCTCTCAAGACCGCGAATCTGCACGGGCAGGTCCGTGTCCGCGCGCGGGTGGAAGGCGGCGGCGTGGCGGGACAGGCCGGGGCGATCCGGCTCGGCATCGCGAGAGCTCTTGTGAACTTCAATCCTGAAATGCGGTCAGCGATGCGTAAGGGCGGGTTCATGACCCGCGATCCGCGCGAAAAGGAAAGAAAAAAGCCGGGTCGCAAAGGCGCCCGCAGAAGCTTCCAGTTCACCAAACGTTAATGCGGTCTTTTTTTCTGGGGCTCTGGATCCTCGCTCTTGTTTTTATCCTGACCGGCTGCCAGGGATTCCTGGACGATTATAATTACAACCCGGTCGGGGCGACGCAAATAGATTCGAACCGGTGATCGAGGCTCTCCAGAGGCGAAAAATGGAGAGCTTTTTTTTTGACAGGGACCGGCACGCGGTTTTGGGGGCCGGGGTCTTTAACCCGAATCAGGAGCCATGAAAAAACGCCATTCGTTCCTGCTCGTCGTTCTTCTTGCGGCAGTTTTTTTCGTTCTCGTGGTCTGGTTTCAATCCCGCCGCGTACTGACCGACCCGAAGCTGCAGGAAGCTCTTCTCGAGAAGGTTCAGACGCTTACCGAAGGGACCCTTCATTTCCAGGGTTTTCAGGTCGGATATTTTCCGCAGCCACGGATCGTTTTCGAACGACCGCAGCTTACTTTTCCCAATAATCCTCTGGTGATCGAAGCAAAACAGCTGAGATTCGATTTCGATATTCTTCCCCTTTTCATCGGGCGGCCAGAACCCGCGGCGATCTATGTGTCGGGAGGCAAAGGGAACCTTCCGGTCCCGCAGTTTCTTTCCTTTGTAGACCCCCTGAAGCTGGATAATTTTTCCTTAAAAATGGGCTCACTCCGGCCCGGGACCCCCATCCCGGTGCAATTCGTTACCGACCTGGAGGGGAAGCCGGGGGCCCTTTCGGTCAAGGGGCACGTCACGGTGGGTTCGGCCGAGCAGTGGGACTGGGCGAAGGCGGGGGGCCATTTGACGGCGGAGCTCAAAGAATTTACCGTGACTCGAAGCGCTCAGGCGCCTCAAAACGTTACGAGATCCCCTTTTTTCTTCAAGGGCGGCCAGATCAGTACCCTGATGGAGCTCCAGAAAAATGCCGGCGATGTTTTTTTGGAAATAACGGTTACCGGGGAAGTGAAGGGGCTCGAGTATGAAGTGATGCAGGAGAAGGCCTGGGCAACGCCTCCGCTTCTGGACGCGACGTGGGAAGCGAAGGGGGCCTGGAACCATGATACCGAAGAATTAAAATTGCATAAGATGACCGTGAAATTCCCGTTCGCAGGCCTCGATGTGAACGGAAGCCTGAAGACCGGGACCGGGGAGATCGCGAACCTGCATCTGACCGGGACGGACATGGTTCTTGAAGACCTTTTAAAGTATTGGCCCGGCCTGGAGAACGGGCTTCCTTTCCATATCGGATTTTCGGGCCTCAGCAAGTGGGTTTTGTCGGGCGAAGGGACGCTGGACCACCTCTCGCTCCATCTGGATTGGGACCTGACCCAAACGCTTCTCACCTACGGCCAATATTTTAGCAAGGCAAAGAACGTTCCGCTGGACCTGGGTGTCGATTGTTTGATCCAGAAAGGGGAATCGCTTTCCGGTGATTTTTCCGTCAAGTTCCAGGGCATGAGCCTGAAAGGGAACATAAGCGGCCTGGACCTGAAGACCGGTTCGGGACAGTTGAATTTGATCACTAACAAATTCTCCGCGGATGGATGGGAAAAATATATCCCCGCGCTTCAGCAGAATAGGATCGGCGGTGACGTCAAATTCCTCGGGAACTGGAAGGGGAACCTTCTTAAACTCGACAAGGCGGAGCAGATCTTTCACGGAACATTTGAGAAAGGTTTTTGTACGACCGCGAGCGGTCTGGGGCTGAACAACGTTACATTCTCGTTCGACTACAGCCCCCTGATGTTCGAAGGCCGGCAGATGCAATTTGAAGTGGGGAACTCTCCGGTCGTCGCGGACCTCAAGGTCACCGGTAATGCCGAACAGGTCCTGGTGGAAGGAAAACTGACGTCCGAAGAACTCAAACCGCGGGAAGCCTGGCAGTCGATTACGGCCCTTTGTCAGCGAAAGGACGGAAGCCCGGAGGCCGGTTTCTACAATTCGATGAAGGATTCCATTGCAGCACTTTTTCCCGGTGAGGAAAGTTTGAAAAAATTCTCGGTGGAGGGACGTTGCGCCGACAAGACCTGGGATATTTCAAGTCTCCGGTTCGAGAGTTATGAGGGCCAAGCGGACCTTAAGGGCATGATCAGTCTTAAAGAAAAAGAGGTTCTCTACAAGTGCGAAGGGGAGATCCGTGGACTGAATTTCGGGCGTTTCCTCGGGCGGCATGACCCGAAGATGAAGATCCTGGAGGGAACGTTGGCCCTCAAGGGGACGGTTGAAGGGAGAGGATGGGGGCAGGAATCCGCGGACAAGAACCTTTCTGGGCAAGGTGATTTCACCCTGACGGATGTAAAATTCCAGGCGTTCGACCTCAAGGATGAAATCGCGACGATCGCCCCGCTTGACGGGATCGGAGAAGTTATTCCCGACATGAAGGATTTTAGTGAAGTGGACCTGCACTGGAAGCTCGCCGGGGGGAAACTCACGACCGACGATCTGCTCATGAAGCGCGAAGACAGCATCGTTGACGGGGAAGGGACGCTCGGGTTCGACGGTCTTTCGAATTTCCGCCTGGAGGTTTTTCTGTCGAGCGACGTGGCGGCGGCGGTCCTTCCGGAGATGGCGGCGGCGTTTCATAAAGAGCCGCGAGCCTACTTGGGACCAATACCCGTTCTGTTTTCCGGGGCGTTTTCTGAACCTAGATTGAAACTCGAGCCGTCGCAAGCGGCGGCATTGACCGACAAGATCGCCCGCAAGAAAGCAAAAGACATCCTCGTCGAGCTTGTGCTTGAATAGGGAACTTTTTCTTCCGGAAGAGAAAACCGCGTTCTAGTTCTTCCCGAACTCTTTCCTCAAAAAACGGATCAATCCCCGCGCGGCTTTGAGCTCCGACTCGCGTTTGATCTTGTCCCATCCGATGGCCTTCCGCTTTCGTCCGAGCGACACGGTGGTTTTGACGCCTTTAGCGGAATAGGCGTGCGTGTACTCGGGAAGCTTCTGCCATCTTTTGAGCGTCATTTCCTGGAGCGTGCTCTTGGGGTTCGGGTCCAGGCGGAAAAGGAGTTTCGGGTCGAAGTAGATCCGGAAATGTTCCAGGATAAAACGTTCGACCGTTCTTGGGCCCAGGTCGAAATAGATCGCCGCGAACACCGCTTCCAAGGTGTCCGTCAGGATCTTGATCTGGAGCGGACCTTTGAACTGACGGCGCAGGCTTTTCCCGAGCCGGAGGATTTTTTGGACCTTCAAGGTTTTGGCGACGCGGCTCAGGATCCTTTGTGAGACGAGAATGGAACGGAGTTTGCTCAGCATGCCTTCGTCGGCTTCCGGGAAGGTCTCAAAAAGTTTTTGGCAGATGACCTCGTTCAGGATGGAATCGCCCAGGAATTCCAGCCGGTCAAAGTCCTCAAGCTTCTCGCGGAGGCGGTTCTCGTTGCGATAAGAGGGGTGGGTCAGGGCCGCGCGATACCAGAAGAGGGTTCGCGGGAGGATCCCCAGGACCTTGCGTAGAGAGGTTTGGGTAATAGGGTTTTTAGGGGAATCTTTCCTGGACATGGCTGTACCATAAATATTTTTTCGGGTCCTGTCAATGGAGAAACAATTGTAACTTGTAGCCCCTAGAGGGGATAGAGAGTAATGGCGCTCTCAGGGCAAAAACCCCATATTCCGTAACTTCTTATCGAAACTCGCCTAGCCAATCCATCCTAACGAGGGGTATAATTATCCGTCCTTAAACCATGCCCCAAAAGGTCTGAAGATAAACAATGGGCGGTGCTGATCGTATGAGTAAGCAATCAAGAATAACCGGCTCTATAAAAGATTTTCTCAAGACCCGGGTTCTTTCGCCGTTGGCGAGAGGGCGCGGTTTTTTTATTTTAAAAGAGATAGTGAAGAAGAGGAATATGCGGTGAATACAGCAAAATTAAATAGCCGCCTTATGCCCTACGCATTTGCGCTGATAGCGACGGGTGCTGGATTTCTTCTGCGCACAGCGGTTACACACTTTGTAGGATCAGGCTTGCCCACCTATGTCACCTTCTATCCCTTTATTATGGTTATGGCAGTGTTGGGGGGCTTAGGACCGGGTCTAGTAACTACCGTGACGTCTGCGCTCATTGTTGACTATTGGTTTGTGTCGCCACAAATGGTGCTTGCGTTCCAGAATTCGGCTGATGCTGCAGGGATGGCGCTATTTGTCATTATGGGTGTATTAATGAGCGTGACAGCCGAGTCTTACCGCCGAAGGCAGGCAGAACAGGCGAAGGCACTCCGTCTAGCTAATATCTACAACCGCTCTCTTATCGAGGCCTCGCTCGACCCTCTTGTGACAATTAGCCGTGAAGGTAAGATCACAGACGTCAATGAAGCCACCGGAGTAGCTAAAGAAAAACTTGTCGGGACCGACTTCTCAGGCTACTTCACAGAACCCGAAAAAGCCCGGGAAGGATACCAGCAGGTATTTGCCAAAGGATTCGTCTCAGACTATCCCTTAACCCTCCGGCATAAGGACGGTAAATTAATCGACGTCCTTTACAACGCCACGGTCTACAAAGACATCCGAGGAACTGTTCTCGGCGTCTTCGCCGCGGCAAGAGATATTACCGAGTTTAACAATTTGCAAAACAGGCTGTTGCGTTCTGAAAAGTTAGCCATTGTCGGAAAATTAGCTTCAAGCGTAGCGCATGAACTCAGGAACCCCTTAGGGGTAATAAAAAATGCAACCTATTATCTCGATATGCTGGAATTGGCTAAGAATAGTCCGGAGCTTAAGGAAAATATGGATATCATTAATCAGGAAATAGATAACTCCGATAGGATCATAACAGATCTCCTGGAATTCTCCCGCGCCAAGGGGCCTGTTCTTCGGCCGGAAAATATCAACCTCATCGTTAAGGAAATATTAGACAGGCTGAGGATAGCCCCCAATATAGAAGTGGCGCTTGAATTGAGAGACGATCTGCCGGAGATAGAGGTAGACGCTCCGCAGATGCATCAGACATTTTACAATATAATCAAAAATGCGCTCGAGGCGATGGAAAAAGGCGGGAAACTTAAAATCAAGACCGGGCTTAAGGATGATGGTTTTTTGGAAGTCTCCTTCTCGGATACCGGCTCTGGGGTCTCCAAAGAGAATATTGCGAAGATATTTGAACCGCTTTTTTCTACCAAGACAAAGGGTACGGGGCTGGGGCTTTCCGTATGTTCGTCAATAGTTGAAGGGCATCACGGGAAGATTGAGGTCACGAGCGAAGTGGGGCAGGGCACTACCTTTACGGTGAAACTGCCGGTGAATTTTCTATCCACTGGAAGCTGACGAAAGAGGAATGGAAGATGGCCGAGAAAATTAAACTTTTGATCATTGACGACAATGAAAATGAATGCAAAACGTTCAAGAATATTTTTGACGCGAAAGGATACCTGACCTTGGTGGCTCACAATTCTCAAGAAGCGATCCGCTCGGTCACGGAGACGCAGCCGGATATCATTCTTCCGGATCTGGTGATCAAGGGAGACAAAAATGCGATTGAGATATTCAAGGATGTAAAAAAATTGTCCCCGGGATCAAGGCGATTTTGATTACGGCGTATGCCGCGGGAGAGGAGCGAGGTCTTCTTTCCGAAGCGTGGACGCAAGAAGGCATCCTGGAAGAATTTTTACGTAAGCCTGTAGATCCTGATGAATTGATCAATGCGATCGAAAAACATGCAAAATAATTATTAATCGTAAGCTAAAAAAGGGGGCAATATGCCAAGCCTGGCAAGTATATTGATCGTTGATGATGACGCCAACATCTGCAGGACCCTGTCCGAGATCCTGGAGAAGAAAGGCTATGTCACCACTGCTGTGGATAGTGGCCATCGCGCCATAGAATTGTCTAAGGAAAAACCTTTCGATGTAATACTTATGGATATCAAAATGCCGGTCATGGGCGGCGTGGAGGCCTGTAAGAAGATAAGGCAGATCCGTCCTTCTGCGGCTGTAGTTTTTATGACCGCATATGCGCCAGAGGATTTAGTTAGCGATATGGTAGGGGAAAGCGGTTACATGTTAATAAAGAAGCCCTACGATATTGATAATGTGATAAGTGTAATCGAAAAATACGGCGGGAAAGGCCTTGCAGTAACCTTGGTTGACGCCGATATAACTCTAAGGAATACAATGCAGAATGGCCTGAAAGGAAGGGGCTACAGCATAACGGTCTGTAAAAGTGGCGAGGAGGCGATCGCCTTAGCCAAAGCAAAGCCGCGTGATATATTCTTCCTCGATACGGAGCTTCCGATTTTAAGCGCTCTTGAGACCTATCTGGAGATCAGAAAGGCAAATCCCAAGGCGGTGGTGGTGCTGATGACCGCCCATCGGCAGAAGACGGAGGAGATGGTGCGTCAGACGATAGAAAAAGGCGCCTACTCCTGCCTCTATAAGCCATTTGATATGGACGAAGCGGTCGAAATAATCGAGAAGATAATTGAAAAGAAGGAGAAAGGTAGGGCGGGGTGAACATCCTTGTAATTGACGATGATTCTAATGCCCGTAAGACCTTAAGCAAGATCCTGAAGGCCAAGGGCTTTGATGTTGAAGAGGCAGGCACCGGAGCTGAAGCGGTTGTTTTGTGCAGGGTCAAATTCTTCAATCTTGTCCTGATTGATGTGCGGCTTCCGGATATGAGCGGGTTGGAGGTGCTTAGAGCTGTGTACGGAATTAATGCAGATACCGTTGCCATCATGATGACAGGCTACGCCTCTTTAGATTCTTCCATTGAGGCGATGAATAAAGGCGCCTATTCTTATTTTACCAAGCCTCTGAATATGGATGCGGTCTTGATTGTGGCAGAGAAGGCGCTTGAAAAACAGCGGCTCTCCATAGAAAACAGGGAATTATTAATGAAGCTGAAACTGGCCAATGAGAAACTCAAAGAATTTGATCAGCTTAAATCCCATTTCGTGGGTATGGTTTCCCATGAGTTAAGGAACCCTCTGAGCGTGCTTGGAGAGTCTCTGTCTCTGATCCTTGATAAAGTTGCGGGCTCAATAAGTGAGGAGCAAAAAGAAATCCTTGAGATAGGAAAGCGTAGCGTAGACCGGCTTATCCGTTTAGTCAGCGATCTGTTAAACCTTGAGAAGATCGAGGCGGGTAAGATGGAGTTAAAAAGAGAAGAGATCGATGTGGCTCCATTCCTGAATGAATTATTGATCCCCTATCTGAGCCGAATTTCAAAAAGCAAGCTAACTCTGGAAACGTCTATTCCGATGGATTTGGGCCTTCTTTGGACTGACCGGGATAAATTGACCGAAGTTATCATCAATCTCCTAAGCAATGCTATGAAATATACACCGGTCGGTGGCCGTCTTGCCCTAAAAGTCGAGGGAAATAAGGAAGAACTCCGTTTTGAAATCGCCGATACGGGACCGGGCATTCCGGCGAAACAGCGCGAGAAAATCTTCGACAAATTCACACGCATCACCGCTGAGAAACAAGAAGGCACCGGTCTTGGTCTTCCCATTGTCAAAGAGATCGTGGAATTGCATAAAGGCAAGATCTGGGTAGAAAGCGACCCCGGCCAGGGCAGCCGCTTCATTTTTACCATCCCCCGAGATTTCAGGACATAAGCGCCTTCGGTTTTTTTATGCTCGAATTCCACGCTTGTGCGAAGAAATAAGCTTTACGTGTGTTGGGGGGGGGGTAAAATATAATCCAGAGAATAGGGTTTTGGGTATTTCTATGATTGCAAAAAAAAGCGGCGTAGGATTCGGCCTTTGCTCGAATGGGCGGAGGTTTTTGTGTTTTTAAGGGGAGTTGAAAGTGAAAGATAAAAAGCCGAAAGACGAGTCAAAGATTGAAAAGGCTTTAGAGTATGGCGATAGAATTATCGCTACGCTCAGAGAGTCGTTTTTGGTCTTGGATAAAAACCTGCGCGTTATTTCCGCCAATTCAGCTTTCTATAACACCTTCAAGGTCACTCAAAAAGATACGCTCGGCCGGTCGCTTCCCGATCTGGGTGATGGTCAATGGAACATTCCAAAACTACTTGTTCTCTTGAAGGAGATTTTGCCAGAAAAGGGCATTGTAGAAAATTATGAGATCGAACATGAATTTGAGCAAATTGGGCTGCGGTGCATGAACCTGAATGCTTCTCAGTTGCGTGTCCCCAAGGAAATAGCAGCAATCATAGCCGCAACAGCAAAAGAAGAAGAAGAAGAGGAAGAAGAACTGATCCTCCTGGCCATCGAAGACATTACCGAGCGAAAGTCTGTCGAGACGGAGAAAAATCGCCTGAGGGTCCTTGCATCCACCGCAGAGGCAAAGTCCAAGTTCATATCGATGGTTTCCCATGAACTCAGAAGTCCCCTTGCCGCGATCAAGGAGGGCACGAATCTTGTTTTGGAAGGCGTGATGGGGCCTGTGAATGACGGGCAGAAGGATATTCTTAACACCGCAAAGGAAAACATCGCTCGATTAGGCCGTCTGATCAACAATGTCCTGGTCTATCAGAAAATGGAAGCCGGGAAGACGTGCTACGACCTCAAGGAAAACGATCTGAGTGTGGTGATTCGGGAGGCCCATAAAAGCGCGATGCTTTTCGCGGGGAACAGGAAAGCAGATCTTGTGATGGAACTTGGCAACGATCTTCCCAAGCTACAGTTCGATAGAGACAAGATCTTTCAGGTTCTGACCAATCTGATGGCCAATGCCATAAATTACAGCGAAGGCGGGACGATCGTCATTCAGACACGCCTGGAAAATAGCGGGGTACATATCAGTGTCCGCGACTCCGGTTCCGGCATTAAGGCCGACTGTTATGAAAAGATCTTTGAACCCTTTTCGCAGTTGGAGAACTGCAAAATGGGCGGGACAGGCTTGGGATTAGCCATTTCTAAAGAGATTGTTCTCGCGCATCACGGAAAGATCTGGGTGGAGTCGGAAATAGGAAAAGGTAGTACATTTCATTTTACTTTACCGCTCTGAGGGTAACCAGATGATCCTAAAAAAGAAGATTTTAGTGGTGATAGATGACGAAACCAGTCTGCTTAAAGTGCTGTTGATCCGGTTGAATCATTCGGGCTATGATGCATTCGGGGCCGTGGGCGGCCAGGAAGGTCTGGACTTAGCGCGCCAAAAGATGCCCGATCTGATCCTTCTGGACAAGGTGATGCCGAAGATGAATGGCTATGAAGTTGCCGGGATAATGAAAAAGGATGAGAAGCTGAAGAGCATCTCCATCATCCTGATGTCTGCGGAAGTCGAGAACCTGGAGGAGAGAGCCAGGGAGTGCGGAGCCGACGGCTATCTTTCCAAGCCCTTTGAGACAGAAGCACTGCTTACTATGATCAAGAAGCATCTGGCCACCCAGGCCAAGTGACACGGGTAGCAAGATTCTTTTCCCCCCTGCTACTGACTAATAAGTTCCTTCGATTTCCCTCATTCTAGAATTAAGATAAAACTAATACCCGCGGATGCAACTGGATACTAACGGCATCCTATTTCGGCATTGTTTTTGGGTAGGGTAAAAGCGGCCGCTGAGCTTAAAAGTGACAATAACAAGTGACTGTAACTTCTTAAATTGACAAAAGATAGAGTCATTTCTATAATACGAAGCTCGCTGCCTCGACTTACCCGATGTTTTCCCGGGGATGGGTCCGGTTTCTTCAAGTCGGAGCAAGGAAGGAATCCAGAAAAAATGCTTAATTGCGCGGTCTTAGGTGCCACCGGATACACGGGGGTCGAACTCACGAAGCTGCTTTTGGTTCATCCGAATGTCCGGGTGTCCGTTCTGACCACAAGACAGGAAAAACCCATTGCCCTCAGGGAAGTGCTGCCTTCCGTTCCCAAGAACGTTTCTTTGGAGATCGTTCCTTATTCCTTCGATGAAGTAAAGAAAAAGGCGGAGGTTGTCTTCCTGTGTCTTCCGCATACCGAGGCGATGGCCACGGCCGATCAATTCCTGAACGCCGGAAAGGTCGTGATCGATCTCTCCGCGGACTTCCGTCTCAAGGACCCGAAGGCCTATCCGGAATGGTACAGCGCGGAACACACTTTCCCGGAACGTTTGAAGCAGGCGGTCTACGGTCTTCCCGAGGTGAACAGGGCGAAGATCAAAAAGGCATCGCTGATAGCGAATCCCGGATGTTACCCGACCGGTCCGTCGCTGGCGCTGATCCCGCTTTTGAAGAAAAAATTGATCGACCCGGATTCCGTGATCATCAATGCGGCTTCCGGCGTGAGCGGTGCCGGAAAAAAACTTGTCACGGCCACTCATTTTTGCGAAGTGGACGGGAATTACAACGCCTACAAGGTCAACACGCACCAGCATATCCCCGAGATCGAACAGTCCCTTTCGGAAGCGGCCGGCCGCAAGGTCACGGTCATGTTCATTCCGCACCTGCTGCCCGTTTCGCGGGGAATTCTCGCAACGATCTATGCGACGACGACTTCGAAAGCTACGGAAGCCAAGCTCCGGGGAGCGCTGGAGAGCGCTTACGCGAAAGACCCGTTCGTCAGGGTCCTGGCGGAAGGACAATTCCCGTCACTGAAAGATGTCCGGAACACGAATTTTTGCGATATCGGTCTTTCGGTCGATCGCCGGACCGGACGCGTGGTCCTTTTTTCGGCTATCGATAATCTCGTCAAAGGGGCGGCCGGGCAGGCCGTCCAGAACATGAACATCCGGTTCGGCTTGCCGGAAGAAGCGGGACTGCTTTAAATGAAAAGACCTTTTTGGAAAAGAGAACGGAACGGTTCGGTCACCACGCCGCTGGGTTTCGTGGCGGGGGGCATTCACGCCGGCATAAAGAAGAAAAAGAAGCGGTATGACGTTTCTCTGACTTATTCCAAAACCCCTTGTGTAGCGGCGGGGACCTTTACCACGAACCGTGCGAAGGCGTGGCCGGTGATCTACTCGATGAAGGCGATCCACGCGCCGAAGCACCACGCGATCCTCGGCACGAGCGGCAACGCCAACTGCATGAACGGGCCGATCGGGAAGCGGGCCGTTGAGGAGATCGTGAGTGAAGTTGCGAAGAGCCTCGAGATCAAAGCTGAGGAGGTCCTGATCGCCCAGACGGGGATCATCGGCGTTCCGTTCCCGATCAGTTGTGTGAAACGAGCGGTGCCGAAACTTGTGGGCCGCCTTTCCGAAAAGGGAGGCCACGGCGCGGCGAAAGGGATCCTGACGACGGACCTTTCGACCAAAGAGATCGCCTTGTCGCTTGAGTTGGGCGGCAAGAAAGTCACGATCGCGGCGTGCGCCAAAGGCGCCGGGATGGTCCATCCCAACATGGCGACCATGCTCTGTTTCATCACGACCGACTGCGCCATCACGAAGCCGCTTCTGCGGCGTGCGGTGCGCCACGCGGCGGATGACACGTTCAATCAGATGGCTATCGATAATGACATGAGCACGAATGACATGGTGCTGTGTCTGGCGAACGGCGCCGCGGAGAACCCGGCCATCCAGAAAGTGGGCAAGGATTACTGGATGTTCCGCGAAACATTAGAAGAGGTCATGCGTTATATCGCTCACGAAATGGTGACGCACGGAGAAGGCGTGACGCACGTGTGCCGGCTGCGGGTATCGGGAGCCAAGAAACCGACGGACGCGGAGAGGGCCGCGCGGCAGATCGCGAATTCCATGCTTTTCAAGACCATGCTCGCGGGGTCGAACCCGAATTGGGGCCGCATCGCGGCCGCGGTCGGTGCCAGCGGGGTGGATTTTAATCCGAACGATCTGAGCATCTGGTTCGGGGACGCGCAGGTGGTCAACCAGGGGAAGTTACGCGTGTTGAATCTTCCCAAGGCGCGGCGGATCCTTCAGAAAAAAGAATACACGATCGATGTGGTGATCGGAAAGGGAAGGGGCCGGGCGGATTTCATCACCTCGGACCTGACAACGAAGTACGTGCTGATCAACGCCGCGTACTCATGACATCCATGCAAAAGTACATCGAAAAAGCGCAGGCCCTGATCGAGGCGCTCCCGTACATCCAGAAGTTCCGCGGGCAGGAAGTCCTCATCAAGTACGGCGGCGCGGCCCTTACGTACCAGGAAGTCCGCGAGATGGTACTTCAGGACCTTGTTTTCATGAGCTATGTCGGCATCCGGCCGATCCTGATCCACGGCGGCGGAAAGTTCATCACCGAGAACATGAAGAAGAAAGGCGTTCAAAGCCAGTTCGTGAACGGCCTTCGAGTGACGGACAAGGCGACGATCGAGGTGGTCGATGAAACCCTCGCGGAGCTGAACCGCAGCATTGTTCACGATATCAACCGGTTGGGAGGAGCCGCCGTCGGGTTATCCGGATTCGATGCGGAGATTCTGAATGTGGTGAAACACACGGAGAACGGGGATGTCGGCTACGTCGGCGATGTCGCCTCGGTGAATACGCTGCCGCTCAAGGAGTTGACGGAATTCGGCAGGATCCCTGTGATCTTTCCGGTGGGCAAGGGGCCGGACGGCGCGATGTATAACGTGAACGCGGACGAGGCTGCGGCAAATATCGCGGCAGCGATGGGCGTTCAAAAATTCATGGTGCTTACGAACGTCAAAGGGATCCTGCGCGATCCCGCGAACGAAGAAACGCTGATCCCGTCCATCCGTGTTGGGGAAACTCAAAAACTGATCGATCAGAAGATCGTGTCCGGGGGCATGATCCCCAAAGTGAAGGCTTGTATCGACGCGCTCGAGGGAGGCGTCCCGAAAGCACACATCATTGACGGCCGCATCACGCACGCTCTTTTGCTCGAGATCTTTACCGATCAAGGTATCGGAACGGAAATAACCTTATAGCGGTAAGCGGCAAGTTGGAAGATTGGGCTTATTACTTACGACGTATGACTTACCACTTATCACCGGAAGGATTATGAAAACTGCCGAAGTTCAGGAGCTCTATAAACAATTCGTGCTGCCGACCTACACGCAGGTTCCGGTGTGCCTCGTCAAAGGCAAAGGCTCGCGGGTTTGGGACCTTGAAGGGAAGGAGTATCTCGATTTCTTCCCGGGATGGGGGGTCTCCGCCCTCGGGCATTGTCACCCCGGGGTGGTGAACGCTATCAAAGAGCAGGCGCGCAAGATGCTTCATGTGCCGAATAATTTTCTGAACATAAAGCAGGCCGAGCTCGCGCGGACGATCTCGGAGGCGTCCTTTCCTGCCCGCATTTTTTTCTGCAACAGCGGCGCCGAAGCCAACGAAGGCGCGATCAAATTCGCCAAAAAATACGGCAGCGAGACCGGCCGCTACGAGATCATCACGATGAAAAGGTCTTTTCACGGCCGGACGCTCGCGGCCATGAACGCGACCGGGCAGGAGAAATTCCACCAGGGCTTCGAGCCTCTCATGGAAAAATTCCTGCACGCGGATTTCAACGATCTCGAGTCCGTGAAAAGATTGATCACGCCCAAGACGATCGCGATCATGTTCGAACCGATCCAGGGCGAGGGAGGGATCAACGTGGCGAGCCCGGATTTCATGAGCGGGATCCGGAAACTTTGCGACGAGAAAGACATGCTTTTGATCCTCGACGAGGTCCAGACCGGCATGGGGCGCACGGGCAAGATGTTCGCGTACCAGAACTATCACGGCGTCGGACCGGACCTCATGACGATTTCGAAATCCCTGGGCGGCGGCGTCCCGATCGGGGCCTTTGTCGTGAATCGGAAGATCGGGAAAGAGGTCCTTACCGCCGGGATGCACGGATCGACGTTCGGCGGGAACCCGCTTGTTTGCGCGGCGGCTCTTGCCGTTTTTAAAGTGATCAAAAAAGAAAAACTTTTGACCTGGGCGGTCCGGATGGGGGAGCAGTTGGACCGGGAATTCGAAAAACTGCAGGCGAAATATCCGGTCATCGAAAACAGCCGGGGGATCGCGCTGATGCGGGCGCTTAAACTGAAGGAACCGGCGGCTCCGTACGCCAACGAGGCGCGGGCTCAGGGACTCCTGATCAACGCGACGCAGGGCGACGTTCTGCGGATCATGCCCGCTCTGACCGTTACGCCGAAAGAAATACGGCTCGCGATGAGGATCCTGGATTCGGTTTTCGCCAGGGTCGCGGAACAAAATGCGAAGTCGGGAGGATGTTCATGTTCAGCTCACTGATCTCCATCAACGATCTTAGCTCCGAAGAGATCCGGAAACTTTTGGAACTCGCGGCAGAGGTGAAAAAACGGCCGCAGGATTTCCGGAACGTGCTCGAGGGCAGGATGTTCGGGTTCATTTTCGAGAAACCGTCGACGCGGACCTGGGTTTCGTTCCAGGCCGGTATTTTTTCGATGGGCGGCGGCGTGATCTATCTCGGTCCCGAAGATATCAAACTCGGGATCCGGGAAGAGGTCCGCGATGTCGCTCGGGTGCTCAACCGGTATCTTTCCGGGGTGATCATGCGGACGTTCTCGCACTGGACCATCACCGAGTTCCGGGATTATTTTGAAAAACCCGTCATCAATGGTTTGAGTGACAAAGAACATCCTTGCCAGGCGCTCGCGGATTATATGACGCTTTATGAAAAGGTCCCGGCGGCCCAGGACCCCGTGCTCGCGTTCGTGGGGGACGGCAACAATGTGCTGAATTCGCTGATGCTCGTGGCCGCGAAATTGGGCGCGAAGATCCGGTACGCGACCCCCAAAAAATATCAACCCGATCCGAAGATCCTGAAAGCCGCCAAAGATATCGCCAAAAAGACCGGCGCGGTGATCGAAGGGTTCCAGGATCCGGCAAAAGCGGTTGCGGGTGCGGACGCGATCTATACGGACGTGTGGGTCAGCATGGGAGAAGAAGCTATGCGGAAGAAAAAGCTCAAGGATTTTTCCGGGATGCGGGTGGATAAAAAACTCGTCCAGAAGGCGAAGCCGGGAGTATTGATCATGCACTGCCTGCCCGCCCACCGGGGCGAGGAGATCACGGAAGACGTGATCGAGAGTAAAAATTCCATAGTGTTCGACGAAGCGGAGAACCGGCTTCATATCCAGAAAGCGATCCTGCTTCATCTCTCTAACGAAGGAGCGATCCGATGAAAAAAGTTGTTTTGGCTTATTCCGGCGGTCTTGACACCTCGTGCGCGGTGAAATGGCTCAGCGAACAGCACGAGCTGGACGTGGTCTGTTTTTCTGCGTTTATCGGCGAGGTGAAGGACAAAAACAAACTGATCAAACGGGCGAAGGCCGCCGGCGCGATCGGTACCTATATCGAGGACCTCAAAGAAGAATTCGCGAAGGATTTCATCATGCCGGCGCTCTGGGCACACGCGCGTTATGAGGGGAAATACCCGCTCGCGACGGCGCTCGGCCGGCCGTTGATCGCGAAACACCTTGTAAGGGTCGCCCAGGCGGAGGGCGCGCAGTACGTCGCTCATGGCTGCACGGGCAAGGGGAACGATCAGGTTCGGCTTGAGGTCGGCGTCAGGACCCTGGACCCGAACCTGAAGATCATTGCGCCGCTCCGGGAATGGGAGTTCAAGACACGGGAGGACGAGATCGAATACGCCAGGGAGCGCCGGATCCCGATCGACGCGACCAAAAAAAGTCCGTATTCGATCGACAAGAACATTTGGGGGATCGCGATCGAAGCGGGGATCCTGGAGGACGCGTGGGTCGAGCCGCCGGAAGACGCGTACGTGATGACGCGCGCCTGTAACAAGACGCCGGCGAAACCAAGATACCTCGTGATCGAATTTGACAGGGGCGTTCCCGTCAAAGTGGACGGGGTGAAGAAACCTCTTGTCGCTTTGATCGAATATTTGAACGAGGTCGCGGGTCAGTACGGCGTCGGACGTTTTGACATGATCGAGAACCGGCTGGTGGGGATCAAGAGCCGCGAGATCTACGAGGCGCCGGCCGCGGAAGTTCTTTTGAAGGCCCATGAAGAGCTCGAGGGTTTCGTGATGGACCGGGAATTCGTCCATTACAAGAGACTGCTGTCGGAGAAATACGCCACGCTCGTGTATTTCGGGCTTTGGTTCTCACCGTTAAAGCGGGCGCTTGACGCTTTCTTCGCGTCCAACCAACAGCGCGTCACCGGCAAGATCCGGATCAAACTGGACCACGGTCACGCGACCTGCGTCGGCCGGGAATCCAAGCATTCGCTTTATTCAAAAAAGTTGGCGACGTATTCCAAGGGAGATGTCTTTGACCGGAAAGCCGCTGCCGGGTTCATGAAGATCTGGGGGCTTCCGTACGAAGGAATGGGGACAAAATAGCTCGAAACGCGATAAATTTTTTCGTCGAACGTTGAATGAGAGTGTGGTGACCGATATGGTAAAAAAAATGTGGGGCGGCAGATTCAAAAAGGAAATGCACCCGGCGCTGAAATGTTTCAGCTATTCCTTGGCGGATGATAAAGAGCTTCTGGATGCGGAGCTCCAGGTGAATGATGCGTACGCCCGGATGCTCGCGAAGATCGGGATCCTGACCCGGGCAGAAGTCCAAAAACTTGTGCGCGCTCTCCGCCAGATCAAAGCGCAATTCCGGGCGTGTGATCTTGGCGCTTACGCGGATAAATACGAAGATATCCACACGTTCATCCAAATGGAGCTCGAGAAAAGGGCCGGGAGCGTCGCGAAAAAGATCCACACGGGCCGGAGCCGCAATGATCTTGTGGTAACCTCCACGCGGGTTTATTTGCGGGAAAAGATCGCGGTGATCCAGGACGGTCTCATGGGACTGCAGCGGGCATTGGTGAAAACAGCCGCCAAAGCGGGGGAACTGATCGTTCCCGGGATGACCCATCTCAGAAAAGCCCAGCCCATTTTGCTGGCGCATCATTTGTTGGCGTATGTGGAGATGCTGGAAGAAGATAAAGCGCGGCTTCAGGACGCGACCCAACGCGTGAATGTTCTGCCGCTCGGGGCCGCGGCGCTTGCGGGTTCGGCGCTTCCGCTGGATCAGAAATTCCTCCAAAAGGCGCTCGGGTTTTCGTCGATCGCGGCGAACAGTCTCGCGGCTGTCAGCGACCGGGGATTTTTGGCGGAATTTTTAAGCGCGCTTTCGATCCTTTGGGTGCATCTCTCGCGTCTCGCGGAAGATTTCATTCTATGGAATTCCGAAGCGTTCGGGTATGTGGAACTCGATGACGCCTTTGCCACCGGTTCCAGCCTGATGCCTCAGAAAAAAAATCCGGATGTTTTCGAGCTGGTCCGGGGAAGGGCGGGCGTTGTCTTCGGATATTTGCAGGCCATTCTGACGGTCCAAAAGGGCCTTCCGCTTTCCTATAACCGGGACCTTCAGGAAGACAAACCTGGCGTTTTTGATGCCGTGAAGAAAACAACGACCGCTCTCGAGCTCCTGGCGCTGACCGTCGGTTCCGTGAGCTGGCACAAGAAAGCGATTGCGCGGTCCCTTGAAGAAGACAGCCTTTTTGCCACGGATATTCTGGAATACCTCGTGCGGAAAAAGGTCGCGTTCGCGGAAGCCCACCAGCTGGTCGGCAAGGCTGTCCGCTGCGCCGCCGAGGCGGATAAAAAACTCCGGCAGCTTTCATTGAGCGAATGGAAAAAATTCTCTTCGAAGTTCGGCGCGGACATCTATGATCTTTTTGACCCCAAGGATTCGGTGCGTGGCAAGAAGACCATCGGCAGTACTCATCCCCTGCGGGTGAAAAAAGAGATCGCAGCATGGGAGAAAGTTCTGGGGGTTTGATATGCCTTTCCGGGAATTCCAGGAAGCGACACGCATGCACGATTTTTATTACAAGAACGGGGAGCTTTACTGCGAGAAGGTCCCGGTCCGCAAGATCGTCAAAAAACTCGGGACACCCGCTTACATCTACAGCCATAAGACATTTGCCGAGCATCTGGCCAAGCTCCAAAGAGCTTTCCGCAGCGTCAAACCGCTGATCTGTTATTCCGTCAAGGCTAATTCCAATTTGGCCGTCCTGCGCGCGCTCGTAAAAAAAGGCGCGGGGCTGGACATCGTCTCGGGCGGCGAACTTTTCCGCGCAAAGAAAGCAAAATGCCAGGGGAAGAGGATCGTCTATGCCGGCGTCGGCAAGACCGCGGAAGAGATCCGCGATGCCATCCGCGCGAAGATCCTTCTTTTTAATGTCGAATCCATTCCGGAACTCGAGCAGATCAACGCCATCGCCAAAAAGATGCGAAAGAAAGTGAACGTTTCGCTCCGCGTCAATCCCAACGTCGACCCGCACACCCACGACTACATCACGACCGGCAAGGCCGAGACGAAGTTCGGCGTCGATTTCGAGAAAGCCAAAGGGATCTTCAAGGCCGTCAAGAACTTCAGCCACGCGCAGGTCTGCGGCATCCATGTTCACATCGGGTCCCAGATCGAGACAGGGGATCCTTTCATCGAAGCGTTCCGCAAGGTCCTCGAATTCATCGACGAACTTAAAGCCGATGGCTTGAAGATCAAATTCCTGAATCTCGGCGGCGGGTTGGGAGCGATCTATAGCGATGAGAATCCTCAGACCGCCCAAGAATTCGCGGCGAAGGTCCTGCCGCTTTTCAAAAAACGGAAATTCCAGATCATTTTCGAGCCGGGGCGGTTCATCGCAGCCAACAGCGGGGTTCTCGTGACCCGTGTCATTTATGTGAAGAAGACCGACGTGAAGAATTTTGCGATCGTGGACGCCGGCATGAACGATTTTATCCGTCCGGCATTTTACGGCGCCTATCATACTCTCTGGCCGGTCGTGAAGAACGATAAAGCGCCGTCGTGGGTCTATGACGTCGTGGGGCCGATCTGCGAAAGCGGTGATTTTTTCGCCAAGGACCGGGAGCTCCAGGAAACGCGCGCCGGCGATCTTTTGTCCATCATGACGACCGGTGCTTACGGATTCACCATGGCTTCCAACTACAATTCGCGGCCGCGGGCTTGCGAAGTGATGGTCAAAGGCGGAACGTTCAAGGTCGCCCGCAAACGCGAAACCTATCAGGACCTCGTGCGCGGCGAATCCGCCCGCTGAAGATTGTTGGATCTTCCTAGGGCACCTCAACCCTTTTTATCATATTTTCCGACCGAGATTTTCATCTTCGTTTGCCGGGCGGTGCCCGCGGATGAATTTTGTCAGATGTTTTCTTGATGTAAAAAAAAATATGTTGTAGTATCCACTCCCTGTTTTGCTCGTAAGCTTTTTAGAGGAACAATTTTCAAAAAGCAGCCCTATTCTTTATAAGGAAACGGATAATCATGAAAGAGTTCAAATATCCTAAGGCGAAGGTCCAGATCCCGAAAACCAGGACCAAGTTCGGCGGGAAGCTGTTCATCATCGGTTGCGGCGGCGTTTCGCAATGCGCGGTCCCGCTTGTACTGCGTCACTTCGGGATGCCCGCGAAGAACATTACCATCATGGATTTCGCGGACAACCGGGCGCGCGTCAGAGAAGCGTTGAAGCGCGGCGTCCGTTACGTCTTCGATCGCGTGACGGAGCAGAACTATAAGAAGCTTCTCGCGAAATATGCCGGTCCCGGCGACATGATCATTGACCTTGCGTGGAACATCGATTGTTGGGAGATCCTCGACTGGTGCCGTGAGAATGACGTTCTTTACGTGAACACCTCAATCGAGGAGTGGGACCCTTACCGGGCCGACAAGCGGACCGATCCGACCAAGTACACCCTTTATTACCGTCACATGAAGCTTCGCAAGCTCATCAAGGAGAAATGGGGGAGCCGAAAGGGCGCTACCGCGATCGCGGACCACGGTGCGAACCCCGGTCTTGTTTCCCATTTCACCAAAAAGGCCCTGATCGATATCGCGAAAAAGATCCTCAAAGAAAAGCCGAAGGACCCGCGCGCGACAGATCTTGCGAGATTTATCGAGGAAAAGAATTTTCCGAAACTCGCGCAAACGACGGGCGTGAAAGTCATCCACATCAGCGAGCGTGACACCCAGATCACCGACAAACCGAAGCAGGTGAACGAGTTCGTGAACACCTGGTCGATCGAAGGGTTCTATGAAGAAGGGCTGGCCCCGGCCGAGATGGGATGGGGGACTCATGAGCGGACGCTTCCGGAGAACGGCCATCGCCACCCGACCGGCCCGCAAAACCAGATCTGCCTCGGCACGCTCGGCATGAACACGCTGGTGCGGTCGTGGGTGCCTTGCGGCGAGATCAACGGCATGGTGATCCGTCACGGCGAGGCCTTCAGCATTTCGGACCGTCTGACGGTGTGGGAGAACGGGAACGCCGTTTACAGGCCGACCGTGCATTACGCGTACTGCCCGTCCGATGCCGCGATCCTTTCGCTCCATGAACTCCGGATGCGTCAATACAAGATGCAGGAAAAGCAGCGCATTCTCGCGGATGACATTATCGACGGCCGCGACGAGCTCGGCGTGCTTTTGATGGGACATGATTTCAAATCCTGGTGGTGCGGGTCGCTCCTCGATATCCACACGACGCGAAAACTGGTGCCTCACCAGCAGGCGACGACGCTCCAGGTCGCGGTTTCCGTGGTCGCGGCGGCGCTCTGGATGATCCGGAATCCCCAAGAGGGGTTCCTTCTTCCGGACGATATCGATCACGAATTCGTTCTGAAGTTCGTGGCTCCTTATATCGTTCCGTTCGTTTCCGTTCCCTCGGATTGGACGCCGCTCCAAAACCTCAATCAGAAATACCTGAAGTTCGGCGCCGCGGCGCCCAAAGAAGAAGATGTCTGGCAGTTCAACTCGTTCCTCGTGGACGAAAGGGTGTAAGCCCTGATGAAAAGATCTCCGCCATTCGGAAATGGCAACGCGCCCGCTTTATTAAAGCCGAAATCTGCGGACGTCTCCGGAGTCGAAAACCTGATACGGCAGATGCTCAAGAAGCATAAAACGCCGTTCATGATCATCCGCAAGAGCGCTCTTGAGAAGCAATTCTCCCGTTTCCAGAAAGCCTTTCCGGAAGTGACCCCTTATTACGCCATCAAGGCCAACCCGAACCCCCGGATCGTCAAGACCTTCGCGGAACTCGGCGCCAGCTTTGACGTGGCGAGCGCCGCGGAAATGAAACTGGTCATGAAACAAGGCGTCCCTCCTGGCAGGATCATTTTCGCGAACACCATCAAATCCAAAGAGGACATTGCCACGGCCCGCAGACGCCGGGTGCGGCTCATGACCTTCGACAACGAAGCGGAGCTTTACAAGATCGCGGAGTTTTACCCGCGCGCGCACGTGCTGCTCCGGCTCCGCGTCGCGAACCGGGGAAGCGTCGTCCAGCTTTCGCTCAAGTTCGGGGCGGAACCGGAACAGGGTTTTTATCTTTTGCGGAAGGCCAAGAACCTGGGGCTTGTGCCCAAGGGCGTGAGCTTTCATGTGGGGTCGCAATCCACGAACGTCGAAAATTATCTCCAGGCGCTTGAACTGACGGCGAACATCTTCCGGGAAGCCAGGGAGAATGACATGTCCCTTCAGATCGTGGACCTCGGCGGCGGTTTTCCCATCCAGCACTTCGACAATGAGATCGGGATTAATTTCGAACGCATGGCTTCCCAGATCCGCAAACAGATGAAGGAGCTTTTCCCGAAGAACATACAGTTCATTGCCGAGCCGGGGCGATTTTTCGTCGGTCCCGCCGGCATTCTGGTGACACAGGTCGTGGGCCGCACGTTCCGTGATAATAAGAACTTCTATTATTTGAACGACGGCATTTACCAGGATTTTTCGGGGATGGTGTTCGACCACTGCAAGTATGAGTTCAAGACCCTCCGACGCGGGCAAAAATACATGAGCGCGCTTGCGGGGCCGACCTGCGATTCCCTGGACACGCTTTCCGTGAATGAAGAGCTTCCGGAGCTTTTTGTGGGGGATGTGGTCTACGTGAAAAATATCGGCGCCTACTCCAGCGCCAGCGCCATTCCCAATTTCAACGGTTTCGAGCCCGCGCGTATTATCCTGGTGTAAGTTTTTGTCCCAGAGGCAGCGCCTGGCCCTTATTGGGGGACGCGGCGTTTCTTGCCGCAGGTTTTATGCACACGGACTTCGGGCAGCCCCTGTTTGGCGGCTTCATACTATTTTTCTTCTTTTCAGTGAGTTGACGAGTCGCGCCGGGGATCTTGCAATTAAACGCAATACTAGAATAGAAGGGGATGATTTGATAGAATGAGCCCCGTAAATCCAAACATCATAAGGAGTTAGATTTGCAGGACAAGATTCCTTTCTACAAAATGGTCGCTTCAGGCAATGATTTCGTGGTGGTGGACAATCGCCGTCAGGTCATCAAGGATGCGACCGCCTTCGCCCGGACGATCTGCCGCCCCCATGTGGGCGCCGTGGCGGACGGATTGCTTCTTTTCGAAGGTTCCAAGAAGGCCAATTTCAAGATGAGGATCCTGAATCCGGACGGTTCCGAGGCCGCCGCTTGCGGGAACGGATTCCGTTGTATCGTTCTCTACGCGCACGAAGTCCTGAAATATTCATCGAGCATGCGTTTTGAATCCGGATCCGGCGTCATCGAAGGGCATGTCGGACCCAAGGGGAGCGTCAAGGTCCAGCTGGTAAAGCCGCGTATCTTTGAAACGGACAGCGTGATCGAGGTCCGCGGGCACCGCTTGCATTATTCGTTCCTGGATACGGGCGTGCCGCACACGGTGATCTTTGTCGAAGGGCTCCCGAAAGTGGATGTCGTCGAGATCGGAAAAGCGATCCGTCATCACACGCATTTCCAGCCGTTCGGCACTAACGTGAATTTCGTGGAGGTCAAAAGCAGGAAGGAGATCGCCGTCAGGACTTATGAACGCGGGGTGGAGGACGAAACGCTCGCGTGCGGGACCGGGTCAACGGCTTCGGCGATCATAAGCGTTTTGAAGGGATACGCGGAACCTTGCGTAAGCGTGCTGACGAAGGGCGGCGAGAAACTCCGGATCGAAATGCACAAAAAGGGTCCGGAGATCGAAAAGGTTTTTTTAGAGGGCAAAGCACAATTCGTTTACAAAGGGGAATATTTTTTATGAGCAAGAAAAGATCCGTTTTTGAAGGTTCGATGGTCGCATTGGTCACTCCGTTCCGGAACGGCAAAGTGGACCGGAAGGCCCTGAAAGGGCTTTTGGATTTTCACCTCAAAGAAGGCACGGATGTGATCGTGCCGTGCGGAACCACGGGGGAATCGGCCACGATGTCGCACGAGGAACATCGCGACACGATGACCTTCGTGGTGGAATATATCAACCACCGGGTCCCTGTGATCTGCGGTTGCGGTTCGAATAACACCGAGGAAGCGCTCGGCCTGGTCCGGCACGCCAAAAAGATCCATGCGGACGGGGTGCTTGTGGTAACGCCTTATTACAACAAGCCGACCCAGGAAGGTTTGTTCCGGCACTATCAGTTCCTGGCTTCCCGGGTGGATATCCCTATCGTGCTTTATAACGTTCCGGGGCGTACCGGCGTGTCGATCGCGCCCGAGACGGTGGCGCGGCTTTCCAAGATAGACACGATCGTGGCGATCAAGGAAGCGAGCGGGAGCATGGACCAGGCGGACCAGATCGCCCAGCTTTGCGACCTGCCGATCCTTTCCGGGGAAGACAGTCTGAATTTTCCGCTGATCGCGGCCGGAGCGTGCGGAGTGATCTCCGTGGTGGCGAACGTCGTGCCGAAACTCGTCAAGGGCCTTGTGGCTGCCGCTCTGGCCGGGGAAATGGAGGAGGCGCGTTCTCTCCACAAACTTCTTTATCCGATCTCGAAAGGGTTGTTCATCGAAACAAATCCGATCCCGGCCAAGACCGCGCTCGGCATGATGGGGATGATCAAGCCGGAACTTCGTATGCCTCTTTGTGAAATGAGGCCGGAGAATAAGCGAAAACTTGCCGATATTCTTAAGAGATTAGGAGTCGTGAAATGATCAAACTCGTGGTGACCGGCGCCGCCGGCCGGATGGGGAAGGTCATCCTCCAACTTGCCGGCCGGGACCCGGTGTTCAAGATCGTCGGCGCGACCGAACAGCGCGGTCATGCCGTGCTCGGCCAGGACCTCGGCCCTATTTTGGGCAGGGACCCGATGGGCGTCAAAGTCCAGCAGGACCCTTTGGCCGCTTTGAAGAACGCGGATGTTATGATCGATTTTAGCCATTTTACGGCACTGCCGGAAAATCTTGCGGCGGCGGTTAAGACCCGTACGGCTTGTGTCATCGGAACGACCGGGATACCGGCCAAGACGCTCAAGCAGATCCGGGCCGCTTCCGGGAAGATCCCGATCGTGCAGTCACCCAATATGAGCGTCGGCGTGAACCTGCTTTTCGATCTGGCTGCCACGGCCGGAAAAATTCTGGATGAAAGTTATGACCTTGAGATCACGGAGATCCATCATCGTATGAAAAAAGATGCTCCCAGCGGAACAGCGCTAAAGCTTCTGGAGATCCTTGCGGCGGCTCGCGGCCGTGATATCCGCAAAGACGTGGTTTATGGCCGTGAAGGTGAGACGGGCGTCCGGGAAAAGGGGAAGATCGGCGTGTTCGCGCTCCGCGGAGGGGATGTTGTCGGCGAGCATACGGTGTCGTTCTTCGGCGACGGCGAGCGTATTGACCTTGTGCACAAGGCGTCCTCCCGGGAGGCCTTTGCCAGAGGGGCGCTTTTGGCCGCAAAAGTCCTTGCGAAAAAGAGGCAAGGTCTTTATCATATGCGGCATGTCCTGGGCATGGACGACGGGGCCTTACCTTAAGAGTTTCAAGACGTTATAACAAGAGGGAATGTCGTCGGCGATGAAAATTAAAAATTTATTAATCCTTTTCGTTGCCGTTTACTTGCTTGCGGCCGTTCCCCTTTTTGCGCAGAAAAATGATACGGCCCCCGCTTCGGCGTCTGACGCAACGTCTGCTCCCGCTTCAGGTTCGACTTCAGCCCCGGCTACTGTGCCGGCCCCTGAGGCAGTTCCGGCTTCGGCCGCGGTCCCGACTCCCGCTTCAGGTTCGACTTCAGCCCCGGCTACTGTGCCGGTCCCTGAGGCAGTTCCGGCTGTCGTTTCGGCTCCGGCTGTGGTCCCGACTCCCGCTTCAGGTTCGACTTCAGCTCCGGCTGCCGCTCCGGTGCCTGATGCGGTTCCGGCATCCGTTTCGGTTTCTACCTCAGCCCCGGTTCCTGCGTTGGCTTCTGATGCAACTCCGGAAGCCGCCTCAGTTTCGACCGTCGTTCCGGCTCCTGCGCCAGTTCCCGTTCCCAACCTTTTTGCCGAAAACTTTTTTATTCCGGGTCCCCAGAAGCTTGATCATAAGATCACCGAGGTTCGAGGTTTTTCCATTCTAAGGACCCATTCCCGTCCGCAAAACGCTGAGTATTCCGTCGTGACGGATTTTCGCGGCGGAGTCGTCAAATCCCGCCACCTTTCCGGATTGAAAGATCCGGAGGCCATCGACAAGTTCATCAAGAAGAACCTTCAGACCGCCAGCTTCGAAGGTGTGGAGATTCGCCAGCTTCCCGTTACCGACGCCCAGGGGCAGGTCACGAACCTTTATTATTGGGTCGGGGACAGAAGCTTTGCGACCCCCGCGGAGGCGACTGCGGCGATCATTTCGACCAAGACCGCCATTGAAGTCCAGGGAGGGGATTTTGCGCAGTGTGTTCGCGACGCGCCCGTTTATGTGGAGCCGGTCGAAGGGACGCCGGGGGTGGAGATCAAAACGCCTGCCCAGTATAAAAAAGAAGAAGATCTTGTTCTTAGATTCACCGACCAGATGGATATCGGCGAAAAACTTTGGGGGCCGTTCCACGGGTCGCCGTCCGGAGAACCGTTGCTTTGGCAATCCTTTGGCGAGACGACCTGGCGGAAGACCAATCTTTCGGACAAAAAATACAACAGCCAGGTCGGCTACTGGTCCAACCGGATCGTTTTCAAAGGGATCCGTTTTCCGCTCAACACCATCGATCCTTTTGTGGAAAGCACGATCAGTATGGATTCCACCTCCAACGCGGGCAGCAACAATCTGATGCTTTACGCCGGTCTCGAATGGTATCCCTTGATGAGGAACGCGTGGCTTCAGAACTACCGGCCGTTCGGAGGCATTCCCATTTTGGACTGGATCCGCAATTACAAGCTCTACATCAAATACGGGGACCGCAAGAACATCAAGAACGAGATCGAGAACAGCAAGGATTTCGACCTTATCTGGGGCGTGCAGATCTACTACGAATGGGGCACGGAGCTTCCGCCTCTGGATGAAGGCCGTCCCGAGAAGTTCACGGATTACCTGCGGCAGTACGTGTGGGGAGAATATTTCGGCGATTATTCCGTTCAAAAGACCAATTTTAGTTCCGAAAAAGCTTTCAACGCGCTCCTCGCGAATTCCTCGATCATCATGGGCATTGTGTTGCCCGGGATTCCGCTCCCGGAAAATCCGATCAACGACAAATTCGTTCTTATGCCCTATCTGCGTTTTGAGCATACCAACAACAGCAAGTACTCCTTCTGGTATCAGAATTATTTCTTCCTGGCCCCGGGCCTGAGGTGGATGCCGTTCCGGAATTACCGCTGGAAGGAAAACGAGTGGCTATCCAAAATGGCGGTCTTTGGCGAGTGGGTGGGCATCGGAAGAGACCAGTATATGAAGCAGGACGGCAGCCCGCCGGTCAAGGTCGATTATGATCTCAGGTTCGGCGTTAAATTTTCGCACCGGCGGTTTTAATTCCTTATGGTGATACGGCGCAATATGAATAGCAAAGCAGGGAACATCCTGAAAAAGGTCCTTTGCGGGACCCTGGCGTTCCTTTTTCTCGCGACAACCGTCATTCCTTCCGCGTTCGCCAATATCATCGGCAACCCCGCTTTTGCCGAACCCATCGGCAACGGTGTCGGCGGGAATTGGGACAACACGAACGGGGCGGCGCGCCTGACGGCGGCTCCCGCGGGTTTTACGGCGTTCTCGGCCGGGCAGTTCGGCCTGTCGCTTCCGGTGGGGGCCGGCGGGGCCGGTGTTTTTACGTTCCAGACGTATGATAACGTCAAAGCCGGGGACTATGTCGTTTTCAGTTGCAACGCGCAGTCCAATATGGGGGTCGGCGCCGCGACGGGATACGGGCATATGAAGATCGAGTTCAAGAAAAAGAATGCCGACGGATCGGATAGTCTGATCAGTACTGTGCGTTTGGACAGCACCGGGGTCGGGATCGATAATGTGTCCGCGCCCGCGGGGGGAGCGGGAGGGTATCAGTTCTTTTCCATTGCCGGCGTCGCGCCGGAGGGGACGGGAAGGATCGTGTTCGTTTTTGAGACCCAGGGCACCAACGCGGCAGCGGCGGGCAATCAGATGGTCGTGGTCCAGGCGAACGGCGAGGTCAATCCCGCGAAGCTGACGCTCGCGGCGTCCAAGAAGAACGTGGCCCGCGGTGATGTGGTCGGCATCAACGCGCATTTCAAGAACGCCTCCGCCAATAATTATCAAAGCGTTCAAATGCGTTTCAAACTTCCCAATGGATTTGATTACGCCGAAAAATCCATCCGCGTGAGCGGTCACTCCGCGGGTTACCGGGACGGATCTCTGATCGTGGATGTCAATGACATGCCGGCGAACGGCGAGCTCAATGTGAGTTTTGTGGCGCTTGTGACGAGCGGGGTCCAGCTTGGCAAGGCTTATTCTCTGGAGGCGGAGCTGTTCGGCGACGCGATCGATCCGATCACAGGCGCTCTCTATCCAGGTCAATTGTCGGAAAAATCGTCCGTTCAATTCATGGTCCAGGGAGATCCCGTTTTTGAGCAGGGCACGATCATTGGCAAGGTCTTCAACGACCTCAACCAGAACAGTGTTCAGGACAAAGGGGAAGAAGGCGTTCCGTGGGTCCGGCTTTATACGGAGCAGGGGATTGGGATCGTGACGGACGAACACGGGCGCTATCACATTCCCGCGGTCGAACCGGGGCGGCACGTGGTCAAGATCGACGGACATAGCTTGCCGGAAGGAACAAAGTTCATCACCGAAGAAGCTTACCTCGTGAAAACGACGGCCGGGATCATGAACAAGGCCAATTTCGCGGTCCTGTTGCCGCCGTCGGGGATCCCGGAAGATTTCAAAAAAGACCTGATGGTCATGGTCACGCAAGGCGTGGATGTTTCCAAGCCGACGCTTGATGTGGTCATGGAACCGGCGGTCGTGAAACTCGGCGTCGGGGTCCTGGAAAAAGAGCCGTCCTTTTCGTTCAATAATAATTACGGGAAGTTCATCAAGAAATGGTGCCTTGAGATCCGCGATGAAGCGGGGAAACCGGTCTGGGCCGGTTTCGGGGTCGGCCAGCCGCCTCCGGAAGTGGTCTGGTCCGGGATGACCGAAGAGGGTCTGTTGATCACGCCCGGGATCTACTCCTACCAATTCAAGGTCCGGGACGCCAAGAACCGCGAAGACTGGACGGCGTTGAAATTTTTTGAGGTCTATTCGAAGCTCGACCCAAGGGCCGAAAAGAATTATCACCCGGAGATCCCGCCCATCGGCGACTTCAACGTTTTCAAGGACGGGAAGCGGAGCATTCCGCTCGTGGCCAAACCGACCGTTCGCGTTCAGGGGAAGACCCAGCCCAAGAACACCATCAAGATCAACGATACGCCGGTGAGCGTGGACCCGGAGAACGGCATGTTCCAGAAAGAGTTCTTTGTGGAACCCGGTGAATATGACGTGAACATTGCGGCAACCACTCCTCAGGGGGAGACCACGTCGTTCAATAAAAAGATCAAGGTGAAGGACAGCACCTTCTTCATGGTCGCGTTGGGGGAACAGCAATTCGGCCAGAATTGGGCTGAGGGGGCCATGGAGTCCGTAGATTCGGACGCCTACCGCGACGGCTTCCGGCAAGACGGCCGGTTCTCCTATTTCCTGAAAGGGAAACTTAAAGGAAAATTCCTCGTCACGTCCCACTATGATACAGCCAATGAAGGGACCGCGCTTTTTACCAATCTTAATCCGAACGATTACTATCCGGTCTACGGTGATGATTCCACCCGCGATTACGAGGCCAAAGATACGGCCCAGCGGCTCTATGTGCTCGTGGAGATGGACCGTTCGTACGCGAAGTGGGGAAGTTTCAAGACCGAGTTCACGGACACGGAACTGGCGACCTACAACCGTACGCTCTCAGGCCTTAAGATCAATTTTGACACGCTCGAAAGTACCGTCTACGGGGATCCCAAGCGGGGATTTAAATTATTTACCGCCGACTCCGATCACCAGGCCGATCATAACGAGCTCTATTCCACGGGCGGCTCGCTTTATTACACGAGGAACCGCAATGTTGTGGAAGGCAGCGAGAAGATCCGCGTGGAGGTCCGCGACAAGATCCAGGACATGGTCATTTCCAGTTATGATCTTCAGGAAGGACTCGATTACGAGATCAATTATCAGGAAGGCCGTATCCTTTTGAACCGCTCCCTTTCCTCAGTGGGGGCCACGGACACAATGACCTCCACGGATATCCTGGACGGCAATCCGATATTTTTGATCGTGGATTATGAGTTCGATCCGGGGCCGGAGATCAGCAAGATCCCGAATCGCGGCATTCGCGGTTACACGGATGTCGGAGACCACCTCAAGATAGGCGCGACGGCGGTTGAGGAGAAAAGACCGAGCGGGGATTATGAGATGCGCGGCGTCGACGCGGTGTTCAAACTCGGACGTAATACCAAACTGACAGCGGAATACGCCGAGACCACGAATGCGCAGACGTCTGATTCCGTCTCCTATGACGGCGGCATCAGTTACGCGGACCGAAGCCCCCTGCGTGGAAGACACACCAAGACGCGCAACAGCGCTTACCTGATCAAAGCCGAATCCAAGCCCACAAAAAATTGGGATCTGAGCGGTTATGTGCAGGAGGTGGATCCCGGATTTTCCAACGGCTATATGGGCAGCCAGGAGGGTTTCAAAAAATACGGTCTGTCGAGCAGTTATAAATTCACGGACCATTTGTACGCGCGCTACCGGTTTGACAGCAGCGGCACGGTGTCCCAATTGATGCCGCTGGATGTGACGGACAATCAGGCCCCCTTTAAAGAGCTCCAGACGCATACCGCGCAGATCGTTTATGATGACGGGAAATACCTCGCCGAGCTTGAGTATCAGCACCGCAATCTTGACGCGGTCGAGGACGTCGCCTATGTTTCGCCCGACCTCAGCAACCAGATCCCTTTCGACAACGGGGTCACCGGCAAGGTGGGCTACCACGTCAATGACCGGTTGTTGCCCTACGTGAAGGTCCAGACGACGATGGGCGGGAAGGGTGACTATCAGTACGGCGGCGGCGTCCGCTATGAGGTGATCCGCAATCTTTACGCTTATCTGGAGCAGATGTTCGGCCCGTTGGGGGACTCGACGTATTTTGGTTTTGAACGTCAGCACGGGAATGGCGCGCGCAGTTACGCGAACATCCGCTCGATCGACCGCGGGATCGGGGACAGGACCCTCGCGACGGCCATCGGGAATTCCTTCTCGCTCTCCGAGAAATCCCGCATGTACACCGAACGCGAATATTCCTCTTATCAGGGTGTGGACGGATTTGCGGACATTTTGGGGTATGAAGGGCAAACGGGCGACCACTGGGATTACGGGGGCACGTTCGAACGCCGCCACCTGATAAATTCCGCGACGCGGCTTTTGGATATTGCGGCGCAGGAGGCCCTCGCGCGCGCCAACACGTACAATACCATCGGCGGACACCTCGCGTACGCGAACGGCAAGAAATTCCGCGCCCGCACGCATGTCGAGGTTCGGCGGGACCAGGATTCTCCCGAGATGGCCCAGATCGTGACGCGGAATTCCGTTCAGTACCAGATCAACGAGGACACCAGTTTTCTTTCTTATTTCAATTATGGCGACACGCGGCAGATCGATCCCGGGAATACCGCGGGGAATTTTGTGGAGTTCAGTAACGGCATCGCTTATCGCCCCGTCAACAACGACAAACTGAACTTTCTTGCGCGTTACACCTATCTCAAGGACCTCGGGAACGATGCCCAGTACGACACGAGCTATTACGACAACTTCCAATTCGATTCGGCGGCCCACATTCTGGCGACGGACATTGCTTATGATCTTAATCGTTATTTCGGGCTTGTGGAGAAATTGGCCTTTAAGCGGTCGATCCTGAACACTTCCGCGAACACCGGTGTCGCGGCCAACAGCTTTCTTTGTGCGAACCGTGTCAATTTTCACGTGACGCGCAAATGGGATATAGCCTTGGAATACCGGATCTTGTGGCAGTCCGCGACCCTGGATTCCCTGAAGCAAGGCGCCGTGGTCGAGGTCGATCGCGAATTGTACGAATATGTGCGGCTCGGCGTGGGATACAATTTTACGGACTTTAGCGACGATCTGCGGGACGTCAACAGTGGCCGTACCCAAGGTCCTTTTGTCCGCATGACCGGCAAGTTTTAACCTGAGAAGACAGATTTTAAAGCCCCGTTTTCGGAGTTATTCGGAACTCCGGCGGGACAACGAGAGGTGATCGTGATGCGGCAAATACGCGGATTTATTTCGATGCTGGTTCTGGGGGTTGTTCTGGCCGGTTGCAATACGGTTTCGAACGTGTTGCCGCCCAACGACCAAACGCTGACCTATAAACTGCCGTATGATCTGGCTTATCTCCGGATCATGGAGGCGCTTGATTCCCAGCCCCACTGGGACCTCGAAGAGACCGAGATGGCCAAAGGGACCATCCGGGTGCGCAATACGAACTACAGCAATCTTGACGACGCGGACCTCCGGGCCATCACCTTCACCGTTAAGCGTATCGATTCGCAGACGGTCTCCGTGTCGATCCTTCCCAAGAGCCAGCATGTCCCGGGCGGTGACAAGCTTCTCGCGGCCATCAGAGAACGTTTGGACCGCGAAGTTAAGACCTGATCCGCTTTGGATGCGATCGTCCTCCGTGGGGTCAAGACCCACAACCTGAAGAATTTCGATCTCGAACTGCCGCACCGGCGCCTTTATGTGATCACGGGCGTTTCGGGGTCCGGCAAATCCTCCCTGGCTTTTGATACCCTTTACGCGGAGGGCCAGCGCCGTTATATCGAATCGGTCTCCTCGTACGCGCGCCAATTCCTCGAACGCGTGCCGAAACCCGACATTGGATCGGCGGCCGGTATCCCGCCGGCTCTGTCCATTCAGGCCAAGAATGTCATCAGTAATGCCCGCTCGACGGTCGGGACCCAGACCGAGATCAATGACTATCTGCGCGTGATGTTCGCCCGCGCGGGACGCCTCCTGTGTCCCGAATGTCGTTCGGAAGTTGAGGCCTATGATCCGAACAAGGTTGCCGCGCGCCTGCTTGCCGGGTCCGAAGGGGAAGAGGTCCGGATCGGTTTTTCGGTCCCGTTGGGACAAAAAGGGGCGAAATACGTCCGTGAAAATCTCGAGGAGCTGGAGCGCCAGGGTTTTAGCGAGTTCCATTTCGAGGGAGCATGGTCGGATGCGGCGGCGTTGATCGAACGGAAAGCGGCGCCCGCGGAACTTTGCGTCAGCGTAGACCGTTTGAAAGTTTTGCCCGTAAACAAAGAGAGGCTGACCGATTCGCTCGAGCAGGCCTTCCGTCTTGGACGCGGGGAAGCTCAGGTCTGGGTCCGGGACAAGCCGATGCGATTTTCCGGGGAGTTACGTTGTTTTTCGTGCGGCCGGTCCTTTCCCAGGCCGACACCGAACCTTTTTTCGTTCAATAGTCCTCTCGGGGCCTGCCCGGCCTGTCAGGGGTTCGGGCGGGTCATCACGATCGATTGGGACCTGGTGGTCCCCGACCCCGGGAAAACGGTCCGGGAAGGAGCGATCGAACCGTGGACCAAGGCCAGCACCCGGTGGGAACAGGGACAGCTCGTTGATTTTTGTGAACGGAGGCGTATTCCCACCCGCAAGCCCTGGGCGAAGCTTAAAAGGGAACATCAAAAGTGGATCCTCCACGGCCTGAAGGGGGACGATTTCACGAGCGTGAAGGATTTCTTTGATTATCTCGGGAAGAAACTTTACAAGATGCATGTGCGGGTCTTTCTCAACCGTTATCGGGCGTACGTGCCTTGCAAAGATTGCGGTGCGACGCGCCTGAAGCCCGAAGCCCTCAATATTCTGATCGGCGGAAAGAACCTCCCGGAGGTCCAGGCGCTGAGCATCGAAGATCTCCTGGGCTTTCTGGAGGCTCTCGATCTCCGGCCGGGAGAGAAAGAAAAGATCGAACCGGTGCTTTTTGAACTTTTCAGCCGCGTGCGTTTTCTCAAAGAGGTTGGACTGGGATATTTGACGCTGGACCGTATGTCGCGGACCCTCTCGGGCGGGGAGGCTGAGCGTATCCACCTGGCCAGTTCTCTGGGGTCCTCGCTGGTCGACACGCTTTACGTGCTGGATGAACCGAGCATCGGGCTTCATGAGCGGGACAATCAGATGTTGATCGATCTTCTCAAGAAGCTCCGGGACTTGGGCAATACGGTCGTGGTGGTGGAGCATGACAGGACCATGATCGGCTCCGCGGACTGCGTGATCGATCTCGGCCCGCAAGGCGGCGCGAAAGGCGGGGAACTGGTTTTCCAAGGGACGGTGGATGCTTTAAAGGCTTTTCCGGGTTCGGTGACCGGGTCCTTTCTCGCCGGTAAGTGCAAGATCGAGCGGACGTCACGGCAGCAGGTTCTACGGCACAAAGAAAAGATCGTGATCCGGGGCGCAAAGGCGCACAACCTTAAGGATATTGATGCTGAGGTGCCGCTCGGTCGATGGACCGTTTTGACGGGCGTGTCGGGTTCCGGCAAGAGCACTTTACTTTATGATATCCTCTATCATCATTTCCTGAAATTCAAAGGGCAGCCGGTCTCGCAGGAGGAACTGGGAACGGTCCGGAAGATCCGCGGGTTCGAACATCTCTCGGACATGGTCCTGATCGACCAGTCCCCTTTGGGGCGCTCGCCGCGCTCCAATCCCGCGACCTATCTGAAGGCCTTTGACGATGTCCGCAAGATCTTTGCGGGCACCTCCCAGGCCAGACAGGAGGGATTTGACGTAAGCCATTTTTCTTTCAATGTGGACAAAGGCCGCTGCCCGTCCTGCAAGGGCGATGGGAACGTCAAAGTGGAAATGCATTTTCTGGCGGACATTTTTGTGCCGTGCGAGGCATGCCGCGGCAAGCGCTTCAAACCCGAGGTTCTGGAGATCGAATATCAGGGAAAGAATATTGACGAGGTTCTGAATATGACGGTGGAGGAGGTCCTTGATTTTTTTGGCCACAGCCGCGGACTTGTCCAGAAGCTTTCGGTCCTCAGGAAGCTCGGTTTGGGTTATCTCCGTCTCGGACAGCCGACGTTGACGCTTTCCGGGGGCGAGGCCCAGCGCCTGAAGCTCGCCTACGAGCTTTCTTTCCGCAAGACGGCCCCGACTCTCTATCTTCTGGATGAACCCACGACAGGGCTTCATGAAGATGACATCCGGCATCTCGTGAAGGCTTTCGAAGAGGTCCTGGAGCATGGTCATTCGCTTATGGTCATCGAACATCACATGGGCCTGATCAGTCTGGCCGATCACGTGATCGATCTTGGGCCCGAAGGCGGTGACAAAGGCGGCGAAGTCGTTTATCAGGGCCCTCTGGCGGGTCTTCTCGAATGCGAGCGTTCTTATACGGGGAAGTATCTTAAGAAATACCTACAATAGCGCAACCCGTTTAATTATAATCAGTTACGGAGCGGCTCCTATCATTGCACGTTCAGAAGGAATCGGGTATCCTTGTCTTATGAGTAGAAAGATACTTTTTTTTATCGTTGTGGGGGTTTTAGCGGGTGTCCATGTGGGGACGGTCCGCCGTACGGAAGATCCCGTCCGGGACACCCAGACAAGTGGGATCGCGTATAAACAAAAGATGGAGGAGGAAAAGGACGGCGTGAAGGGGGCCTTGACCTATACCGTTAAGTACAATCCCAGCGATACTTTTTTTGTGGATCCGCCCTTTGATGCCAAAGAAAAGGCCACGGCAAGGGAAAAGAGCGTGGCCGAGAAACCGCCGGTGCTTTCGGATTGGTGGGAAGAGCAACCCGTTCAGGAGGCAACAGCCTCCCCCCAGCAAAAAGCCCCCGAAATAGAGGGCGCCGTCGAGGAGCAAGCGGCTTCGACCGAAGGCGCGACCGGGGAAGCTGCTTCCGAAGCTACGGAGACAGGAAATGGGGTTGGTAGCGGCGATTCCTGGTGGTAGGTTTTTCAAAGGTCCTTCCGACGAAGCAGAAAGTCCTATATATCAAAGGCTCTTAAAGCTATAATACCTTCCATTTGTTTTCCAGGATCAGTAGGATCTTGGGCCGCTTTATTTTGTGGGTCTCGTGATAGTTGGAGGGCCACGATTTTATCATTTTGCTTTTCGGAATCTTAAAAAGCGGCATGCTTTTTTTGGCAGGTCGATACTCTAACGAGGTAAAGGAGAATTTATCCTATGAGCAAGATTCGTCGCTGGAAGCTGTTTTGGATGGATCATTGGGTCAAGATCGCGATCATTATCGGGTCGGTCCTTCTCATTGCCTTTTCATTCATCGGGATGGCTTCGCTTGAAAGCTATTACCGGAACATCACGCTCGCGCAGTTACCGCTCCAGATACTGATGGTCATCCTGAATTCGGTGATCTTCGTCTACCTCTACATGTTCATTTTTCGCGGCGGGTTCGCGAAGCTCGATAAAAAGAATATCAAGGCCAACGAGGTCAACGTCAAGTTCTCGGACGTGATCGGGATCGACGAGGCCAAGGAAGAATGCTGGGAAGTGGTCCAGCTCATCAAAGACCATGTGCGGCTTCAGAAGATCGGCGGCAGGATCCTGCGCGGCATTCTGATGATGGGACCCCCGGGATGCGGGAAGACCTACCTTGCCAAAGCGATCGCGACCGAGGCTGGCCTTCCGTTCCTTTCCATGGCGGCCAGCGAATTCAATGAGGTTTTCGTCGGCGTGGGGTCGAGCCGCATGCGGCAGCTCTTTAAGAAAGCGCAGCGCCTCGCCTATGGTTTCGGCGGATGCATTGTATTCGTCGACGAATTGGATGCGATCGGACATCGCCGCGTTTTTAACCAGTTCGGCGGAGCGGAGACGAATAATACCCAGAACCAGCTTCTGGTGGAGATGGACGGTCTTTCGGGACGGCAGGAAAACATTATCGTGATCGGCGCTACGAACGCCGCTGAGGACGTCCTGGATCCGGCGCTGCTTCGTCCGGGGCGTTTCGACCGGAAAGTCTATATCCGCAAGCCGAGCCTTGAGGGCCGTGAAGCGCTTTTCAAATATTATCTCGGGAAAGTGAAATACGAGGCTTCGATCGATTGCAAACGTCTTGCGCGTAAGGCGATCGATAAATCTCCTGCGGATATCGAGAACGTCGTCAAGGAATCGGCCCTGATCGCGACGCGCGACAAGAGGGATGCCGTGACGATCAAAGACCTTTCGGAGGCGATCGAGCGCATTGAGTTGGGGATGAAACAGAAGCTTTCGATCAACGACCGTGAGCGCGAAATGACCGCCTATCACGAGACGGGACATTTGATCGTGACCTATCTTTTGCACCCGCGGGATGATGTTTTCAAAGCTTCCATCATTCCGAGAAAATCCTCGCTCGGCGTGGTGCATCCCACCCCGATGGAGGAGTGGCACAGCCGGGATCGTGAGACCTTGATGGCCGACATCAAGATATGCCTTGCGGGTTATGTGGCGGAAAAGATCAAATACGGGACCACGACCACCGGTGTTACGGCGGATTTCCGCCAGGCCATGAATCTCGCACATACCATGGTCTGGATGCTCGGGATGGGGCCTTCCGGACTTGTGGGGGATTACACGATCTACCGCGAAGATAGGGCGATGTTGCTTTCCGAGGCGATCAAGCTCAAGCTCAACGAAGACGTGGACAAGCTCCTCAAGGGCTGTATGGCGGAGGTGGAAGCGCTTTTGACGAAGGAAAAAGATATTTTTAACCGGTTCGCCAGCGAGCTTATGGCCAAACAGGAGTTGGATTACGACGAGATCGAAGCGATCTTTGCCGAATACGGAAAGGTCAACCCCCGCAGGTTCAGTCCGCCACGGGGCGCCGAGCCGCCCAAGGGTTAAGCGATTGGGCCTGAGAGATATTCATCCTCCTCAAGGGGACAGTTCCCGTAAAACTTCCAACGGGAGCGTCTTTTTTTCCGCGATACCGGGTCAAATTTTCGGAACATTCGTGTCCTTTTCAGTGGTCCTCGGTCTTTTTTCCCTCAGTCTCTTCGCATCCGGTTGTGCCAAAGTCACTTATCCCCAGGAAAGCGTTGTACAGGCGCTGAAAGACATCGCCGCCAAAGAATATGGCATCCGCAACATCGAGGTGGAGTTCGTCGGGACCACGATGGGGGTTTATCTCCCGCTGGACCAGTTGTTCTCTCTGGATTTTAAGGAAGCGATCATGAGCGGTAAGGTCACGGACATGGAAAATCTGTTCAAACCGACCGACGCGGCGATCGATAAGGTCGAAGACCTTCTTTTCTCGATGTCGCGGGTCATGCTTAGCACGGACAAGAAGATAGATTTTTATTTCCTTCAGGCGACCGATATCGAGAAAAGCGGGATGGAACTTTCATTTCTGGGGAACATCGAGGACGTCAAGCGTGTCCGCTATTGGGACATTCCCCGGAGCGAATACCGCAAACGCGTCATCCATGATATCCGCCTGAACCAAGCCGCGCTTTGGCACAGGCCCGTGCGCCGCTTTTTTAACGATCTGAACACGGCCGGGAGAGACGTCATTCAAGCCCGGTACTTTCCGAAGACGACCGCGGACAAGTGGTCCAGAGAGTTCTTTTTTGCCGATCCCCGGGGGAATATGACCCCGACCGGGCAGGCGCGTTGGGATATCCTTGATCTGAGGAGCATTCCGCTTCAGGACAATAATATCATCGTGTACGTCAAGGTGAGATCCTCACCCAAGGTTCCGGGGGCCTCCGCGTTCCGGCCCGAGACGAAGGAATATCTTTTCCAGGTCTCGACGCGCGGAGCTGAAGAAAAGATACAGAGGATCATCCCGTTCGCGTATTTGGATGCGCGCCCGCAGGGGCTTGATCCCTCCTTTACACGGGAAACGGTCTACCGGAGTTTGCCGAACTGGGAGACGGAGTTCAAGACTCCGAACATCCGGATGGGGGACTTTCTATCACGGCAGCTTACGAGGCGCCTCCAGACGATGCTGACCGAAAATGAAAGGATTGGGAACACCTTTTTAAGCGTCAAGCTTTCCTTCGGGTACGAGGAGAAGCCCAATCCTTATTTTATATTCGATGCGATCATGCCCCTCCGCTCTCCGGTCGCGAAACCTTACACTCCGGAGCAAGGGATCCATGAGGACATTATTTACCTTTGGACCTTGGCGGCCCGTGAATTCGCGGAGGTGCTCCGGAGTTATGATTTCAAGGATTATCAATACCTGGAGCTCCGGATCAACCGGGTGGGGGAGACGACGGCCTGGATCGCGAAAAGGGAGGACCTTGAGCTTTTCCGCCGGAACAAAAAAAGCCTCGAAAAGATCCTCGTTGCCCGACGAAATTGAGCGGGGAATACCGCGGGGCCCCGAACGCCCGCTTCTCTTTCAGGCCGTTTTTTGCTATCATAGCCGCCCTATGGAAACATTATCCCGACGACAAGATACGATCCTTTGCGGGGTCGTGGAAACGCATATCGAGACTAGCCAGCCGGTCGGATCGCGTCTGATCGCGGAGAAATACGCTTTTTCCTTTTCCCCGGCGACGATCCGCAATGAGATGGGCTCTTTGGAAGAGCAGGGCTATTTGACACATCCGCACACCTCGTCTGGACGTGTTCCGACGGACCGGGGCTACCGTTATTATTTAGACCATACTCCGTTCGAACAGGTGCTTCCTCAGGAGTATTTTGACAAGGTGACCGAAGAATTGTCTCCCACCGCGGAAGATGTCCGGGTGGGCCTTTTTTGGGACCGTGTTTCTTCGTTCCTTTCGTCGATGTCTCAGGAAGTCAGCCTGGCCCTATTGCCTTTCTCCCGGCCTTTATCGTCGGAGAATGAAGAGGGGCTTCAGATCTCGTTGCAGGGCCTGGCGCATATTCTGGAAAAACCGGAATTTCAGGACGTCCGGAAAGCGAGAACGCTTTTGCAGGCATTCGAGGAAAAAGTTGCCCTGACTCGATGGGTTTTAAGGAATGCTTCCACGGAGCACGTGTCCGTGTCGGTGGGGCATGAACACGCCCATGAGGCGCTCGAAGACTGCGCCATTGTGACGGCCCGTTACGCGGTGGGCGAGGATCGGCAGGGAGCCATTGCCATTTTAGGCCCGAAGAGGATGCTTTACCGGAAGATCATTCCGCTCGTTTCGCGGATGGCCCACGTTGTGGGGACGCTTATTGAAAGCGTACACACGGAGGAATGATGTCCGAGCATAAGAATAAAAAGGGGAATGGCGAAGGACAGATGAAAGAGGAAGCTAAAACCAAGGCCCCATCCGCGCAGGCCGATAACGGTCGTGAGGCGATCGCGGCGGCAACGGGTGACGTGAAGATCGAGGTGTCCGCGCAGGAATACGAAGGCCTCAAGGCGAGGGTCCAGGAACTCGAGGGACTCCGTGAAAAACTCCTTCGCGCGGCGGCGGATTTTGAGAACGCGAAGAAACGCAACGCGCGCGAAAAAGAAGAATTTTTGAAGTTCAGCCAGGAGAGGATCCTCAAGGAGATCCTTCCCGTCATGGACAACTTTGATCGCGCGCTTGACCACGCGGCGACCGCCGCCGTTACGGGAGGCGGGGAAGAGGCGATGCAGCAGAATTTCAAGACGTTGGTGTCGGGAGTTCAACGGGTCCAAAAGCAACTGGCCGACATCCTGAAAGCTCACGGGCTGACACGGTTGGTGACGGTCGGCCAGCCCTATGATCCGCACCGTCATGAAGTGGTGGGACATGTCACCGAGGAAGGTCCCGAGGACCAGATCGTGGACGAACTCGAGCCGGGCTATATGTTCCATGACCGGTTGCTTCGCGCGGCCAAGGTCCGCGTTCGTGTTCCTTCTCAGCCGCCGTCTCCAAAACACAAAGAACCGGACGAGATCACCTGATCCATTCCGGAGGAAGCTCGAAATCCCATGCTCAAGGGTTGTTCAACGGCGCCGGGTGTTATCCGCTTCGCATCAAGCGATCTTTAAGGAATCATGGCACAAAAACGCGACTACTATGAAGTGTTGGGCGTAAGCCGCAACGTAAGCGCCGAGGAAATAAAAAAAAGTTACCGCAAACTGGCGCTCCAATACCACCCGGACCGCAATCCCGGGGATCATACCGCCGAAGAAAAATTCAAGGAGGCCGCGGAGGCATACGCGGTCCTCAGCGATGAGGACAAGCGGGCCCGGTACGACCAATTCGGTCACAGTCTGGGGGGCGGCGGATTTTCGGGATTCGAGAATTTCCAGGACGCCTTCGGCGGGTTCGGTGACATTTTTGGGGACCTTTTTGAGGACCTTTTGGGCGGTGGGGGCGGACGGCGCGGAAGCCGTGGTAAACGCGGGGCAGACCTCGAAGAAACGCTGGAACTCGAGCTTGCGGAAGTGCTGACCGGCAAAGCATTTGACCTGGAGATCCTACGGCGGGAAGTTTGCGGGGAATGTCTCGGGAGCGGCGCGGAAAAGGGGTCCAAGCGGAAAGTTTGTTCGGATTGCGGGGGCCGCGGGGAGGTCCGCGTTTCTCAGGGGTTTTTTACTTTACGTCGGACCTGTCCCCGATGTCACGGAGAGGGGGAATCGATCGAGAAGCATTGCCCGGCTTGCCGCGGGGAAGGCCGAGTCCGGAAAATGCGCAAGCTCCAGGTCAAGATCCCGGCCGGCATCGAGCATGGTTCCCGGCTCCGGGTAACGGGGGAAGGCGAGGCCGGGCAGTCGGGTGCGTCACGTGGGGATCTTTACATCCATGTGATTGTCAAAAAGAGCAAGACCTTTGAGCGACAGGGACAGAATATTTATTGCGAACGATTGATCCCTTACACCGTCGCCGTGCTCGGCGGCGAAGTGGAAGTTCCGACCCTGACCGGAAAAACGGTGCTGAAGGTCGCGGCCGGCACATCGGCCGGTAAGGTGCTTAAGATAAAAGACGAAGGTGTTCCTCTTTACGGGATGACGGACCGGCGCGGGGACGAATATGTCAAGATCGACATCGAGGTTCCGGTCAAATTGAGCAAGACGGAACGGGAACTGCTCGAGAAACTTGCCGATGAGCGCAAAGACGGAATTAATCCTAAAAAGGGGTTTTTTTAATGCGGAACGGGGGAGAGTATGGATTATTTTGACTACCGCTGCCGGGTCCTCTATGCAGATACGGACCGTATGGGGATCACGTATTACGCGAATTATTTCCGTTGGTTTGAGGCCGCGCGCACGGAATATTTCAGGGCCCTCGGGTTCCCGTACGATACATGCGAGAAGAAGGGGATCTACCTTCCGGTGGCCGAGGCCCACGCGAGCTATCTTTCACCTTCGACCTATGACGATGACATTCTCGTCCGCACCAGTGTGGCGGAGATCGGTAACAGTACCCTCCGGTTTGAATATCAGGTAATGAACGCCGTGACCCAAAAGCCGGTCGCGACCGGATACACCGTACACGTGTTCGTTCATAAGGATATGAAACCGTGCCGTGTGCCGGCCGAGATCAAAGAAGTAGTGACGCCCCGGCCGTTGCTGAAAAAACGGTGCCGTTGCAGGGGAAGCTGAAATTCGCGGAGGCGGGTTCCGGACGAACCCCGGGTTTTCAGGGAAAAGAGGAACCATGACGAAAAGTATTCGAGTGACGATATTGGGAGACGGGGGTTGGGGGACCGCGTTGGCCTTGGTGAATTTGCGCCGCGGCAATGAGGTCCTGCTTTGGTCCGCGTTCGCGGACTACGCGAAGATCCTCAAGAAGGGGCGGGAGAACGTGAAGTTCCTTCCCGGCGTGAAACTCCCGGAGGGTTTTCAAGTCACTTCGGATTTGAAGGAAGCGGTGGATTTCGGGGACGTGCTGGTGCTCGCCATTCCGGCGCAATATTTGAGGAACATTCTTTTCAAGATCAAGGAACTGCCTTTTCAGGGGAAGATCCTGGTCAGCACGGCCAAGGGGATCGAGAAAAAGACGTGCCTTCGTCCTTCCGAGATCATCCGTGCGGTCCTCGGGAAAAACCTTCCGATCGTGGTCCTTTCCGGACCTTCTCACGCCGAGGAAGTGGCCCGCAAGATCCCGACATTGACGGTCGCGGCTTCCGACGACCCGAAGAACGCTCAATACGTTCAGGAAAATTTTCGCGATCCCCAGTTCCGGATCTACATGCAAAAAGACATGGCCGGGACGGAATTCGGCGGTGCTTTGAAGAACGTGATCGCGATCGCGGCAGGGGTTTGCGACGGGCTGAAATTCGGGGATAACACCAAGTCCGGTCTGATCACGCGGGGATTGTATGAAATGGTGCGCCTGGGGTCGAGGTTCGGCGCGAACCCGAACACCTTTTTCGGGCTTTCCGGCATCGGGGATCTCATCACGACCTGTTTTTCAAAACACGGCCGCAACCTTCACGTCGGCCGCGAACTCGGCAAGGGACGGAAGATACGGTCCATTCTCGAAGAGATGGCGATGGTGGCCGAAGGCGTGGACACGGCGCTGAGCGTGCATCAGCTTTGCGAGCGGGAAGGGCTTCAGCTGCCGATCATGACCGAGGTCTACAAAATGCTTTTCGAGGACAAAGACCCCGAGGTCGTGGTCTCGACATTGCTCGCGCGCACGCCCTATGAGGAGTGGAAGGCTTTCGATCTCAGTTCGCTCCGGTAGAGGACGTCGGGAGAAGAGCAGGGAGTAGTTTTCAGGACAGAAAAAAGGCCGCGGAATTTCGATCCGCGGCCTTTTTTATTAAGCAGCAGGCTGCTGTTGGCCAGACTGAGCCTGGATGAATGTTGCGGCCGGGACCTCTTCCTTCGTATCTTTCTTGGTGCTGCAACGGGTGAAAATATCATCCCACTTCAGGGTTAAACTTATCGTGAAGGACTGCATGTAGGAAAAATACCGCCCGTCCACCGATGAGTTCACAAGATACGGACTTTCCGCGATGTCATTGTTGATGCGTCTTGTGAAGTAGAAAGCGTTGTAATAGGCGAGGTCCGCGGTCAAATACTTGGAGAGGTTATAACCGAGCCCGATGCTGACGGCTAGGTGGTTCGAGTCCGCAACCGCCGGTGTAAAGTGCTTCTGGGGGACCGGCGTAAAGTAGAACCAGCTGCCGCCGCGAAGCGTCAGCTTGTCCGTGAGCTGGTGGCTTGCGCCGAGTTGGACGCCGTAGCCGTCGTGCCAATCCTTATCGGCCGCCCGGATGTTGTTCAGGATGGCGTCGTCCGTCGCGTTACCGGAAGGATCGGTGACGAAGTAAAGTCGCTTGTGGGTCGACCACCGGGACCAGGTGAAGTCCGCCTCATAATGGGTCTTTTTGGTCGGTTGGTAGGCGTAGGCCCACGTCATGTTCATGGGAAGCGAGACCTTGGTGTGGACTCCCGTTTCGAAATTGTGGCGGCCTTGACCGAGGATGGCGGAAAAATCGGAATTTTCGACCTTCACCTGGCCGCTGGTCTTAACGACCACGGGGCTTCGGAAGTAATAACCGAAGCGGTGCTTTTCGGTCGGTTTGAACAATAAGCCCATTTGCCAGCCCCAATGATTTCCCGAAGTGTTGATCCGGACTTGTCCGTCCGGGGTATAGGTCCCGGCTCCGAACGGAAAAGGCGGGAGCGTGGCGAGATTGTTGGGATAGGCCTGGATCCCGCCGAAATCGTAGATCCTGTACCACATCGGGCCGCCGCCGACCGACAACTTGTCCGTGACCTTGAACGCGACCGTGGGTTTGATCGTGTACATCTTGAGCCAGTTCTTCCAGCCGGTGTAATGAGTGGCAGGGTCGCTCGAGTTGTATTTATTCATCAAACCGAACGGCGAGTCCGTGCCGATGCCGAGAGCGAGGCGGTCATTAAAAACTTTTCCCGGATTCACCGTGAAATAGGCGGTGGGGACCATGCTGAGCGTGCCGGAACTGCGCGTGCTTCCGGTCTCGCTGTTATTTTTGAAAGTCCACATGCCGATGAAGTTCGCGTCTCCCTGGAATTGGATTCCCGGAAGGTCCACAATGCCGGCCGGGTTATAGGAGATGGCCGCGGGTTCATCCGGTGTTGCCGTCCCAGTACCGCCAAGCGCCAGTTGTTTCGCGCTGAAGGAGGCATTTTCAAATCCCCCCGAACCGACGGCAAAGCCGGTGGAGGGAGTCATCGCGATGAGGGCGACGAGAGCAATAACAATACCTGTGCGGCGATCCCTTTTCATCATGAATCGTGCTCCTTGTCAGGATGTGTTCGTCTGGATATAACTCAATATGATTCAACGGGTTCTGTGTAATTATCGAACGATTGAGATTTTTCTGCAGACATATTTCTATGGATGAAGCCGCCAGTAGTCCATAAATCATCAAAAACAGCAAATGAGTGATCTGAATAACTATATATTGCTATAATAAGTGCCATAATGACTTGAAATTATAATAAAAGAATGTTATGGTTCTGGTACAGATTGGGAGTTGCCCCGAATGTCTTCAGATGAACTTGAGCGTTTGCTAGGCCAAATTAGGGACAGAGAAGTCGCTGCGGTGGTGCGAAGGTTTTTGATGAACCTCTTTCGCCTCTTCAACGACGACCCGCCGCCGCACATTCAAGGATATATCGCCGAAATCCTTGGTCTTCTCGGATGCGAAAGTTGCCCCGTTAAGATAGCCGCCTAACGGTTCGGTCGGATCAAAATCACAGCCGTCCCCATATCGAACCCATCGTTAAGATCCAGCTGTTTTTAAATTGGATTTCTATCCCCGGATAGATTATCCTGCCACCTGGATATTTTATACCCAAAATGGTTTTCGGGAGTTTTCCATGAAACGAGGGGCTGTTTTTATCGGTGCGACGGCAGTGGCCGCCGCCGTGCTGTTTTCTGTTTTTCATGACAAACTCGATAATGTTCCGGTGTCCGGCGGCGCGGCACCTTCCGAATATCACGATGCCGGCAAACCAATTGAAACTACCGCGGGCCGTGAGTTCATGATCGTGTTGGAAGCGGACAGGACCTCCGGTCTTCGTTGGCAACTTATCGCGGATCTGGACAAGTCCCTGCTCCAGGTCGTCGAGATCAAACGCAATGCGTCGAAAACAAAACAGGGCGGGCGCCAGGTGAAAGACCTGTGGGTCTTCAGAGGACTCCGGGAAGGGAAGGTCCTCGTTTCGTTCGCTGGCGTTCATCCCGGCGGGAGCGACGGGATGCCGTCAGGGAAAAAGATCTTTACTGTCATTATTATAAAATGAACCGGAGAATTAAACTTTCGGGAATGTCATGAATAAACGAACTGCTTTCCGCGTGATGGCCGGCGGCCTTTTCGTCTCGTTGCTCATTTGGGTGATCTATCAGCTTCCCGGGATCGAGCGTCTTGCCCTCGAACGTCTGATCAATCAGAACGCGCGACTTTTCTTCGCGGATTCGATCCGTATTGAAAAAGCAGCGATCGACCGTAACCTCAGGCTCCGGCTTTATGGGATCACAGGGGCATTTCAGGCACGACAGGGCCCCGTGCCCCTGGAGATCCGGTCACTCGAATCTTTGGATCCACTGTTCTTGCTCCTGCGGTCCGAACCCGTGCACTTTGTGTTCGAGGGCGCCCGGCCGAAAGGTTCGTCGCGAGATGGACTTTTAGGGGAAATCGTGGTCTTGGGAGGCAAAGACTGGCGCGTCGAAGCTTCCGCGGATTTCAAGAATACGGATCTGGAAGATCTCCGGTGGCTGGATCCCCAGAACCTGGACGGCGCGAACGGCGCGATGAACGGAAAACTCACCTGCGTTCAGGTCGCAGGACGCGAGCCAACCTTTGATCTGAGCGTTACGATGCCCCAGCCGGGCGGGATGGTGCAGGCCAGATTTTTCGACCTCTTTCTACCCTATCTTCCCGAATCCGTCCAGAAAGACCGGGTGGTGAAGCTTGTCTCAGGCAACAAACAATTGGTTCGGTATCAGACCGCGGAGGTCGCGGTGAATCTTCCGCAACCGGATGTGATGAAAATCCTCGTTCGTATCCTGGTTTTAGACTATAATCTCAAACTAACGTTGAACATGATCGTTCATACGGATCAAAAAGATTCATTTTCACAAATCGCCCGGCTTATGGGCCTAATCGAGGCTAAGTCATTATGAAAAAGATCAAAAGAACTGTCGCTCTCTTGATGCTGTCGGGGCTTGCCGCGGGGTGTACCGTCAAAGCCGTGGGGGACCCGAACCGTCCTATCACCATCAATGCCAATGTGGTGGTGGATATCCGCGGTTTGAAACAAACGGCTTCGAACATTGAAGATATGGTGGCTCAAGGAGGTGTTAAATGAAACGTCCGATTTTCATGATCGCTATTTTTCTTATCATGGCGCTCGCTATTCCCACGTGTTTTGCGGCCCAGTATGATCTTAAAAAAATGACGCCTGAGATCGAAGCGGCCCTGAAGAACCGTCAGGCCCGTTTCAGTACGTTACAGCGGTCGAAACAGGCGGGCACTGTCGGGGAGAACAATCAGGGTTACGTGACAGCACTGCAGGGGGATCAGGGGCTTGTGTCGCAGGAAAACCGGGACCGTGAGACCATTTATCAGGGTCTGGTGACGCAAAATAATCTGGGGTCGAACGGCCTTCAGGAGGTTCAGAGGGCGTTCGCCGAGGTGCAGCGCGATAAGGCAAGTTCCGGTGAGATGATCCAGTCGCCGGCGGGCGATTGGGTCCGTAAATAATTTTAACCCGGACGTTCGGAACGACCTCTTGTTAATGTGAGGACGCTATGGAAAAAAGACCGTTGAGCTTCTGGCAGAGAAGTTTTTCTCTCACGGATGTTATCGTGGTTGTGATCGTTATTGCTGTGATCTTGGCGGTGGCGATGCCGCGCCTGACGGGGCGCTATGAAAAGAATCGCCGGGCAACCGCAAGGGAGGACATCCTTGTGAATATTCCGGAGGCGCTCAAACTTTATGAGCTTGATAACGGATTCCTTCCGAAAACGCCCCAAGGGCTCAGCGCGTTACTTCAAAAGCCTACGGTTGCTCCCATTCCGGAGAACTGGAACGGACCTTATTTGCGAAAGTCGTCTGTGGATCCCTGGGGACGTCCGTATCAATACCGTTATCCCGGGGTCCACCGCCCGCACAGTTATGACCTGTATTCGTCAGGCAAGAACCCGGGGCCCGAAATGACCAAAGACGACGTCGTGAATTGGGCGCCTGAACCTTCCAAATAGTCCTCGGCTTATTTTTTCTGCCTATGTTTTTGGCGTGTCGGTTTAAAAATGAACCGTTCTGCCGTAGCATCGGAGTGTTCCCGAAGATGACGGCTGAAGAGGCCGGTTCCCATGAGCGGAGAAAAATGAAGATCAAGATCAAGGCGGGGGAGTTGCTCGCCAAAGTGCGGAAAGAAAAACCCGTCATTCATCATCTGACCAATTGGGTCACGATCTGCGATTGCGCCAATATCACAAAAATGCTCGGGGCTTCGCCCGTCATGGCTCACGCGGCGGAGGAAGTTGCCGAAATGACCGGGATCGCCTCCGCACTGGTCCTGAATATCGGGACCCTGACGGTGGATCTTGTTGCGGCGATGAAGATCGCGGCAAGAAGCGCGAATAAAAAAGGAATTCCCGTCATCCTGGACGTATGCGGGGCGGGGGCCACCCAATTGCGGGACCGGAAGTGTTTTGAGCTGTTGGACGATGTGAAGATCGGTATCCTCAAGGGGAATGTTTCCGAAGTAGCGCGGATCGCCGGCAGGGCTGTGAGGACCCGGGGAGTTGATGCGTCACACGTGGAGGAGGACAGGGCTGCTCTGGCGGGACAATTGGCCCGGAAGCGGAATTGTGCGGTAGTGATTACCGGACAAGAGGATATCGTGACCGACGGGGAAGTGATCTATTTCGTCAGGAACGGCCACGCCCTGATGGGGCACGTTGTGGGGACCGGATGTATGGCGGCTTCCGTGATCGGTGCTTTCGCGGCCGTTGAAAAGGACATGGCCTTGGCGGCGGCGGGCGGGCTGGTCTGCTACGAGATTGCCGCGGAGCTCGCGGCCCGGCGAGCCAAAGGTCCCGCGAGTTTTAAAGAGACATTGTTCGACGAACTTTATCATCTGGATCCGAAGACGGCCAACCGGCTCCAGAAGGTGTGGTGGTCCTGCTGAAGTTTATGTCAAGGGAAGCCGGTCCGCGACCGATGGAATAGCCATGAGAAAAGTGTCCCCCAAAAGTGTTTCCCGCGGTTTTACGCTCATTGAGATCATGATCGTGATCGCTATTATCGCCATTCTGGCCGCGGCGGCGGTCCCGAATTTTTTGCGGCTGAAACTAAACGCCAACGAGTATACCATCCGCGCCGATCTCCGGACTTTCAGCACCTCCAATGAATCGTATCGCGCCGTCCATGTTCCGCCTTCCTATGCTTCCGATATCCCGGAACTGATCAATGATCACTATCTCGACAACTCGTGGCTGACTCCCGGGAACAAGCACGGGTACAGCTTTTCCTATTCGAGGGACGCGTCGGGATTGGTTTATTCTCTGGAGGCTGATCCTCTGATAGCGAATGTGACAGGCGTGAACTTCTATTGCGTGGACTCGACTGGGGTTATCGTTGTCGGGAACGCCGCCGGCATGGGGACGATGACCGGCTGCGTCGGGGGAGCGCCGCCGGGCGGGTGATCCCCGGGGATGGGGGCTCAATTCCCGGCCGTGTAATTTTTCCGTTGCGGTGCCGGCAGATCCAGGTCGCGAAAACGGCGCGCGATGTTTTTATGAAAGAGATAGTCAAGGTGGCTGTTATCCTCCGGTGAGAAACCCATCACGTCTTGCCAAACGGCTTTGTTTTCCATGCAGAAATATATGAAAACATCCTTCCACCGCTCCCGGAGAAGGGCATAGACTTTCCGGTATATTTCCGTGCGCGCGGGGCGGAAGTAACGCATCTTTCCGTCCAACCCTTTGACGAATTCTGCGGTCGTGATAAGACTTTTAGGAAAACGCTCGGAGACGGTTCTTTTAAGTGACGGATGAAAACGCAGGCTGCCAAGGCTGATCCACAGGACCTCTGTTTCAGGGACGGACCGCGTGAGTTCCCGGATGAGCTCGCCGTATTTTTTCTCCCAGCCCGGAAGCATCAGGAGCGGGTCAAAATGAAAGCCGAGGCGGTATCCCTTTTTCAGTGCTTCGAGAGCGGCTTTGAGGCGGTCTTCCAGCCGTGCGCTTTTGTGTTCTTCGGTCCGGATGAAGGAGTCGGGGTTGAGGGACCAGGAGACGAGGGCATTGCCTTTGGGGACCCTCGGCAAATGTTTGACGAAAGACGTTTTGGTTTTGATCTCCAGGAGCATCTTTTTTCCGGAGGTAGCGCGCAGGAGGTTTTCATTCATGTGAGTGACGGGATCAAGCGCGAGACTGTCGGTCAGTTCACCTGTGCCCATGCGGAGCAGACGGCCGGGGTGCGCCGCGATAAGCGGATCGATCTCCGCGGAAACGTTTCCCATGTTCACGTAAACCGTGATCAAAGGGAGCGTGAGGTATTGCTGGAGGATGCAATAAGTGCATTCAAGCGGGCAATGGGTCTGGGCGTTGATCACCCAATAGCGGCAACAAAGATAATCCGGACCGGTAGCAGGGCAGGGTTTGAGAAAGGCGCCCTTGAAGAAAGTGAGCCAGAGGGTTTTTTTGCCTGTGCTGAGCGGGAGCCCTGCCGCCTTCTTGAGGAACCGCTCCCTGTCCGTCACGATCGTTGCGGGAATTTTTGGCAACGCTTTCAAAATACGTTTGGCCAGCGGCGTTTCTTGAACGTCCGCGTCGACATAAATATGCTCGATCTGAGGTTTGAATTTCGGGATCATGGCCTTCATGCTAGCGGGTCCCCTCAGGCTTGAGAAGAGAAAAATATTTATTCGTAAACTTTTTCATGGCGACACAATACTGTTTTGTTTCCCGCCCGGTGAAGTATAATCCCTCCTATAAACTTCGGAGGAAAAATGCGCATCCGGTTCTCTTTATCCTGGATCAAGCCCGCTCAGTCCGTGAACAAGGCCTTCAAACTTGCGGCGGCGTTCTCGCTTCTTCAGGAATATACTTCCCGGATCTCCCGCTTCATACCATGCGAGATCGGTCCTTATCCCTCCAAAGGTAAGTCCTGTGTCTGGGTTTGCGAACGGGAGAAGAAAAGTGCTGCCGTTCCTTCCCGGGAGCTGGCGCAAAAACTTCAGGAAGTCATGAATTCGGGGACGCAGGAACTGCAGATCGTGATCGGCGGTCCGGACGGCTTTACCCTCCAGGAGTTGGAGGCGATGAAACCCTCTTTCCGTTGGAGTTTCGGGCCTTTGACCCTCCCGCACGAACTCGCCGCGGTGGTCGCCGCCGAACAGGTTTACCGGGCGTTGACGATCCTCAAAAACATGCCTTACCATGAGGCCCACTGACTGGCACCCGCCTCCCACACAAAGGAAGACAGCATTCCTGAAATTTGGTATACTTTCGCCTCTTCGGGAGCTGAGATCATTCTAAATGGAGATTTATCGGGGAGTCCTGATTCTCGATTGATTTTTCGAGCGAATTAGAACTGCCCCGATGTTCGATTATTGGAAAGAAATATCAAGGATCATCGGGGCGTACTGATTTTTGTTAAAAGCTAAAGGTAATCAGTACAGTCCCGATCTCAGTTGAAAATTTGATAAAGTTGATCGGGGCGTAGCGCAGCCTGGTAGCGCACACGCTTGGGGTGCGTGCGGTCGGAGGTTCAAATCCTCTCGCCCCGATTCTTTTCCTCTTGTATCTCAACGGGTTACAACTATCATGGTTGTGACCCGTTTTTGCTTTTGCGGCAGTTTTGAGATGATTTGCCTAATTTATGCTTAATTTCTAAGCTGGATTTTGCAAATCTCTTTCTAGGCAAAAGGAGTGCGTGCGCTTAGAAAGATGAGGAGAAGATGAACATGAAGATGGAAGCCTACCTGATCAACGACACTTACTACACCCGGTTTTCGTTCCTCGGGAAGCAGTATCGTTTCTCTCTAAAGACCACCAACCAGAAGATCGCCCATAACATCAACGAACAGATCAAACGCGGTTTGGAGCGTGGCATGTTCGATTCGTTTGAACCGGGAGCAGAAGGGGAGCGAGTGCTTCGGAATCTTATTGCTCGCCCCGGACTCCGCGCGGAAGAAGCCGTTGATGAGCTGAATGCCACAACCAAGAGGATCAAGTTAGAGGAAGCCAAGAACCTCTACCTTGAGAACTGCAAGACCGAACATACGGCGAAGAACTACACCAACGAAGAGCGGATCTTTAAGGGCTTCGTGGAACAGATGAAGGTTCCCTATGTCCACCAGGTAGCGACAGAGGACATTGAGAAGTGGCGGAACAAGCGCATTGAGAAGGTCAGCAAGGCCACGGTTAACCGCGAGCTCAAGATGATTAAGACTTTCTTCAAACAGTGCGTTGAGAAGGGATATTTGCTAAAAAGCCCTGCCCAGAACATCAAGGTGTACAAAGAGCCGGAGCGGGCTATCCGGCATCTGTCGGATGATGAGATCAAACGGCTTCTTGAAGCCGCTCCCGAAGACCTCAAGCAGATTATTATCTTTCTGCTTCTGACCGGGATGCGCTACGGTGAGCTCTGCCATCTGGAATGGTCGGATATTGATTTCCGGCGGAAGCAGATCATCATTCAGCCGAAACCTGGCTGGAATCCCAAGAATTTCAAGAAGCGCGTTCTCCCAATGCACCCTATGGCCCACACCATTCTCTCAGGATTGTCTAAGGGCAGTAGTTCCTATCTGTTCCCTGATGAGGACGGGAAAGCGTCTGATCAGGGCCTCAGGAACCGCTTATACCGCGTTTTTGCCAATGCAAAACCTAAGGTCAAGGGCAATGTCAAAGACCTTCGATCCACCTTTGCTTCCAATGCGGTCATGAGTGGGATGCCCATCTACACGGTGTCGAAGCTCCTGGGACATCATGATGTGAAGATCACAGAGAAGCACTATGCTCACCTCGCACCGGACTACATGGGTAATGCCATCACCATGCTCAAGTCTGAATGGGTTCCGAGCGCGAAGGGGTTATTGGAACAGAAGAAAAATAAAGGATAAATGCGCGAAGGAGCCGCTGGAAGAGATTCTGGCGGCTTCTTTTAGCTTTCAGATGGTCTATAGGCAAGATGCTATGCCGAAGGGGAGGTTCCTGCTATAATTCGCCAAACAGGAGAAAACTAATAATAACGAATACATAATTGCTATTTAAAATTTTGCGTAGCTTCGGCTGCTGACCACTGCAAAACGACCAAATTTTCAATGGTAAGACAGCGTTTGAAGCACGCCCCAAGACGGGGGCGTGTAGAAAACGTTCTTACCAGGGTGCTTGGTCGTACCCGCAGTGGGGCGTGAGTATGCACGCTCCTCATTTTTTTAGGGTACGATAATAAGCATTTCTGGTAGACAGTCTAAACAGGGCTGAATCGCGCACAAGCGAGGAAGCCCTTTGCCCACCCTGAATTGGATCGGGAAGAAAGCTGTTGAGAATCACCATCAGCAGGTCCCGTTTCATCTGTTGAAAGACGTTTCTGACCTATCTGTTGGCGATCCCGGAAGCGGCAATCTGATTGTCGAAGGTGATAATCTCCTCGCTCTTAAAGCTCTCCTCCCTTATTACGCTAGACAGGTCAAATGTATTTATATCGACCCTCCTTACAACACCGGCAATGAAAGCTGGATTTACAACGACAACGTTAATAGCCCAGAAATGAAGGAGTGGCTAGGCAAGGCTGTCGGGAAGGAAGCCGAAGACCTCACGCGCCACGACAAATGGCTCTGCATGATGTATCCACGACTAAGTCTTTTAAGGGGATTCCTTCGTGATGAGGGCAGCATATTTATTAGCATCGATGATAACGAGGTGCATAGCCTGCGTTTCTTATTGGACGAGATATTCGGAGCAAATAATTTTATAGCGAATATTGTTTGGCAAAAAAGAACCTCTCCTGACGCCAGAATTCATCTCGGTCCAGCTCATGATCATATTCTGGTTTATAGAAAAACCAATGAGGCTCTGTTTAATAAACTACGCCTAACAGAAGACCAGACTAGCAATTTTAAAAATCCAGATTCTGATTCCAGAGGGCCGTGGGTTTCTACTGATTTTACGGCGCAAGGATGGCGGCCTAACCAAATGTATAAATTGAAAACCCCAGGTGGAACCGTTTACGAGCCGCCCCCCGGAAGGTGTTGGGCTAATGTTGAGAGTGTATATAAAAAGCTGCTTGCCGAAGAAAGGCTTTGGTTTGGCAAAGACAAAAAATCTCGTCCGCGAACCAAAACATTTTTATCAGAAACCGAAGGCGTAAGTTCCTGGACCTGGTGGCCCAATGACGAAGCAGGGCACAACCAAGAGGCGAAAAAGGAGATCAATTCGATTTTGATTAGCGAGGCGCCCTTTGATACTCCCAAGCCAGTGCGTCTTATTGAACGCATTTTGCAAATCGCAACCAACCCGGGCGATCTTGTTTTGGATTCGTTCGCAGGTTCCGGCTCTACTGGCCACGCCGTCATGGATCTGAATAAGAAAGATGGTGGAAGTCGTCGCTTTATCCTTATCGAAATGGACCAAGCCATCAGTCGGAATGTTACTGCGGAACGGTTGAAGCGGGTCGGAACTGGATATGAAAATAGCAACGGAGAAAAGATCGAAGGGCTCGGCGGAGAATTTCGTTATTGCCAGTTGGCCGAGCCTCTTTTTGATGAGCAAGGTAACATTAGAAAAACAGTCAAGTTTACTGATCTTGCCCGACACGTTTATTTTGTCGAAACCGGAGAACCCATCAAGAAGCAACCCAAGATGAGCAGCCCATTGCTTGGTGTCCATAACGGTTTGGGCATTTATCTTCTCTATAACGGTATCCTCAAGGACAAAGCGCCGGATGGCGGGAATGTTCTTACTACGAGCGTTCTTTTGCATTTGCCGAAACATAGCGGGTCTAAAGTGATCTATGGGACAGCCTGTCGGCTTGGTGCTGAGCGGCTTCGGCGTGAAAGAATTACATTCAAACAATTGCCCTATAAATTAAGGGTTGGTGCGGCATGATCCCGAAAAGCTATCAGATACAGGCTCTTGACCAGCTTGAGCTTTTTTTCAAAAGGTGCAAAGAAACAAATAATCCTCGGCAAGCATACGAAGACACAACGAGGGAGGGTTGGATCGGAACGGCGTTAAGTTACCGTCCGTTGCCGACGCTTACGCATGTGCCATATGTTTGCTTGCGTATCCCTACTGGCGGCGGAAAAACTCTGATTGGTGGACTTTCGATAGAAAGGGCTAATCGGAGCTTGCTCTATACCCGTTACAGCGTCACCCTCTGGTTGGTGCCATCTGATACCATTCTAGCTCAAACCCTGAAAGCATTGAAAACCCCCTCAAACCTTTTACACCAAGCGGTATTTTCGGCTTTGGGAGAAGTAACCGTTCTGGATATTGAAGAAGCCTTACGGGTGAGGCCTGCCGTGTTACACGGCTCAAGTGTTGTTATTGTGGCAACCATGCAGTCTTTTAAGCAAGAAAATATGGATCGGCTGACCGTCTATAAACAAAACACGGATATGATGCCGCACTTCGAGAACATGCCAGCTTTCAAGGTGCAAGGGAACACATCCTTTGTTGATATGCTGCGTTTACATCACCCCTATATCATTGTCGATGAAGCTCACAACCAGGGCAGTGATCTTGCCTTTGAAACATTGGCGCGTTTCGAACCAAGCGCAATTCTCGAACTCACCGCGACGCCAGACCGAATTCATCATCCAAGCAATGTTCTTTTCAGTGTTTCGGCTGCGGCATTGCAGGATGCGGATATGATCAAGATGCCGCTTGAGCTGGTGCGCAGGGAAAACCCGCAGGAACTCCTACGGGATGCAGTAGCGTGTCTCAATACCCTGGACAGCTTCGCGCGCGCTGAGACGGGGGAATATATCCGGCCTGTAATGCTTTTACAGGCGGAGCGGCATGATCAGGAAAGGGAGACTATTACCCCAGAGAAAGTCAAAGCCATGCTTCTTGAGGATTTTTCAGTCCCCGAAAGCGAGATCGCTATATCAACAGGAATGCAGGATGAAATTGACGATAGGGATATTTTATCGCCGCAATGTCCTCTTCGTTTCATCATCACTATTGATAAATTGCGCGAAGGCTGGGATTGTCCTTTCGCGTATGTGCTTTGTTCCTTTCGAAATACAAACTCCGCGACTGCGGCTGAGCAGATTCTTGGGCGCATCCTCCGTTTGCCCTACACGAGGCGAAAGACCGCTCGTGAGTTGAACGTGGCCTACGCTTTTGTGATGTCCCAAAACTTTCAGGAAACGGTCGAATCTTTGCGTGACGGGCTAGTCCGGAATGGTTTCGAACGGCAGGAAACAAAAGACCTTATTCGCTCAGCAGAATCGGCAGATTTGGGGGAGCTTTTTACAGGCGGAACCGTGACCTATGCTACCCCTGAAATGCCCGATATTTCCGCCTTGCCTCTGGCCATCTTAAATAAGATTGAGCTTTCTCCTGAAACAGGCTCGATCACTCTCAAGGGAGCTTTGAGCCAAGAGCAATCGAAAAAAGTTGAAGCCGTTTTTAAGACCGAGGCAGGGAAAGAGGCTCTAAGAAAAGCGGTTCAAAAACAACGGGCCCCTATACAACCCACGGTTCGGTTTCCTTCTGATGCTGGAGAGCTTTTCTCAATACCAGTGCTTGCCATCAAGCAAGGTGAGCTTTGGGAGCCTTTTGAAGAAACCCATCTTTTGCAGGGGGCGTGGCATTTGCTGGATCATTCCGCCGAACTGTCCGAAGATGAATTTCGAAGGCCGGAAAAGACGGCTCAGGGAGGGCGGTTTGACGTTACAAAAGATGAGCAAATCACATTCAGATATTTTGAAAACATCGAAGCTGTATTGGCTGGGCTTGACTACCAGATGGAATGGACACAGGTTGAACTTGTGGGATGGCTGGATAGGAATATTTACGACGAAAGCATTTTGCCGGACGAGAAAGCGTCGTTTTTAAACAAAGCCGTCACTTACTTGATAGCTTCGCGCGGTTTATCGTTGCAAGACCTTTGCTATGCCAAGTTCCGGTTGCGAAATTCGCTGGAAAGAAAGATTAAAAGCGCGAAGCAGAGCGCCATGAAAATGATTTACAAAGAGCTTTTGCTGAATCTGGATAATTTTTCAACGACGAATGAATTACCAGTTGTATTTGAAAATGGAAGATACGCTTATGATTATGCCTACGCTGGCTTTACGGCCCTGCCTAAACATTTTTTTCCTGTAATAGGCAATCTGAAGGATACGGGAGAAGAGTTTACTTGCGCATTATTTTTGGCGACAGGACTTGAAGGAGTGAAATATTGGGTTCGTAACATTGAGCGGAAACCGGGCTCTTTTTCCCTGCAGACAGGCACTGACCGGTTTTATCCCGATTTCATCTGTCAAATGGAAGACGGACGGATTCTCGCTGTGGAATATAAGAATGAGAGAGATTGGGACCTTCCGGACAATAAGGAAAAGCGCGAAGTCGGAGAACTTTGGGCGCGGCGTAGTAATGGCAAATGCGTTTTTATCATGCCGAAAGGGCAAAGGTGGGAGCAGATCCGGGAAGCCTTGAGTCGGTAATGTTGCTTGATTTAGCCCGTTCAGAGGGGTATCTTATAGTCACAATTTGGTGACAGTCCTGAAGTTTGAAGGGGGAACCTGGACTTTAAAAAAGACAAACCTTCGTTGGGCGAAAATGCCTGGCGAGGGTTTTTTGCTTTTTTGGCTCAGGCGACATGATGTTGTCGTCGTGAGATGGTAGATTTCTATTAACCAATGAAGAGAAAGAGCAATATGGCAGAGCAAAACAATTCTGAAACTTATCCGAAACGTGATTTCGAGGCCATCAAGATCATGGCTGATTGCGCAGACGGCTACGCTTGGACCATTCGCGATGTGGCACTGGATACTGGCGGCGGGTGCTGCAGTCCGCTTGCCTATTATTTTCCGAATATTCCAGAGGTGGAGGAGATCGATAAAGCCCTACTGGACTGGTCGATGGAATTCAGCATGGACTGCGGAGACTTTTGCGATCTTCGGTTTGATTTTGTGTCGTTGCATGAGGAAGGCGTGGCTCTTGCCGAAAGATTGGCGCGGGCGATTAAACAGACCGGAATAAGGGTTTTTTATGAGCGTCCGTATGAAGATCCGAATACAAGCCCCATGTTCGAGGTCGGGGAGGGTATCGCACGGCCTCCCCAAAGGCTCTTTGAAATCCTGGATCGTTATCGCAATAGCTGGACCGTTGATAGCCAGACGCCAGCCCAGGTTGATTACTTTTTTAAAGCCGCGGAACTTCCCGCCATTGAGCAAAAGATCCGAGAAAGCATTGAAATCGTGATTGGGAAAAATCTCGCGGATAAGATCATTGATGTTTTTCACAAAATCCTTAATGAGGGTTTCAGCGATGAGGTTCGCTATGAGATTCCCCTTATCTGGGGGGATAAATATGACGAGGCTCCGGGCGGCGGAGAGTTTTTTTATGCCATAAGGACAGCCTTCATGGCTCTGGCCGGAGGCAAGTTCGCGGATTTTCTGCGATGGTTTACCGCATACCCCGGCGTCATGAATTTTTGCCCGAGTTCAATGGCTGCTCACATCGAGTCAACTTGGCGCTCTGCAATGAGCCCTGATTTGTTCGATCAATACGAAGACCTGTTTTTGTGGATTTTTATTGGGGGTGCGAGATCCGGTTTATACCACAGGACCCGAGACATTGATTTTGCGGATGCGGCAGGGTATCTCCTTTGGGACATCCTTCAGGATTATAAGGTTCCGGAGGAGGATGGTTTTGCCTATATCCTGAGAGATGAGCGCGAAGGCAAACAATGTGATCATGCGGCAGAGCTTATCAGGCGGTTCAAGGCGGGGCTTATTGCCATCCGATCTGGAAAATATAGACGGGAAATAGAAAACTTTTGTTCTGAAGAAGAAATCGGATGGATTGGCCGCTGGCGCAACGACGACGAATGGGCCGGTTCCGATGACCCCCTCGCAAACGGCATCGCAGAGGTTGTCCGAAAAAGGGTCGTGGAGAGTATTGAATACTATTCTGGAGCTTTTTGGAAACGTGCCTCCGAATGGGGCAATGAATTGGTTGAGGCCATCCGGCAGTATGTGGATGCTGGGGGGCAGGGCAAAATCCGGATCAAAGAGGATGACTTAAAGAAATGCATAGAGTCAAAGGTCCTCTATGACCGGGCGCTGCGTTCTTCCGCGTTTGTCAAATCATACCTCAATTCGGGAGAGTTCTCGGGCAGCGCCGATTATGTCGCGGCCTGTTTGATTAACGAGATCATGAAATCCGGTGCTATTGTTTTTGAACAAAGAGGCTAATGTTGGAAAGATGAAAACGACCCGCACGATTGAAAAGTTTGAGCTGAAAATCTCGGGCATCATGAATGATATTACCTCTCTTCAAAAAGAGATTGCGCGAGGCGAAGGGATTCAAGGGTTTATCAGAGTTCAGCCGCAGAAGCATCAAGAATGTTTAACCAAACTGGCGGAGGCCCACAGGGCGCTTTTCGACGCAATTGGGCTGCTGGTCGAGGCGGGTAATAGAGCGGGGGCATCATGATCTCCCAAGAGGGCGCTATTAAAATCGCGGAAAAACATCATGGCCCGGGATTCGAGCTATACTGGATCACTCATGGAATGGGATGCTGCCGTGTGTATCAATCCGCCGCGCATTCTTGGGCCGCAGACGATGTGTGGTGCATACTCTGCTCCAATCATCCGCGCGCGAAGGGGCCTATTGCTGCTTCGCGGGCCATCGTGATCCACAAAGAGACGGGCAAGATTCTCTACGATGGCTCTGCGGGAGACGAAGGGTAGCGATTTGATCTAGCTAATCGGTTAAAATCGTTCTTGTCATTTGTCGAACGCTCTCCCTAAGAGAGGCTAAGGTTTGTTCCCGGGAAATTAATTTGGCGGTAATCGGTGATTGCAGGAAAGTGGTTTTGAAATCCGTCCTTTTCTTTAGGTTCTCAATCAGTTCATTCGAATCTGAATCTGGCTCTATGTAATCAAAGAACCATTCGGGAACCAATCCTTCGGATATTCTTCTCCGCATAAACCGGCGGATCGTATTTCGGCTTTTCCTCCAGCGTTGACTTAAAACACCAATCCATTCCCGATAATTCTTATCCTGCTTCAAGAAGTCTTGAATGGCAGGGGCCATTCTTTCAAGATTGTCGAGGTATCTTCCCGAAACCAAATTGGCGCTCCGGTTTAACGCGTTTTGTAGCGGGAATCCGATTTTTCGTAAAAGATAAAGCAATTGGCGCCGTTCTAACCCCTTCTCCTTTGCAAAAGCATAAACGGATACCGCCTTTGCTTCCTCCGCTATTTGTTTCGGGATGTTCTCTTCAACGAATCGTCTTGCCTCATCCTCAATCTTCCGAGCGGCCTCTGGATTTCTCTTTTTTGCTGAACTGTAAATTCTTTTAACCATTTCCGCGAAAAGTTTGTAATTTTTATCAACTCTGGCCCGCGCTCGATCTGAGACGGACTTGGAAGGGCTTGCGAATAGTTTGTGCTGCAGGCGAGGATCAACAGCATAGAGACGGCGTTTAATTAACCTTTCGAGATGTTCCTTAGGGAGGGGAAAGGTCTCAATAGCCGGGTTTTTTAGCCACGCCTCGTTGGCTATGGCGAGATCAGCAAACAATTCGGTGATGAACCCGTCAAATTCTCGTTTCCAATCCGTGCCCCATCTTTTTGTAAAGACGCTTAGCTTGCCATTGGAGCGCAAGTCCTCCTCGAAGGCTTTTTTATACGCGTCTAGGATGGGTTTCCCCTCGGGGGTGCAAGCCGCCAAAAATACTTTGGCGAAAACAATTCTTTCCTTTAGGGGGTCGTTCCTCATTTTCTCTCTCCAGGCCTAATTCTAGTCAATCCGCCCCAAAATGTCCCCTTTTTTCCCAATTGACTATTAATAAAAGCCCTTACCCAAAAGGAGGAAAAATGAAGAAGTTAACCCCCGTTCGTGCCATCCGGCAGTATTGCCTCGATTGTTCTGGTTTCCAGCCTAAAGAGGCCCGCCTTTGCCCTGCGACAGATTGCCCCCTGTTTACCTACCGTTTAGGAAAGAATCCCGCCCGGAAGAGGTGTGGCTCCGGGGACGAGCTTATGTTGGAAAAAACGCGAGTTGAAGCGGCTAATTCTACAAATACGGAGGTTTTAAATGAATCAGGAGCAGTTTGAAACGCAGAGTATCTATCAAGCGGCCTATTGCCTTTGCATCGGCTTGAATCTGGTGAGGGTGGATCGGGCAGGCGGGTCGAAAGCGACGCTCATTTTTGAAGGGCCCGGTGCACAGAAGAAAGCGCTTGGGTATTACAACAACTCGAAGTGTGTCGCCAAAGAGCTGTTTGACGACTATCGATCGCTCAAGGATATGATTTTCAAGCGATAACCACGACAAGTGAGGAAAAATGAAGCCCGGTAAACGACGCGACAAATACCCGCCCTTTGTGGCGCTGACGCGAGAGATGCTTAAAAATCCGGCGTGGCGGAGCGGGTTGAGCGGCTCCTCAAAAGTTCTTTATGTCCACTTGAAGCATAAATTCACGGGGCAGAACAACGGCGAGATTTGCTTACACTATAGCGAGATGGAGGATTTTATGGCCCCGGCCACTATCTCTAAAGCATTTCGGGAGCTTGAGGCGAAAGAGTGGATTGCTGTGGAGCGACGCGTCGGAGGGAAGTATCGGTTTACCACTTATTACCGGTTGACCGGGAAATACGATTCAATAATTTCTAGATTCAAGTTGTGAAGTGTCACGCTTCAACTTATGAAGTGCCGTGGGAAGGAAAGGATGTTTGACGCTTCAAGAATTGAAGCGTCGTCCTCGGGAGTCGATTTTTTCGGCGCTTCAAAAACTGTAGTCTTTATAGATTCTACCATCCCTCTATGTGGTGTTGTAGGTCCGATTAACGACGGTAAAACGACGGACTTTTCGGGGGCTCGAGCTATTAATCGATAGTTAAAGGATAGTCCGCCGGAAGAGATTGGAGCCGTTGATAGACGGTAAACAGTCGGTGGTTGAAGAGGTTCGGAACCATCGATAGATGGTGATTAGATGGCTTTTAGGACTACAAAAAGTGTCAAAAATGCGTGAAAATCACGCGAAAAATGGAGATTTAAGCGTTATTTTGAACAAAAAAACCATGTTTTTGAAGTTTTTAGGTCAGTCCATAAATTTTTGTATAGGGGAATGTGAATTTCCCGACATATATACGCGCGCACACGCGCACGCGCGCGCGAAGGGGAAAGAATCATAATCCGATGGAAGAATTGCTGACGGTTCAAGAGGTATCGGAGTTACTGAAAGTTTCGGTCTGGACCATACGGACATGGTGCAGCCAAAAATATATCCCTTATTTCAAGCTCCGCGGCGCGGTCCGGTTTCGTGAAAGCGAGGTTGAGCTGTGGATCAAGAAGAACGTTAGCCGCGGGCGGTCTCTCCACCGGCTCCGGATCGAGACGGCAATGGTCCCGGAGGGCATCGAAAACTAGGCAAATTTAAGGCAAAGGGCGATTTTCCCCTCGGAGAAACACACCCCTGGGGTGCGTGCGTTTTGGCTGTATAGGGAGAAATTGAAGAACTTACCGCTCCCATAGGGGGCTAGAAGGCGTTTTATGGAAAATTCAGGAATCTATGCTATACTTCTTTTAGGCAATGGGGTCAGGTGTCCTAAAGCAGTAGGGGGTAATGCCCGATATTTTAGGCAGATGAACTCATTGACAGAAGTACGGAGAGTTGGTAGTTTACGCTATATTTACTCCCCGCTTGATCAGCCGCAAGGCCTCGGGCGGGGTTATTTTTTTATAGGCGGACACTCTTCATGACAGAACCCTCTAAAAAGAGAGTTATTGCTTTCGTTGACGGGCAGAATCTTTTCTACGCTGTCAAAAAAGCGTTCGGTTACCCCTTTCCCAATTATGATCCGTCAGCTCTTGCTCGCCGGGTCTGCGAGCTCAAAAAATGGAATTTAGAGAACGTTTTTTTCTACACGGGCGTTCCTGATGCTCAGGATAAGCCTTTCTGGAATCAATTCTGGAATAAGAAACTCGCCGTTATGGGAACCCGTGGCGTGAAAGTTTTTCGCCGCCCACTGCGTTATCGCAATCAAACAATTATCCTCTCGGATGGTCGGTCTTCGACAACCTTAGTGGGACAGGAAAAGGGGGTGGATATTCGAATTGCTCTCGACATAGTCCGAATGGCACATCAAAAAGTCTACGATGTCGCGCTTTTATTTAGCCAGGATCAAGACCTGACTGAAGCTGTGGATGAAGTGAGAGTTATTGCGCAAGAACAAAAGCGATGGATGAAGGTTGCCTCAGCTTTTCCCGTCAGTCCCACGTATAACAATCGAAGAGGTATCGATAAGACCGATTGGGTTCCTATCGATCGTTCGACATATGATGCCTGCATTGATCCAAATGAGTATCGGACAGGCAAGATTCAAAAGAAGTAGTCAGACCTTCGCGTTCCACCCCCGGTAAGCAAAAATCCTTTCAACCCCCTGATTTGCATAGGCAAATTCTAGGAAAGGGCGAACACCCCGAGGGGGTGGCGTGTGATGGGAGTGCTTACCTCTTTTTTTTAGGCTTGGGAATGATGGTATCAGGAAGTGGGCTCTCGGGCACACCTTGAGGGACAAAACAATCCAGGTTCTGCGTTAAGAAATGCTCCATCATAGCCTTGTCTGAAGGGCTTTGTGTTTCCAGATACAAGCGAATGCCTTCTTCGAATTTTTCTTTGCTTCGAAGACAGAGGACGATCTGTCCTCCACCCGCACTATCAAGGCACCAACGGCACCTGTGTGGATTTGATGCTGTCCCTTCGCCATATAGACCATTTGTAAAACGTCTGCAAAATGGACACTCAAGGAATCCAATGCTTTCTTGAGATTTTCTGTTGGACTTCAACACCTGACCGAATAATTTCAAATCAGTGCTAGTTGCCCAAGATGGCAGGGAGCTGGCAATTGCGAAGAGTAAGATTCCCAGCTCGTAAAGAAGGTTGGATGTTTGCACACAGCAAGCCGCATCCCAGACAGTGAAATAGTTGTCCCGTGGTCGTTCTCCAGCAGCGCTTGAGCAGAGAGGACAATCAAATAAACAAATGACCCTTTGCTGCTCATTACGCCTCAGAAGTTCACCTGACTTCTCGGAAGTGCGGGATAACTGTTTGAGTAAGGCAACCTCGTTTTCAAATGATGATCGAATCTTTTTTACCTTTATCATCTTATTTTTAGCCAAAAGAATTTGAAGTGCTGTTGACGCTTTATTAAGCAAAGCATCAATCTGTTTTCGGGGGGCTGTTTTCCAATGGGTCAAAAAACCAAGTAGATCCTCTTCTAGGGGATGAGCTCCGCAGAGAGAGCAATTGAAGTGAAAGATGGTCATCTTTAAGGGGGAAGACATAAGAAAATATACTACATTTTTGGGGATTGATTGAAGGGAAAAAGTAAGGCCATCTGATCGAAGGTCTTGAGTGCGGCGTGCGATCCCATTTGGGGTGTGTGCGCGAAGTTTTAAGCACACCGCCTTGCCTAAAATAATGCTAGTTTCGGGACAACTTCTCCAACGGAAAAACAACGATTTACAAAAATAAACAAAAGCGATACGCTCTACAAAACCAACTTGTGCAACACTCCCTGAGAGATCAGGGGAAGAGACATCAAACGCTTGGGGTGCGTGCGGTCGGAGGTTCAAATCCTCTCGCCCCGACCATTACCCTAAAGCCATCCTAGTTAGTTCATTTCCGCCGGAGAATAATTTCGTTCACTCTTGCCGCTGATTTTCGACTTGATTTAATAAAAAAGCTCAAAATAAACAAAAGGAGACAATGCATGAGAAGATTTCTAATGGGTCTGGTGTTTGCTCTTTTTTCCGTTATTTCTTCCGATCCTGCGATCGCAGCATTGTCCCAACAAGATACAGCGAATTATGTGGCGAATTTTAATTACACGCCGGCTTCTCAAGCAGTGCCCGGTTCGGGCGGAGCGATTTTTGCGATGGCGAAAGTGGGTTATAAGACCGGTAGTAAGACACCTTGGTTTACATATCCGCAATTTGAAAATTTAAATGACGCACTCAAACAAGATTTACCCGAAATGCTTACGGCGAAGGGTTTTACTATGCGGGGCCCTTTTGATTCCTATGAACTCATACCTTACTCGGACAAGAAAGCCATCGACTTGTTTCTGATCCCGACCGTAGAGCTGTTAATTACCCTAAAAGAAAAAAATTGGATGGCACGCATCGAGGACATATGGGCTCAATCCCGTAAGCCGATCACGCTCAGAGAAGGAAGTGCGGTGGTCAGCGGGAAGATCAATCTGGAATTAAGAGAAATCGTCACCGGCGAACTGATGTGGGCTAAGAGTATTCCATTCGAGCAATTTGAAGTCCCTTGCAGTGCAAGCACTCCGTGTTACTTTGAAGCCGGTAGCTTTGGTTATAGTCTTATTATGAACGATGTGGCCAGGGGGATAGAGCGACAGTACCCTAATTTTATGGCTACTATTGCGAAATTAATTGACCCGGAGGAGATGGCAGTGATCAAAAAACAGGCTCAAGAACTGAAGGGCAAAAAAGGATATTAAGTTTGGTGGATAAACAAAAGAGCTGTGAGAACATATCTCGGGGCTTTTTTTTGTTTTTTAGGGCTTTTTGAGTTTATGGAGGCGAACGCGGACGGAATTACCAGAAGAACCACTTCCTAGGTCTTCGCCCGGACGGGGCGGCGACCACCACGCCGCTGTTAACGTTCGCTCCGGATCCCGTCGAACTGACGGAAACAAAATCAGGACCGCCTCTCGTTCCCGGGCTGTACACCGTTGTTGTCTGCGTCTGTCCCTGATCTTTTCCCGTGACAGAATCCCAAGTGATGTTTTTGTACGGGTCCGGTTGATCGGCCGCGGTGCCGGAGTTTTGTTCTTCAACGGCAGCTTGGACCGGCTCAGCAGACTTTTCCGGAGCAGTCTCGCAGCGGCTTGCGCCGGCGTTCAAAAGGAGAAAACAGGCCAGGAACAAAACGCTTTTAGCGGCCATAAGGGTTCTCCTGGGTTCTCGCGGTTTGGGTGGCATAACTGTCCGCCGCGCCTTGAATAGGGGCCTGCGTCACGGCCAATACCGTTCCGACCGGACGTCCGACGGGCGAGACGGTTTCATAAGCCGTTTTTCCGGCGCATCCCGTTAAAGAGATCAAAAACAACATTCCCAGGATCATCCGCGTCATTGGAGCGCCTCCACGAGATCTCCGGCTTGTGCCGGACTGCTGAGGACAACCGGTTTGGCTTTGCTGTATTTATCGAGCACTTCCGCGACGTTGACCGTTCCGAGGACCTTTGCCTCCTGACCGAGCTCCATGCCGGTATCGGGATCGACGACGCTTTCACCGGGCCTCGCAAGACGCAGCACCTGACCCTGGACCATCCCGCTTGATGCGCCGGCATTGACGAGGACCATGCCGCTTTCGTCGGTTTTAATGACCTTTCCTTTCCAGGGGAGCGCCGCCATCTGGGACGCAATGTACTGGACCGCGCGATCGATGGCCATTTGCGTTGCTTTGCCCATCGGCGTTTTCTTGAATGCTTCCTGTCCGAAACCGACGCCGCTCACGCTGGCGGAAAAACCGACACCGCTCGAAGAAGCGTCACCTTCCACCCGTTGTGAGGCAAGGACCTGGGAAGTGGTCGTGTCGATCAAACGGATAATGACCGCGACATGCGCCGTTGCGGACTTGGCACGCACCGAGACCCCGTAAAGGCTGAGCCCCTGGCCGCCCTCCGACTTGTTTTCGTCGAACTCGGTGACCGCCCCCTGGATGAGGATTTGGGCCTTTTTGATGTTCCCGGTCTGCGCGCCCGTTCCGGCTTTTGAGGCGCGGTTACCGGCCGCGAGATTCTGCTCGGCAAGGACCGCGTTCAGCGCCTGTCGTTCCAGCACGATGAACTGCCCGCTCTGGATGAGGGAATCGGTCAGCATGTCCGCCATGCCGGTGCCGATCTGCCACGCTCCGGCCGCGTTGGTCTTGTTCTCGAAGTCGGATACCGCAACCGTCTTCTTCAACGCGGCGGCATGGGCCGTCCCGCTGCAAAAACTTGCAAAAAGAAAAACGCCGGCAAAAAAGATCATCTTACGCATAGGTCAGAGCTCCTTGTTGGTTTGTTCGAGACGGGGCATTATAGCTGAAAATCGAACTCGCGCACAACTCCCGCTCCCGCCGCGTTTTTACGTAAAGAACGAACGGTCCCTACGTCCGGCCGTTATCGTCAAAAACGGTACGTTCGAGGTCTTCCATCCGCTCGGAAAGGGCGTTGAGGGCATCCCTCAGGTCGGAGATACTGTGCTCTATCGTGTCCAGCCTTTCGTCCCGGAGGGATTTCTGAAGGTTCGCCATGTCCTGCGGTGTGCCACTCAGCTCTGTTCCCGCCGCCGGGTCCTCGGCTCCCCGTGAAAGCGGCAACATTTGTGTTGCACAAACAGCCAGTAACCCCGCGATCTGCAAGAATTTTTTCATCGGATCACCTCGGGCGAAAGTATATCAGATTTCGCGTAGAGTGTGGCAAAGAGAAAACGAATGATGTATGCTGAAAGCGGTCAATGACGGCGGACACTGAAATTTTCCGGAGGAGGAAAAAACTTTGGACGTGATGTTCTATGAAGTGTTTGAGGAAGAGGAGAAGCTGCTTAGACGGTACCTGCCGCGGCGGATCAAGGCGGGCTTTACGCGTAAAACGATCCAAGGAAAAGGCTCACGGCGCGCTCCCGCCTCTCTGATCTCCATCCGCACACAATCGGTCATTCCGCCGGCGTGGGCGAAAAGTCTTTTGGGTATTTTGACCCGCAGTACGGGCTATGACCATTTGCGTGAGTACCGGATCCGCCATGCCCCGCAAATGTCTTGCGGGTATCTTCCGCTTTACTGCGCCCGTTCGGTGGCCGAACACGCGATCCTGGTCATGATGGCTCTGCTGCGGCGTCTTAAGAAACAGATGAAGCAGTTTAATAGATTCCACCGCGACGGCCTCACGGGCGGCGAATGTCTGGGCCGGTGTTTGCTGGTGATAGGCGTGGGCCACATCGGGCAGGAAGTCGTCAAGCTCGCGCGGGGCGTGGGGATGCGGGTCCTTGGGTTGGACCTTGTGAAGAAGATGTCTGATCTCAAATATGTCACGCTAAAACAAGGGCTCCGGGATGCCGACGCGGTGATCTGCGCGTTGCCCCTCACGGAATTGACACGCGGCATGCTCGATTATTCGCGGCTCAGTGCCGCTCGAAAGGGCCTTGTTTTTGTGAATGTCGGGCGGGGAGAGGTCGCCCCCGCAGAGGACCTGCGGCGTTTATTGAAAAAAGGTGTTCTCGGGGGGATCGCTTTAGACGTTTTTGAAGATGAAGCCGGTCTCGCGGAGGATCTTCGGTCCGGAAAAAGGACGTTGAGAAAAAAGGAAAAAACTTTATTAGCGTTGAATGATCAGGACCAGGTGATCCTGACGCCCCACAACGCCTTTAATACCGCGGAAGCATTGGAGCGCAAAGCTGCACAGACGTGTGATGCGGTCCTCCGGTTCCTGGCGCGGGGCACATTTCCTCACTCCGTGCCGTAAGACGGAACAACGGTACTGGATACCCATCGAAAAAACCTGTCCCCCCGGGTACCCGGTACCGTTCACAAGGCGGCGCTTATCCCTTGATCTTGTCAAATTCCTCGACGGTGATGGCGGGGAAGCCGGTGAACCCAATGCCGGTCAGCTTGGTGAGAGCGATCGAGGCTTTCATGACCTCCGCAACTCCCGGGAAATCCGTGATCGCCACGATATCATATTTTCCAAGAAGCGCGTATGCCGAGAGCAGTTTGCCGCCGGCTTTTGCGATAATATCGGCCGCTTTCCGGGTTCTTTCCGCGGAGATACCTTCCAGAGCTTCTTTCGAATACTTTCCGTACATGAAATAAATAGCCATTGTGCTGCCTCCTCACTTTTTGGGGTTGGAATTAACTTACGGTTAGCTGACAAAAAACCATGAAAAAACACATTCGGCGGAACGACGAATTTCAGCCCGGCATCTAAAATCCGCGATCACCCGTTTCACCGGTCATTATTATCCTCTCTCATCGGTATGTCCACAAGATCGATGTCGGAGCTGTTGCGGGCAGCTTTTTCCAGAGGCAAGTTTAGGAGATATTGGGAGATGTTACGAAACCGGCATTTTCACCGTGATGAGAAAACCACGGGACAGCAGGATATATTTATCCGCCTACGCAGAAGACCTCGGGGCGTAAGCCCGGGGATGAATGCGTTGGACGGACCCTGCGAAGCGTTAGCGCAGGAGGGTTCGCGAAATGCTTCGGCGGATTCCGCCGAAGAAAAACATAAGGAACCACGGCTATAAAGCCGTGGGGCTCCTTTTCCTGGCTTTTTTAAGCCTTCTCATTAATCCCAGAAGACCGATCGCGAGGCCGCTTACGGCCATCGAGGACGGTTCGGGAACGCCTGTGACAGGGCCGAGAGGACTGTAACCGGTCGTGAGCCCGAACACTTCACCACTGGACCCCGGCGCGTTCATGTCGGACCATTGGGTGCCGTACTTGTAGAGAGTTGGTGCTCCGGTATAATCTTCTCCGCTGGCATAAAGGTTGCCGTTGGTATCCATGGTGACGGTCTCGATCCAGGCCGTGTTGTTCGATGATCCGTCCGAGACTGCCATGTCTGACCACGTACCTCCGGTGTATTTCGAAACGCCACCCTCTCCCATGTCCGTTTGCCCGCCGGCGTAGATACTCCCCGCGGTATCCGCGACGAGGGAAAAAACGCCCGCATATCCTGTCAGCCCCGTGGTGTCCCAGGTCCCGTCCAGTTTATAGACGAGGCCGTTCATGAGACTGGAATCGGATCCGCCGACATAAAGGTTGTCCGCGCTGTCCACCGCGAGCCCGTAGATCTCGCCGAACACATTTTGTGTCAGGCTCATCGAGCTCCACGCCCCGTTGTACTTACTTACAACCCCGTAAGTCCCGGTCGCATCCTTACCGGCAACATAAAGATTGCCCGCGGAATCTTCCGCGAAAACACCTGCATTTTTAACGTTGGGAAGGAAAGTGTCGTCCCATCCGGATAGGCCGTACTTATAGACATAACCGGTGCCGTTACTCTTCCAACCGGCCGTGTAAAGGTCCCCGGAACTGGTTTTGATCACGGAGTAGGCACTTGCCAATGCCATGCCCCCGGAGGGGCTGATGGGCGTCCACGACGAGGTTGCGGTGTTGAATTTATAAACAAGGCCCTGGCCGCTGGAATTGGTTCCCGAGGCATACAGGGTGTTGTTCGGGCGATCCAGGGCTAAGGAATAGATCTCATTGATAGCGCTCAGACCGGTATCCGACCAAGAAGTCCCGTTGACGCCGTAAACCGTTCCGGTGCCTCCGACGGGATCATTGACTCCGGCATAAGTTTGATCAGCGGCAAAAGCCGAAGGAGGCGAGAGGACGAACATTAGAACAATGACTATTGCCCCCCCGATCACAAATCGACTCATGGCCCCACCGCCTTTTCCATTTACGCCTTCGCCTGTTCGTTCCAACGTTGCTTCCCTCACTAGGTTGCCCATCTCTCAACATGAATCAAATTACAGCTTACTTATAGACCTTCCTCTACATCTGCTCTGCCTATTATGACCATACCCTACAGAGCTCCGGCGCGCAACCCCAAGAGCATTCTTGCTATTTCTTGATGTTACTAAGGCTATAAAAAAAGACGCCCTTATGGGGCGAATTTCATGCGGACAAGTGCCTCGGAAATCGGAAAAACGGGGCAGTAAAGTGAGGGTATTCCTATAGCCATTTTAAGGGTGTTTTGTCTGGCAAGCTGCAGTTGATGCTGGGGGGGGGCTTTGGGTCGTTTCTGAATAGGAGGAAAGCATATCCCCGCTCCCTTGAGGGGAGCGGGGATATGGGGTAAAACCTTACGCTCCGATGAAAGACGTCAGATTGATTAAGAACATCTTAGCCTTTCCGGCGGATGATTGTTTCATTGAGATCCTGGCGAAAGGATTGCCATTCACCTTGTAGAACGAAATTCCTTGCAGAATGCCGGTGAACGTCAGCCTGTTGGTCGTCTTGATCTCTCCCGTGGTGGGATGGGTTCCAAGTTCCACAACATAGATCGTCCCGGATGTCGGGGTGGTGGTCCCGAAGATCACGGTCGTTCCGTCCGGAGAAACGTCACAAAAGTTGCTCAGCTTCTCGAGCGTTTGCCCGGTGGGCTGGACTTTTATGAGCTCGACCGTCTTTCCCGTCCTGAGATCCTTCAGGATAAGGAAGTTGTTCATGCCGGCTTCCTTCACCTGGAACGCGTAGTTCGCGTTACTGGGAGCAGGCGTCCATGTTTCCTTGACCTGAGGAGCACTGATCTTGACTTTCGTATCCTGCACCGTCGTCACTGCCGGAATACTGGCTGCGGTTTTGGCGACGCTGCTTACGGCGGACAACGGACCGGCGGCCTGGATCGCCGCACCTGACGGCACCTGGACCGGGACGGTCGGAACCTTTGCGCTTGCTTGGGCAACTGAGACCGTCGGAGCGGGCTGATTTTGCGCTTTTAGAACTACCGGCGCATTCGCCCCGAAGGAGGTCTGATGGGCGACAATTAGAATTCCCGACTGACGACAATTAGAATTCCCGGTCTGGCGTAACGCAATAGACTGCTCGAGCTTACCCGAAAGGAGGCTCGAATGGTCACAGACCAACAGGTCAGGAGGTTACACATGCTCATCA
>CAIJHQ010000059.1 GCA_903820505.1 Candidatus Omnitrophota bacterium
TCCCGGACTCGATCAAATTACGCTTGGCCGCGGACTGGAAACGCGCGCTCATCAAATTCCACGCCTCGGCCATGTCCCGGCTCACGGTGTAGGCGTTATATTCCGCGTAGCGTTTGACGAATGTCCTCGCGAAATAAAGGATCTCAGGGGTAGACGGAGCGTTATGGGCGGCAATGTCCGAGATCGCTTCGGCTTTCCCCACCTCATCCACCCGGATCACGACCGGCGGCCGCTTCGCGAGCACAAAAGCTCCGAAGATCGCGAAGAAAAGAAGGCATAGCAGCACAAGGCTCGCGAGTTTCAGGAACTCAAGCTGTGACTCGAGATCCCCGAAAACTTCGTAGTAACGCCTCCCCAGGTTTTCGAGTTTTGTTTGGAATCGTGTTTTCATTTGTAGTTCGTCCCTCCTCCTGCCGGAGCAGGCTTGTTTTGCGGGAGTTTGTGAGACGTCACGGCATATTTCGCGATGAACGCGGTCCCGATCCCCACCACTGCGGACCCGAGCCCGCTGATACTCCCGCTTGAAGTGATCTGGTGCGAAATGAGCGGAACTGAAATGAAGAGAAGTATGAAAAGAACGTTCGCCGCGATCACCGCCGCAGCGTTCGTTTCTTCCGGAAGATAGATCGCGATCACGTTCATGACGGAGATCACCTTCATTAGAATGGAAAGCACGACGGTCCAAAGCGACACGGCCACAAGGCTCCTGAGCCAGAAGACAAGTCCCTGACTCGTGGATTTGTAGACTCCGAAAGCGATCAGGACGGGACCGAACACGTAAAGAAGGGAGAGGAACACGAACCGAAGCCAGTTCAGGACCCCGAGCGCGATAAGTGCGACGATATAGGTCAAGTAATTGAGGATCGTCAGAATGATCCGGGTATCGAATCCTCCGAGATCTTTTTTCTCCGTGATCTCCCGAAAGACAGTCTTGATCACTTCCTGGAACTCCTCATGCGGAAGGATCGCTTTAGCGAGGAGATCCGTCCCGTAGACGATCCACACGAAGAAACGCTCGTAGAGGATCATAAGCCCCACGACAAGAACGACCCGGACAAAAAGGCCCTTGTAATCCGAGCGGTCTTTCATCACGAGAAAGTTCTCATGCAGCACCGCTACGATGAACATAAGCGGAAAGATCACGGAAGCGGCGGAGGCCGTCACACCATAGGCGGAGGTAAAAAGATCCGGGATTTGAAGAACGTTCGTGAAAAGAAATCCCTGGTTCGTCATTAGTTCCCCCCGCCTGACACGCCCAAAATACCGTCGAGATAGTCGTTCGTGTCCTTAATAAAGCGGAGGCGTTCCCGCTCGGCTTCTTTTTCGCGGCGCGAAACCTGTTCGATCTGGGTAGCCTCAAGCTCGAGGAGTTTCGCGATCGATTCTTGGGATTGTTGACCGAGAACCATCAGCTCGGCAGTCCCCTGAGCCTGAAGTCTGACGGCACCTTTCGGGCTCGCCGTCTCCGCCTGGGTCTGGATCTGGCGGGCCGCGTCCCGGAGATCTTTACCGCCGTCGCGGATCTGACTGGCCAGCTGAAAGGCCTCGACCACCTGCATCTCCTCGAAAGGAATGTAAGGCCTTTGATTACCCTCGGGGATACTGCCGGTTATCGTTTCAAGCGAAGACCTGAGGTCCTCCGCGCTCCCTCCCGTCTGAAGGATCTCGATCTGAGGCGTCGTAAAGAGTGAATCCGAGTAAACGTTCCGGATCCTTGTCCGCATGGAGTCAATAAAGTCGCGCACCGGATCCCCTTTGACGAAATTCAGAATCTCATCCAGCCCGGAATGGAACCGGAAGAGCTCAAGGGTCTGAGTTTTCAGTTCGTTCAGATGCTCCACGGCAAGCATGATGTCCTGGGCAAAATTACTGTTCAGGATTGCGTTCTGGAGCTCTTGAAGGGTCGCGTTAATGTAATCAAAGGTCGGCATCGTGGCTTGGGCGGAGGGAACGTGAACAGCCACAAGGAGCAATAGAAGAAGAATGACCGCCATCCGCTTACGCACGTGATTCCTCCCGGGGTTTCCCCGCGCCGCCGGGAAACAAGCGGGCCAGCGTCTCAAAGATCTCAAAATCCGTTTTGCGGGGTTCCGCGATCCGTAGCTTCGTTTCCTGGGCCAGATCCGCGGGGTCGGTCGTAGCGATCCAGTATTCGAGAGGATTCGGTTCCACTTTCGCGATCACGCCATGATCATCGAATTTGATAAACACTTCCGAATAATGCCCGGGCCTGACCTCGAGCTCCCTCGCGGCAAGGATCTCGTTTTCGTTAAGACCGAAGGCCGCGAGCTTTTCGTGCCCTTTCTTCAGGCGCAGGATGTATTTAATAGGAGAGTTATTGACCATCACGCCCGAGATCTTTGACTCCAGAAAATCTTCCGGGTTCTGGCTGATGGAGAGAACTCCCGCGTTCAGTTTCCGGGCCGTGCGGTAAAACACTTCGACAAGCTCAGTCCCTTGAGATTCCTTCAAGAGCTGCCAGCATTCATCGAGGACAAGGATCTTTTTGATGGCAAGGTTCTCGAATTTCCGTTTCAGAGCGAAGGGAATGATAAAAAGCAGGATCTCCTGAAGTTCGGGATATCGCGCGATCTTCCGGAGATCGAAGACCGTGAAGCGCGCGTTAAAATCGAACGTGCCTTTCCGGTTCAGGATCTTTCCGTACTCTCCCTGAGTAAAAAGAGCGAGCTCCTTGGAAAACTGGTAGGCCTTCCGCTTGTCCTCTTCATCACCCCCCGAAAACTCGCGGAGACCTTTTTCGATATCGCCCAAAAGCGGCGCCTCGTTTTCCGCAAGAGAGCGGTAAACGTCCCGCAGAACGCGTTCCAGGATCATTTTTTCACTTGCCGCCCACGGCTTCGCCGGAGCGATCATTCTCTGGAGAAGCTCCTTTAGGAACTGCAGGAACGTGGAATCAGCGTCCCCTTCCCGTGGAAAAAGCGCGGACTTCGAAGGAAACGGGTTCAAGGCGTAGTTTTCCGAGCACTCCACTTCAAAATACGCGCCCCCAAGCGTCTGGGATAGCTTCCGGTAACTTCCTCCCAGGTCGATCACGATCACTTCGTGCTCTTTGGCCGCCATGAGAAAATGAAGCAGAAGGTAGGATGTAAAAAATGATTTCCCGGCACCGGTAGCGCCCAGCATAACGGCATGTTTCGCCGTGAGCTTCGGATCAAAAAGATCGAGTAAGAGGGGCTCGTCCCTCCAGGTTTTAAGTAAAATACCCTGCCCTTCCGTTCCCTTCCAGCTGCCCTGGACCGGCAGAAGATGGGCGGCGGCACTGGACGGAACAGGAAACGCAAGGGGGTTCTCTTCCCCCTGGATCGGAAGGAACGTCAGAAAAAGGCGGTCGTGGTTCATGTGATCGACAATGCCTTCAGCGCCTCCGAGCCTGCGGAACGCGCGTAAAACGTTCCCCGATCTTTCACGGACCGCCTCCTGGGTCTTTCCTTTGACCAGCACGGCAAGCGAAGCGTAAAGGATCTTGTCCCAGGTGGTAGCGAGCTCGCTTAAAAATTCGTCGGCCTCTCCGGCCTTCGCGACGGCCTCATGGTCCGGGCCTCGCGAGAAGAAGCTTTTTGCGCGCGCGTAATTCCCTTCCCGCTTGATCTGGGCTTTCTCCTTCTCCTGATCCGGAACTTCAAGCGTAAGCGTCAGGAGATAATCCCGGCCGAGTTCCTTTTCAAAATCACGAATGGACTTGAGCGTCGTTTCCTCCGGAAGAGCGCAGAGATTGATCCCCTGATGAAAATACCCATTTAGATAAAAGTCGCTGTGGTCAGAGACCGGAAGGTTTAAAAGAAGACGCGACCGGAGGCTTGCGCGTTCCACGCCGTAGGGCACGGCCTTCAGAAGTCTCTCTCCTGATACGTTCTGATCGGCATAGGAAGGATTAAGCAATTCGTAAAGATACCCGGCGGTTTCGCTGTCGAGCAAGGGTCGCACGCCAAACCCGAGGGCCTTCAGACCTTCCGAGACCTCTCCGGACACGGAATAGATCGCTTCTTTCGTTTTTTCAAATTCGATCTCGGAGGCACAGTGCGCCTTCTTTCCGAACGCGAGCGAGATATCGGGAAGCCAGGAAGCCCTTACTTTTCTCTTCTGCGGAGAGATCGATACAAATAAAAAAAGATCTTTTTTAAAGAACGGGTGCTGCCGCCAGAACCGGACTTTAGACGCGAGAAGGGTCCGGGAAAGATGGTCCTCGCCGGAAAGCGAGTCCCGGTAACTTTTCAAAAGAGATTCGTCGCCCTCCCGGGACCTTGCGATGAAATGCAGGACCGCGCCTTCCGGAAGCGCGTTAAGGAATTTTCGCGTCCGGTTTTCGAAATCCGCGATCGTTTCGTCGGCCTGAAGCAGGATATCTCTAGGCTCGATCACGAAACCCATCCCCAAAGCGCCGGTCACACCGATCAGGATGCCGCTTTCGATCCTGTAGAGATCGATCTGCCTGAAAAAAGGAAGCCGCGATTCTCTTTGGATCAGATCCCTCATTTTCGTCAGAAATGAAACGCTCATTCGAAGATCTCCTTTTCAGTTTCCCGCTGCATGGGATAGCTTTTGGGACGGACGAGAAATCCCGCGACGGATCCCGTCCAGTGCGGGGGCTTGTTATTTTTATAAAGGCGCAGGAAGAAATAAGCGCCGAGGACGAGTGCGCAATTCACGATCAGATTGGTCGAGAACGTGAAGACCAGAAGAAAAATAGCGACCAGCAGGAAGAGATCGAAAAACTCGAGACCGAAGATCCTGTTCGCCGTTCTGATTTTTCTAAACCACTTCACGGTATTTTTCATTTTCTGACGCCTCAAAAGTGTGTGATGCTTTGAATGAAATCCAGGACTGCGCGAGCCAGCATGATGAGCGCCCCGCCCCCCGCGGCAAGAGCGCCGCGCTGCATTCCCCGTTCGTCCCCGAGAGCCATGGACACGCCCGCGACGGCGATCCCGATCACGAGCACTCCCGGCCCCACCGTCCGGATCAAGAAATCCCCGATTCCCCTCAGGAATGAATCGAGATCCGATTCCGCGTTTGCCTCCGCGAACGCCACGGTCGCCTGAAGCATCAAAAGAGATGCCGGTATCAAGATCCTGAAAATCTTCCGCTTAAATTGTTCGTTCATTGTTTTCCTCCTTCTCGAGATCAGGAGGGGGTGTGCTAACGGCGGTTAAGACCCTAAGGCCTTGATTCCGCATAAGCGGTGCCGTGCACCCCCCTCATGGGACATGGAGTTAAGAAGGGGCCATTCAATGTTTGCGAACATTTTTATAGGGAAAATATTTTTCCACGAACCCTTTGGATGACCCTTTCGACCCCTCTTTTCCCCTTTCCGGTCCTTTCCGCGATCTCTCTCGCTGACAGCCCCTCGGTAAAATGGAGCTTCAAAACGAGTTTTTGTTTTTGGGTCAGCCGGGCAGACCTGGATTTTTGCCGCAGAGCCTGGATCTCCCGGCGTTTCTGGAGGGCGCGCGTGACAACCTCGCGGAGAATCTGGCGAAACCTTACAACCGTCAGAGGCGAGATATCCAGTAAAGCGGCGACCTCGCGGGTAGGCAGGTTGCAGACAAAACACAGCTCGTACACGAGACGCTGCCGTTTCGTCAGACCGGCATCGCGCACGAATCGGCGTAGCCTTCGAAACGCGTTTCTCGCCGTCGCACCCTCCGAGGCCGAGGCCTCATGATCGCCTAATTCGTCGGCGGGCGACCTGGAAAGGGACGCCATCTCTTTTTTCACTTCGAGTTCAAAAGGATCCAGGCCCGGCATCTGCCCGGCATCTTCGACCCGCATAAAGTCGGTCGCCTCTTCAACCGCCCGGATCCGCTTGCGTTTCCCATTTTCTTCCCCGGATCTGTTCTTTTCGAATTTGTAACGCATGTTTCTCCTCGCTTTCCGCCGCGCGAGGACTGGAACGAAGAGAAAAAAAGCGGGCAGCTTGGGAGAGCTGCCCGCTTAAAAAGATCACGTCAAACCTGGAATGAACACACCATGAACGTGCGGAAAAACAAAAAAGATTTTTATGGGAGGGGCAATCGCTACGTGGGAAACTCGGGAGGAAGGGTGAGCTGGAAATGGACACACCCCAAGCGTGACACGGAAACTCTCCGCGCTGCCGCTCGTTCCAGCCCCTAAGCGGCACTTGGGGGTAAGTCCGGCTCGAAGCGCCTCCATGGGCGCTTGCCCCCGGTCCTACCCCTCACAATCTTTTGATCAATTGTGAGATGTCATGCGCGCGTTCAGCAGGAGATATCCAGTGAACGCCGCGCAACAATGATCCGGCTCGGTTTGTCCGGATCTGAAAGAAAACCTACCCGCTCAAATGAAATACGTCAAGGAAGGGCCTGTTTCAATTTAGTAGTTTCGCACAAGTTTTATCAATTTATAGCCCCTTGAAGCCCAAAAAAAACGTCCTTATGGGCGGAGGAGCACCGCTCCCCCGCCCATAACCAAGCCCATTACTTTTTCCGGATCTGCCTTGATATCCTTTCGACGGTCCTCATGCCGGAATCGACCTTATTTGGGATCGTCTCCCAGCCAAAGGATTTTCCAGGTTCCGAGGCGCTCCCATAAGCAGGCGCTGAAAACGGGACCTGCTGTATCTGTCCCGAGCCAGGTGTGTTTTGAGTGAAGGCCTTCCAACCCGCAATTACCGGTTTCCACACGAATACCGCGAGGAAGATCCACGGCAGAAGCCATAATCCGTAACGAAAGATGCAGAGAAACGCCTTTAAGATCAAAAGCAAGACGCTTTTGTGAAACCGGAGCATCGCTTTCAGTTCGTCTTTTAAGAACGCATTGCCCATGATTTTTATCCTCATTTTTTGAAGGTTAATCAACGATTCAGTTCAAATTCAGCACCAAACCCAAGAACCTGCTGACAAAGGATTCTCGCTTCCGCCCAGTGTTGGGTTTCTCCGTCTGAGGAAACCCAGAGCGTTTCCAGAAGATGGTGCTTCGCAAGAACGAGGAAACAAGTGACGGGAAGATCGTAGGGTTTGTAGGCCGTCTTGCAGAAATCGAAATGCCAGCCTTTTCCGTTTTCCTCGGTCGGATGGTATCCGAAATATTTGTAATGATCCTTGGGAACTGCCCTCGGGAAATAACAGGCCTCGTGACTGCAATTCCCGGAGCACACTCTTTTGTCGATCATCGCGCCGGCAAACCAGTCGGCGGACCGGACATCCTCACGCCAAGTATTGGCAATGCCGCCCGCATTCTTGGACGGCCATGCGATGCCGAGTTCATAGGACTCCGGATGCCCGCAGTACGCGCAGCCGTTAAAACAGATTCCCTCTCGGGCGATGATCGGATCTCCCTCACCGTCACCGCCCGCAAGTGGAATCTTGAACTCGTTGAATTTGGGGAGAAGCTTCTTAAAATCCGATGCGATTCTTTCGAATATCTCCGGTTCGATTTGTTTGTCCTTACGGTACCAGTAATGTGTGTATCCCATCTTGAGATCTCCTTTCTCTCGTATGTTTTTGAACCGTTTTAAAGGGTCTTGATGACGAGATCCGTCCCGTCTTTCGCCTTATACGTCAAATTGTGCAGATGCAGATTCCCGGTTTCCGAATCTTTCAATTGAGCCGCGATGCTCGCCTTATGGACGGTCATATAATTCAGCTCCCGTTCGCTAAATTGATTTTCAAATTGTTTGATCCATTCTCTCAAGCTCATATCCCGCCTCTTTTCCATTAATAGATCGTTCATGTTTTCTCTCCCCATGTTTAATGACGTGAAGGGCGGAGGCCTAAAACCTCCGCCCTTCGTGTCGTTTTTAAATTGCGGCCGAACGGCTAGACTCCTGCTAGCTCGAAAAGCTCCGCCGTTTTCCCGCTGTCTTTCTCCATACAATCAAAGCTGCAGGCTTCGCACATAAACCTGCGACTCATGTCGTCATAGAAGAGCTCCTCCGCAATAAACTCTGCGTCGCAGATCGCGCAGGGGATCTTTGAGCGCTCGTTCATTCCGGAACCATCCAGAAGTCCGAAATCCTGCAGCTCGTCAAAGGAGAAAAAACGCGGCGGGCGCTGGCAGCGAAAATCGTCTTCCACCCATCCCGCCTCGAGTGACCCCACATACGGCTTCATTTTGCACGGGGTCTTTTTCATGCGGCTTTTGGAATTGAAGTTCCGAACATCCGCGACGTAAAGATAGTCCTCCAAGATCGCCCAAACGGAGCCCTGAAGACCGTTACGCGCGAGAGCGTACTCAAGATGCTCGTGGTCGCTTGACCAGAAGAGGGTCATGAGCCTGGGGACATAGGCGACATGAAGCGGCCTTTCATTGTTCCGGACAAGAAAGAGCCTGCACGGATCGCCCTTGAGAGCGAACCCGAGCGCGAAATCCCCTTCCATCTCCCCGAGCTTCGAGACCATGCCCTTCACGCTCAACTCCCCGTCAAGAACCCGGAAGATCGCCTCGCTATCGACCGGCGTTTCCGGCGTTTTCGAATATTTCTTGAGAAGCGCTTCCCGGTTCATGAAGTGGCCGTTATGCACCCCCAGAAAATGCTCCGTCTCGAAAGGATGACAGTGTTTATTCTGCACATCCCCGATCGTCGCAAGGCGCGTATGCCCGAGACAGATCTGTGTTTTATCGGTGATCTCGCGGATCATCCCCTGGAAACGTTTCGTCCTGAGAAGTTTCCCCGACGGCGCCGCTTCCTTAAAGAGTGTCCACTTCGCGGGAGACAGAAGCGCGATCCCCGTCCCGTCCTTTCCTCTTTCTTCATTTTGAAAAGCGAGGTCCATAATCATCCCCCGCAATTTAAAACGCTCGAGCACGCTTAAGGCTCCTTCTTTTTTCGCAAAACCGTAGATTCCACACATGGCAGTCTTCTCCTATTGTTATTGAGTGATTGTTTTGTTTAGAGTTTCGGGGCGGGACTTACGCGGCGGGAACAAGTAGCCGTTCGGGGTGGAACTTCTGAACGCGTTCGCGCACATACCTGGCGATCTCAGGCGTCAGGCCCAAGAACGGCACGAACAGTTCGAGAAGGTCGGAGAATGCGCCCGGCTGCGGCATCCGCACCTGTTTGATCTCCTGCGCCTTATCCACCATGGCCTGGCAGATCACGATGAAGTTCGTGATCTTAAGAGAGCTCAAAGTCCCGGAGTGATAACGGAACTCCAGGGAGCGCCGGTAAAACCAGGAGTGGATATTGAGCCCGTAGTAGCGGGAGTGATGGTACTTGGACTTCAGATCCACCTTCCGGCTCCCCTTGGGACCGTACCAGAGCCTCTTAAGCGCTTCTTCATCCTTTGCGCCGATCCGGAACCTCGATTTCGGGAACTTCTCGAGAGGCACGGAATAACTCCCTTCATGACGGGATTCCGGGAGCATGGCATAAAGCACCGGCTCGAAATACCGCGTGATCTTCAGGAGCTTCTTGATCTCCGCGCATCCGAGATCGCGCCCGTCGATATGGACGTGGAGACCGCAGCTGCGGTTCACGAAATATCCCCAGCCCAGAAGACCGCCTGTGAATTTCTTGATCTCCTGGAAGCCTTCATCGCCCTGAAGGATCGGGCTCACGTACTCCCGGCCGTTATCCCCGAGAGATCCATCCGTCACCTGCTGCCAGCTCCCGAGCCTTTCGGAAGGAAGATGATCCGCGTCTTCTTCCATCATGGCCTCGATCTCGATCCCGTATTTTCGAGGGGAGCGGCACATGTTGAAGATGCCGCCTGAAAACTCCTGATACCGTGGGGCCCTCCCTCCTTCCCGGTTACTCCAGCAATCGTCGCAAAACACGTCTCCCTCGTCGTTCCGGAAACAGGAATCAGGGTTGATCTGATCCCGGCATTCGGAGCAAGAGGCCACACGCTCGCTAAAACAGCTCTCGCAATAATCCCGGTCGTGGAGCTCGGAATAATAAGCGCGGTCGGAACGGACATAGACCTCGCAGCCCGAGCAGTAACGGAAATGCTCGTCGAGACACTTTTCGCAATAGAACTTTTCACTTACCTCCGTCATGCTGCTTTTCCGGCTTACCTCCCCGCATTGGGCGCACGGCGCGTCTGTAGAATTTTCCGTTTCTTGCAAAACCTGGATTTCGGTCGTCATTTGAAATCTCCTTTCATGTTAGAAAAAAGAGCGGGAAGAAATTCACTCTCCCCGCCCTGTTGTTTTGGTTTAAATTTTTCGCGTTACAATTTCCTGATCATGCCTTCCCGCGCTTTTTTTCTTCCCAGGTCTCGCGCCTTATCAATAGTTCCTGCATGACATCTAAAGTCGCCATCGTCTTCCCAAAACGCATCCGTCCGGCACAACGGATCTCTTTTCCAAGTGCCCGGTAAAGCCTGAGAAGTCTCTGGTGAGCTTTTTTCCTCAAAATAAGTTGCATACAAATTCCTCCTTCTGTTTTTGTTTTTTAGAGTTGGCTTCGTTCCGAAAAGCTGAAATACTGGTTCTCTCCGACAATGATGTGATCGAGAATCCTGATCGAGACCGTCTGGCAGGCGGACTTGATCTTCTGGGTGATCTCGTAATCCTCGCGGCTGGGTTCGACTTTCCCGGATGGGTGGTTATGTACGAGCACCAGGCTCGATGCGTTTTGAAAAAGCGCTTCGCGCACGACCTCTCGGGGATGCACGGCCGCCTCATCAACCGTCCCGAAAAACATGTCTTTTTCACCCAGGATCTTTAAGGCCTTATCGAGGAAGATCACCTTAAAGACCTCACGCTTAAGGTCCCGGAGACTGGCCGTGAGGTAATCGGTGACCGCCTGGGGACTCCGGACGAAGTTCTGCCCGATCATCCCCTGCTTTAAGACGCGCCGCCCAACCTCACGCACGGCCTGAAGCACAACCTGCTGCGACTCTGGTAGATCCCTGAGATCAAAGAGCTGCCTGAGGCCCCCGGCCTTATTGAGTAGCTCCAGGGCAACACCGACTTCCGTTTGCTCGTACGTGCATTTCTTGAGGATGAGAGAGAGGATCTCCGCATCAGACAAAGCATCAATCCCTTTTTCCATCGCTCTTACCGCTGGCCGCTCGCTTTCAGGCCAATCTCTGACCGATAATTTCTTTCGCATGGGGATACCCTCCTTTTAGACGCAAAAAGAGGCGGACTCCCTTTCACGGGAATACCGCCTCTTCTCAAGCGCGTTTGGTTTACTGCTATGTTTTAGCGGATCACGATCTCCCAGCCGCTTTTTTGAAACCGGGAAATCACTCCCGCATGTTTTTGAAGATCATTTCTTCGAACGATCAGCCTCATGGGATTCACCTCCTTTCAAAAAAAATGGGGAGACAGCCCGCCATAAGCCGTCTCCCCTCTCTTTTTTTTTAATTTCCGCGCAGCTTCTTTACGCCGCGTTATCAGGCTCGGTCCGCATCAATCCCGTGATCACCTCATCAAGCGAGGTCCCAAGGATCGAGACGCCCTTCGTCTTGGACGGAACAAAGGCGCCGTCCTTTTGGGCTTGGAAGAACTTCCTGATATCGACAAACGCGTTCTTCGATCCGCTGCCCTTGGAGATCCGGAATTGCTCCGTCTCTGAGAGCGGGATCTCGAGGATCTTCACGCTCCGGAACTGCTCACCCTCCGGGCACTGGACCTCAGGCGCCTTACGGGCCAAAATGAGCCCGGCGATAACGTCCTCACGGATCTTTTCCGGGAAGCACACCCCTTTGGTCGTCGGGACGAGAAGGGACGCGTCTCCTTTGCTCCGGAAGAAGATCCTGAGGTCGACATACCTCTCCCCCTTGTAAACATTCCGGGAGATCCGGTAGACGTCATTTCCCGACCTCGGAACGTCACAGAGGACCACGTTTTCAGTTTTTTCGTTTTGAACTGCAGTTGCTGTTTCCATGTTAGTTTCTCCTTGTTTGTGGTTGAGTTGAATTGCACTGGGTAAAGCTGTGTTGTGGCTGGATCACCTCCTTTTTAGAATGCGCCCGGAAACGAAAAAAGGGGAAGACCCGGGTGACTGACCCAGGCCTTCCCCTTTTCCGTTAAGGCTTTTGCGAAGTTATGTTTCTGTAGCTCTTACTTGTCTTTGAGACCTAAATTGCGGAGTTCGATCAATGGATCCGCGACCTCCGGCGGCATGGACCCTTCCGCGACCGGTGGAGCATCTTTTGGCTTCGGCACTACTTCCTTAGCCGCCCTTACTTTATCGATTTGCTTTCCTCTGAGAGGTTTAAAAATCCCCGGATATTCCGGGTGTCCGAAAAAATCCAGTTTGATGTGATCGGTAAGCAACCCCGGACTTTTCAAGATCACAACCGCTTCCCCCCTTTTAAGCTCGCGGATCAGGTCCGGTTCTATCTTGAACTCCTGCCCTTCACGTACGGACCCCGTGCCGGTCATCCCTTTTCCCGTAAGACGCTCTTCGGTCTGATAGGTCGGAATCAAGGTCTTGCGCGTTCCCGCGATCTTCGAGAACTTTTCAACCGCGTCGGGATCATCCTGCCTGAGGATGATCTTGATATTCGTGTTCTCGATCACCTGCTGCTGAAAATTGGGGGCTGACCGGAAATAAAGATCGCCAAGCGACTGGTGAAAGAGCGCGATGGCGAGCCGCGAGGCCCGGGATTTATTTAAGAAATCCACGAACCCGAGATCCAGAAAGCTTGCTGCATCGTCAATAAAGACCGGGAAGAAATGCCGCTTTGAAGCCTGAATGTTCGATTGAATGTGGCTTGAGACGGTCTTCACGTCCTGAAGGATCATCCTCCCCATGCGCCTGGCCGTGTCCCCGTACCCCTGAAGATCAAGCGCGAAGTAAACGATCTTCTGCCCCTTATAGATCTCCAAGAGATCGATCTCCGGTCTGTCAGTATCGAGTTTCTCGGAAAATTCGCTCCTAGACGAAAGATAGAGATCGGCCATGAGCCCTGAGAGGAATTTCCGGTTATCATGAAAATTATTGATCATGTTGACCAAGTCCAGCTGCAGGTTCTTGTCTATGGCGCCCGTCTGGTCGGAGAGCGTTTTCAAAGACCCCAGGTCCGTCAGGCAGGCGTGGAGCGTCCTGAACCGGATCTTCTGTCCTGTGAGAATGAGGGCGTTTAGGATCGCGAGAGCCGCCTGTTCCGCCATCCGCCGGTAGAATTCCTCGCTCCAGGCCATGCTGCCCACGATCTTGTCCTTCAGTTCCGTGGCATTGCCCCTGAGGAGCGGGTTATAGGTATTGGACTTTTCCGGATGAGCGAGCGAGAAAAAGTAAAAGTCTTCGAGCCTGCCTTTGTCTTTAACGATCGCATGGATGCGGTCAAGGAGCTCAAGGTCTCCTTTCCCGTCAATCACGATCGCTCCCTTGCCGTGATCGATGTCGTGCGCGAGCATGGGAAGAAGGACAGATTCCGTCTTCCCCGTCCCCGTGGAGCCGATCACCTGCATGTGCATCTCGCGCTGATCATTCTTAAGAAAAAGCGGGCGGGAGCTTAAAAAACTATCCCCGAGATAAACTTGGGTGTGTGAAGACTTGTACCTTTGATAGCGCATTCGTCCCTTCCCGGGCTCCCGTTTTGCTGCGCCCCCTTTAAAAAGCTTCTCGTGACTTCCCAGATAGGCGACCACGAGAAATACCGGAAGCGACACAACGACGTAAAGGAGGTAAAAGAGTCCCAGTTTAAGAACCGTTCCCTCCGCCTGATTTTTCGCGTCATTCAGGAAGAACAGCTGCAACAAATCAAGAACGCGGTTAAACGAGAGGGCACTCGTGATAGAGACAGCAAACGAGAGCGCGAAAAGCGCCCGTTGGAACCACGGATTTTTGACCTTTGAAACAAGCGCCAAAAGCACATCCGCCAGCCCCAGCGGGACCGCCGAAAAGACGCCCGCGAGCAGGCGCACCACCCAAGGTTCCTGTTTTTCCCGAATTTTCGGCATAGCGCTTTCACTCCCTAAAGGAGACGGCTAAGCTCAAATGTTGCCCTCATGTTCTCGAAAAGTGCTTTTCCTTTCTGCGCCATCAGATCCTCGTAATTGGCGAACCATACTTTTCTCGCGTCATACTTGAGATCCAGAAGCCAGTCCCGGATATCCTTACGAATGATCACGAAAAGCAGTTTGTAACCAGCATGCCCGTCATAGTAATCAAACATCTCCTTGTAACGCGCCTTCCCCTTTGTGATCCTGTTCTCAAATTCAATAGCGATCTTCTGCCCACGAACCGCAAGGACCCCGTCGGGTCTATGGTAAAAATGATCCCGCTCCCGGAGGACCCTTTCGCTTGTCCACTCACGCCACCCCAATTCCCGGAAAAGCATCCGGATGTCGGTAACATGCAGGTCATGCGAAATATACCGCTCGAAATCACGGGTAAACTTAAGCGCCGGGATCCCAAAATCAAGCGACTTGGCCTTTAGTGCCTCCACAGCCTTTTCCGTGGCAAAATAAATGTCCACTTTCTTTCTACCGCTGTACTTCTTCGACAAATACCCGGCCGTAACGAGTTTCGCCACGCGATGCTTGCAGGCATTTGCGTCTTCAGAGCATCCCTTCCAGAACGTATCGCTGATCTGGTTGTAAGCGAGGTAACGCTGTTCGTGCGCAAACTGCATGACCGCGAGATCGCGTTCCGTCAAAACAACCGGACTAGCATTTTCAACGGCTCCTTCCGGCACCTGGGTTTCCTTACTTTCAATGTCTTCTGTCAACACACCCCTCCTGACTCTTAGCTAGACCTATTTCCAATGATCCATCCTGCTTGAGGGGAGAAGCATGCCTGCTTCTCCCCTGTCGTCAGATGCTTAACGCGCCAGGCTGCTCAACGTCCGAGATACATTATTCGAAAGGTCCGTCACAAAACGGGCCTTTTCGCGGAACATCCTGTAATCATCCTGGCTTTGCTGAACCGCAACCGTACTACGTACCACTCGAACCGGCGCCACAGGGTCCGTCTTGGGGAGCACAGGGCTAAAACCCTGTCTCGGATCCCTTGACTGACCTTGCTTTGCCGATCCTTCGAGCCAATTCGCACCATGGGACAGAACTGAAAAGGTGTTTAATGCCACAAAAAGCATCAAACCAAGACCTAATCCTGCTCTAAACCACGATACCAACTGCTGAAATACTCCTTTGGAAACCGTCTTGACGTTTGGAGCAATCGGACGTCTCTCTTGAATTTCCGTATTCTTCATCTTGATCTCCTTTTACCTCTTGGGCTTTAGCGCCGTGTTAGCAACCAGGCTTTGGACTGGTCTTTTAATATATATCTCTCATGGGACATTGAGTTAAGAAGGCAGCATTCAACATTTGCGAACGTTTTTATACTTGAAATAAATTTCCACGAACATTTAAGGAATTATTCTTTGGGGAAGCATCCGCACCCGGGCATGCCGAGAACCCCGCTCGACCACGGTCTCGAGTACCAAATTTAAGATGAGAGAGCGTGGTCGAGCGGGAGGTAGACCCTGAAAAAGGTGTATAGGGTCGTCAAAGAGGCATGCCCGGGTGCGGGATCAAAGGCAGGGGTACTAAAAGAACGTCAGGTTTCTACCACGGGTTCCTGAATGCTTGGAATGCCCCCTGAGAGGGCCAAGGAGAGCGGAAAATAGATGTTTTGGTAGGTGTGGCAGCCCGTGCAGTATTTCCGGACCCCGACCATCGTTCTTTCAAAGCAGAGCTCACATTTGCGACACCCGTATCGAACGATAAGCGCCCCAGCATCATTTTCTGACTGGAGGCACGCGATAAACGAAGCCGAATGACCGCATGTCGGACAAAGCATCCTTTCGATCCCGCCAGTGTGCCAAAGCCTCTTTGAAGCCTCAAAAAGAATATAGTCACACTCCGGGTTTGGACATCGAATATGTCCATACCCCCCGCGAAGACCTGACTTCGCTTTTGAAATTCCTGCTTCGTTTGCGCACATATCACTCACCTCCGGCCTTCCTGACGATAAAAGCATTATTGAACCCTTATAGTTATAGCCGCCATGGTGCTAACGTCGCCGGATGCCACGGTTAATAAAAAAGCCCCGTGAGAAGTCCTCGCCTTCCGCACGAACTACGCCTTTTGCGCGCAATCCATGCCTTCTCACAGGGCTGTTTTTGATAATTTCATAAAAATGTTACTTAATGGCCACTTTTATGCTCAAGGGGAACCTTTCGGCAGCCTCAATGTTCCCAAAAAGCATTCTCCTCCATAATGCCGCCTATCATGATGAAACTTAAAGCCATTCTCGCCAAAAACATGAAAAAATACCGCAAAAAACTCCGCCTCACGCAGGAGCAGGCAGCAGAAAGAACCGGGATGTCCGTTAATTACTGGCAACGGCTTGAACTCCCCGAGCAAATCGAAATGCCATCCTTCCGGACCTTTCACAGGATCGCTCAGACGCTACATGTCAAATATGCTCGGCTCCTTGCCGAATGATCGTTTGAAGCCGGCGTGCAAGTAGCACGACATCTCCTCACAGGGCTGTTCGTGTGAAAGTGCGCCGTGCTTCCCTTTATGAACGGTCACACCTGAATCCATAATCAGCCCCGTTTCTTCTCTTACCTAAGACATACCTGTCAGCTTAAATTTAAGCAATGGGATTTAAAACCAAATGTGAGAAACCTCTATCTATAATAGACGATTCTCTATTCATATTACTATCGGGCGCATCAGATGATCTTCTGACGGCGCAGGAACTTTGCGATACGCCACTTCTGATCTTCCGCGAGGTCGATTAATCCCCTCTCGGCACCAGCGATCTCTTTGCAAGCTACCCCGGTTCGCTCAAAAAGCTCGATCATGGTAATTCCCCGCTCCTTGCGTCGTCGAAGAAGATTTTCGCCATATTCTTTTATGATCCGGTGGCGGGTTATTCTCCTCGCTTCTTCCATGGGCATTTCGCTTATCTCCATCATATTCCCTCCTCTAGCACGTTTCCAACCGGTCACCGAGTTCCGCCTCGATCATTCTCACGTGTTTACGGTAACAGGTGAACCAGCGGTACAACGCCGAACAACGCCTCACAAACTTCCTGAATGGTTTCTTTTGAATTTTCATTTTTATCCCCCTCTTAATTTTGAATTGAGATGCACTCCGAAAACACCGTACAGATCCTGAATAAAATGAGATGCCCTTCTTCTTTGATCCGACCGAACATTTGGCAGCTTCAACAAAAACCGTTTAAGCCATAGAAATACTCTCCGATACCGTCCTTGTTTAGAACCATCAAGCATATGGTGGAAAAGATCATCCAGAAAAAGGCTTACGCTGCTGATCACCTTCGCATCGGGTTTATGTTTTTGGGCTTGAATAAGAAAGACAAGGACCGCCATCTTGTTGTTGAAGTACCCTACAAACAACCGCCCAAGCGATTGCTCTTCCTCAACAAGGTAGCGATCCCGCAGGTCCCGGATTGCCGTCCCTTTTTCCTGACCTATTTTCCCGTCACCCTCTATTATTTTTAGATCTGGCATTTCTCGCTCCCTATCCATTGATTTCAAATAATTGCTTCAGCGCGTAATAATAAGAATCGGGAAAGCATTTTTTATCCTCACCATAGTGAGCCGCGACCTGACGAATGCTCGTCCAATTCCGAAACAAGAAATGTCCCCACTCTTTATAATTACAAGGCTTGGACAGTGCTAACTGCCGAAGAAGCGCATTTACCGCATGCTCTAAGACCGTATCCTGCTCAATGAATTCCCTGAGACAATTCAAGTGAACTGAGACCCGCTCGACCTTCTCTTGAGTGCACCAAGCTGTTTTGTGAGTAATTACCGAATAGGTCCCGAAATAGAGGAAATAGAGAGCATGGCGTGCATGGTGATACTCTTGGGCAGAGGGCTGGTTCTCGGGCATAATCATAGGATTGTAATTATCATTTTTTTCTCGTTTTTCATTATCCGTATCTTTCATTTCCTGTTTTTCCATTTTCTTCGCCTCCCTCTACTCTGAACATAGCATCAGCTATTCAACAAAGCAAGGCCATCACAAAAGATAGTTTTTATTAATAATAATTCGATATTTGACATCCTGCATAACTGCATGTATACTCTACTTTTAGAAGGCAAATGTGGCAGTTTTTGATGCAAGATATTGTGAATATTTTAATTAAGAGACACGATGGGAGCCTGATATGTATAGAGAAATCATTGAAAAATACAGACATGAGGGACCGCAGATCCCCCTCTCAAGACGCCCCCTCGTGGGATCTGTTATCAAGAGGATCCGCGTGGACAAGGGGATCAGGCAAATTGATTTCGCAAAGAAGGTAGGAATTAACGAGGCGACCCTTAAATCCATCGAAAACGACCACCAGCAGGCTACAACAGTAGACAACCTCGAACGAATGGCCTCCGAACTTGGAACAACTGCTGACGAACTCATTCTATTAGGCCGCGAGCGAGACCCGGCAAATTTCTTCCCCTTAAAGCGTCAAACCCCTCAGGAAATTGCGGGCATTCGCAAACGAAAACGTTCCCCTCTTGAATGGCACGAAAGCGTGAGGCTCCGCTTTAAGAACTTTGACATAACACCAATTTCCCCGCCACTGACAGCAACCCGCGATTTCTTCATTTGCAGGATTAATCTGCCTCCCAAAAGATCGGTTGATAACCTTTCGCTGGGGATGCATTTCCCTGTCGTTGGTTTTGTCTCTTCCGGCTTTAATATCAAAATCACATATGGAAACCGGTCTCATGCCGTTACAACAAACCAAGGTTTTGCTCTCGACGGATTTTATAGACACAGCTTTACTAATGAAGATGACGATGCCGCTGCTGTCGTCTATTTAATGACCAAGATTTCAGATAAGACAACTTCCTCTCCAGGACCAGAAGCAAAATCAGAAGCAACTATTAATGTCGCCAAAGGCATTGAAGCTTTACGCAAGGAACGTTCGGATCGCCCAGGCATTACGCTCTCCGTCAAACACCTTGCGGATTTGACGGATAATCTCGACCATGAGCAAATTGCCAAAATGATGCGCCTCAAAAAGGGCTCTTCTGTCGTTTATTGGGAAAAAATCGAGGACCTTTTAGGAGGAGCCCGTGTTTCAATGGATGACTTCTTAGGGTGGGCACATCATCAGCCACAAAAGCCTTTTGAACTGGCAACTGCCAAGACTCGCGCCTTGATTGACTATTCCACCTATTACGGGGTTAGCATTTATTCCTGCGTGCCTCCAGCCAAAAGCGATCTTTTTTGCGGGGAACTGAGGATTGAAGGACAGGGCTCTTTATCCAAAAAGAGCTGGGAGAGAAAAGACGCTGCGATGATCGCCCTTTATCTTGAGGATGGTGAGCTCGAAATTACGGTTGGGAAGAGCAGAAGCGCCCTCCCCCTAGGCAAGGGAGAGAGCATCTATTTCGATGGCAGCCTAGGCTACATCATCCGTAATCCAGGAAAGACTACCACGAAGGCTTTTATGGCAAGCTTTCCTGCCATTCAGTTCTAATTAGAAGGCCCCAAAACCCCGGCTTCCACAGCAGCCACCTTGATGGTCTCGATCAAGAGCGGCACCTTAAACGGTTTGGTCACGAGCTTCGAAACATCAAAGCCGATATTCCGCAGCTCTTGCTCAACCTCGTCCGGAAATTTAGCCGACATGGGAATACACTTGATCCGGGGATTGATTGTCATGATTGCCTTAATAAGCTGATCCCCTGAAATACGGGGCATCGCCATATCTACAAGTGCAATATGGCAGCCTTGCGGGTTTGCTTTGACATACTCCAGTGCGGCGTTGCCGTCCTTAAAAGTAACTACCTCGTATTTTCTTTCCACAAACATTTCCTTTAGAAAATCGGTGATTTCTTCCTCATCATCAGCGATTAAAAGCTTGGTGCGATTGTCATAATAGATCTCGTCCTCGTATTCGCTGCAAACTTCCTCCGGGACAACGATCCTGTTTAATTTCCGATTAATACTCGCTTCTATTTTTCCAAAATCCCGAAAAGGTTTTGGGATGACATCCGCTTCAGTGATCCCGATTTCTTTAAGTCTCTCCTTCTCGTCGTCATAGTAGGCCGTGATGATGAGTACCGGCGTCTTGATGCCTTTGCTCCGGAGGTTCTTTAAAACATCATAGCCATTCAGTCTCTCCATCCTTAGATCCAGAAGAATCAACTGCACTTCAAAATTCGCAAGAGTTTGTTCCACGATGGAAGGATTAGCGGTTGCAATAGGTTCATACCCTCGCCTTCGGAAATGGGTTACCAATTGTTCGATCACGATCTTGTCATCATCAACGATTAGAATAGTATTTGTTTTTTCCGACATACGGGCTTATCCCCTTCCCTTCGAAAGAACTTGTTCAATGAAACGGTTAAAATGATCCAAGCGTAAATCGCTTGGCTTTTCGAGGATCTTGTCAACGCGCTCAAGCAACCCTTCTTTTTTTAAAATTTCTTCCAGTTGCTTTTTGGGAGTTGCCGATTCGACGACAACCGCCGGCTTAGGAGTTAAATCAACCGCCGTTTTAATTAGATCGATTCCAGAAATTCTCCCCTCAAGTCTGATATCGATCAGAACCAAATCGTATTTTTTCTCGTTCAGAAGCAGAAGAGCGGCAACGCCGGTATAACACACTTCGACTTCGTATCCTTCGCGATTCAAGTTCTCTTTCAATGCTTCACAAACATCTTTTTCATCATCGACAATCAGGATTTTTTCGTTCATTTGTTTTCACCATTTCCTTCCTTGTCTGCAGGAATCCAGAAAACAAATCTTGAGCCACCCGCATCTTTTTTCTCTAGCCAAATACGTCCCTTATGAAACTCCTCAATAAACTTTCGGCAATAGTATAGGCCTTGGCCATAGCCTGAATCCAGCCCCATCGGCCCCTTTGGCTTTGGTTTAGTAGAAAAGCCCTGCTCAAAAACTTTTGCAAACAATTCCTCCGGAATGCCTGTGCCATCATCCCAGTATTCGATCCATGCCACTTGGCGGCCTTCAAAAGCACGATAGGATGCTTCTAAATGAATACACCGCTCCCCTGCTATCTGGATCATGGCATCTCTTGAATTAATAAACAAATTGACGAGCACCCTTGTTAGCAATGATGTATTCCCAAAGACAATGAATGGGTCCGGCATTTGACCGTCGTAACGAACATCGTTTATGTTCGCTTCTTTTTTCGCGTGATTCCAAACAAACCTAAACGACATCTCTTCTTTCTCAGATCGATTATCTTTTAATCCTCCCGTCGCGGTTTTAATAATTATGCGTACCTTTTCGCTGTTTTGTTCTATCGTTTTTGAAAACCGGTAAATCTTATCCGCGATCTCCTCATAGCGTTTTTGGAGATTGGCATCCAGCTTATTCTCACAGTATTTGATTAGCTTTCGCAGATCCTTAACAAGTCCTTCGGAAATGTTCTGCGAAGTGCTCGTGATTCCAACTAAAGCGTTACCTGTTTCATGAGACAGTGAGGATGCATAATTTACCTGCTCGGCTTTATTTTGCGCTTTTACTTTCTCTTCACGCTCCAGAATAACATCATTTACGAGCTGCGCATTTCTAATAGCGATCGCTGTCTGGCCCGCTACTACCGGCAAATAGTCGATCTCTTCTTGCGTAAATTCCTGATCAGACATCTTCTTCCCCATTGTCAGTAGGCCGATTAATTCCCCCTGCGCAAAAAGCGGGACGCAAATTACTGCCATAAGCGCCTCTAAGTTTCTTACAACTTCCTCGGGAAGCATGTTTTTAGCGTCTGGTTTTTCCAAATTGATGTTCTTATCGGATTCGGAGAAATATTGAATGAATGCGCAATCACTTGAAAACTTTTGTCTTACCGGATTAAGATTAAAAGCGTTCAGCAGATTATAATGCTTGTTCTTCTCGTCCCGGATAATCAAGGCTCCTGTTTCCAGCCGCAAAGACTCTTGCAAGGTGTTAAGCACGGTCTCGCCCACTTCATGGATGTCTAATATGCTGATAATATTTTTTGCTAAACGGTTAAGGATGATTTTAAAATCATCCTTTTTTTGAAAAAGATATGTATCTGTCGCATTAACGAGAAACTTCCGCACGGGGTCATAAAGCATTACCGCGATCAAAACACTAGCGAGACTCGACGTGATTGGCCCCATTCTGACATGCAGTCCAAGGTAGCTCTGTGCCAATGCCGTCACCGCGCTCACAATCGCCATGAATACGCCAAACAGCCCTGCAAAGACAATGGTCTTTTTGATAATGACTTCGATATCCATAAGACGATGCCGAACGATGGCATAGGACAAAATCGGAATAGCAAAAATCAATATGTAATCATCGATCGGAGGGTAAGGGACGATGCCAAAAACGGTCAGAAAATATTCAAATCCCGATAATGCCGCAACAAGATAGGCGATAAAAACGTATTTCAATTGATTGCTTTTGGTGGAAGGGCCAACCCGGATGCCCTTTAGCAGGATTGTCAGCGCCCAAAAAATGCAAATGCAAAAATACACAAAGAAAAGATAATAAATCGGCCCCGGCTGGGAAACGCGAAAATGGAGATGCGGCAAATCCCTCAAACCAGCAAGAAAAAGATTGCTTCCGAAAAGGCATATTGCCAAAAAAAACCCAAAAAAATAAAGACTGCGCAATATTATAGGATTTTTAATCTTGGTCCCGCTCACCGAACAAGCGAAATCCAAAAAAAGAATCGGTAAGAAGCATGCGGCGAAGTAACATATTTTTGCAGCAAATACCGCGGCCGGCAGACTTGATATGACTTGGGGTTGCACCACGAACGACCCAACGCTCCAGAATGCGATACTGGAACTAAAAATGCAGAATTTTCGGTTCGTGACATTTCCGGGGTTCTTGGCAAGGACAAAAAAACCGATGAGGAGATTAAGAGCCCAAGGGAAAACACCGCTTACGACGAGAAGGTTCAGCATAGGGATTTAACGAATAACTTCAGAAAATATTTTTTTAAAAAATAACGGCCACTTTTCGCCTTTAGGGAAAAACCTCCCGGACTTTTGACTATAAGCGTGATAGTCATCCCCAAATTTTTCCGAGGATTTCTTTTCCTCAGCGAATAACCGTATGAGAAGAAGCGGTATATTAATCAGAACCGCCATGACAAGAGCATAATAAGTGTTGGCAAGCAGAGGTAGCGCGATTTCTTCGATGAGAATTCCGGAATAAATGGGGTGACGGATGAATTCATAGGGACCTAATTGCAAAAGCCTGTTTTTTTTGATTTTCCCTTCACCCACGACGTGTATCGCCCATTGTTTGCCAAGAGTAATCTGGCCCCACCAGCGCAATCTGGCGGCGAAAATGTATAAAACCAGCCCAACCAAGGAGACAGAGAAAAATCTTTCTCGCGGAATTAAGAAAAATTCAAACGTAATAACAAAGCACAACCCGATATACGCAAAAGTTCCAACAGCAAGAGTCCAATCTCCCGCGAACCGACGGGGGTCCTTCTCCCTGCTTGTAAAAAACGTCTCCCACATCCTGATTGCCACATGAGCTGTTATGAGTAGCGAGAACCACCATCGGAATGGAGTCGAAGGAAACTTCAATGACAGGAAAACCGCAGTGGCGGGCAAGCAAATATTGGCTAACAGAATAAAGGCGTTGACCATATCAACGTTTAAACTTCTTGATGATAATGGCCGCGTTTTTAGAGCCAAATGCCAGACTATTACAGATGGCCGCATTGAATTCCCCATCCCTGCCCTGATTGGGCACACAATCAAGATCACAATCAGGATCGGGAACCTCATAATTAATCGTGGGATGGATGAATCCTTCTGCCAAAGCCAACAAAACGGCCGCAACCTGTTGTGCTCCGGCAGCCCCGATTGGGTGCCCTAGCATGGATTTCACCGAAGGAACCGCTAATTTATAAGCGTGTTCGCCAAAAACTTTTTTGATAACTGCCGTTTCATAGCTGTCGTTGATTGGTGTGGCATTCCCATAGGCCTCAAAAATATCAATATCCGTTGTGTTTAAACCGGCATCCGCCAATGCCGCCCTGATCGCTGCAGCTGTATAATCCCCGGATGGGTGAGGTTTTGACATGTGCCAGGCATCACAGGTAGCGCCATAACCGACTATTTCTCCGTAAATCGTCGCATTGCGCGCCAGCGCATGCTCCATCTCCTCTAAAAGAAAAATCCAGCTCCCCTCGGCAATCACAAAACCATCTCGGTCTTTATTAAATGGGCGCGAAGCTTTTTTAAAATCATCCGTGCGCGTGGATACCGCGCCCATTTGACAAAAAGCACCAAGGATGCCTGGATCGACGCAGGCATCGGCACCGCCGGTAATAATCAAATCCGCCATACCAAAACGTATTTTCTGCATAGCATAGCCCATAGCATCAGTCGCAGAAGTACACCCGGTTGATAATGTGTAACTGAAACCGTTTGCACTTATTGCTCTCGA
>CAIJHQ010000060.1 GCA_903820505.1 Candidatus Omnitrophota bacterium
CAATAGCGGCCAAAAGCCCAATGATCGCCACCACGATCATGATCTCCACCAACGTAAAACCACGTTGATTTAATTTAATAAACATTGTATTTCTCCTTCTTCTACCTTGGCCTAATAGAAGTGTAGCCAACGGCCGAATTAATAGCAAGGGCTGGTCGAAGAAAAACTGCTTATTGGAAAATATCCGGAGATACTTCTTAAGAAAATTTTTAAAGTGTCTATCTCTATTTGATCGATTGGGTTAGGGTAAGTATAGGAAGGAAAAGAGCTATGACAATGCCGCCGATCACAATGCCGAGAAAGGCGATGATAAGAGGTTCAATGAGCGAGGTCAGTCCAGACACCGCCGTGTCAACTTGCGCATCATAAAAATCCGCGATCTTATTAAGCATCTCTTCCAATTCGCCGGTCTCTTCCCCGATAGCGATCATACGCACGACCATGCTGGGGAATATGCCGCTTTTCTCAAGCGGACCGGCAATGGTCTCACCGCGTGTTACGGACGCCATCAGGTCCACGATGATCTTCTCGATCCGCGCATTCCCCGAAGTCTTGCTCACGATCTCCAGAGCCGCAAGGATCGACACGCCGCTCCGCACGAGCGTTGAAAGTGTTCTCGCGAATTTGCTGACCGCCACCTTCAGAATGATCGTCCCGAAGATCGGCATCCTCAGCGTAAAGGAATCCCAGGCAAGGCGGCCCCAAGGCATTCGGATGATCCGCGTAAAAAGAAATATCCCCCCTCCCAGAAGCGAAAGGATCCACCACCAGTGGACCGAGAGGTAGCGGCTGACCGAGATCAGAAGTAAAGTCGGGGCCGGTAATTTGGCACCCAGTCCGTCAAAGATCGTCGCAAATTTCGGAATGATGAAAGCCAGCATGAAGAACGTGATGCCAAAGGCCATCGCGGAGACCGCGGTGGGGTACATCAGGGCCGCCTTGACTTTCTTCTGCAATGCGCTCGACTTTTCAAAATAATGCGCTACGCGGTCAAGGATCTCCTCCAGCCGGCCGCTCATCTCGCCCGCGCGCACCATATGGATAAAAAGCATGGAAAAAACTTTTAGGTGGAGTTGCATGGCTTCCGAGAAGCTTTTGCCGCTCTGGACATCCACATGCATTCTTTTCAGGACCAAGCGGAATTTCTGCTTGTCCACCTGATCGGCCAAAATATCCAGCGACTGGACCAGCGGGATCCCTGCCGCGACCAATGTGGCCATTTGGCGCGCGAATACCACGAGATCATCGAGCTTGACGCTCCCGCCTTTTCCTCCGGTCTTTTTTACCGGTGTTCTTTCTACCGTCAAGATCGAGGCGGCCTTCTTGACCTCCTGGATGCGCACGACGAGGTACCCCTGCGACTTCAGCTGCCTCACGAGTTCGGTCGTGTCCTCGGCCTCCAGGACCCCCTGGATATCTTTTCCGGTTTTATCTTTGACCTGATATTCGTAAGATGGCATTGCTATCCTTTACTGGTCACGCGGAGAATCTCTTCCAAGGTGGTGACCCCGGACCTCAAAAGCCCCATAGCGTTCTGAAACAAGGTTTCCATGCCCTTTTCTACGGCAACTTGATGAATAACATTACTCGATTTTTTCTGGATAACAAGGCTCCGGATGTCCGTGTCGACAAGGAGGACTTCGCTGATCGCAACCCGCCCGAAATACCCTGTGTTATTGCATTTGGCGCAGCCCTTTCCCCTGTAAGGCTGGATCTTGCTGAACTCCTCTTCCGGAATCCCGCACCGCTGGTAGACCTCCGGAGGGATGACCACAGGTTCTCTGCAATCCGTACAGATCCTCCGCAAAAGGCGCTGGGCAGCGACGCAAACTACCGAGGAGGCTATCAGGAAGGGCTCCACTCCCATATCCATCAAGCGCGTCATCGCGCCGGCCGCGCTGTTGGTGTGCAGCGTGCTGAAAACAAGATGCCCCGTCAACGCCGCCTTGACGGCGATATCGGCCGTTTCCGAGTCGCGGATCTCCCCCACCAGCACGATGTCCGGACTTTGACGGAGCAACGCGCGTAAACCGCTGGCGAACGTCAGCCCGATCTCCGGCTGCACATGCGTCTGCGTAATCCCTTCCACTTGATATTCCACCGGGTCTTCCACGGTCATAAGATTCTTTTGCGGCGTGTTGAGCGAATTCATAATGGAGTAGAGCGTCGTCGATTTCCCGCTCCCGGTCGGCCCGGTCACGAGGACCATCCCGTAAGGTCGTTTGATCGCTTCCGCCAAGGCACGGGTCGGGATTTCCGTAAAACCAAGCTGGTCGAGACCGGACTTGATCCCTCTCCGGTCAAGAACGCGGAGCACCATCTTTTCGCCAAAATAGGTCGGTAATACCGAAACGCGGAAATCGATCTGCCGATCCTTAAGCTCCAGCCGGAACCGTCCGTCCTGAGGCAAGCGTTTTTCCGTGATGTCCAGCTTGGAAATGATCTTCGTACGCGCCACAAGTGCCGGATAAAAATCCAGCGAATGAGAAAAGGCCTCCTTCAGAACACCGTCGATGCGGTAGCGGATCCGGAACTCCTTTTCATAAGGTTCAAGATGAATGTCGGAGGCGCGCTGTTTGATGGCTTTTTCGAGAACGGTATTCACCATCTTGATGACCGGCGCGTCATCCACTCCGACCTCCACCGTGGAGGGTTGTCCGCTGTCTTCCAATGCGCTTACCAACTCCACAGAGTCAGCGTCCGCCTCCTGCACGAACTCCGAAAAGTTCTTCCCCGAGGCGAAATAATGCTCCGTGGCTTCTGCGATCTTTGCGGGCGCCGCCAGCACAAAAAGGACATCGCAATCCGTGATCCGTTTAATGTCGTCTTGGGTCCTCAGTTTGAAAGGATCGCTGGTCACGACCGTGAGAAGTTTCCCGATGCAGGCTACGGGAAGGATCTTATGCAGTTCGATGAACTTCTTGGGAAGCAGCTGAAGCACTTCCACATCCGGCTGGACCCCGTGAAGATTCAACTCCGGGATTCCGGTCGTGGCGCTCAAAAAATCGACCACCTCTTCTTCGGGAACGATCTTCTCATCATAGAGCACCTGCACGGCATTCACCCCACGCTTGACCGCGATCTGCTCCACCCGATCGCATTCCGCCGCCGCAACCCCCATACCGCTCATCCAATCCTGTAAAACTTTCTTATCGATCATAGCGGCACCCCGCCGGCATTCTTTTTCAACGACGTGTCTTCCGTCGTGACGCGGAAAACTTCCTCAAGCGAGGTCTCGCCCGATAACGCTTTCTGGATCGCGGACTCCCGCAAGGTGTTCATGCCGTTCTCGCGCGCTTTCCGGGACAGATCATCCACCGAAGCCCCCTGCATGATCATTTCCAGGATCTCGGGAGTCATTTCCAGGAGCTCCGTGATCACGCTCCTTCCCTGATATCCCAATTTACGGCAATGCGAACAGCCCTTTGCCTTCCAGAGTTGGACCTTCTTCTGCGGGTCCAACCCCGCCAACGCGCATGTGGCGGGGTCCGGATCGTAAGAAATGCGACAGCGCGAGCACAAACGTCGCACGAGCCGCTGTGCGGAGATCATGAGCACGGTGGATGCGATCAAAAAGGGTTCCAGCCCCAGATTCACCATGCGGGTGATGGAACTCACAGCGTCGTTCGTGTGGAGTGTGCTGAGCACAAGATGCCCGGTCAGCGCGGCCTTTACGGCGATGTCCAGCGTGTCGGCGTCGCGGATCTCGCCGATCAGAATGATGTCGGGGTCCTGCCGCAGGATCGAACGCAAGGCGGCCGGAAAAGTCAACCCGATGGATTCCCGGACGTTGACCTGGTTGATGCCGTGGATCTGGTATTCCACCGGGTCTTCGACCGTCGTAATATTCACCTTGGGCGAATCCAGATATTCCAGAATGGAATAAAGCGTCGTGGTTTTACCGCTTCCTGTGGGTCCCGTCACAAGGATCATGCCGTGCGGTTTTTTTGCCGAATTCTTGATGATCTGCTGCTCCTTTTCCGTAAATCCCAATTTCGCGATGTCATGGGACTGGGCCCCGGTATCCAGAACGCGCAAACAGACCTTTTCTCCGAAACTTGACGGGAGCACGGAAACGCGCATGTCCACTTCCCGTCCCTGCGTCCTGACCTTGAACCGCCCGTCCTGCGGCACGCGATGTTCGGCGATGTTCAGCTGGCTCATGATCTTGATACGGGAGACGATCGCCGAAGCAAAGCTCCTCTGCGGTTTTACGATCTCTTCGAGCACGCCGTCAACGCGGATGCGGACCCGGACAAAATTCTCCCAAGGTTCAATGAAAATATCGCTGGCCCGCCGTCTCACGCCTTCCAGAAGCACCATGTTGACCAGCTTCACGACGGGAGCCTGGTTGGCCATTTCCATCAGGTCGGCCACTTGCTCCGGCTTGTCCAGGGAGACCTCTCCCTCCACAAGCTTTGCGATAATTCCAAGCTCTTCGCTGCTTTCCTCCTCGGGCACGATCTCCGGCCCGTCGCTTTCGGTGGCAAAGACTTTTTTGATCATTTCTTTCAGCGGCGTATATTCCGCGACGGCCGCGCGTAACCGCCGCCCCACCACGACCTGGACCTCATCGATCGCCTTCAAATTGGTAGGATTCGCAAACGCCACGATCAGCGTTTCTTCATGAAGCGACACAGGAAGGCAACAATACATTTCGGCAAGACGTTGCGGGATCAGTTTCAGGATATCGCTATGGATCACGACCATTTTAAGGCTGACGAGCGCGTAGTTATATTGAGAGGTCAAGAGCCCCACAAGCTTCTTTTCGTCGCATTTGCCGGCCCCGAGCAGGGCATCCAGAAAATGCAACTTCCTCGCGCTCTTGGCTTGCTCCTGCAGGGCCCATTGGACGTCCTCCGGTTTAACCGCCCCGACGGCCAAAAGCGAATCTTTCAGGTCCGGTAACGGACCGCTTCTCTTTTCCATATTTTTTTTAAGCCCGCTCAGGATTTTTCATGATAGATAAAAAAGATCGCGTTCAGGATCTCCGACATCGTTGAAAAGAACACTTGAGGGGTATGCCCGGTCAGGGCCTTGACCTCCGCAATGGCCTCGTCGTTCAGGGGATCCGTCACCGCGAGATAGATCCTCTTGCTGTCGAAATCAAAAGCCACCATCAGATTCTTGTGGCAGAAATCCGCCGGAAGAAGCTCGGCCATGTCGGGATTGATCGAATAATGTCGCAGAGAAATGTACGGTATCTTGAATTGCTTGCCGAGGGCACTGATCAGATGGTCCTCTTCGAGGAAATGCCTCTCGATCAGGATCCGGCCGAGCAACCCGCCTTTTTCTTTCTGCACGGCGAGCGCATCCGTAAGCTGCTGCTGGGTCAGCAGTCCGTCCTCGACAAGGATCTCACCTATCTTCCGTTTTACCGGTTGTTGCATAGCTTCCCGCCCATATCAACTCTCAGTTTCAAAACCAAACAGTAACTTCGTTTGCATGGCACCGCCCGAGAGAAGGACAACAACCCTCACTTGAAAGACCTATAACCCAGGTCCCTCATTGGCCTATAGCTTCCCACAGGTATACCTTGCTTATCGTTAGGTAACGGCACTATTTACAAAGAATTTTATTGTTTTTGATGCCTTCAAAGAAACTGTTTAATGGGCAGGCCCCGCAACGGGGTGTTTTCCGGCAGTGATCTTTCCCCACCCGGACGATCTGCGCGTGATAATCGTTATAAAGACCGGTATCGCGCGGCAGCGCCGCCTCGAAGATCGCCTGCCATTTTTCATAGTCGAGATCGTGCGCGGCGAGCCCGTGCCGCGAGAAAATACGCCTTGTGTACGCGTCGATCACGAACGAACGTTTGTTCAGGGCGTAGAGAAGGATCGAGTCCGCCGTCTCGGGTCCGACCCCCTTGACGCCGAGAAGCTTTCCCCGCAGAACGCCGATCGTCTCCGCCCTCATCCGGTTGATGTTCCCGCGATATTCCCGGACCAGAAAATCCATCAGAGACTTAAGACGGTCCGCCTTGACGTTAAAATACCCGGCCGGCCGGATCAACCGCGCGAGCGTGCGGCGGGAGATCCCGCGCAGCCCCCGCATCGAAAGCTTTTTCGCCGCCTTCAGGATGCGGATCGCTTTTTCAACATTCGTCCAGGCGGTATTCTGCGTCAGGATCGCCCCCACCATGATCTCAAGCGGCGTATCCCCCGGCCACCATTGCTGGTGCCCAAAAGCCTTCCTTAGGATCCGATAAACCTGCAGAAGATCAGACGGTCGGAGCTTATCACGTTTTGGACAATGCATAGGTCCTGAGGATCTCATAACGCGCCCCGTCGGGAAGACAATGGCTTTGATAGAGGTTAAAGTGATCCAGGGTATGGGCGGTCGTCGGAAATTTGAACCCGGGTTTCCCGATGATCGTTCCCAGGTCCGTGATCCTTTTCTTCACGCGACCGAGCGTCACATGTGCGCGAAAAGGACGCCGCTCCACCGGAAAACCGAGCCGCGACAATTCTTCCCGAACAACGTTCTGGAGAGAAAAAAGCTCCCCGGTAGTTTCCCGGACGCCGACCCAGATCACGTTCGGCCGCGTTAAGTCCGGAAATCCGCCGAGTTGTTCTAAACAAGCCGTCAAAGGTGTGAAACGCGCCGCGACACAGCTCATCGCCTTATCGATCGTATCCACGTCACCGGCAGGTGTCGCGCCGAAAAAATGCAGCGTCAAATGGATTTGCTCGGGACGGACCCATTGGACGTCCGGAAGGCGCCGCAAAAACCGTTCCAGCATGGGTTCGAGTTCTGAAGAAAAAGAACCGCGAAAAGGAATAGCGAGAAATAAACGTAAGGGTGGATCCTTTACCGGATCGTCCGCCATAAATACTCAAGCGCTTTGATCGCCGCCCGCGTCCGGACCTGCTGGCGATCGCCCCAGAAAACATGCTCCCATACTTTTGTTTTTCCGTCCGGAGAAGTAAGCCCGATATACACAAGCCCGACCGGTTTTTTCTTGCTGCCGCCGCCCGGGCCGGCAATTCCGGTGATCCCGATCCCGTAGCCGGCTTCCATGTGAGACCTCGCTCCACGTGCCAACTCCCCCGCAACCTGCCTGGAAACCTCTCCGTGAGCCTTCAGCGTCTCGTCAGAAACCCCCGATTTTTTCTTCACAAGGGCATGATACGCGACCGTCCCGCCCCTAAAAAAACGGCTCGAACCCGCATACCGGGTGATCTCCGCTGCCAGCACTCCTCCCGTACAACTTTCCGCGACCGCGAGCGTTTGTTTCCGCCGCGTCAGGATCTTTCCGACCACGGCCGCCAACGGGACATCCCCCCAGGAGTAAATATGGTCCGCGAGCCTCGCGGCGATCTTTTTTCGCAACCGTTCCAAGACCCCCCTCGCATGGGCCATGATCCGGATCGCGACCTCCCCGGGCATGGGATAGATCCCGAAATCGAATGCGTCGTCAAAAAAATCTTTCCCTAGCTTTTTCATTACGTCCGCCTCGCCGATCCCCGTCATTTTTACGACAAGTTTTTTGGCGCGCGCCCGTTCGGGATATTGTTTCCGGAGCAGCGGCAGGACAACATCGAAGTACATGTTCTGGAGCTCAGCTGGAACTCCGGGGAGCGCGATCACCAATTTGCTCCCGGTCTCGATGGAAAAACCGAGGGCGATCCCGAAACGGTTGATCAGGGGCCGCGCATTCGCGGGATAAAAAGCTTCTTTCCGGACGAGCGCCGGAACACGCTTTCCGAACCGCTTGTAGATCTTCTTCAGACAGCGGAACTGGCCTTTGGAAAAAATGAGGGGTACTTTGAAATACGCCGCGATCCCTTCCCGGGTAACATCATCGGGGGTCGGACCGAGCCCCCCCATCATCAAAACCACATCCGCGCGACGCAGAACCTCCCCGAGCCGGAACCGGATCGCCTCTTGAGTGTCCGCGCAAACGCTGTGCGCGATCACTTCGAACCCCGCGCCGGTCAGCTCACGCCCCAAAAAAGCCGCATTCGTGTTGACCGTGCTCCCGCGAAGGACCTCGTTGCCGACCGAGAGGATCGCGACCGTCGGGTTCATTTAAACACCAGGAAAAGAATGAGCCAGGCGTAAAGGCCCGCTCCGACATCATCGGCCATGATCCCGCCATACCGGGGGATCCGCTCCAGCAAGCGCACAGGAAAGGGTTTCAGCACATCAAAGAAGCGGAAAAGAACAAATCCAAGAAGGGCCGCTGTCCAAGTCAGGGGGATCGCCATGAACGTGACAAAGATCCCACACACCTCATCGATCACGACGTACTGGGGATCCGGGTCCGGGTCTTTCAACAGCGGATAGATCCACGCCCCGATAAGAAAAAGAGCAAGACACGTTCCCCCGTAAAGCCAAATGTTCCATCGGGTCAGAAAAACAAGCAAAAGTCCAAGCAGACTGCCCCAAGTCCCCGGCGCCTTGGGCAGCAGCCCCACCCCCACGGCGAGCGTGAACCGGGCAAACCCACTGGAAAAAAAGTGGGCGCGTTGGTTCATCAAAAAGAAGAAGCCTGAGAGGATCGTCAGTGCGACGGTTACGATCAAAAGATACGGCAGAAGAAGACGAAAAGTGTTCGTCGTAAAATTCCAGGCGGCGTAGGGACGGAACACGAAATAAGCGAAAGAAACCAACACCATGACCATCTGAAAAACAAATTTCAATTTTCCCAGTTTTTCCGCGCCGATCGATTCCCCTTCCAGCAGCCAGCCCGTCCGGCAAAAAGTCACAATGATCTCGCGGATAAAAAGCGGCACCACCCACCAGATCGAGAACATCTGAAGTTTCGCGAAAGCCGCCAGCGGTGCCAGGATCAGGATCTTGTCCACAAAGGGATCGACCCAGCGACCGAACGCGGACTCAAGGTTATACTGCCGCGCCAGCCACCCGTCCCAATAATCCGTGAGCGCTCCAACCAAAAATAAAATAAATGCCCAGATGTGCGCCGTTTGCGATGGGCACAGGATGAAGAAAGGCAAGGAAATCCCGATCAGCCCCCGCAGGATGCTGAGGGCATTCGGATTGAAGATCGAGTATTTATACTTCTCCCACGAGGTCATATTCTTTCGTGTCCGTAATGTGAACCGGATAAAAATTCCCGGGTTTCAAGTCCTTCGAGCTGCGAATGAAAACACCGCCGTCCACCTCCGGAGCGTCCGCCGTGGAGCGCCCTATCCACCGGTGTTCGCTCCCCGCATCTTTCGACTCCGCAAGGACCGTTAAGGTCTTTCCGAGAAAGCGCCGCTGGACCTCCCGGGCGATCTTCTGCTGGAGTTGCATGGCCCGGTGATATCTGACGCGTTTAATTTTTTCCGGAATCTGCCACGGCAAAACGGCAGCCGGAGAACCTTCCTCCGGAGAATAGGGAAAAATCCCGAGCCGCTCAAATTTAACCTCTTCCATAAAATCAAGAAGCTCCCGGAATTCCCGCTCGGTCTCCCCCGGAAATCCGACAATAAAACTCGTCCGGAGCACGAGGTCCGGCATCGCGGCACGCAGCTTCCGGATCAAAGCGACGGTTTTTTTCTTGTCGAACCCGCGGCGCATGACCGCCAGTATTCTATCATTAATGTGTTGTAGCGGTAAATCCAGGTAATGACAGATCTTGGAGGATCGCACCATGGTCCGGATCAAGGCGTCCGTCACGGAGGACGGGTAGGCGTAGAGCAGGCGGATCCAGCGAAGACCCTGGATCGCTTCGAGTTCCCCAAGAAGTTCCGGCAGCAGGTGCTTTTTTGTGTGATCGCAACCGAACTTCGTGATGTCCTGGCCGATCAAAACCAACTCCCGGGCCCCTTCCTTCACCAAGGCCCTGGCTTCCGAGACAACGTCCGGGATCTTTCGCGAGCGGAACTTGCCGCGGAGCATCGGGATCACGCAAAAAGAGCACGTATGGTTACAACCCTCGGAGATCTTGAGATAACGGTAAAATTTCGGGGTCAGGGAAACGCGTTTTTCACCGGCTACCGCAAGATAGCCGGCACTGTGCACGCTGACCAGCTTCCGCCCGGCCGTCACTTTCCGAAGCACTGCGGCGATCCTCTGGTAATCCCCCGATCCGACAAAAGCGTCGACCTCGGGAAATTCCTTCTTAAGCTCTTCCGCATGACGCTGGACCAGGCACCCCATCACAATCAGCCCGAGCAGTTTTGATTTTTTTTTCAGCTCGATGAGCCTCAGGATCGCGTCAATGGATTCCTGCTTGGCATCCTTGATGAAACCGCATGTGTTCAGAAGGACCACATCGCTCGACCCGGGATCTTTGACGAAACGGTACCGGGCATCCTGAAGTTTGCCAAGAATCACCTCGCTGTCCACGAGGGCCTTAGGACAGCCCAGAGACACGATCCCGATGCGGACCTTATTTCTGCTCATGGCTGTCGCTGGTCTTCCTCTAAGGCTTTTTCAAGAGCGGTGAGAAAATCAGGACGAATGTTTTCGCCAAGGGCCGTCGCCCGGCGGACATCTTCCATGCATTTGGAATATTCTCGCTTGTCAAAATAAGCGATCGCCCGGTGCGAATAGGGCTGCATCAGCGTCGGGTCTAGTTCGATCGCCGCGGTAAAATCCGCGATCGCGTTATCAAGGTCGCCCCTCATCTGGTAGATGACGCCGCGGTTGTGGTAGGCGTGCGAATATCGCGGATTGATCTTGATCTCCGTCTCGTAATCAGAAAACGCCCGGTCCAGATCGCCGCGCTTCAGATAAGCGATACCGCGATTGTTGTGCACCACATCCGCATCCGGCTGCTTAGTGATCGTATCGCTCAGGATCGTAACGGTGTCTTTCCACACAAGCGTCCTCTGAAAAGTCAAAAATGCCAGCGTGAACAGGACCAACACCAATGCCGCCATCAGTTCCATTCCGAGTAAACGATCCCGCCCGGACAGCGCTCGATAAATAGCGAAAAAACCCACGGCCGCCACAAACGAAACGCCGACCGCGGGAATATACGTATAACGGTCCGCAATGATCGCATCCAAAAAGGGAAAGATCTGCAGAACGGGCAGGACCATCAGGATCGAAAGAACAAACCCGAAAATGAATTTCCGTGTGTATTTCATCGAAGAGACCGCCGCTGCCGCAATCGAACAAAACGACAAGATCGAGACCGCGCTCATGCCATAGAACAGGATATCGCGTGTCGGATAGGGATACACCACCGACAGATCGACCGGGATCAAGGTCTTGAAAAGATAAAGGCCCAGGCCGTAAAACGGCTCCATAAATTGAAAAACGGCACGCTGTCCGTGCTCCCCGACCAGAAATGTTCCGCCCAACCCCCGAACGGCCAAGGCGAGACCACCGATCGCCAGCAGGAAAAAAGGTGTTTTTTCCAAAAACATCCGGCGGTCCCATTTCCGGCCGAGCAAATAGTCCATCGCGAATAACACGACCGGCAAAGGCGCCGCGAAAACCTTGGAACCCATGGCGAGGGCGAACAGAGCGATCGCGCCCAAATACCACTTTACGGAATACTTCCGGAGATAAAAACAATAACTAATAAGCGTCAGCAAAAAGAAAAAACCGTACAGCACGTCCTTCCTCTCACTGACCCAGGCCACGGACTCCACGCGCAAAGGATGCAGCCCGAAGAGCAGGGCCGTAACAAGCGCGACGGGAATATTCTCCCCGATAAGCAGGATCAGCCAAAAGACCAGCAGGCAGTTCAGAACATGCAGCACAATGTTGGTCGTATGAAAAACAGCCGCATTCAAGCCGAACGCCTTGTATTCCAGGAGAAAGGTAGCGTTCACGACGGGCTGAAATGCGCCATAAGAGACCTTGAACAGAAAATCGGCTGCCGGGCCCTTCTGCAAATACACGTTCCCGGTAACGAAATGGTCGTCATCCCACTGAATGAACTCGCCTTTTACGGCCGGGAAAAAGGCGCACGACACCGCGAACGCGATAACAAATAGCGAAACGATCACGATACAAATCTTATTCCCATTCATACAGCCTGCTTTTGCTCCGCCAGTGCCTTCTGGAGCTCTGCGATGAATTCAGGACGAAATGTCCCGCCAAGCAATTGCGCCTGACGCACATCTTCCGAAGCATTGGCATATTCATGTCGCGCAAAGTAACATTCGGCCCGATGTTCATAAGACTGCTTACGCGTCGGATCGTGGTCGATCACCGTGGTAAAGTCTTCGATCGCGCTCTCAAAGTCACCCTTCGCCTTATAAACAACGCCGCGGTTATTGTAAGCGGGCAAGGAATACGGATTGATCTTAATTTCCATATCGAAATCAGAAAACGCATGGTCCAAGTCGCCACGATCCAGATATGCAATACCGCGATTATTGTGTAACGCATACGCGCCCGGATATTGGCTGATCGCATTGCTCAGGACCGTGACAGTATCTTTCCACACAAGCGTCCTCTGAAAAGTCAAAAATGCCAGCGTGAAAAGAACCAACGTCAACGCAGCTATCTGGGCCATCCCGAGTAAACGGTCCCGCTCCGACAACCTCCGATGAAAGTAGAAAAATCCAACGGCCGTCACAAAAGAAACACCGACTGCGGGAATATAGGTATAACGCTCGGCAATGATCGCATCCAAAAAAGGAAGGATCTGCAAAACGGGCAGGACCATCAGGATCGCAAAAAGAAAACCGAAAATGAACTTCTTTGTGTACTTCATCGAAGAGATCGCCGCTGCCGCGATCAGGCAAAACAGCAGGATCGAGACCGCGCTCATGACATAGAACATGGTATCGCGCGGCGGATAGGGATATACCACGGAAAGATTGACCGGAGCCAGGGTCTTTAAAAGATAAAGGCCCAATCCGTAGAAAGGTTCAAAAAATTGAAAGACGACACGTTGCCCGTGCTCCCCCGCCAAAAATCCCCCCTCCTGCGCCCGAACAGCCAACGCAAGACCACCGACCGCAAGCAGGAAGAACGGGATTTTCTCCAAAAACATCCGGCGGTCCCATTTCCGGCCAAGGAGGTAGTCCATCGCGAGTAATACGACCGGCAACGGCGCCGCAAAAACCTTTGAACCCATGGAGAGAATAAATAGAACAAACGTGCCCGAATACCGCGCTACCGAATACCTCCGGAGATAAAAATAGTAGCTAATAAGCGTCAGCAAAAAGAAAAAACTATACAGTACGTCTTTCCTCTCGCTGACCCAGGCGACCGACTCCACACGCAAAGGATGCAGCCCGAACAGAAGCGCAGTCACCAAAGCGACGGGAATATTCTCTCCGATAAGCAGGATCAACCAAAAGACCAACAGGCAGTTCAGAACATGCAGCACAATGTTGGTCGTATGAAAAGCAACCGCATTCAAGCCGAACGCCTTGTACTCCAGGAGGAATGTAGCGTTCACCACGGGTTGATAGACGCCATAAGTCGCCTTGAACAGCGTATCAGCTACCTGACCCTTTAATAAATATGAATTCTCGGTAATGAAATGATCATCATCCCACTTAAGAAACTCATTTTTCATGGCCGGAGAAAAGGCGCACGATACCGCGATCGCGATGACGCATAAAGAAATAACGATAGGTTTCACGGCTAGATTTATCGACCTTTTTCGGATGTGCTAAACAATTTCAGGTGGATCGCAAGGCCTTCCTGATAGTTGGCCCAAAAAGAACGCATGCTATAGCTATGGCATGAAGGAACTTCTGGCCTAAGTCAGAAGAGAGAAATGGCGGGAGCGACGGGGCTCGGCTCCTCCGCTGCGCTGCGGTAGGCCACCCGCCCCGCACTTATGACACACGTCATAAGTGCCCGCGGGGCTCCCTTCGAGCCCTCCATAGAAACAAATAATGAGGCGACCTGTCATTTCTACTGGCTTTCCATCTAATGAGAGAAATGGCGGGAGCGACGGGGCTCGGCTCCTCCGCTGCGCTGCGGTAGGCCACCCGCCCCGCACTTATGACAC
>CAIJHQ010000061.1 GCA_903820505.1 Candidatus Omnitrophota bacterium
CTTCCGGACCTCCGCGAGATTCTCCTCCAGAAATTCTTCGGAAGTGCTGGAAATGATCGCGATCGGCTTCCCATTCAACGTCAGGACCATATCCTTGAAACGGGCCAATTGCTTCCATACCTGCCCCGGCCTCCCCCGCAGATCCCTTACGGATATAAAACGCATGACCAGCCTCCTTTTTGTGTAGGATTATCGTCACTCAATAGTATACACGATTGTCACCCGGAATACAAGGAGCCTTAAATCGTTTGCCTTAAATCGTTAACACGGGTGTCGGATGAGGGTGAAAAATAACTGCGGTCCCGGTATGGGGTGGTGGATGTGATGGATGGGCAGGTTTTACGCCGCGGAGGCGACTTGCTGGAGGCAAGTGATCTCGCCCAAGGAGCGCCTTGACCAAACCATTGCTGATGCATTGGACGACCGAGCAACAGCCCATTCGAAAATCAGCTTCGAGACCCGCTCATTTCCAAACTTAAAGCACGATATCCGGACTTTCCAGAAAAGCCTGAACGGAAATATCACTCCCGACCACAACGCGCTTCATCCTCGGGTAGCGTCGCTGCGCTCGGTCCATTCCGCTCAAGCGGGAACGAACATAACCGCTCTTAACTTCAATCGCCGTAAGGGACTTCCCCTTTTGAAGCATGAAATCGACTTCATAATTCCCCTCGCGCCAATAGAAAAGCCCCATTCCGGACTTCTCCGCAAGCCGGAAAAGGCAGCTCCCAATAGCGCATTCGGTAAGTCTCCCCCAAAAAACAGGATCCTTTTTCGCTTCCTGGAAACTCCGCCGGGAGAGCGCTGATATCAGCGTTGTGGTGAGAGGCAACCACTTTGGACTCGAGTTGCGCATTCTAACCTTGGAGCCGGAATACTTGCCAAGCCCCGCGATCAAATAAGCCGCTTCAAGAAGATGCTGGTAATGAGCGATCGTCGTCGTATTCACGATCCCGGACAATTGGCCAAGCATTTTCTGATAGGAAACGATCTGGCCGCCATATTCACAGGCGAGAATAAAAAGCCGCCGCAAAAGCGCCGGTTTTTCCACCGGATTCAACAACAATACATCCTTTGAAACAGCCGTTTCCACCAACGAATCGACAACATAATTCGCCCATCGAGGTTCGTCATGGATGAGCGTGGCGGCCCCGGGATAGCCCCCGAAGAAAACATACTGCTCCAGATCCCATCCAAAACATTCCCGGCATTCGTTGAAATCCCAGTGAAGGCAGCGCAGAACCTCGAACCTGCCCGCCAAACTTTCAGAAAGTCCCCTCTGGATCAAAAGTGACGACGAACCCAGCAAGATCACGCGCAGCCTGGAACCCAACGCGACTTCCTCATCCCACAATCGCTTGACCTCTTCGGACCAACGATGAACTTTTTGAACCTCATCGAGTACCAGGACACTGCTCCCCGCCTCTTTCGTCAATGCCCGCGCCAGTTCCCAATGTTTGCGGATCCATAGCGCATCAGGCGGTGCTGGAAGGTCCGCGCTGGCATATTCGGCTGGGTGATTGAGCTCCGCCAGCACCTGTTTAACCGCTGTCGTTTTTCCAACCTGGCGAGGCCCAATGATCACCTGTATAAAATTCGGCTTTCCTGTGATTCTTTCGTGTAAATTTCCTGTTATATCTCTTTTAAAATGAGGTAGTTGTGTCATATTTGATATTTATCTCAAACGATTGAGTAAATACAGTCCGTTAGCGGCATTATATGGACAAGCACTCCTAATGCAACAACTTTTTCAAGCCGCCGGATACGATGCCGAAAACCGCGACCAGATGCCTATCGGAATGGCTTTGGCAGCCCGCATTCATTTCCTTGGAAGGGTTTTACGCCGCGGCGGCGACTTGCTGGAGGCCCATGATCTCGGTCAGGAGGGTGCGTCACAAAACGCGTGAATTAGAAGCTACGGTTGTCCTTCATTTCAAGAATGATCTTTTCGAGGGCGGGCTTGACCGCGACGATCCCCTCCGTCAAGATCTTCCAGACGATCTCCAGGTCCACGCCGAAATAGTCGTGAATAGCGATGTCCCGGAAGCCCGCGATCCTTCTCCATGGGACGTCCGGGTGGCGGGAACGCATATCTTCGGGAATATTCTTGGCGGCCTCCCCGAGGATCTCCAAATTGCGGACCACGGCGTCCTGAAGCAACCCATTTTCCACGAATTTTTCATTGCTCATTCCGGCGGTCCACTTTTCGATCTTGGTGATCGCGTCCATCATGTCCTCCAAAAAAAGCCGCGGGTCCCGCTTAGACATGGATCAGATCCTCCTGGATGGATTTCCAGAGCAGGGCCTTCCTGGAAACTGCCGGACGGGTCACCAGATCCACTTTGCCGCCCAACAGCTCTTGCAGGTATTCCCGCAAGTCCACGATCTCCCAGCCGAGGGGCTTCTCAAGCTCTACAAGAAGGTCTACATCACTCCCCTCTTTTGAATCCCCCCGGGCTACGGATCCAAAAAGTCCGATGCGCTTGACCCCGAATTTTGCGATCCCCGCCCGGTGATCTCTCATTTTCTTCAGTATCTGTTCCCGTAACAGCATAACGCCTCCGATCGGCGACGATTATAACACGTGTAAAATCGAAAAACTAACTCATATTGCCCGGGAACGGGGGGCACTCGGTAAGCGGTGAAGGAAGACGGTTGGGCGGATTAATACGATTTACGCGGCGACGGCGACTTCGGGAACTTCTCAATATCTTTTACGCGGCGGCGACTTGCTGCTGCTCTCGTTGTGATCTCATGGCCGGCGTGGATCACGCTTGGTTTCTTTTGCGAAGCCTCCGCGTCCCGTATCCAGCGGAAGGGCTTTTGACCTTACCGGGACCGCCTGGCCGCCGCTCGCGGTAAAACTCCAGGAACTCGCGGGGAGACAAGACCCGCATTCCATGCCGGCAAGACGCCGGAAAATGTTTCAGATTTCCTGTGATAAGGCAATCCGCGCCGCCGGATATAGCCGCCTCAAGAAACGCCTCATCGCTTGGATCCAAAAGCGGCTGCGACAACGGCTGAGTATTCGCTGATTCTCCGTTCGTACGGATTTGATCCAACAGGCTTGCAACGAGTGACACGGAAATATCAAACTCGGGTCGGATGAGAACTTCGCGATATTCCGCGAGGATCCTTGAATTATGGCAAACTTCAAGCTTACCACTTCCAATCATGTCGACTATTTTCCCGGGAGGACCCTCCGGGGAAAGAAGCCCCGAGACAAGCACATTCGTATCAACAACAACTTTCATTTGCGCCTGGCCTTCCGGACTTTACGGATCACCTCATCGATCTCTTCCATGGTCATCTTGTCAAGCCCTCTTCGGACCGATTCCTCCTGGATCGCCTTCACCGCAACCATGGCCCGGGCTTTCCGGACCTCCGCGAGATTCTCCTCCAGAAATTCTTCGGAAGTGCTGGAAATGATCGCGATCGGCTTCCCATTCAACGTCAGGACCATATCCTTGAAACGGGCCAATTGCTTCCATACCTGCCCCGGTCTCCCCCGCAGATCCCTTACGGATATAAAACGCATGACCAGCCTCCTTTTTGTGTAGGATTATCGTCACTCAATAGTATACACGATTGTCACCCGGAATACCAAGAGCTTTTATACCTTTAATATGCAGCTACCTTGGGGATGGGATCAGCAGGAGATGGAATGATAGACGATCGAAAGTTACGCCGCGGCGGCGACTTGCTGGAGGCCCATGATCTCGGTCAGGAGGGTCTTCATGAGGCTGTTCGAGAGGTACGCCTGGACCGACAGATAACCTTCCTGGTCGTTGAACCGGAACTTGCCGATCAGGCTCGAGAACTCATCAACACCAAGCCACGCGACCAGCTGCCCGACATAGTAGATCGATTCGACATTCTCTTTATTGGCGCCCTTGTCCCCGGCCTCATGTACCATCACTGCGGCACCTTTCTCGATGAACTTCTGCAACTCGTTCCGGTAAAGAGTGTTTTGCGCTAATTCAGCGGAGATATGCAGGACCGCGTGAGAGAGAGCGCCCTTGGGGAGTTTACCGATCTTCGCCGCTTCACTGCGCAGCATCTCCAGAGAGCTAATATTAATAACGCCCGGGATGTTCCCCAGATCTTCATCCTGGACCGAATACGACTTGGAATTCAACAAGCTGCTCAAAATTTCAATGGCCGTCCGCGGCACCATCATACCGTTCTGATCAACCAGCTGGATCGCGTCCTTGACGCGCCTCGCTGCCGCATCCTGGGCCCCGGCGCGGGCCAAGAGGATCTTCAGAAGATTGATCTTGGGCAGACCCACAAGTTGCGCCACTTCGATGGACTTTTGGTACGCGGGAACCTCGTCGAGCTCACCCTGGGCATGCTCATTCTCGTGCGCCAACACCACAAGGAGCTCGGCGATGATGCTCCGCAGTTCGCTTTGCTGGAGGAGGTTCAATTCCTGCAGCCCTGCCACTTTTTGGGCGAAATCTTCGACCTTCTGGCCGTCCAGGACGATCGAGGCCGGCATGCCCTTGACCGGCTCCGTATAGAAACCGAGGTGACCGGCCAAGCGTCTGTCCTGAACCGGCGTACTGAACTTAACCTGCTCCGGAGCCACGGCCAGTTGGATATTCAGATTCGGCGCCGCCGCCAGAACCTGCGCTTTCACGGTTTCAAGCCACCCGGCGGTAGTTGAAGGTAGCGTCTTCGGCAAGACGGCTTCTCTCAGCTCGGATCGCGCCGGTGCAGGAGGATGATAAGTCCACCTCATCCATGTGTTCGGTGCGGCATCTGCTCTCAGGTCCTTCATGAAAACGGTATATTCTTTCCCGGTCTTTTGAAGTTTTTGTACCTCACCATAGGCTTTCGGAGACATCTCTGAGAAAACCGCGTTAGGATCCTGATCGGCGGCTACGGAGAACGGTGTTTGTTTATTTTCCGTCTCAATCACGACAGAGCCCTTAGATGCGTCCAACTGCGGATCAGCGACCATCTCGGACATCGTATAGCTGCCGTCTGTGGCGATGGTCTTGGACCATCGGCCGTAACGGTCCGTTATACTGCTTGGGTCGGGAGAACCTATCGGATGGAAATGGGTGGTCTGGGATTCGGGAGCGGCATCGGCCGTTAACGATCCGAAAAATTCAACTCTATTTCCGGCAGAACCTTGGAATGACATATACACGGTATCGCCGCGTTTAAATTGCGTGAGAGCGGCTTCAAACCCTAGATCGGACAGTTCCTTAAGCAACGGCTGAGGAATGTCCTTTTGAGAATCATGAATACCCGTCAATTCGAAATAGGTGGCTACATTCTTGGCCCGCGCGCTCCGGATCCCGTTCGCGATCTCTTTCGCGTCTTCCGATGTCATAGAAGCATTGATAGCGATCGTGCCGGCTTTGAGCGTCTGTTGAATGAAATTCTGGGCGGATTGCCCCGTCTTGGCGGCATTCCCGGCATCCTCCATCATCGCGGCCAAAGCGAAACTCTTTAAGAAATATTCGGGTGTTCCCTCCGCCGTTTCACGGTTGATCAGCGACAAGACCTTGGCGCGGTCCGCGTCGCTGCCTCCGAAGAAGATCGGCTTCAGTATCTGGTCTTTGACGACAGCCTGCAGGCCGTAAAAGGCTTCCGAGAAAACGCTGAAGGGCGCAATCGGCGTAACGATCTTCTTCACGACAGACTCCAGGTTATTCACGACCTCGGGCCGGCGCGCCGGGTCCGCTACGGCCGCTGCTACGATTCTTGCTTCTGCTACGGCCGTGGCCAACGCCTTGGCCTGCATTTCCCGAGCAAAGGATTTCTGATTGACCAGGGAAACGACATACCCAAGTGCCGGATCTGCCGCGTAAGTCCCTTGAACAACAGCCGGAGCGATCCCCGGCTTTGTCGAATTGAAGCGTTCTTTAGCGGCGGCCGCCGGAACATCCGCAAGACTTAAATGTGCCCACGCTTCACCATTGACTTCTGTAGGCGTCGTAAGCTGCATGATGATGGGCTGCTCAGCGGCCGCACCTTCGGGAATCGCAACACCCAAAAGCGCCAATAATGTCTTGTCGGGACCCGTCTTCAAGGTGAGGATCAAGCGACGCTGATCAAGTTTCGAGAGTTTGCCGTAGACCTTATCATTCGTTTGGCCTGGCTGAATCCGCCGGATCAGTCCTTTGCCCGGCGCCTGCTGATCGATCCTGTCATAAAGTTTTTCCATCAGGTCAACCCGGTCCGCCGCCGGGAGCATTCGTATTTTGTCCGCAATTGCGCGAAGCCCATTCTGGCTTAGTGTGGAGACATCCAGCATGTCGATCTCCTTGAAGATCGCTTGTCTCATCGCTTCTGTCAGTTTTCCAGCGATGACAAGGTCAACAAAACCGTTCTTTTCCTTCTTATCAACCTCAGCCTGTGGGACCAGATCGGCAAAACGCGATTGATGTCCAGCGATAAAAGCCGCCCTCTCTTTCTCCCCATCCGGTAATTGTCCGTTTGGCAACTTTTCGGTTACGGCCTTGGCGACGCCATGAATGGACGGGTCCGCGTAAGAAGCCATCAAAAAGAGCGACCCGCGAGTAAAATCCCTTAGATACTCCAGCGCGTTTTTCTGTGTCTCCGCCGCATTATTCTTCACGCAGATCTTCTTGAGCGCTTCATATTCATTTTCGCCGATCTTCGACTCCTCACCGCGCTCGTTCTGTTTGTGCTTATTTTCAAGGATCTTGAGCGCAGCCTCCCAGTTCCCGGCCATGGCGGCCTCCAGAAAGCGGAAGTAGAACGCAAACACGTCAATCTTTGAAAAATAAGAATTCGCGGAAGCAAAAACGGAAGTATACTTTTGGCCAAGTTCGGTGATCATCTGCGACCGGACAGAATCATTTGTTTCTTCAGCCAGTTTTTTCTCAAGTTCATCGATCCCCTTTTTGGCATTTTCCCAAGCCGTAAAGGGATCTACGTAGTCCGGTCGTGTGACTTCAAAGTAATACCCCATTTTCTTCTTGAATGTGGGGCCCATGTACGCCGCGACACGATGCATGCCTTCATAGACCGCCTCTTTATCCTCCGGGGAAACATCCTTCAGATAGGTGCCCGCCACATATTCGGCAAAGAAATCGCGGAAGATCTGCCCCGGTCCGTCCGAGCCGCCCATGTTCAGCCAGTCGAGGACTCGGCCGCACATTGCCCTGTCCGCCTCGGGAAGTTTATCGGACGGCAGCCCGGACAACGCAAGCATCTCGGCCTTCAGCGTGTCCATTTCGTTCTCGGTCGTTTCATGAAGCATAAAAGAACGGATCACGGCGTGGACCGCGGCGTCCGGGGACTTCAACTTTCCGTCACGGCGCATTCTATTGAGTTGTATGATGAGGTTCTTGTTAAAATACATTATCCCGCCGAGGACATACGCAGAAGTATCAGCATTCGGATCAAAACGGATCTTCAGAGTCGATATTTTATCCAAGATGAACTTGAAAATACGCCTGTTGATTTCGGAAGTCCCTGGTTTTTCGATCTTTTTCGTTAACTCAGCGACAGTAGCATTGCGAGTCATTTCAACGAACCGATCATCCACACCGATCCCGAACACATATTCGATCTCAGCGACCTGCTTTCCGTACCGAGATGAAAATTTGAAAGCACGATCAAGGAGCTGTGCTCTTGTCGGGTTTTGAGCAATAGCAGGTCCCAGTTTGATCGCCTCACGGATCTTTTGGCGCGCAAGCTTTTCGTTATTTTCAACAAGATACTTTTTATTTATTCCACTAACAAGTGGCGAAAAATCGTCTAATTGGTCCGCGTTAAATCCATTTACTTGAAATCTCTTCGCCAATGCCGTAAAAAAGGCCGTGTCGGTCAGCCACAGGAACTCCTTGGCCGCATTGTTCAGGTCCTCCGGAGTGAGCGCGCCGCCGCTGATCGATCTCAGCCTGAGGGATTCTTCCGCGGACTGCAGATCCTTGAGCGTGTAGAGCGACAAGTTTCTGACGGCTTCAAGGCCGCCTAGATTTTCTATCAAAGCGGCAGAAGGCATTTGGATATCAGGGTCCAGGACTCTGATCGATTTTTCGATATCCTCAAGAGTCAGCTCAGCCGTGGATTTACCGAGCATTTCGGCGGCGTGCTGTCCGACCGTTCCGCGAAGTTGGCCGGACAGATTCTGTTTGATGGCCGCTCTTGCCCGGAATAGAACAGAATCAAGATCAAGACCGAACTGTTGGGCCAGCGGTCCCGCCTCCGCCATTAAAGTCGCCCGCCCGGGGTCGGTTACGATGGGTTTTCCGCTTGCGTCTACTTCCACGATCCCTTGCACAAGCTGCCCAAGATGCGCAAACCTCGTATATCCCCCCTGTGACTGATAACCTTTCAGGAACGTCTTGGCTTTCACTTTGGCGTCCGCGGCAGCTTTACCGCCGGCCGACATGCTCACGCTCAGCATCCGCAAGTAAGCCGCGGCACCGGGACTGTCCTTCTCGGTCTTCTTCGCGATCTTTTCAAGCTGGGTGCCAAGAGCTCTTCCCCAGTTGCGTCGGGCCAGAGGCACGGCTATCAAAGCTCCGCCGGCAAGCGCGACCATCGCGACTCCGGCAATGATCCCCAGTGACGACCCGAAGACCACGGCAGCAGCGACTTGAACGACGCCACCGATGATCGCCCCGATGGACATCCCGGTTGCTTTCTGTCCCATTCCCTTTACCGCAAAGTCTTTCAGCCAGAAACGCAATTTCCCGTGCCCGAGCGTCTTCACATAAGCTCGGTCCAGCAGGCCCGTGTCCGTTATCTGGTTCGGTGTCAACTTTTGGTCCCGTTGCTCTTTATCAAAGTTCCTCGCGAGTTCGACGAGCTGGCGCGCCGAGAGACGCGAATACCGGGAATCTTTCATGATCGCAGCCACGTTCTTCCGGAGTTTCATTTCGTCGTCCGCATCCAGCGCCGTGACCCTCGAAACGCATTGGACCAACTTATCCACACCTGTCATTCCGGTCTCAACGCGGCCACTCAGCTTCACGAGGTTACCAATGGAGTCTGCGCGCTCCTTGATCCCTGACGGATAGATCCAGTTATCCAGAACAACGTCACGCCCCAGTTGTTTGATCGCCGGCCAGATACGTGGGAACACGACCCATGTGGACCCGGCGGACCCGATCGCACCGACTGCGATCGTCAGGGGTATGGTTACAGCTCCTGCAAGAATATAACCAATTGCGGCTACGACACCCGCGGCAGCAAGACCAGCCCCAATAGCCATCGCCGCGGTCTGCCCCTTGTTCGGAGTCGCTTCCTTGAAATTACTATAGCGGGCAGCCACCCATTGATACTTCCACCACGCGGGCGAAAAAACGCGCCTTACGTAGCCTCGCGCGCTGTTCTGCAGGAACGGTAGGGCCTTAAGCTTCTTGTCCTCCCGAGCGGCTACGATCTTTTGCTGTTTATACTGAGCATCCGCATCGGCTCTTTGGCTTCTGTCCCGCTCAAGGTCGGGCATATAAAAACTGATCAGACTGGTCCTGCCGGCATTGTCTTCCGTATTCGCAATATGAAACCGGGCGAGATCCGCTTTGAAATTATCGGAAGTCAGCAACCGGCGAAGTTCCAGTCCTTCTTCGGTAATGCCCAAGGCAGCGTTCAACGACAACGCCTTCTGCCCGGTGTCCTTCCAGACCGCCGCGATCTGCAACAAACGGTTCGCGATCTCGTTTGCATGTTGTGTCCCGAACTGGCCGTTGATGTTCAGATACGCGAGGATTTTGGTAACGCTGTTTCGGATCCCGTCCGGATCACTAACACTCACTCCGAACAGCGAGAGAACATTATTCAATGCCGGGCTGTTCAATTGATCCGCATTTACCGTGCCCACAAGCGACACAAAGGCATTAACGATCGCCAATCCCGGCATAGATGCTTTTGTCCCCCATCCGGTGCTCTTCAGGATATCCCCGACTTCCTTCTCTCTTCCCGAGACCTGCCCTGTCTTTTCTGATGTGGCCAAGTTAGAATTCGCAAGCTGCCTTTCGGCCTCTTCAGGATTACTAACCTTCTGCGCCATCTGAGCCTGTTGCTCCTCTATCCTCTCCGAAGATTGCTGCCGCGTTCTGTCCGACTTCAGGATGTAATCTCCGAATAGAATGATGGTCTTCGCGAAATCGATGAGCGAGCCGTCCTGGGTGTTCGCGATCGAAAACCGTCCCGAAAATTCCCGCTTCGGAGAGGCTTTCGCTTCCCTGCGTATCGCTTCCAAAGTAAACGACTCATCCCCCCTCATCACGGACCGTTCGAGCAGTTCAACTTCGTTAAGCCGGAACGCCTGCCGGATCACGGCGGGGTCGAAGTTCGCGTTCGCGAGTTTTTCAAGAAGGCTGCCGGCCTCGATCCTGCGGCCCGCCACACCGCTCACTTTGCCAAAAAGTTCGTCAAAAACAAGTCTCAGCTCGTTCTTGGCGAAGGCCTCGCCGTCCACTCCGTTCGGATCAATGACGGGTTGAGTGTCCGAAAGGCGGCCCGCCTTATAATCGCTGATGATCTCCCCGAGCATGCGGGAGTCGCCTCCGATGCCGTAAGCGGAGCTCCATTCAAGAAGCCTGATGAGCCCCTTCGTCATGATCTCGTTGCGCAGCAGCGTCGGCACGATCGACCGGTTCGCGTTCGACTGGGTGCTTGCTTCATTGTAGGAAAAATTCAGGTTGAGAAGGTCGATCGGCGGCTCATTTGCACCTTGGGAGTCGAATTTCTCTTTCAAGAACGAGATCAACATGGCCGAATCAGAAGTTTCACCCTGACGGGAATCTTTGATCTCGGTGAGAAGCTGCAGATCTCTCTTGGCATCCACAACGCGCTGCTCATAGCTCTTCAAGGTTTCCCCATAGCGCGCGAATTCCTGAAGCTTTTCCTCATTTCGTGGGCTTTCAATCATGCTATTTTTCTTCTCATTCCGGATACCTCGAGCCATATCCAGATCGCCTTCCACCATATTCAGTTTATCTTGAAAAAATTTCTGCAAGCTCTCGGGATACCGGACAGCCTCTATAATATTGCGGATGGCCGCGTCCGTATTGTAGAACAGCGTCGCGATCCCCTGGTTGCTGCGGTCACGGCCGAGGGCCTGCGCGATAAGACTGGACGGCTGACCGTCAAACCCCAGCAGGAACATGTGCGTGACGGCTTTTTCACCAATCTGTTCGGTAATGTTCTTCAACTGACCGTCCGCGAACGCCTGTTGTATCCTCGCCGTCATATCACTCTTACTGACCCGCGCCTGATCATGGCCCGTCGCAATGCGGAGGCCTCCGATAATGATCTTCAGATCTTGGCTGGACCTTCCTTCGATAGCGGCTTTTTCGGCGGCTGAGGTCGTCAGTCCAACGGCAAGAATCTGGCTCAAACCTTCCTCAGTCGCTCCCTTGCCGCTCAGATATAACTTATTAAGTGTTTCCCCGACGGTATTGCCGGACTCATTGACCAAACTCGTAATCGCTTCCCTGATGAGGCTTTCATAGACAGAATGTGTCGCGAGGAAGAAAAGATTCCCGGCAAGAGCGCCCTTTTCGAAGCGACTAGTAATTTCCGCTTTAATGAATTGAATCACTTCGGTTCTACGCCTCGCAATGGCCTCCCTGTCCGATGGGCTTATGGCCGCATCTTTCGCAGGTAATTCCAGGGATTCCGCGTCGTACAGAGTACTGAAACGCAGCCGGCCTTGACTTTTCATGTACTGGAGATCGGCCATGCTTTGTCCAAGTTCAAGGCGCACGTTCCCGGTCAGAAGATGCATGGCCGCGGGTAGCGTGGCCGAAAGACCTACCACGCCTTTCACGAAACAGCTTTGGACCGGCGTCCCCATCCTGGTGCGCAGTTGGCCGATGCCTTCCACGTCATACCATTTTTTAACAAGTTCGAGTTCGATCTTCGTAACCCTCCCATTTTCGATTGTCACGCCATTCACTTCATTCACCGCCAAATCGTCGCGAACCTTCCAACCGGTTTTGGCGTCTCCTGTAAGGATCCCCGTGCCCTTACCGTCGGGCGTCGTGTTCGCGTTCGCTTCTCCGATCCATCCGGCCGCCCTGTCCGTTAGTCGCTGGATATCGCTCAGTTTCTTGCTGGCGTTTTCCACAAGGAATTTATAGAAGACCGCGATCTGGAGCGCGACATCGCTCGACTGCTGCTGCTCCTCGAGCGTAAAACCGTTCGAAGGCTTATGGATGACGAGGCCGTTGATGATCGTCTCTGCCGCAAGCTCTTTCGCGCCGAAGAGGACCCGGACTATGGAACCGTAATCGGCATTGCGCTGGAATCCGGCACCGCCGAACGTGGTGGCCAATAACTTCAGCGCGGCTTTGTTGAAAAAGACCTGGCCGTCCGACGCGATCGTAAAAACGGCCTCGCTTTGCGTGGCGCTTGTCTCGTTCGCGTATTTATCATAATATTCCGAGTACTCGACCTTCTTGAGGGTTTTCCCATACATTTCGCTGAGTTTCGCGCAAATTGTCACGCCATTTATAACGGTGCCGTCTTTGGCATACTCCGCCCTGCTCCCGTCAGCGACGATCGCCTCGATCAAGCTGAACGCCGGGATCTGCACTTCATCGACGATCTTCAGTCCGAGTTTCCCGATATACCGGAGAAGTTCCATGCCACCGTCGGCATTAATGGCATTGCCGAGATGCGTCTTGGTGATAATGTCCATCATCAGAACGCCATTGTTTCCCGCCACTTCAAGTGCTTTCAGAAGGCCTCTGTAATCCTGTTTTCCCTCAGCTACATAATCGTTGCCGTTGATGATCCGTATTCCAAGACAGGCGGCAAGCTGTTCATAAATAAGCGGGGAGCCTGTAGAACTCTGACTTTCCGCCTCCAGTTTGAAGTACTTCGCGACGGCGTCCGCATTCTCGATGAATATTCCCGCACGGTCCGTATTATTGGCGCTGTAAAAACTGGCGGCCAAAAGCCCCGCCCGGGTTTTTCCGATACCGGTGCCGGCAGAGACGTCAAATCCCATTTGGAGACCGATCGCCATGAGAAATGCCGAATTCCCGCGCCCGTAAAGGTCGGCAAAAGGACGGTCCTCAAAGCTCTGTCCGCCGTCTCCGAGAATGAATCCTGATTTCGCATCAAGCGTTGTCGTCTTTAAAGTAGCGCTGATTGTCGTCAGGAGTTGCTCCATAGAATCGCCCAGCGAGCTATCACGTGCTGCGGCTTTCTCCTTCGCCAAGTCTCTGATTGTTTGAATTTGACCATCCGGTATTGAATAATTAGCGATGACGTAGTCAGCGAGTCTATTGGAGTCAAGGTTCCCTTCCGCCACCTGTCTGCTCGCTTCTTTAATTTCCCACTTAATAGCCGCGCTATCTCGTCTTACGAAATCCACCGCGATCTCGAACATGGTCGACAGAAAAACATAATTACGGAGCGTTTCGTCAATCTTAACGTTCTTCTCGTCGAACGCTTTTTTCAAAGCCTCCTGCGCATCGATAACCCTCTTCAGACCTTCACGCATTGTCGCTTTCTCGGCCGGGGTAGCGTTTTTGCCGGACGTTTCAATCAACTTCCGGACCTCCGCAGAGGATGCCTCCAAGGCCGTTTTGAATTCAGCAAATGCCTGAGAGTTTCCAGTAAAATCAGAGATAAAAGCGTTCCGCATTTCCATGATCTCTTTGCCGAAGCCGGCTTCGATGTAGGTCTTGAGCTTTTCAAGCCCCTCGCCTTTCGCCATCGCTCGGAATGCCGCAGTGTCCGCTTGAAACGTAAGATCAATGTATTTCGCGTCAAGCGCTTCAAGATCATTCGCGAGTTTATTGCGGTCGCTAATGGCTGCCTCGTCGCCCGCCGGCTTCTTGTCCAGAGCTAAAAGCTTCTCTTGTACGGCCGATCTCTCGGCCCCCAACTCAGCCAGAATTTTATTTCTTCCGGTGAAATTCTTAAATAAATCGCTGGTAGTTCCAAAATATTTAGCGTACACCTCGTTCGTGGTTTTTCCGCCTTCCAGTGGCTTTCCGTCTGCAATAACATCATTTTTAGAAATGAAATCGCCAACCATTTGGAAGGCCGCAACGCCGCCGGTTTCGAAGAATTTCTTCACAATCTCCAGGTACGTCTTCGCGTCCACGCATCGCTCTGCCAATGGGCTGAAAACTTGCTTCTTGAAAATTCCGGTGAGCCAATCGCCGGTTGTGTTGACATACTTGGAGTCGAGTTTTTCCGCCTTCTCAATATTCAGCTTCTCGGCGCCCGCCTCTTGGGCGGCCCATTGAAGGGCATTTTTGATTTTCCATCCGGCTTTTGTGACGTCCAGAACACCGGCCATGGTCCGCGAGCTGAAAGAATCCAGTTTCGCGTTCGGGCTTGATTCTTTCATTGTGACAACGTTGACCAACAGAAGAAGGATATCCGCGCCATGAGTCTTGGCCATATCCAGCAAAAGCGAGGCCGCCTCTTTCAGTTCACCTTCCAAACCTGGTCTTGCGGGCTGACCGATTTTTTCACCTTCCATCTTGGCGACGACCTCGGCTAAAACTGTTTGTAATCCCACAATGCCACTCTCGCGGTTCGCTAAATGCGTCGCCGTCACTGCCAAAATGTAGACGCATGCTATTTCTCCAAAGGCCTGCGCAATGGCGGCCCTATGTATCGCTATGTTGACCTTGCCGAGTCCGCGGAGCTCTATCGTGCCGTTACCTTCCGCTGCGGCTTCGGCTATCATGTGCAGGGAAGACAGCGCGAACCGCTGGGCTATCACGTATTCGACAAAATTGCTAAAAAACCCTTTTTGGGCATCGGTAAGTCCGGGACGCGTCAGGTCGAACCCGAGAGCTTCGGCAACACGCGAGCCCGCCGTTTCATCATTCGCGCCGTTTTTGTTTGGCCCGGAGATAGCTGCCAAAATATCATCGCGACCCACTTCAAATAACCGCTGCTTAAGCACGCTCGACATGGTCGCGTCCGCGGAGTATTTGCCGAGTTCCGTAAGCCGGGCATTGCCTTCGAGCATCACGCCGGCCATTTTCAAGACCTCTGCCATCTTATCAGAAGACTTCGAGCCCTGGATCAAGACGCCGACCTCTGTCAACTGTTCGGCGGTAAGGCCCCCGTTCGCGAGAAGGTTATAGGCGTCAAGGAACCGGAGCCTGGACACGGCCTCATTGTAATTCCTTATATTCCCCGTCATTGTCAGCCGGACACCGAGCTTTTGCTCGATGATCTCGTTGTCAAAGTTTTTCGTCAGGACCTCTTCCACGGCCTTCTCATTAGAGAGAAGAGACTGGCCTTTTTCGTTCGCCGGAAGTTCCTCACGGACTTTGTCGAGCATCTGGCCTGCCGTAAGGCGTTGCGGGAGGAAGATAAAGAGCAGGTCCTGGGCCACGCCCTGGATCTCGGCATCCGTCATGTGAATGAGCCCCACCATTCTCGCGCCCTGAAGGGCCGGCGTGAAAATGTACTGGCTGAGGACGGGCACCAGGCGCGTGACCGCCCATGCGCCGCTGAAGAATTGCAGCGGAGAAACAAGAGGATTCAGGAGATGACCGAAAAAGCCGCTGCCCTGAAGCAGCTTCTGCAAAGTCTCTTTCTGGGTGCCTTCGGCCAGCTTGAGCAGGCCGAACTCCTCGAATCCCGACTCGATGCCGCTCCTGGCCGCCGAGGACCTTACCCAGGACGACGGACCGCCGAGGAAATCGCGGAAGATCGAGCCCAAAATGCTGTCGACCTTCTGCGCTCCGACATTCCCGAAGACGGACAGGATGGGACCAAGGCGGGCGCCCATCTCGAACACTCCCAAAACCCCTTCGTCCCCCTTGGACTTATCGCCGGTCCAGAAAGCCCAGGAAAAGATATTTTCCCCCTTCATGAGCCGTATATACATATCGAACTGGGCCCAGCCGAATCCGGCAGAAACGCTGTGACTGAGCGTGCCGAGTACGAAATTGTAGGTCTTTGCGAAGAAGCCGGCGTGGATCGCGTCATCGATCATAAACCGGTAGAAGAGCGTGCCTTCCTGTGCCGTGCGGGACGATAATTGCCCCGCCCTTCCGAGGATGTCAAATTTGAGGAGATCGCCCTTAAGCGAGAAAGTCTTTTCGAGCCCGGCCTTGAAACCATCGTTGAAGAGCGTGAACCGGACCAGCGGCAGGAACATCAGCGCTCCGACAGCGGTTCCTGCAACACCTACCCAAAACAGCATCTTCTTGAGCGGGCCCTCACTGAGCTGCCTTGAGACTACGATCGCGAGAATGCCTGTAGTAAGCATTGGTCCCGCGTACGCAGAGACCCTGAGCGACGTTTTCTCGGCAAGCCCCAGGAAGGTCCTGGTGGTTCCGCTCCCCGCGGCTTCGACAGCCTCCTTCGCCGCTGCCTTTTCCGCCCTAAAACGAAGAGCCGTCGACGCGATCCACGCGGCGATCACGCAAACAGCGCCCCCGACCATCATCCACTTACCAACATTAGAAGCCCAATCGCTCTTGAGAGCGTTACCGACAAAATAAAGCGGTGTCCCTATAATGAGTCCGGCTGCCCCGGAAATTTGAAAAACCGACCGGGCCGTTGCCAGGAACTCGCCTTGGACCCCTCCCCCCGCTTTGAGCGTTTTCACGAGAACGGAGAAGAACTGGCCTGCATTTTGAAAGGCAGCTTTTGCCTGACCTAAAAGGTCATTTTTGCCTATTTGTGCGGCAGACAAAATAACACGAAGCCCAGCGCCCATCTGTTGGGCTGCAAATTTCGCAGCAGCGACGAATCCCTCCTTGGTCAATGTCTCAAGATAACCCGTGCCAAAGGCCTTCAGGCTGTTTGCCGTCACGCCAAGCGAGATTCCCACTCCGGCCGGCAAGAACGCGACGATAAATTTAACAGGCGTCCCGATAACAACGCGGCCGAGACCTACCACCATTTTGATGGGGCCTGTAAGGAGTTCCACCGCAGCAAGTTCGCCGTTCATGACGTTGCTGGCGAACGTCTGACATCCTCTGCCGAATGTCTTCAAGCCAGCAACAAATTCCGTTCCTGCGGCTTTCGCGCCGTTCTTCACGCCGTTCGAAGCCCAACTCCACATACTCTGGCCGCCCATACTAATGAACATCATGAATTGTCCCGCTGAGGTAAGGGCCCCCAGAATGATTCCGGATGCGGTGTTGTTGCCCCCGGCTCCCGCCTTGAACCCGCTAATGAAGATATTGACCGGGATCAACATAATCGAGGTTGCCGCGTCCACGGCAAACCGGATCACACCGATCTTGTTGATCGCGTACGAGACGAACCTGACAGGAAAGGAACTGGCCACCCGATTCCAGGAATTTGCCGCGACGGCCGCGATCTTCCGTTGCCACGAGGCAGGCACAACCGCGGCAACAAACTTGCCGCTCATGAGTCCGCCCAAGAAGATACTCGCCCCGGTTCCGGCCGCCAAAACGACGCCTGTGGCATTTATTATTCCGACACCTCCCAATGTACCAAAAGTTAAAGCGTCGACGGTGGTCGCCGTGGCCATGTAAATACCATGGCCCAAAACCCCTTGTCCGTATACCCAGGTCGCGTAAGAGCCGAATTGAGGCAGGGTAGTGATAGCAATACTAATCAGCGCGCCGCCAATGCCGACCGCAGACGCGGCGTAGAACATCGAGGTTGCAAAAGTTCGGGCCCCAGCGGCATATGCCACTCCGGCCGTTATGGCACCAGCAGCGAAAAGTATCGCCGCTCCGGCAAAGATCTGAGTGGCGACACTCGCACCAATTGCAGCCCATACGCTCGCTGCCGCTCCTCCAGTCGCAAAGCACGAAACACCGATCACGACGACCGCCGCCGCGCCCACTCCAAATTTCGTCCATCCGGACAGGCCGTTGTACCACTGCATCGCATCCTGCATGTAGCCTGCCTTGGCCGTGCTGAAATTGGTGAGGTTCCCGCTCCGGTTGTAAGTAAAAGTCTGTGTTTGAGTGCTGCTGAGTCCTTCGCGACCGAACCAGTTGGCAAAGATCTTGCTCGATTCCCTGAACTCAGCAATGCGGCCTTTGGCGTCGAACGAGACGGAGGCGGTATAGTTCGAGTAATTCGGCAACGTAATGTCCCACGTTTCATTGGCCATACTCTCGGCTCCACGAGCAGCGACCAAAGTTCGGCTGAATCCAGCATAGGCCGATTGAAAGATTTCATAGCGCACGGGGGTCGACAGGTCTCCGATCTTGTAAGTAACATCCATTTCCAGGTTGTCGGCATTGCGGGTCACAACCAGGGCAGGGCCCAGCGCATAGGTATCGGTAAATCGATATTCTACGAGCTCCCCGCCGTCGAAAGCGGTCAACTTCTTTCCGACCGTGTCTACGATGAAATAACGGTTGTCCATGTTCATCCATTTACAAGTAGCACCAACCTTAATTTCTCCCAAGTCTTTTTGCCAACCCCGCACAAATTCTCCGGCCGCTGAGATCTTACAATCACCGATCAGTCCACCGATCTGGTTCCGGACCTGGGTATAAAAAGCGCCGTCGGCAAAATGGTAGACGGCCTGGTTGTTTCCAACCTCTAGCACAAGATTCCCGCTTGGTGTAAAGATCAGGTCGATGGTTTCGGCACCGCGTCCCGCCTGGGCTTTGCCCTGGGCCGCCGCTGATACTTCCAGTCGAAGCCGAATACAACCGGCAGACGGTAAATCCTTAGCCGTCACATCCTCCTTCCCACCAAGGCCGCGATATGCCAAAGCGTTATTAAGGTAGTCGTCACCGTCCACCGTCGACCGGGTCAGATCGCCCTTTTCAGCATTGTAGCCCCTGATCGATACCGTTCCACTCGCCACATCAGTGATTTTGAAGATCGCGAATTTGGAAACGTCGAGCTTGCCACCGTACTGATCGGGAAAAACACGCTGGTACTCGGTCGTAGCTGTCTTCAGGTAATACCAGGAGCCCAGAGCCGCCGTATCGCCATTCGACCGCCCCACTATCTGTCCGTCCTTAAGATAGAGACGAACCTGCTGATTATCCGGCTTGCTGGTATCCGTAACCTGTCCAGGAGTACGGATTTCGCCTGCTCCTGCGCGACCCCGGTTGATCGCCTGTTCAGCGAACGCAACTTCAGGTGTTTCTTTCCGTTGTTCGACTAGCACTTTGTCCGAAAAATCGGCAGCCGTCTTGATGTTGTCGCCGAAGAAATACTCTTTAAAGATAGTGCCTTTGTTGGCTGTCTCTACATCACCGGGAGCTACCGTCCCGAAGGCGTTATTCGTCCCGACGGCCCACGCGCCCAAAACAGACCCTTTCACCGTGTTCACGAGCAGGAGAGCCTCACTTGAATATACTTGGTCCCTCTGGAACATGAGATCGGGGACTGTGGTCTGGAAGAAGAGAATATTCCCGAGCATTGCAGGGTCTCCGTTCACTGCGCCAATCACCTTGCTCACGTTCAGAAAGATCTTCAGGTCGCTGTCCGTTCCGGACCCACGCAATTCTCCCGATATTTGCCCGGTGGGTAATTCGACTTTTTTGCCCTCAAAAGTTCCGATCTGAGCCCCCGACTTGGCGAGAGATTCCTTGTCGGCGGCGAGAACCTCCGCTGTCTGGAGGGTATAGGTCATTTTATCCTTCAAAGCGAGCTGGCCGGTCCAGACTGCCTTATCGTTCAAATAGAAGGTTGTAAGCCCCGCAACCTTCAAGTCGGCGTTGCCGAGCCCAAATGAAGCCACGAAGTTCCCCAGGAGGGTCCTTTCTTCGGCATTGAGGTTTGCGAAAGCGTTCTGGGTGAAATCGTAGGCGCCAGTTGTGTCCCATCGATCTGCTATCTTTGCTGCACCCGAGATCTTGCCCTCGGTTTTCATAAGATTGGCTATCTTGTTGGCGTCATCCGTCACGTATTCTTTATGCAAGCTCGACCAGCCGTATATCTTCCCGTTGATCTTGCCGCAGAGGAGGTTCCCGAGTTTATCGACCTCGCCGATTCCGACTGCCTTCTTATCCATATAAAGCGTCGTTATTCCCGCCATCTTCAGGTCCCTATTCCCCATTCCGTAGCCGGCCACGAAATTCCCGAATTCCCTGAGTTCCTCGGCGCTCGCTCCCGCAAACCCGGCCTTGCTGAAGTCGTAGTCCCCAGTCGTCTCGTATCTTTGGGCGCCTTCAGGAGACCGTTTCAGATCTCCTTTCTGCACCTCTTTGTTAAAGATCGCCCTCGGGTCACCGGTCGTGTATCCCCCCTTGCCGCCATTCAAATCAGCCGCCCACAGATAACCCAACCCGTTGATCACGGATTCGGTACACACTCCATACGCATCGACTTTGCCGATGCCGACTTCCTCACTGTTCAAAAATAACCGTGTCAGTCCCGCCCTTTTCAGATCCGGGTTCCCGAGCCCGTAATCAACCAGGAAGTCTCCGAACGCCTTAAGTTCCGAGGCGCTCGCCCCCTCAAACCCGCCGCCAAAAACATACTCGCCGTTCGTTACATACTTGTTCGCTTGTTGTTCCGAAGTTTTCGGATCGATCACGGCGCGCGAGAGGTTCCCTCTTGTTTCCGGCTTGTTGGTGATCTGATCCAGATCCCTCTTGGTGACGTAGCCCTTCATGGTCTCGGCCCACAGGTAGCCCACGCCGTTGATCACGGCCCGCTGGCACTTTCCGTCCTCATCGACAACCCCCGGCCCGACCGCCTTGTCGCCCAGATAAAGGGTGGTAGGCCCCGCCCTTTTCAAATTCTCGTTCCCTAGCCCGTAACTGACCAGGAAGTTTCCGAAATCCTGGAGCTCGGCATAACTCGCCCCGGCAAAATTCCCCTTTCCGGCGACATATTCTCCATCTGTCTTATAATTGTCCGCCTCTGTTTTCGGGAAGGTCTTGGCATCGGCAACAGCTTGCGCGAGCACCCCTTCCCGTCTCTTCCCGTTGAAGACCTGTTTCGGGTCCCCGGTAACATAGGCCGCTTTCCCGCCGTTCGCCTTCATTGTTTCCGCAGACTCGGACCACAGGTACCCCACGCCGTTGATCACGGCATAGATGCACTTTCCGTTCGCGTCAAGAGCCCCCATGCCGACGTACTTCCCGCTCATAAAAAGGGCCATCTGTCCCGCCATCAGAAGGCCTTTGGCGCCCAGCTGATAGCCCGCCACGAAATTCCCGACGGCGGTCTGTTCGTCTTTGGTGAGACGCGCAAAAGCGGCTTCCGTGGACTTGAATCCGGTGATGAGCGTCGCTTTATCCGTAACCCGCCTTTTACCGACAGAAACATCGACCGCTGTGGTTTTTCCGGTCGTATTCGAGATCGCTTTCGCGTCCAATGCGACGAAGGTTTGCGTCTTGCCGCTCCAGCCGTACAGAACGCCCTCGATGCTTGCCGCCGCGATCTTCCCGGTCTTCCAATCCATGGAGGCAACCCCGACGTATTTGTCGCCAAGATAAAGCGCTGTCTGCCCCGCCATCGCGAGTCCCTGAATGCCCAGCTGATAGCCCGCCACAAAATTCCCGACCGCGGTTTGTTCGTCCTTATTCAGAAGTTTGAAGTTGGCATCTGTAGACTTGAACCCTTTGATCTCGACTTCCTTGTCGGCCGCCAGCTTCCCGTCCACATTTATATTCTTGCTCGCGGTCCTGCCGACAGTATTCATAATCGCTTTCGCGTCTAATTTAACGTCAGCATTTCCATGAAAACCGTAAAGCACTCCGTTGATAAAGGCAGCGGAAATTTTCCCTGTTGCCCAATCCATGGACACGATCCCGATCTGGCGTCCCTCTGCGTCAAATGCAAAAGTGACCCCCGCCTGCTTCACACCGTTCAATCCGTACGATCCCAGGAAAGCTCCGAGAGCGTTCTGATCGTCCTTCGTCAGTGTCGAAGCCACTCCCGAAAA
>CAIJHQ010000062.1 GCA_903820505.1 Candidatus Omnitrophota bacterium
CGACGCTCATGAAATAAGCGATCTTGCCCCGGTTCTCGGGCTCTCCCAGCATGATCACACCGCCAACCTGCGCCATCGCCTCCACGATCAGCACCCCCGGCATCACGGGATGCCCCGGAAAATGGCCCTGAAAAAAATAATCGTTCATGGTGACCTGCTTGAACCCTGTGGCGCGCTGCCCCGGCTCAAAGTTCTCGATCCGGTCCACGAAAAGGAACGGGTACCGGTGCGGAATGACCTTCTGGATGTCCTCCACGGTCAGCGTTTTTTTAAGGGCGGGCGTTTCAGATGAGTTCGTCATCATCAGTTTCCTCACGAGTTCGACGTTAAGGGCATGGCCGCTCCTGGAAGCGATCACATGACCGCGAATGAATTTGCCGCACAGAAAAAGATCTCCCAGAATATCCACCATTTTGTGGCGGCAGGCTTCGTTTTCAAAACGCAGCGTGTTCGCGATCGGGGAATTTTTTTCAAATATCAAAGTATTCGAGGGGTTCGCTCCCTTACCGAATCCCTGCGACAGGAGCAGCTCCGCCTCTTTTTTCAGGCAAAAGGTCCGTGCGGGCGCCAACTCGCGTTCGAAGATCTCCGGTACGATGGGAAGCGACAGGTACTGGTCGCGGAGGTCCTCGTCACGGTAGCTCAACATGTACGAGACCGAAAAAGAAGGGGCCGGAAGGATCACGATCGATTGATCGCCCTGGTCCACGAAAACCGGCTCCCGGATCTCAAGGAATTGGCGCGCCGCACCCTGCTCCTCAAGCCCCGCGTCGACCAGGCCCTTGGAAAATTCCAGGGCACTGCCGTCCATCCCCGGGACCTCTTCCCCGTCGATCTCCACCAGGGCATTGTCGATCCCGATCCCGTGAAAGGCCGCCATCAAGTGTTCGATCGTCCGCACCAGGCCGTTACCGACCACGAGCGCGGTCTGGCGCATTTCATCGGTCTGAACGTTCTCGAAAGAAGCCCTGACTCTCAACGCCGGGTCCAGGTCGACGCGGCAGAAAAGGATCCCGGAACCGGCGCTCGCCGGCTTCACGCAAACCGAAACGTTACGGCCGGTATGGAGCCCGGTCCCCTCGAACGAGACCGGCCTTTTGAGCGTTCTTTGGTTCATTTCACCCTGCTTTATTAGGATTGGGCTTCTTGTATTTCTTGGCAAGCTCGGCCGAGACCTGCGCGGTAATATCGAATTCCTTTTTCTGGGCAAGCAGCACGCGCTTATTGAACACCATATCGTAACCGGCCTTCGCGGAAAAATCCTGGATCACCGCGTCGATGTCCTGGAAGATCTCGCGAACGACCTTGTCCCGCTGTTCGGCAAGCTGCTGGCGGGTGGAACGGTCAAAATCCTCAAGCTGGCGCTTCTTCTCGATGAGCTGCTCCTGCTTCGAGGCACGAACGTTGGCCGAAAGAAGAGCCAATTCGTCTTCCATCGTGCGGATGGCGTTCGTCATGGCGGTGCGTTCCTTTTCCTTCGCTTCGCCCGCGGTCTTCAGGACCAGGTCCTGGTCTTTGGTCTTTTGAAAATTATCAAAAACCTCGGCCACGTCAACATAAGCGACCTTCATTCCTCCCTCGGCGGCAAAAGCCGGCAAGGCGAAGGCGACGACCATCACGGCCAGAAAAAACACTGCGATCATTTTTTTGCTCATAACACTCCTCCTGGTTAGAACCCTGCTATGTTAGTTCACTAAAAACTACGGCTTAAACTGAACTCAAACCGGCCGTTCTTGTCCTCGGTGTCCCGGTTCAGAACGGGAAGGCCGTAATAAAAAGCCAAAGGCCCGATAGGCGTCTTCACTTTAATGCCGGGACCGACGCTTACCGCAAATTTCCCGAAATCGATATTGTAAGAATCACTGCTGACGTTACCCGCGTCCACGAACACCACGCCGCGGAAGGCATCCAGATACGGAATGGGAAAACTGTAATCCACATTGACGATCGCCATGGTCTGACCGCCGACCGCGCTTCCGTTCTCCTGGGGACCGACACGGCGGTAATTATAACCGCGCACCGTGCCGAGACCGCCCGCGTAAAACCGGTCAAAAACAGGCACCGTGCTCGACTGCCCGAACGCCTGCGCCGTGGCCAGGCGGGCCTGGAACTCGATCATGTTCTTTTTCCAGAAGCTCAGGTATTCGGTATAGCCGGTACGCAGGATGTAATAATCCTGCGTACCGCCGAGAAAACTCCCAACAAGCTCCGTGCCAAGATTGAGGACACGGCCCTTCGTCGGATTGAAAACGTTGTCACGGTTATCGTAGGTCGTAAACGCCCTGAGGCGCGAGAGCCAGTTCGTCCCCTCGGAATCAAGCACGATCTGAGGAGCGTCACTGTCCACGTCCGTCAGTTTCACGTTTTCAAAAGTGTAGCCGCCCCCGACGCGAAGCACATCCTTGAAAAGCCGGGAAATAGTCGTCGAAGCCCCCATTCTTCTCTGTCCGAAGTCGGTGTTCCGGTTGTCTTCGGTCGTCATGTACAGATCCGTTCCCCATGTGATCGGCTTGTTGAAAAGGTACGGCTCCACGAAGCTGACGTTATAGTCCTGATGGATGGTCCCCAATTGCCCGCGGATCGAAAGCGACTGCCCGCCGCCCGTAAAACGCGGCCAGTTCAAAATATCGAAGTTCCGCTGGGAGATCTCGGCAAACCCCATGAAAGTGTCAATCGAGCTTACGCCGCCGCCGAAGGAAAGTTCGCCGGTGCGTTTTTCTTTGACCCGGAAAATAAGGTCCTTGCGGTTCGGCGCCGAATCGGTCGGCTCCGTATCATAAGTGACCTCTTCGAAATAGTTCAGGTTCTCGAGCCGCTGTTTGGACTTTTCGATCTTTTTACCGTCGAAGCGCTCGCCCGGCCGGATCCGGAGTTCGCGGCGGATGACCTTATCGCGGGTCTTCGTGTTGCCACGGATCTGGACCTTCTCGACGAAGAAAAGATCGCCTTCCTGGATCTCGTAAACAACGTCCACTTTGCCGCTATCGCGGTTCAGCTTCACGTCCGGGACCACACGGGCCTCGATATAACCTTCGCTGGAATAGAATAACCGCAATTTCTCGATGTCCTGCGCGACATAATATTGCGAATAGGTCAGGCCGGGCATCATTTCAAGCTGCTGCCAAAGCTCGGACTCCGGGAAAAGGGTATTGCCCTTGAACTTGACCGTTCCGGTCACATAGTGTTGTCCCTCTTCGATCTTGATATTGATCCTGATATTGTTGGTCTCTTTGTCGTAAGAAAATTCCGGAGCGATCTTGACGTCCAGGTAACCTTCCTTCTGATAATAGAAGCTGATTCTCTCCATGTCCTTCTCGAACACGTCTTCCTTGAACGAACCGAACAGGAACCACTTCTTCTCGCGGGTCTTCATGAGCTTGCGGAGTTCCCGGACCTTAAAGGCCTTCACACCCTCAAATCCGATCTTGGAGATCTTGTACTTTTTCCCTTCGAAGATCTTGATCGCGATTACGGACTCCTTGGTCTGCGGGTCCACCGTCACCTCGGTCTGGATGTCCAGGAACCGATAGCCTTTGTTGGCGTAAAGCTTACGGATCTCTTCCTCGCCTTTCTTGACGGCCTTGCGGTCCAGGATCTGTCCCTCGATCACGCCGAGCGTCTTACGGAGCTTGTCCTCCTTAAAGACCGTGTTCCCCACGAGGGTAATCTGCTTGATAATGGGTTTTTCTTCCACGATCACGATCATCTTGTAACCGTCAGGGAGTTCCTCCACATCCAGCCGCACATCCTCAAAAAATCCGGTCGCGTAAAGACGCTTGATATCTTCGTTGATAACCTGCTGTTTCAGTTCAAGTCCTTGCTTCGTCTGGATCTTGCTCAAAATGGTGTTCGTACTGACGATGCGGTTGCCTCTCACTTCAACAGCCGTGATTTTCTTCATAGAAGGAGCGGGCGTCGCTGACGGGTCCTGGGTCTGGGCAGTGGCTGGTTCCGTACTTGCGGACGCATTGTCCTTCGAAGCTTCTTCGGAAAACGCCCGGGAGACCTGAAAGCCCAAGAGCACCAGGCACAGCAGAACGGCGGCAAAACGCTTCATGCCGCCTCCTCTTCCGTGCGGTAGAACTCGGGATTTTCAAAACGCGTCCACTCTTTCAGGAACAAAAGCGGGATCGTGCCGGTCGGCCCGTTCCTTTGCTTCGAGATGATCGCCTCGGCCTTGTTCTTGTTCTCTTCGGACGGCGCGTAGTATTCTTCCCGGAAAAGGAACACGACCAGGTCCGCGTCCTGTTCGATGGCGCCCGACTCGCGAAGATCGGAAAGCTGCGGCCGATTCCCCGTCCGCTGCTCCACCGCGCGCGAAAGCTGGCTGACCGCGATCACCGGGACCCGGAGTTCGCGGGCCAACGCCTTCAGGGAACGGGAGATCTCGGAAATTTCTTGCTGGCGGCTCTCCGCCGCCTTGACGCCCTGCATCAACTGAAGATAGTCGAGCACAATAAGGGAAATATCATGTTTCATCTTGAGACGGCGCGCTTTGGCGCGGATCTCAAGCACGGTCTGGGAAGGAGAATCGTCGATAAAGATCGGCGCCTCGGAAAGTTTCCCCGCGGCCGCCGTAAGCTTCGGCCAATCCTGATGCGAAAGGTATCCGGTCCTGACCTTTTGCGCGTCGACCCGCGCGTGAGAGCAGAGCATCCTCTGCACCAGCTGCTCCTTGCTCATTTCAAGGGAGAAGATCACAAGCGGTTTTTTAAGATTAATACCGACGTGCTCGCAGATCGCGGACGCGAACGCGGACTTCCCCATGGAAGGACGGCCGGCCACGATCACTAGGTCTGAGGGTTGAAGCCCCGCGGTCTTCATGTCGAACTCGTGGAACCCCGTCGCGATCCCCGTGACATGTTCCTTTCGCTGGAAAAGCTGGTCGATGGTCTCCATGCTCTCGTGGATGATCTCTTTGATCTGATAAGCCCGGCCTTCCACGTGCGCCTGGCTGATGTCAAAGATCATTTTTTCCGCGCCGTCGATCATCTCCTGGGCGTTGCCGTCGGCCTCCAGGCTGTTCTGTACGATCTGGGTCGCGGATTGAATGAGCTGGCGGAGAAGCGCTTTTTCTTTGACGATGCGGGCGTAATGTTCGATGTTCGCGGCGGTGGGGACAATCGTGGTCAGCTGAGTAAGGTAGGTGATCCCTCCGACATCATCGAGCTGCCTGCGTTTTTTGAGCTCTTCGGAAACCGTGATGAGGTCTACGGGCTGGCTATGCTCGAACAGCATTGTCATCACGCCGAAGACGTGCTGGTGACGGAGGTCGTAGAAATATTCGGGACGGAGGACCTCGATGGCCTTCGCCATGGCGCTTTCATCGAAGAACATCGCTCCCAGAACGCTCATTTCCGCTTCGCGGTTCTGGGGCGGAACCTTTTCGTAATGATTCACCGATGTCTGCGCTTCAGCCACAAGATACCTCTTGAGAGGTGTGTTACGGTTGTCCCGCCTTTTACAAGAAACAGGAGAAGACCTGAACGGTCCCGGTCTCCGGACCGCCTTCTATAACAGAAACAGATCAGGGTTGTTTGACGAGCTCAACCGCAAGACGCACCTTGACCTGAGGGAAAATCTCGAGCTCGACCTGATGGCTGCCCAGGGTCTTCAAGGCTTCTTTGATCCGGATCTGCTTTTTCTCAAAAATGTGTCCCTGCTGTTCGAGCGCCGCCCGGATATCGTCGGCCGTCACGGAACCATAAAGCTTGTCGCCTTCTCCCGCTTTCACTTCGAGGGTGATCTTCAGGTCGCGGAGCTCTTTCGCCCTTTTCTCGGCGGCTTCCTTCTCTTTGGCCTTGCGGGCCGCGCTGCGCGCCCGTTGGTCCGCAAAGAACTTCTGGTTCGAGCGGGTCGCCGGCATCGCGAGGTCGTTGGGCAGTAAAAAATTCCTTCCGAATCCGTCACGAACGCGCACGACATCCCCTTTTTTACCGATATCCTTCACATCCTTCAAAAGCAGCAATTCCATAACGCTAATTCCCCTTTCCCTCTTCCGGGATGAAAACTGATACTGTGTCGCTATTAACTCAAGGATCTACAACGCCGCTCTGCCGTAACCCGAACACCAATCGCAGAGAAGTACTATTGGGCCTGGAACGGCAACAGCCCCGCATGCCGCGCTTTTTTAATGAGACGCGTCAAGATCCGCTGGTCTTTGGCGCTGAGACGCGTGATCCGCCGCGGCAGGATCTTGCCTTTTTCGGTCAGATACTTCCCGAGCGCATCCGTGTCCTTGTAATCCGTTTGCGGAAAAACACGCCGCATCCGTTTCCGCGGCATACGCGACCCGCGATCGGAAGAGCCGAACTTCTTGTCACCCTTGTCGCGGGAACGGGCGTTCTTGTTAAAAGGCTTTTTCTTGTCGTCTCTTGAGTATTTCGAGCTTCTGGGTTCCATAGTCCTCTGCACCTGGCTGATTAGAAGGGTATTTCTTCGTCGGGTTTAAGTTCGTCCTTTGAAAGGGAGACGTGATCCTTTTTGGAAGATGTTCCGCCTTCGGGCGCTTCAAAAATACTCTCGTCCACGTCCATCGTGGGAACATCGCTTGTTTCTGCGCCGGCGCGCGCGCCGCCGCTGCGGGAAAGGAACTGCACGTTCTGCGCGATCACTTCAAGGGTCGACCGCTTCGTCCCGTCCTGGGCTTCCCAGGAACGACTTTGCAACCTTCCTTCCACGAACACGCCGCTTCCTTTTTTGAGATACTCATTACAAACCTCGGCGCGCTTGGCCCAGACCACGACGCGGATAAAACTTACTTCTTCTTTTTTCTCGCCCGCTTGGGAGTTGTATGTGCGGTTCACGGCGATCGTGAACGTCGTCACGGCCTGTCCCGAAGGGATGTAGCGCAGTTCCGGATCCCTCGTAAGATTCCCGATCAACATGACCTTATTCAAGCTCGCTGCCATGAGTCACCTAGTGCTTTCGCGGGTTGGATGTTTTATTCCTTGGGCGCCGCTGCGACCGGAAGAGGCGGCAACACGACTTTTTTGGGCGGAATGCTGACCATGTACTTTAAAAGATTTTCCTGAAGCTCCAGTTCCTTGCGGAACTCCTGCGTCCGGGACGGATCCATTTCATATTCAAAAACGAACATCCTGCCCTCTTTGTACTTCCCGAGGAGATATCCCAGGTGTTTTTTCCCGAGGTCCGTTCTGTGGAGGACTTTCCCCTGGAACTTTTCAATCCATTTCGTCACTTCCGCGGCAGGATCTTTATGACTTTCCCCCGTCACTTCCGGCGGAAAAATGAACAAGCCTTCGTATTTTTTCATCACACACTCCCTTACCCTGCTGTATTTGAATGATAACTTTTTCCGTAAGTTTCGTAACCAGAAGCTACAGAAGCAGTTATGACGTTTTCAGAGCCCCAAAAAGCCCAGAAGGAAAAACAATGTAACATAAATGTCGCGGTTCCGCAAGAAAAGTTCCTCCGCAAGCGCGGGGCCAAAAAGGCGGGAAATATCACTCCTTTTCCTTCGCATTGACCCGGCTCATGCTTTCCGCAAGCGGTCCGAACGCCCAAAGACGGCAGGCTTCCGTCCCCTTTTCAAGAAGCGTCTCCATGCCCTTTTCTTCTTCGGGATCGAAGGTGGAAAGCACATAATCTTTGAGGTCCCGGCCGTCGCGGTGACCGATCCCGATCCTCAGCCGCGGGTAATCCCGGCCGCCGAAACTTTCTTCGATCGAAGCAAGACCGTTGTGCCCGCCCGAACTTCCTTCTCCGCGCAGCCGGAGCCTTCCGAACGGCAACGCGATATCATCCACCACGACCAAAATATCCTGAAGCGAATTTATCCCGAAGTGCTCGACCAGCGCGCGAACGGGATCCCCCGAAAGGTTCATGTAGGTCATGGGGTAAGCCAGACGGACCGTTTCTCCGGACCAATTCACCGAAGCCACGGCAGATCTCAATGATCTCTTTGGGGCAAGAAGGACCTTTTCTTTTTCGGCGATCGCTTCCACAAGACGGCGCCCGATATTGTGCCTCGTGCGGATGTATTCCGTCCCCGGATTACCAAGCCCCACAATAAGTTTCATCAGGACCCTCAAGGCCGTCGCAAGGCCGCTCGCGAAGCCCCGCAAAGGATCTGCGTTACTTTGCCTCTTTGGCAGGCGCGGCGGCAGGTTTCGCCGGTGCCGCGGCTGCGGCCTTCGGCGCGGCCCCTTCTTCGCCTTCTTTATCTTTCTTCCCCTTTTCAATGACCTCGGGCCCGGCGGCTTCGCCTTCTTCCGCGGGTGCCGCCACTTCTTCCAGGCGCGGGGCATGGACCGCAAGCACCACTTCATCGACCGGCAACATGCACTTGACCCCTGCGGGAAGTACAAGAGCCTGGACGTGGATCGCGTCATTGATCTTCATCTCTTTCGCGTCAATATCGATCTTTTCCGGGATCTGGGTCGGCAGACATTCCACTTCGATCTCACGGTGCACAAGATCGATCACGCCGCCCTCTTTGACGCCCGGGGCTTCCTCAACGCGATGCAGGATCACCGGCACCTTGACGATGATCTTTTCGGTCAGCGAGATGACCATGAAATCCACATGGTCGATCTTGTCGGTGACCGGATTGTTCTGGATGGCCTTGATGCGGCATGTCGACTCTTTGAGCGTGACGCCTTCGACCTGCAACGTGATCAGCACGTTCGCCCCGGCCTTGGTGTGGATCGCTTTGAGGAACGCCCGTTCCGGGACTTCCACGGAAAGCGGTTTCATCCCGTGACCATAAACGATGGCCGGAACGCCTTCGTTCCTCCGGACCGCGCGCGCCTTCCGTGTCCCGTCCGTAATGCGTGGTTTGGCTTGTAATTCGATCGTTTTCATTGAAAACTCCTCCTTAAGGTTCCCTATTAAGACGGAATGAAATTCCCTCTTTTTCGTTTATGCCTCGACATCTGATCTTGAAAAAAGCGTGCTGATCGACTCGTCATAATGGATCCGGCTGATAGCGTCCGCCAACAACGGCGCGATCGAAAGCTGGGTGATCTTCTTGCTCCGGTTCCCCGCCGTCAGCGGGATACTGTTCGTCACGATCAATTCCTTGATGACGGACTTCTGGATCCGCTCCACCGCCGGCCACGCCAGCACCGGGTGGACGATCATCGCGTAGATCTCGCGCGCGCCGAACTCTTTCAGCGCCTTCGCGGCTTCCGTGATCGACCCGCCGGTCGAAATAAGGTCGTCCACGATCACGACGTTCTTGTCCTTCACCGAGCCGATGATGTGCATCACGTGGGTCGTCGAAGCGCTTTCCCGGCGTTTGTCCACGATCGCGAGGTCGCAATTGAACACTTTCGCGTAGCTGCGCGCCATCTTGATGCCGCCCACATCGGGCGAAACGACGATCAGGTCCTTGATCTTTTTCTTTTTAAAATAGCTCCCGAGCACGTTGATCGAATAAAGATGGTCCACCGGGATATCAAAGAAACCCTGGATCTGACCCGCGTGCAGGTCCATGGTCAGCACGCGGCCCGCGCCGGCGCTGACGATGAGGTTCGCCACGAGTTTGGCCGTGATCGGGACCCGCGGCCGGTCCTTGCGGTCCTGCCGGGCATAACCGAAGAACGGCAGCACGGCGGTGATCCGTCTCGCCGAAGCGCGGCGCGCCGCGTCGATCAGGATCAAAAGCTCCATCAGGTTCTCATTCGGCGGCGTGCAAGTCGATTGAACGATGAAAACGTCTTTCCCGCGGATATTATCGCGGATCTGGAGCTGGATCTCCCCTTCCGGGAACCGGCCGAGCAACACATTACCGAGCGGGATCCCGAGATGTTGGGCGATCTCTTTGGCCAGAGAAGGATGAGAACTTCCCGCCAGGAGGACCATGGAGCCGTTCTTCTTATGAATGATCTTCGACATTAAGACACCTTCCTTTTTCTTTTTTGTATGAGTTTCGCCGGGACCCCGACGACCACGTAACCTTTTTTCATCCGGGTCTTCGGGATGACCACGGAGCCCGCTCCGGTCTTGACCCCGTCCGGAACATGAACGGGCGCCACCAAAACGGTATTAGAACCGATAAAAACTTTTTTGCCGATCCGGGTCTGCCACTTCTTCTTTCCGTCAAAATTCGCCGTAATGGTCCCGGCGCCGATGTTGGTTCCGTCCCCGATCACCGCGTCGCCCAAATAGGCCAAGTGTTTCGCGAAGACCTGCTTCCCGGTCCGGGTCCGGTTCACTTCCACAAAACTGCCGATGATGTTCTCTGCCCCGATCACGGTGCCTTTGCGTAATTTCGCAAAGGGGCCGATCTGGCACTTCGCGCCAATGGTCACGCCTGATTCGATGAAGCACCATGGGTTCACGACGGTGCCTTTTCCGATCTTCACGTCCGGCGCCACAAAAGTCTGTTCCGGCGCCACGAACGTTACGCCGCGATCCTGGTGCTTTTCGATCTCCCGCTGATTGATCTTTTGAGTCACGAGTGAAAGGTCTTTCTGGGAATTGATCCCTTGTCCTTCTTCCGCGCTCGCGAGCGGAAAAGCCTCCACGTAATAGCCGCAGCGGCGCAGGATCTCGATCGTGTCCGTCAGGTAGTATTCCCCCTTACGATTGTCCGAACCGACTTTTTCGAGCGCCTCGAACAGCCTTTTCTTATCAAAAAGATAAATGCCCGTGTTCACTTCCCGGATCCGCCGCTCCTCCGGAGAGGCCTCCAGTTCTTCCCGGATCGCCGCGAATTTTCCGTCCTCCCGCACGATCCGTCCGTATCCCGCCGGGTCCGTCTGAACGCAGGAGAGCACGCTGGCATGCGCCCGGGTTTCCCGGTGCGCTTCAAAAAAACGCTTGAGGGTCTCAAGTTTTACGAGCGGCATATCGCCCGGCCAAACAAGCACGGTCCCCTGGGCCTGCCCCAGCGCCGTGCCGGCCATCATCACCGCGTGACCGGTCCCTTTTTGGTCACGCTGCAGCACGGGCACCGCATCATGCTCCTTTAAGAAACGGCGAACCAGATCGGCCTGATATCCGATCACAACTCGCGGCTGTTTCACTCCCGCTTCCGCGAGCGTTTCCAGAACATACCCCAGGACCGGCTTCCCCAAAACCTCGTGCAGAACTTTCGGAAGCTCGGAACACATCCGCGTCCCTTTTCCCGCCGCAAGAACGACCGCGTCCATATCTATCCTTGTCTTTAATTTTATTTCTTAAATGGTTGAAAAGGATTGCCCCAATTTCAGACCCTCTGAAATTGATCGGTATTGGGACTATCCTTGTCTTTAACTATATTTCTTTAATGGCTAATAGGGATCGAGACTACCCCTTGATCCCGGTCAGTTTGATCCCTTCAACAAAGAATCTCTGATTGAAAAGGAAAACGATCAGGATCGGCAATATCATCATCATGGAAGCCGCCATCAGCAACGTCCAATCCGTTCCGTGAATGCCCTGAAAATAGGCCAAGCCGACCGGCAGCGTGTATTTTGTATGAGTGTTCACCACGATTAGGGGCCACATCAGGTTCATCCAGGATCCCATGAACGTAAAGGTCGTCAATGTCGCCAGCGCCGGCTTTGAGAGCGGCAGGATGATGTGCCAGAAGATCCTCCGGTAGGAACAACCATCGATCTTGGCGGCGTCCTCGAGGTCCTTGGGCAGCGTCAAAAAGAATTGCCGCAGCATGAACGTCCCGTAAGCCGAAAAAATGCCCGGCAGGATCAAGGCTTTGTAGCTGTCGATCCAGCCTAAATAGCGAAGCAAAATAAAAACAGGGATCATGGTCACGGCGCCCGGAATCATCATGGTCGCGAGATAGCCGAAAAAAAGCCTGTCGCGGCCTGGAAAATCGAGCCGCGCGAACGCGTACGCGGCCATGGCGCTCGTCGCCACCTGGCCCGCCGTGATGCAAATGCTCACGAGAATGGAATTCAGATAGAACCGCGCGAAAGGCACGACCTCCCATACCTTTAAGTAATTCTGCCAAACGAACGTTGAGGGAAGCCACTCCTGCCACCAGACCTTCGCGTCCGCAAAAACCTGGCCGGCCTCCTTGAAGGACGTCGAGATCATCCAGAGGAACGGGGCCACCATCGTGACCGCGCCCAACAATAAAAGGGCAAAGAGCCCCGCTCGCTGGAACTTCCGCTTCAAACGGGAGCGTTTTTTCAATTCGATCACCACGACCGGTTTTTTCTTTTTCAGAAAAAGGGCGGCAGGGATCGTCGGCTTGGAATGCTTCATCTCCTCCCGCATTAAAGAGTCTATGTAACGCGACATTTCCTATCCTTTACGTGTAGTGGACGTTCCGTCCGTAAAAACGCCAATTCAGGACCGTAAAGACAAAGATGATCGAGAACAGCACCCACGAAATGGCCGCGGCATATCCCATGCGGTACCATTCGAAGGCATTCTTGAAAATATAATAAATAATGGTCGTGGTAGACCCGTTCGGCCCGCCGCCCGTCATAATATAGGCCTGATCGAACCCCGCCTGGAATCCCCCGATCAGGCTCATGATCGCGATGAAGAACGTCGTGGGAGAGATCTGCGGCCACGTGACCGCCCAGAATTTCTGGAAATTGTTCGCGCCGTCCACTTCGGCAGCGTCATAAAGGTCCCGCGGCACGCCCTGCAACGCCGCCAGATACAGGATCATATTGCTGCCGCCGACGGTCTGCCACACGTTCATGATGATCAAAGCCGGTTTCGCCCAGTTCTCATCCGTCAACCAGTTCGGCCCGGCGAGTTTCAGCCCGAGAAGGTCCCCGAATTGGCTGATCATGGTGTTTAAAAAACCGAAATTCGAATTATAGATCAGACGCCAGAGCATGAAGATCGCCACGCCCGAGCAGATCGTCGGAAGAAAATAGATCGCCCTGAAAACCACCGTGCCCTTGAGCCCGCGGTTCAACGCGATGGCGAGCAAAAGCGAACCGGCCATGCTCAGAGGGATCGCCAACATCAAATAGACCGTGTTCCAGCAATAGGAAAAGAAAAAAGGATCTTTCGCGAGCTCGACAAAATTCGCCGCGCCCACGAACTGCGGATCGCCGGACAAAAGGTCCCACTGCACAAAACTGAGGCCCAAAGACGCCAGAACGGGAATGGAAGTGAAGATCAGAAATCCGAGCATGTTCGGCATCAGAAAAGCGTACGCCGCCAGGATCTCTTTTGTTTTGTCTTTCATGTATCCATTTGCCATAAATACCGCCTGTTATTCTGACCGATCATCGGCACTTCAACTTGCCCGACCCTCTCCAGAACCCAACACCAATCCGAAGGACTGCCCGGCCTGGACTCGAACCAGGAATCTTGCCTCCAAAGGGCAGTGTGATACCATTTCACCACCGGGCAATGAAATGCTTCGTCCGATCACGCGACGCTAGCGCTCATAGGGATCGTCGTCCCCGAGAGCTTCCGTGTGCGGTCCGTGCTCTATGTGCAACTCGTACGCCTTCAGGACTTCTTTTTCGATGTAGTCACGGAACTCGACCGTTATAGGGTGCGCGATATCCCGGTGTTCGTCGTCCTTGATCTTGCGGGAAGGCATCACGACAAAAGGCCCCTTCGATCCCTCGATCACCTTCAGCCCCCGCACCACAAAACAATCGTCAAACGTGATATTGACGAAGGCGCGCAGTTTATTATCCTTGTTCTCCATCGGAAAAACGCGGACCTCTGTGATCTTCACCTCGGGCCTCCGATCTCTCCTGCAACAAACTTAAACAGAGTGACAAATCACCTTGCGAAAAGGAATGGGATTTTGCTTCAACTTCCTCGCCAAATCGTTGACTTCCCGCCGGCTAGAACAAACCGCAAAAACCGTCGGCCCGCTCCCTGTCATGCGCACGAGGGGCGCTCCAAGATCCTTCAGAACAGCAATGGCCCGGGGGATCGCCGGCTTTAGACCAAACGCGGAGGATTCCAAATCATTGCGTATAAGCGCTGCAGCTTCCCGCATCTTCTTTTTTTCAAGAAGAAAGCGCAGAATTCTAACAATCCTCCCCTCTTTTGTCAAGGAAAGGGGCTTCCCGCGCCAGCGGAGTTCCCGGTAGACCTTTTTCGTATTAAGTCCTTGATCCGAAACAAGTAACAAGAACCAAAGACGCCCGCGGCACGGGAGTTTCTTCATCTTTTCCCCGATCCCGCTTGCCGTAACTTGGGGAAGCTCCGAAAGGAAGAAAGGAACGTCCGCGCCCAGTTTTTTCCCTATCGCCAAAAGTTTCTGCCGGGAGATCCGGAGGCCAAAGAGCTTTTTCATGCCGAGGAGGAAGAAGGCAGCGTTGCTCGACCCTCCCCCGAGTCCCCCGCCAAGCGGAATGCGCTTTGTCAAATGCACGGAGACCCCGCCGATCCCCGGAAATTCCTTTTGCAACGCCCGGAAGGCTTTTGTAATGAGGTTCCCTTCCCCCGTTTCCAGTCCCTTGAGATCGGTCGTGAGGCGAAAAGCCCTCGAAGTTTTGCGGATGCGGATCGTGTCCGCGAGCGAGATCCGGTGAAAGATCGTCAGAAGATCGTGATACCCGTCGGACCGTTTACCCAGAATGCGCAGGTGGAGGTTGAGTTTTGCGGGGCTTCGAAGGGTCAGGGTTTTCATATTCGCGTGATGGCACCTGCCCCTCATCTAGAGGGGAAACAAATGTAAGTGCTGTACTAAACTTCCTGTGGATCTTACCGGCCATTCCGCAATCGGTCTCGTGAAATATCCCACTAAAAACGAGCGCGATCTCAACCGACCCTTTTCTCTGCTCAAAAAGGCCGGAACAGGGCGATCAACGCGCGGCGTTCAATGTCCAACACAACCGTTCGTTGCTGGACGTTGAACGCCGCACGAAAGCTTTCGCCTTGGAGCGAAAACGATTAAGACCAGTCTTTTTTCTTGTGGCGGTGCTTGCGCAACTTCTTTTTGCGCTTATGCTTGTTCATCTTCTTCTTGCGCTGTTTACGAGCCCAAGGCATTGTTTCCTCCGGAAGTGGATTTCATTTACAGCTTACGGCTTGTCGCTCTGTTACGGAATTACCTTATTAAGGGGATATTCGATGATCCCATGCGCCCCGGCCTTCTTGAGCGCTGGAATAAGTTCGCGAACGACCGACTCATCGATGATCGTTTCCACGTCGAGCCAGTTCTTGTCCGTCAGATTGGCGATCGTCGGTTTTTTCATGGCCGGCAGCAACGCAAGGACCCTGGAGAGGTTCTTTTTCTCCACGTTCATCTTCAGCCCGACCTTTTCCTGGGCCCGCATGGCGCCTTCAAGGAGCAGGATCAGATTGTCCATCTTGCGTTTTTTCCACGGGTCCTGGACGCTTTTTTTGTTCGCGATGAATTTCGGGACCGAAACGATCACCGTGTCGATGATCTTTAGTTTGTTCGCGCGAAGACTGGAACCGGTCTCGGTGGCTTCTACGATAGCGTCCGCGAGCCGCGGAGGCTTCGCCTCGGTCGCGCCCCAGGAAAATTCCACCTCCGCGTCCACCTTGTTCTTTTTGAGATAGCGTTTGGTAACGCTCACGAGTTCGGTGACCACTTTCTTCCCCTTCAAATCTTTGACGCTCTTGAAAGGCGAGGTCTCGTGAACGGCCAGCACCCAGCGGACGGGATTGGAAGTGCGCTTGGAATATTGAAGCTCGGAGAGTTCGACGACATCGGACTCGTTCTCGACGACCCAGTCATGTCCCGTGAGACCGCAGTCCACGATGCCGTCCTCGACGTACCGGGACATTTCCTGCGGACGGAACAACACGACTTCGATCTCCGGATCATCGATGGAAGGAATGTAGGACCTGGAGCTGACGTTGATCCGGAAGCCGGCCCGTTTAAAAAGATTATAGGTCGCTTCTTCGAGACTGCCCTTCGGTAATGCTATTTTGAGTTTGTTCACGCGGCAAATTCTCCGGTTCTTTCTATATCTTTGATGTTTGGTGAATTTCATCCCTACCCCGGAAGATCCCGAAAAACAGAACCTCTTGCGGGGCAAACAGGAGGCGGATTCTAACTTTTTGCCTTCTTAGTGTCAATGTTAGCGACAATCCTGTTGAAAAACGACAAAAGTCTTTACAGCCCTCCCCCGGAATGGCCGCCGGAATGTTTTTTGGGAAGAACGGACTTTTCGACCTTGGAAAAAACAATAAGTACGACCAGCACCAGGACTGTCGTGAAAATGGCCTGTTTGTAAAGACCCAACCCGCACGCGAGCCCGATCGCGCAAGCGGACCAGATCCCCGCCGCGGTGGTAAGCCCCCGGATGCCGCCTTCCTGGGAACGGATGATCGCGCCGGCGCCTAAAAATCCGATGCCGGTGACGGCTTGTGCCGCGATGCGTCCGGGATCCACGCTGGCGACACCGTTGAAAAGCATGAACACATCCAGGGAAACGATCATCATCAGCGCGGAGCCAAGACAAACAAGCGCGTAGGTCTTGAAACCGGCCTCTTTCCCGTGAACCTCGCGCTCAAGACCGATCACGGCCCCGAGAAGCGTCGCCACAAGAAGCCGGATCCCGATATCAATATCCACCGACGTCAGCGTTAACTGGTTCATGATCATATGGCCCATTTATTTTTCTCCTGTGAGTTCTCTGCCCAAGGCCCTATTCTGCCCGCCTTTTCAGACAAGTGCAAGCCCCGGATCGACGGCCATTTTATAAGACGATCGAACGCCTTGCATGTAAAGCTCGAAGCCCCGGCGCGCGATCATGGCCGCGTTATCCGTGCTCAATGAAAACGGCGGAAACCAGACCTTGATGCCTTTCGCCGCAGCGTCCTTGGACAATCGTTCGCGGAGATGAGAGTTCGCGCTCACGCCGCCGCCGACGACAATATCGGAAACGCCCTTGAATTCGCAGGCATCGATCGCCTTCTCCGTCAGCCAGTCGATCACCGCGTGTTGAAAACTTGCCGCCATATCTTCCCGGGACGGCGCTCCGGGGTTCGGTTTTCCTGTTTTGGGATCGCGTAATTTGTACAGCACGGCGGTCTTCACCCCGCTGAAACTAAAATCAAAACGCCTGTCCTGTTTCGGCTTTGTGAAAAGAACGGCGCGCGGATCCCCCTGCTTTGCCAATTTGTCAATGACCGGTCCGCCGGGATACCCGAGACCCATAAGCTTGGCGACCTTGTCGTACGCTTCCCCGACAGCGTCATCGACCGTCTCGCCCATGACGCGGATCTTTCCATTTTCACAAAAGGTGAGCATCGTATGCCCGCCCGACACCAAAAGACCGATGTAACGTTCGGGTTCCGCCTGACCGAAAAAGCTCGCGACAAGATGACCTTCCATGTGATGAACGCCCACGAACGGTATCTTGAGCTGGTACGCAAGCGCCTTGGCAAAAGAAACCCCGACAAAAAGAGAGCCGATGAGGCCGGGCCCTTGCGTCACGGCGATGAGCTCCAGGTCCGCTGCTTTGATCTTCGCTTCCCGCAGGGATTCCTCGAAAACACACTGGATCTGTTCCATGCAGTGCCGCGACGCGATCTCCGGCACCACGCCGCCGAACTTTTTGTGGCGGAAAAGGCTGGACGAAACGACGTTGGAAAGGATCTCGTCCTTACCGCGCAGGACCGCACAAGAAGTTTCGTCGCAAGAGGTTTCGATCCCCAATACGTATTCGGGACAGCGCTTGGCTTTAACTGGAGAGTTTTTTGAGGAGGATTTCATTAACGGTCTTCGGGTTAGCCTTGTCCTGCGTTTCTTTCATCACCGCGCCGACCAGCGCGCCGAGCGCTTTCTGCTTCCCCGCCTTGAAATCGGCCACCGACGCGGGGTTCGCGGCCAGGGCTTTGTCCACGGCTCGCTCGATCAATCCGGCATCCGCGACTTGCGCAAGGCTTTTCTCTTTCACGATCGCTTCCGCGGCCTTTCCCGTCGCGGCCATGTCGAGCAAAACGGCTTTGGCCGTCGTGTTGTTGATCGTCTGCCCTTCGACCAGCCGGATGAGCCCGGCGAGCGCGTCCGGTTTGACAAGACAATCCTCGATCGCGATGTTCTTTTCATTGAGGATGGCGAGCAGTTCGTTCAGGATCCATTTGCTTGCCGCCCTCGCGCCGGCCCCCGCCGCGACACAGGCTTCAAAAAATTCCGCCGTTCTTTTCTCCTGAACGAGCACGCACGCGTCATATTCCGTAAGTCCGAGATCGCGGATAAAACGTTTCGCGCGCGCTCGTGGCAATTCGGGCAGCGTCTTCCGGATCGCCGCGACGGTCTCTTTTGAAAGCGTGAACGGCACGAGGTCCGGTTCCGGAAAATAACGGTAGTCGTGCGCTTCCTCTTTGGAACGCATCGAGAACGTCACGCCCTTGGCGTCGTTCCAGAGACGCGTCTCCTGGACAACTTTTTCGCCGCCGGCAACCAGTTCCGTCTGGCGGTCGATCTCGTATTGAATAGCCTTGGCGACCATCTTGAAAGAATTCAGGTTCTTGATCTCGGCCTTGGTGCCGAACTTTTCCTGTCCCGTGGGCCGCACGGAAACGTTCGCGTCGCAGCGCAAGCTCCCTTTTTCCATGTCGCAGTCGCTGACCTCGATACACTGAAGGACTGCCTTGAGCGCGGTGAGATACTCGTAGGCTTCCTGCGGCGAACGGATATCGGGTTCCGAAACGATCTCCAGAAGCGGAATGCCTCCGCGGTTGTAATCCACGAGACTGCCGTCGGGGATCCCTTCGTGCAAAAGTTTTCCGGCGTCCTCTTCCAGATGGGCGCGCGTGATACCGATCTTTTTTTCAACCACCGTTCCGTCGGAACCTTTGGTTTCGATGAGCAGTTCGCCTTTTCCGTTGACCGGCATGGCATATTGTGAGATCTGGTACGCCTTCGGAAGATCAGGATAGAAATAATTCTTACGGTCGAATTGAAGCCGCTCGGCCACCTGGCAACTCAGCGCGAGACCCGCCCTGATCGCGAGCTTCAGCGCCGCTTCATTCACCACAGGCAGAGAACCCGGCCAGCCGAGACACACGGGACACGTGTGCTTGTTCCCTCCGGCGCCGAATTCCGTCGAGCACGCGCAAAAGAGTTTACTCTTCGTCTTCAGCTGCACGTGGACTTCCAGCCCTATGACCGGTTCGTACTGCATGTTAGCTCTTTCTTGTTTTTCCATTACGGGCATTATCTGGTTATCACAACTTCGGTTTCTTTTTATAAATGCCGACTTCCTGCTCGAACGCATAACCGGCACGGAAAAGCGAGGCCTCGTCAAAGGGCCGTGCCATCAGCTGCATCCCGATCGGAAGCTCAACGGTACCGGGTACCCCTGCGGGACAGGTTCCAGAACCTGTCCCCATGGTACCCGGTACCGTTTTAAAGCCGCACGGAACGGACATCGCGGGAATCCCGGCGTGGTTCGCGGGAATGGTAAAAATATCGGACAGGTACATCGCGAGCGGGTCCGCGGTCTTTTCGCCGATCTTGAACGCCGGCGTCGGCGAGGTCGGTGACAGGATCACGTCCACTTCCCGGAACGCTTTTTCGAAATCCTGGCGGATCAGCGTGCGGACCTTCTGCCCTTTCAGATAATAGGCCTCGTAATAACCGGCGGAGAGCACGAACGTCCCAAGAAGGATACGGCGTTTGGCTTCCTGGCCGAATCCCTGATCGCGCGTTTCAAAATACATTTCACGAAGATCTTTTGCGGGCACGCGCAAACCGTATTCCACGCCGTCAAAACGGCCGAGGTTCGAGCTCGCTTCCGCCACCGCGACAATATAGTAGACCGCCACGGAATGTTCGGTATGGGGCAGACTGACGGTTTTGATGGTCGCGCCCAATTTCCTGTAAACCTCCGCGGCCTGCCGCACGCTTTTTTCAACTTCGGGATCGATCCCTTCGATAAAGTATTCCTTTGGAAGACCGATGCGCAGGCCTTCCACGTCCCGCTGAAGCGCCTGCGTAAAATCGGGGACGTTCTGGGACGCGGACGTGGAATCCTTCGGATCGTGACCGCTGATGATGTTCGTAAGGATCGCCGCATCCTCGACGGTCTTCGTGAGAGGCCCAATTTGATCGAAACTCGAACCGAACGCGATGAGCCCGTAACGCGACACCCGGCCGTACGTGGGTTTTAATCCCACTACGCCGCAAAGCGCTGCGGGCTGGCGGATCGAGCCGCCGGTATCCGACCCGAGCGCCGCAAGCGTCATGTCTGCCGCGACCGCCGCCGCCGAACCGCCGCTCGAACCGCCCGGAACCCGTGTAAGGTCCCAGGGATTTTTACACGGGCCGAACGCGGAAGTTTCGCAGGAAGACCCGAACGCGAATTCATCCATATTGCACTGCCCGAAAAGCGCGGCTCCGGCCTTCTTCAGTTTTTCGATCACGGTCGCGTTATAGGGCGCCACATGACCGGCCAAGATCCTGGACGCGCAGGTCACTTCCCTGCCGTCGATACAGATATTATCTTTGATAGAAACGGGAACACCGTGGAGCGAACCCGGCTCCGTATTTTTTTCCACCTTCGCAGGATCAAAACGGAGGAACGCGTTGATCTTAGGATTCAGCGCCTGCGCTCTCTTGGAGAAAGCGTCCAAAAGAGGCTGCGCACCGTCCTTTTTCGCGAGATCGATCGCTTCCTTAAGTGTCAGCTGTGTCAGGTCCATTTTTGATCCGGGTTGTGGCCTTCAGTTCGCGGAATGATATCAGTCTCTTTGCACGATCTTGGGTACTTTGAAAAAATCACCGTCCCGGTGCGGGGCGTGCTCCAACGCCTTTTCCGCGGCGTTCGAGGTTTTCACTTCATCCGCGCGGAATACGTTCTCAAGGTTCAGGACATGGCTCGTGGGCGCGACATTCGCGGTGTCCAGCGTGTTGAGCTTTTGGGCATAGTCGAGGATCGCGCCAAGGTCTTTCCCGAGCCGTGTTTTTTCTTCGGGCTTCAGGTTGAGACGCGCGAGTTCCGCGACTTTATCGATCTGGAATTCCATAGTTCCCCCATCGGAAACACATAGAGAGCGTTTGAAAATGCCACCGGGCCCGCACCCTCGCGAGTGATTTTTCTAAATTTCTGACCGGGCAAGTCTCTTCTTGGAAAATGGAACGAGCAAAGTCGCTAGAAACTAACACGATGCCAGGGAGGTGTCAAATACAGGAAATGCCGTCCTCCCCGGTCATGAGAAAATCTCTCTCGGCCCAAAAAATCCGGCAACGAAGGAACTTCTTGAAAGGACCGCTTGTCCAATCGGGTGATCCAGGAAAGTGCAAATTTCAATGCTTTTACCGAACAAAAGGAGCTCTGCCATGAAAAAAATCCTGATCCCCGTACTTCTCGGCTTGGTTCTCGGAACCACCGGGTTTACCCAAACAGCCGCTGCCAACCAACCTCCCCGCGGCGGTGGACATCAGCCACCACCGCCTAACAGAGGCCGCGAGGTCCGGCACGACTTCAATTACAGGCGGCCGTTCCACTACTACCACTCCCTTCCGCTCGGCTATCTCACCTTAAGGATCGCCGACGAGCTCTTCTATTACCTCGACGGAATGTACTACCAATCCACTCCCGCAGGCTACGTGGTCGTGACCGCGCCGCGAGGCGCCGTCGTTCCGGCGCTGCCGCCTTACTACAGGCGGATCCCTTACGAAGGAAGGGACTATATTTTCTATAACAGCGTCTATTACGTCCAGGAACCGGCGGGCTATACGGTCGTAACGCCACCGCCGCAAGTCGTAACGCAAAATCTTCCCGCCGCCGAAGCTCCCGAAAAAACGATCGTGGTCACCGTCCCCAACCCGAACGGCAGCTATATCCCCGTGACGCTGGAAAAATATAGCGACGGCTACAAGGGTCCTAATGGAGAGTTCTATCCGGACTACCCGAGTATCGAGCAATTGAAAGCCATGTACGCGAAGTCTTCGGCTGCGGCAAACCGCCCGTTCCCCGACATACTGGACATCAATGTCCCGAACAAGAACGGCAGTTTCACGAAGGTCACCTTGACGCGGACCAAGGACGGCTATGTAGGACCCGAAGGAGAATATTACAAAGAAAAACCCACGATGGATCAGCTGAAGATCATGTACGGTAAATAAAAGCACCGAAGGCGAGCCCTTCTTGGACTCGCCTTCCTGTTTTACCCGGTAGTCGCTTAAACTCGTTTTTGTAAAATTTCCGCGACCGTTATTTTTTGATGCTGCACGTACCCTGAATGCCCAATTTCGCAAAAATCCCGGACGCCGGACACCAGCCCGTGAAAGCCGATTGGATCAGATTCACACCGACCAAGGCCGTCCATATCAGCCACCACTTACTCACCCAAACTGCAAGCGCGACGCTGATCAGAATAAAACTTCCTGCCATGATCTTGATAACCTTGTCCATCGTCATGACGAACCGCCTTTCATTGGAGTTTCCCGTTGTAAAATTTTAAGATCATTGTTCACTCTCTTTAAAATACTTCCGTTTGAACAAAAGCGCCACATTCACCAGCCCGATCAGGACCGGCACTTCCACGAGCGGACCGATCACGGCCGCGAACGCGACTCCGGAGTGAATGCCGAACACCGCCACGGCCACGGCGATCGCCAACTCGAAATTGTTGCTCGCCGCCGTAAAAGACAGCGTGGCGGACTGGCCGTACGGAGCGCCGATCTTTTTGCTCATAAAGAAAGAGATCAGGAACATCACTACGAAATAAATAAGAAGCGGAACCGCGATCCTCACGACATCCATGGGGATCCTGACAATAGCGGCGCCTTTCATGGAGAACATGACGACGATCGTGAAAAGTAAAGCGATGAGCGTCACGGGACTGATCATCGGAATGAAGCGCGTCTCATACCATGTTTTATCCCTGATCCTGAGAAGGACAACTCGCGTCAAAATACCCGCAAGGAACGGGATGCCGAGATAGATAAAGACGCTTTTAGCGATCTGGCCGATCGTGATATCCACCGCCGCGCCTTGAAGGCCGAACCATCGCGGCAGGACCGTGACAAAGACCCACGCATACACGGAGAAGAAAAGCACCTGAAAGATCGAATTGAACGCCACGAGCCCCGCGCAATATTCCGTGTCCCCTTCCGCAAGCTCGTTCCAGACAATGACCATCGCAATGCAACGGGCGAGACCGATCATAATGAGCCCGATCATGTATTCCGGATAACCGCGCAAGAACGTGATCGCTAACACAAACATCAGGATGGGACCGATCACCCAATTCTGGACGAGTGAAAGTCCGAGGACCCGGACGTTCTTGAACACATCGCCGAGTTCTTCATATTTCACTTTGGCGAGCGGCGGGTACATCATGAGAATGAGACCGATCGCGATCGGGATATTGGTCGTTCCTACTTGAAACTTGTTCCAAAAACCGACGACCGGCGGATAAAAATATCCCGCCGCGACACCGACGGCCATACCCAAAAAGATCCAAAGCGTTAAAAAGCGGTCGAGAAACGATAATTGTTTCCTCATTTGCGCTTCTCCGGGGACGACTTACAGCATCCCCCTTCGATCTTGATGCCGTGATGATGGACCAAAGCGTTCGCGACTTTTTTCCGCGCGGAAGCAAGGATCCTGGAAACGGTCGACCGGTGGACCTTCATCTTTTTGGCTGCGGAATCCTGTTCCAGATACAGCAGATCGCAGAGCCTGAGCGCCTCAAGCTCATCCAGGGTTATTTTGGTAACAACAATATCCTTCCGGGGCACGTGGACGGGCCGGAAACACCGGTCCCCCGGTTTGCATCCTATCCACCGTGTTTTTTTAGGCCTCATCCCCACCTCCGATTATGCACATACGTGCATAATATCCGCGCAAAATCCCTTGTCAAATATTTTGTATCGTGAGGTAAAAATGCGGGCCATTGTCAGGCTCCCTAATACGGTTCGCCCGCCGCCCTTGAGAACAACAAACGCCCCGGGGAGATTTCGTACTACTTCTTTTCTTCGGGCTTGGGAGCGTCTTCCTTTTTCTCGAATTTCGGCGAGCAATCGGACCCGCAACAGCCGCCGCCTTTTTTACACATAAGATAACGCACCGCGAGCAACCCCGCCGCGGCAACAACGCTCAACGCGATGATCTCGTTAGATTCCATGGTTCCCTCCGTTTTGAAAAAGCCGTTCTCTTTTCTTATTCAAACCCGAGCAACCGGCCGCCCTGATAGACCACGAACGAGCTCATCCAGGCGAGCCCCGTCATATAGACAATCATGAAAAGCAGCCAGCCCCAAGACCCTGTCTCCCGCTTGACGACGGCAAAGGTTGAAAAACACTGGCACGCCAGCACATAAAAAACCATCAGCGAAACCGCCACAAGCGGCGTATAAAGTAATTTGCCGGTCTCGGGCGACCGTTCGCGCTGGAGCGCGCCGATCAATCCCGCCGTCATCCCTTCGCCTTCGGTTTTCACGTGGTGGACGATCGCGAGAGTGCTGATCAAAAGTTCGCGCGCCGCGAACGAAGTGATGATCCCGATCCCGATCTCCCAGTTGAAACCCAGCGGCCGGATCGCGGGTTCGATCGCCTTGCCGAGGCGGCCCGCGAAACTCGACCGGATCTTTTCTCCTTTTTCTTCATGGTCGATCACGGTGATCTTTTCGCTAAGAGCCTGCCCGCTCAGCATCGTCGCCGCCGTCCGGCGTTCCGCCTGGAATCTTGCCGCGGCGGAAGGGTCTTTGGGATAGCTCATCATGAACCACAGAATGATCGAAAAAAGAAGGATGATCCCGCCGGCGCGACAGAGGAATTCTTTCCCGCGGTCCCACACGGTCGCCGCGACCGTCCCAAAATGGGGAAAACGGTAAGGCGGCAATTCGAACACGAACGGCATCCGGTTCCCTTTCAGGAACGTTTTCCTGAAAAGCGCGGCCACCCCCAACCCGGCCCCGATACTCAGGAAATATAGCCCGAAAAGCACCAGCGCCTGAAGATGCAGAACATGGAACACGTGGATCTGTGGAATGAACGCCGCGATCAGAAGCGTGTAGATCGGAAGCCGCGCGCTGCAGCTCATGAGCGGCGTGACAAGGATCGTGGCCAGACGCTCGTTCCGGTCTTCGATCGTACGCGTCGCGAGCACTCCCGGGACCGTACAGGCGAAGGAGCTCAAAAGCGGAAGGAACGCCTTGCCGTTCAGTCCGACTGATTTCATGACACGGTCGAGCACAAAGACCGCACGCGCCATATAACCCGTATCCTCGAAAAGGGCGATAAAGAAAAAAAGCAGGAAGATCTGCGGCAGAAAAACGATCACATTACCCACACCGCCGATGATCCCGTCCACCACAAGGCTTTGCAGCGGACCGGCGGGCAGAACGGCCTTGGCCGCGTTCGCGAAATGTTCCATCCCGTGCGAGATCCATTCCATGGGGATCCGCGCCCACGAAAAGATCGATTGAAAGATCAGGCCCATGGTCCCGGCGAAAAAAAGCATGCCCCAAACCCTGTGGGTGAGAACACGATCGAGCTTTTCTGAGACCGAAAGTTCCTTGCGAGGTACCCGGCGGACGACTCCTTCAAGAATTTCGTCGATCTGTTTATAGCGGATCCCGGGATCGAGAGACGGGTCCGAAGGATCCCTCTTTGTCCGGAGGGACGGCTGCGTGAGATTCTGTTCGATAACTTCCCGGAGATTGTGGATATTGTCCTGCCGCATACCAACCGTGGGAACGCACGGCGCCCCCGTAAGAGACTCCAGTTTTTCCAGATCCACCTCCACGCCGTTCTCGCGGGCCATGTCCCACATATTCAGCACAAGCACGACGGGAAGTCCGATCTCGATCACCTGCAACGCCAAATAGAAATTCCGTTCCAGGTTATTCGAATCAAGTACCACGACCACGAGGTCCGGAGGCGGCGTCCCCTGCTGTGCCCCTATCAGGACCTTATGGACGATCTCCTCGTCTAGCGATCGCGGCACCAGGCTGTAAGCGCCGGGAAGATCCAGAACAGAAACGGTCTCTCCCGTGGTCAATTTCATCTGACCGGCCCGCTTTTCCACTGTTACGCCGGGATAATTGGCCGTGCTGTGCCGGAGCCCCGTCAGGGCGTTGAAGATCGTGGTTTTCCCCGTGTTCGGGTTTCCCACCAGCGCGATCTCTTTCATTCCCGGTGCCGTTGTCTGCTTCATGCCGGCGTCCTTTTCACGACGATCTTGGAGGCATCCTGCTTACGCAGGGAAAGACTGTAACCGCGCACCAGTATCTCCATCGGATCCCCGAGCGGGGCAAAGCGTTTCACAAGGACCTTCGTCCCCGCGACCAGGCCGAGCTCTTTGAGCCGGTGGTGCAGGTCCTCTTCCCCCTCGTACCCCTGGATGATCCCGATCTCTCCCGCGCTAAGCCGGTCAAGCGGGACAACTTCTACCTCCGGCATTTTTCGCACCGTCCTGTGAGCTGATGGCAGTGATGCTTCAATTCAAACCCTTACGAATATTACGGAAGGACGTTTTCTTCGTCCCTGCAAGCATTAGAATTTTAGATATGCCAAGAGACTGAGCCCAGCATTCAATACGATCAGGAAGAAACCTAAAAATGCGGTATTCTTCACTTCGCGGGCCTCATCGATCGGCGCGACCTTCCAGTTGAACTTTTCCATGATCCATTGGTAAAGACCGATCGAGCGCCGCGGAAAAAACGCCGAAAAAATACCCAGCGCGAGACCCAATATGCCGAGCGCCATAAAAATAACTTTTGGATTCAGACAGCAACACGAAAACCTCATCAACGGACACTGCACGGCAGACCTCCCTTTTTGTGTGGTTCCTGTTAAAAATTTCTCCGATAGATCCTGTTCATTCCCAAGCGCTCCGGTAACCGCTCACGGACTCCGTGTAACGGAGCAGATCGTCAAAAAAAGGAAGATTGGAAAGCGTCGCGCTATCCCCGATCATGATCAGCTTCCGGCGAGCCCGGGTCATCGCGACATTCATGCGACGGGTATCGGTCAGAAAACCCAGCTGCCCCTCGCGGTTCGACCTCACCAGCGAAACGATCACAACCTCTTTCTCCCGGCCCTGGAACGCGTCGACACTATCGATCTCAAGCGCGGTCAAAGATCCCGGATCGCTCCGGTCCCCCAGGATCATGCCCGTCAAAAGTTTGACCTGCGCGCTGTAAGGGCTGATCAGTCCGATCTCTGACGGCGGAACCCCGGCCTTTAGCAGCCGCTCCATTTCTTTGACCACCCTCCCGGCCTCATGCGTATTGTAGCGGCTTTCGGTCCCTTCTTCGACCTCCTCTTCATACCCCAGGCCCGCCGTATCCAGAAAAATAAAAGGCGCCGGATCGATCTCCGAAGCCTTCACATGGGAAAGATCGTGCAATGTATGGCGAGCCACGGAGGGGTCGGCCTTGAGCGCGCCCTCATAGAATTCCCGGGACGAAAAATCCATGATGTGTTCGTGCATGCGGTATTGCCGTTCCAGCCGCACCTTCGAAGTCCCGTCCAGCGTATCATGCAAACGCTCGAAAAGCGTGTACGTCAGGCTTTTTTTACCGTGCTGGGGACACTGAACCGTGGGAGGAAGCTGGCAATGGTCGCCGGCCAATATCACTTTGCCGGCGTGAAGAATGGGAAGCCACGTACTCGGCTCGGTCCCCTGCGTGGCCTCGTCGATGATCACCCAGTCAAAAGCTTTGGCCTTGATCAGCGGGTCGCCGCAACCCGTATGTGTTGCCACAACGACCTCCGAGGCGTTCCAGACCTGCTTGAAGATCTGGGAACGCAGATCCCGGATGTCATCCCGCAGTCTATCGATCTCATTGCGCATCTCGCGCCGCTCTTCCCAGGTCATAACGCGGCGGTCCTGCCGGCGTTCCTTTTGGCGGGCGAACTGTTCCAGCTTCGCCTCGTTCTCATCGATCATCTTCGCGTAAGGATGCCGGGCCAATTTATAACTCAAGGTGTGTTCGCGGATCCGCTCGGAGATCCGGGCGGGTTGCCCCAACCGCGTGACCGGGATCTTTTTTTCCGCGAGACATTCCACCAGATAATCGCAGGCCGCGTTGCTCGGCGCGGAAACAAGGACCGCTTCCCCGCGTTTCGACGCCTGGTGGATGATCTCCGTCAACACCCGGGTCTTTCCGGTTCCCGGCGGGCCGTGGATGAGCAGAACGTCCCCGGCTTCCGCCGCCATGCAAACCGCTTTTTTCTGGTCATCATTGAGCGTCCCGTCCAGAAATCCGGTTTTGCCGGGCGCAACAGGATCCCCGAAGCGCGGCCTCTTGAGCCCCAGACTGATGTCCCGGAAATATGCGAGGCGGGAATGATCGGCCTGACGGACCGCCTGCAACGCGTCGTACATGCGCTGGTACGTCGTTCGGTTCTCTGTCAAATTTAACTGAAAACTATTTTCACGACTTACCCATTCCGGGACCCGGCCGCTGAACGCGACGGTGATCCTCCACCGGTCCCTCTCATAGACCGCCCCGTTCGGACATTCGGATCCCGGCGTCTGAAATCCCGAGAGCGACACCACATCCCCCACATTCAGGGAATAACGCGGCAAGGGACGTCCGTTCTGGAAGGCAAAGGTCAGTAATTTCTGACCGGAAGGATTGTAATGGGTTTCCAGAAGATCGAGACGGAAAAGGGCTTTTCCCTTTCGCTCCCTTTCTTCCGGCCGTTTCTCGAGGCTCTCGCTCCGGTAGCGGGTCCGCTCTTCGCGCTCCTCGTCACGAAGCAGGCGCGTCAGATGCAGAAAATGCTTTTCCGTCACCGCCTCGTCGCCGACCCAGATCTTCGGCTCTTCTTTTTTTTCTAGCTTCGGAAGCGGCTGTAACGCCGGTTTCCTTTTGCGCGGACGGTCGCGATAGGTGTGTGCCATGTTTACCGGGAGATCATTCCCCGAGGATCTTGACGACGACGCGTTTCCGCCTTCGCCCGTCGAACTCGGCATAAAAGATCCGTTCCCACGTCCCGAGGTCCAGTTTACCGTTCGTGATGGCGACCACGACCTCGCGGCCGAAAAGCTGGCGTTTCACGTGCGAGTCGCCGTTGTCTTCGCCGGTCCGGTGATGGCGGTACCCTTTAAGGTCGTACGGCGCGAGACGTTCGAGAAAGTCATCGAAGTCCTGGATCAACCCCGGCTCGTCGTCATTGATGTAAACGCTGGCAGTGATATGCATGGGGTTCACCAGGCAAAGCCCTTCCTTCACGCCGCTTTTACGGACCGCCGCCTCGACCTGGGAAGTAATGTTGATATACCCGCGTTTTTCCTTCGTCTCGAACCAAAGATATTCAGTATGTGTCTTCATGGGTCCCTCCCTGAATGTTTTCTATTATCGCACTGAATGATCGCGTTTAAAAACGAAACGAGCCAAAAAAAACCGCCATTTCCTTTATCAGAGAAAATGGCGGCTCAAAAACCAAGGCACTGCTTTGGAAGAAACCCGTTTATCTCGTAAGAGGCTCCATGGTTTTAGTAACGATCGTTTCCGGCTCTATCACGGGAGCATATTTCGCCGGCACCGGAAAAGGGAACGTGACCATGTCATAAAGACCCACGGCCGCTCTGCGGACCGTGAAGGCCGTTCCCCGGAAAATGTTATAGACAAAGCCCGTCAAATAATCGGGGCTGCTCTCGATCGACTTGGGTAATTGTGTAATGTATTCCCCCCAGCATGTAGCAACATTGGACGCGCCGCGGGAGAATTTGGAGGCCGCTTTTGAAGCGTCGGGAAGCTCGGCCGCGAATGCGGAAACGCTCATGACCACTACCGCAATGCTGAGGAACAGGATCACTTTTTTCATCAGGGTCTCCTTTTTGACACCATAAAGACGGATATCACTACCAGAGGCATCGGCCATTCCGCGACTTTTTTGAGTTTTTTTCCTAATCTCCCTCATCCCCGAACCCTTCCGTTTGAAAAACCTCGATGGTAGCTTCCCCGAGCTCCGACTCCCTCAGCCCCGCCTTTTCCAGGGCGCAACTCCGGAAAAAAGTCTCCGCGTCCCATCCCGTTTCGGTCGCAACCTCCGGGAGATAGACCCCTTTCCTCCCTCCGTGGTTCACGATGATCCCGTCCGTTCCCGGCCGGATGTCCTTGAAAGACTTCACGGGAGCCGGCACCGTCAGGAACGAAACATGGACCGTGATCTCTCCAAGTTCCCGCAGTGTCAAAGGCGGAAAACGCGGGTCCTCAAAAGCGGCCGCCAGAGCCATGTCGCGAACGCTTTCCCGAAGAGGCGTTTGCCCCACGATCTGTCCGATGCAACCCCGGAGCCTTTTCTTTATTTTCAACGTCACGAAGATTCCCCGTTTCTCGTCCAGGATGTCCGCCCCCAGTTTTAAAGCGGGTGACGGCTTTCCTTCCAGGGCCACTTTCAAAACCTCGTGGACGTATGCCACGATCGCCTTCTTTTCTCCCGTCCCAAGACCCTTTTCCCGTTTGAAAGCCATGGCCGCGTACCCTACCACCGAATTCCGTTCTCCCGTGACGTCCCCCGAATTTTCATACCGGAGCAAAGCGGGACCTTTCCACCCCATCTCTTTGGAAAGTTTGAGCATCGTTAAAAGCGGCGCCATGCCGCACGCCTCGGCCTTTTCCGTCACGGAGGCTTTTCCGACGGCTTCGAAATCGCCCCTCTCGAGCATGGCGATGAGCCCTTTGTCCTTTTTGACGGCCGTTCCATAAGGATGGAAATGCGAGAGATCGCTGGTCGCCACGACCAGGACGTTCCGGCCCTTAATTTCTTTGGCCAAAGCCCCCGCCAGGGCCGTGATATTGCGGAGATCTTGTTCCCCGAAAAAAATGGGGACGATTTTCAAGTCCGGGATAACTTCCTGGAGGAACGGAAGCTGGACTTCAAGGGAATGTTCTTCCAAACGCCCGTCAAATTTTCCTTGAAGCAGCGGATGGAACACCCGGAGCTTGCGCGCGAGCTCCTGATTGACCGGCACGCGGCCCAGGGGCGTTTCGTAATATTCCGCGTCATCCACAAGGACACCGGGAAGGAAGATCCGGTGTAAAAAAGCAATAACGACGACGGCGTCGAACTTCCTGCCCTGAACGGTCTTGTAGGCCTCCGCCGCGACCCGGCCGGAATAATCATAACCCGCGTGCGGAACGATCAGCCCGCGGACTTCCGGGTCGGGCTTCGAACGGGCCCGGGCAAGCAGATCACGAACTTGTTCCTTCAAGGCCGCCGGATCGCCGGAATAGAATTGGCCGCTCACCACCGCCTGGCGAACTCTTTCTTGAGGTTTCATGGCCGAGCTCCTGACAATGTAGGGAAAATGCCGCACCCGCTGTTAATTCTACTCCAGGGGCGGTCCTTCTTCATTATCAAGTTTTGGAAGGCTCCGGACCCCGGAATGTTTCTCACAGGTCTGGAGTTCCCGGCGGCCGCGGATTATAATGGGCCCCGTTGTTCATAGAACGCGTCGGATTTTTTTGACTCTGGAGATTTTATGCTTTCATCACAAAAAACGGTTCTTCCGGAACGGAATTTCATCGGGAAGGCTCTGAACCTTGGTTCTCTCATTGACTATCAGAAGAACGCCGTCGTCAGCAAACAGATCCTGAACAAAAAAACGGGCACACTCACCGTCTTCGCTTTTGACAAGGGGGAAGGCCTCAGCGAACACACCGCCCCTTATGATGCCTCGGTCTTCATTTTAAAAGGCCGCGCGGTGATCCTGATCGCCGGAAAACCTCACGCTCTCAACGCAGGCGAAATGATCATCCTGCCCGCCCAGATCCCGCACGCGGTGAAAGCCCCGGAACGTTTTAAGATGCTGCTCATTATGATCCGGTCCTGATCCGGGAAGGAACTTAAAAATGATCGCGCGATTCTTTAAATTCACGGAACGGAAAACGACGTTCGGCACCGAAGTCATCGCCGGGGCCACAACCTTCCTCGCCATGGCCTACATCGTTTTCGTCAATCCTAACATTCTCGCGGTCGCGGGCATGGACAAGACCGCGCTGATCACGGTCACCTGTCTTGTGACCGCGCTGGCCACGATGATGACCGGGATCTTCGCGAACGCCCCGATCGCCATGGCGCCCGGCATGGGACTCAACGCCTTCTTCGCCTACTCGCTGGTCCTCGCGGAAAAAATAAGCTGGGAGACCGCGCTGGGGATCGTTTTCCTTTCGGGTCTTTTCTTCTTCCTGCTGACCTTGCTCGGGGTTCGCCGCAAGATCGTGGACGTGATCCCCAAAACGCTGATCTCCGCGACCGCCGCCGGCATCGGCCTCTTCATCACCTTCATCGGCCTGACTAATCTCGGCGTCATCCAGAAGAATGACGCCACGTTCCTGTCCGCGGCCCCGATCACTCCGACGGTATTGATCGGCCTCGCGGGTTTTCTGGTCATGGCCGTTCTGGAAATGAAACGGATCAAGGGAGCCATGATCCTGGGGATCCTCGCCGCAACGCTGCTCGCCCTCGTCACGGGCAAGATCGCGTGGCCGGGAACGTTCTTTTCCCTCGACTTCCGCCTGTCCCCCATCGCTTTCCGCCTTGATATCCTGGGAGCGCTCAAATGGAGCTTCGCCGGCGCGATCTTCACGCTGATGTTCATGGACCTTTTTGACAGCATCGGCTCTTTGGTCGCCTGCTGCCATCAAGCAAAATTGACGGACGAGAAGGGAAATATCCGCGGCTTGAACCGGCTTCTTTCCCTGGACGCGATCGCCAGTATGCTCGGCGCGGTCTTCGGGACTTCGACGACCACGACCTACATTGAATCCACGACCGGGATCGAGCAGGGCGGACGGACCGGCCTCACCTCGCTCGTCACCGCCGGACTGTTCCTGCTGGGACTTCTTTTCACCCCGGTCATCGCGATCGTTCCGGTCTACGCTACGGCGCCGGCACTCATCCTGGTGGGATTTTTCATGATGCGTGAAATAAAAAACGTCGATTTTACGGACATGGAGGAAGGGTTCCCGGCTTTTGTCATCATCGTGATGATCGCTCTCAGCTACAGCATCGCCACAGGGCTGGCGTTCGGCTTTCTGAGCTACGTGATCTTTAAGACGGTACGGTTGAAGTTCCGCGAAGTGAAACCCGCGATGTGGGTGATCGCGGTCCTTTCCCTGCTTCATTTCATTCTCTAGAACGGAATCCCTGAAACAAAAAGGGGGACAAGCCGTTCGAAAGTCCGGCCCGTCCCCCTTTGGTAAGCGACAACTCCCTTTGCTATGCTCTTAATTCTTCCCGCGCTTCTCTCCCTTTTTATCGTGCCTCAGTTCTTTCTTGGCGGAATGCAGCTCTTTCTTGTCCTGGTGCATCTGCTTGACGTTCTCCTGATGCAACGCTTTGAGCTTCCCGCGGAGTTCTTTGACCTTCGCGGTATCTCCCGCCGCCTTCGCTTCCTTGATCTGGGCCCGCAACTCTTTTTCCTCTGCCTTGGCGGCCTTGGATTGCTCTTTCATTTCCTCTTTTTGCGCCTTGATCTTCTCCTTATCGGCCGCCACCTCTTCCTTGTGGCTCAACGCCGCCGTTTCCTCGTCTTCGGCATGGACTTTCGCCGTTCCGGACAAGGTCGCGCAGAAAATCACCGCCATCATCAACCAAAATACCTTCTTCATACTCTTCCCTCCTCCTTGGATTCGAAAAGACCGGGTTCCTGATAACGGGTTATTCTATATCAAAAAAAAACCCGCGACAAGCGTCCCTCATCCCTCAAAATTAACATTCACGTCAACGGTATCCTCTTTGGGGATCTCTAACATGGAGCGACGCGTGTAACCGAGTCCGTTGGCGAGAAGGACATCCGGGAACTGCTGGATACGGATGTTATAGACATTGACGCTTTCATTAAAGAATTCGCGGCGGTCGGCGATCTCGTTCTCAAGGCCCGAAATGCGGGTCTGGAGCTGAAGGAAGCTCGCATTCGCCTTCAGGTCCGGATAATTCTCCGATACGGCAAAAAGGGTCTTGAGACCAGCGCTGAGCTGGTTCTCCGCCCGGGTCTTGGCTTCGATCGAGGTCGCGTTCAGAAAAGCCGTTCGTGCCTGAGTGATCTTCTCCAACAGCCCCTGTTCGTATTTCATGTAACCTTTGCAGGTGTCGATCAGCTTCGGGAGTTCATCATGCCGTTGTTTCAAAAGGACGTCAATGTTCGCCCAGGCCTTGTCGATGTTGTTCCTCACGAGGATCAGCCCGTTGTAGATTCCCACGAAGTACCCGACGATCCCCAAAATGCCGAAAATAACAACCGCCAATATCACCCACTCCATAACCCCTCCTGTGCCTCCCCCGAGGCTTTATATGATTTCGGAATAGTCCCATGCTACAAAAAGAGCGGCCGGGACGCCACCATTAAAGAAAAACCGGATCTTCACGGAACGACCTTAAAAAGAATGCTTGAGATAATGCTCGATCAGAAAGAAAAGACAGGTCACCGTCAGAATGGGACCGCCGTAGAGAAAAAGACACATCTGCCAGGCCATGGACGCCAGAAGATCCTTTTCGCTCTCATCCGAGATACAGAAAAAGGTATCGCCCTCTTTCTGGACACAAAGATTCTCGCTGCCGGTCGCGGCGAGCTCCACAAGAGGATTTTTGACGGCCGTACCCATGATGTAGACCGGATCGCCCGGAACAACATAAGTTTCGGTGCAGCGGAGCTGCTTATCGATATTCAAAAAACCATGGGGATCGATCCCGAGCTCGGTCAGCCCCTGCTCGAACACCTGCGGATCTTTCCCCGAGCCGAAAGCGCCAAGTTGGTACTTCCGGTCCGCGTTAAGATAAAGTTCGGCGTTGACGGGGTTGATGAGAATTTTTCCGGTCTCGTCTTCCAGGTAGAACCATTCCGGCGTCGAAAATTCCTTCAGGGTCACCCAATGCCCGCTTTTCCCGGAACTGCGGTATTCCTCGACCTTGTAATGGTAAAAAACGCTTTCCGCTTTGGAAAAAGGCGTCCTGACCGTTCCCCGGAACTTTCGCGCGGTCCCCTTGATCTCCACAAGCCCCATGGCGGCGGCGCGAACGGTGGAGGTCGGAATGTTCTCGATCAGTTTTTTCTTGGTCCGAAGACCGAACCCGCGGAAGAAACCGATGACGCCGAAAATAACGCCGGCACAGAGATAAAAGAAAACTTTTGCTTCTGAATCACTCGAAGAGCTCATGGCGATTTCTTTTCCTCCTGATCTCATGGCTTTTCAAAAACCGCTCGTTGACCAAAACCCCGTCCGTTGCGCCGCATTTTACCATTCCCGGCGACCAAAATTAAGGCATAATAGAAAGAGGGGGAAACGGACCATGGAACCGGTCATTGCGGAAAAATACTGGCAGCCCATGATAGACGGGCGGATCCAGTGCAACGTTTGTCCGCGCCACTGCAGGCTCGCGGAAGGCCAGCGGGGTTTTTGTTTCGTGCGGGCCCGCCGGGGAGGCCGGATCGCGCTGACGACTTACGGGCGCTCCAGCGGTTTTTGCGTAGACCCCATCGAGAAAAAACCTCTTTTCCATTTCCTGCCCGGCACTCCCGTCCTTTCGTTCGGGACCGCGGGCTGCAACCTCGGCTGCGTCTTCTGCCAGAACGCCGACATCAGCCATTCCCGCGAAACGGACACGCTCGCCGACGCGGCGTCCCCGGAGCTCATCGCGAAAACGGCGGAAACGCTCGGCTGCCGCAGCGTGGCTTTTACTTACAACGAACCGCACATCTTCCATGAATACGCCGTGGATACGTCGAAAGAATGCCGCAAGCGCGGGATCAAAACCGTCGCCGTAACGGCCGGTTACGTCTGTCCCGAACCCCGAAAAGAATTTTACGCGTGGATGGACGCCGCCAACGTGGACCTGAAAGGATTCAGCGAAGGGTTCTACCAAAAATACACGGGCAGTCAGCTCGCTCCCGTGCTCGAAACGCTCGTCTATCTTAAAAAGGAAACCCCCGTCTGGTTTGAGATCACGACGCTCCTGATCCCGGGACTGAATGATTCCGAATCGGAACTGCAGGCCATGACGCGGTGGATCGTCAAAAACCTCGGGCCGGATGTCCCGCTTCACTTTACGGCGTTCCATCCGGCTTATAAACTTCTTGATCCGTCCCCCACTCCGGCCTCGACGCTTACCAGGGCCCGCGGCATCGCGCTCGCGAACGGGATCCGCTATTGTTACACGGGCAATGTCCCGACCCCTGACGGCGAAACGACCTTCTGCCATTTCTGCCGGACAAAGCTGATCGGCCGCGACGGCTATGAAATAACGGACTGGAACCTCAAAGAGAACGGACTGTGCGGGTCCTGCGGAACGGCTTGTCCCGGGATCTTCGAACCCAGGCCGGGGACCTGGGGATCTCAGCGGCTTCCGGTCAGACTCGGGAATTTCACCTAGAATATTTTTGCATAAAATGCAGCAGCCGATCTTTACGCTGGTCGGCGTACCATGTTCAGGAGTTGGTCGCTGTAGGAATCCGCCAGAAGGTCTTCCCTTTTGATCCCGAGGAGCCGCCGGTAGGCCTCGCATTGTTTTCTGAGCTTCGCTTCGCCAGTCGTTCCTCCGGGGCCGAAGACCTCGATCTCCACGAAGCGCCCGAGCTTCCTGACGCGGTCGATGTGGAACTTGGTATTCTTGATGAAAAAGATCTCGCGCTTCTTGTCGACAACGGTCAGAACTCCGAGTGAGGGAATCAGTACTTTTTTGACGGCCGCGCCGTTCTTGTATGCTGCCAGAACGGAGTCGCATTTCTTGGAGCTCTTTTGGTCCGTACGGTTGTAATAGATGAGGGCGTTCTCGATATTTCCTTCCCGGAGTTTCAGACGGCCAAAAGGAATACGGAAGTAAGTGTCGATCTGATGGTCGAGACCTTTATAGACCGCGTTCCGCGATCTCAGGACCTTCCGGACGCGCGCCGGGTCATGGCACCGGGCCTTGATCTCAAAGCTGATCTGGCCCACGGGCCGCTCCGGTCTCCCGGGAAATGGGAAGCGTGAACGTAAAAGTGGAACCCTTTCCCGCCTGACTTTCGGCCCGGATCGTTCCCTGATGCGCTTCGACCATGCGCTTCGCGATGGCCAGCCCGAGGCCGGTGCTGGGTTCCCCGCCGGTGGACCGCACCGTCGTCTTGCCGAAAAAGGTGAATAATTGAGACAGTTCGGCCGCGGGAATTCCCTGTCCCTGATCCTCCACGGAGATCGCAACGACCTCTCCGGCGCGAGCGGCCTTTAGAACGATCCGCGTTCTGGGATTGGAGAATTTGATGGCGTTCGTAATGAGATTGTTGATCACCTGATCGATCCGGTCCGGGTCGATCGGAACCGCCGGCAGATCGGACGGGACCTCCAGAACGACTTCGATGGATTTCGCCTGGGCCAAAAGGCTGCTCGATCTGTGGATCTCCTGCAAGTAGTCCCGCAAGTCTATGTCCCGGAACCGGAGCTCCAGATGCCCGGATTCGATCGTGCTGACATCCAGGAGATCATTGATCAATCCCATCATTTTCCTGCAGTGCCGGATGATCGCCTGCAGAGGCTCTCTTTGGACCGGGGATATCTCTCCCAACACGCCTTCCGCCATGAGGTCGGCATAACCCTTGATCACCCCGAGCGGGCTCCGGAGATCGTGCACCGCGATCCCCAGGAACTTGTTTTTCACATCGTTCAGTTCCACCAGCTGCTCGTAAAGCCGGCTTTTCTCCGCCGTCATGGCAAGCTGTCCCGCGATCTCCTGAAAGAGCCTGACGTGGACGTCCCGGTAGGTATTGGGCTTCGTGCTCGAAAAAAAGATGAACCCTATCGGCTTGCCCAACGCGATCAGCGGACAGGTCAAGCTCGAGCGCATGCCTTCCTCCACGATCCTTTTTGTGGCATCCGAGGAAGGATGATCTTTGAGATAAGCGGCCAGGTCATTCAGGATACGGGGTTGACCGGTGCGGAGGATGCCCTCAAGGCTGCTCCCCTGCATGGGGGCCACGTAGTCCTTCGCGATCTTCATTTCGCTGGCTTCGGAACGGGCCCAGCGGGCGCGCAACTCCTTGCCATCATTTTCGATCAAGGAAAACCCGATGCGGTCATACGGAAGCGTCTGCTTCAAGGCGTCGTAGGTGAAATTCATCACCTCCTCCAACATCAGACCGGCATTGATCTTCTCGGTGATATGGAGGAGGATCTCCAGCTCTTCTTCGCGTGTTACCGCCCCAGCGGGCCTTTCTTGGTCCCGGGCTTCGCTTCCCATGATTTCAGAAAAGGCTCTTCATTTTATTCTTGAGGGCCGAGGCAGCCTTTTGGGCCCCAGTCGCCACTGTACTTGCGGTCCCCGTCAAAGCCCCACCCGCCTGTCCCGCAAGCTGGCCGGAGGTTTCGGCGGCGCTCCCCAGAGCGCTCTGGGTGGTACTGGCCATCCCCCCCACCCCGGCTGCGAACGATTGTCCCGCCATATCCGTCGCGGAACCGAGGATGCCGGAAACGCTGCTCTCCAGTCCGCCAAGGCTGAACCCGCTGAGCATCGCGAGCGGGGTCTTCATCATGATCTTCCAGACGATCAATTTGACGAGCTTGTTGGTATCGGTGATATTTTCATAATTCTCGTCCAGCCCGACGTTGAAATCTTTCGTGACGGGCTTTCCGCTCGAATAATCCACGTAGGACGCGGTCCCGATCCTGAGACGAAAATTATCGATCTGTATTTCGGGAGCTTTTTCCGTTTTCGAAGGCGCCGGCTTTTGTCCCGGCTGGGAAGGTTTCTGTCCCCCGAGGGCCTTTAACGAGTCCAGATTCAGCTGCCTCTTTTCATTTTTGACGACTGAGAAATGCTTGAGATCGAACTTCAAGTCCTTCAGGTGGATCTTCCCTTTCAAAATACTCTGAAGATCATAGACCACGAGGACCTTGGGGATCTCGACGAAAGTCGTATCGTGAAAACCCGCGGGATTCCTGATCACAAGTCCCTCGATGTCGACGTAGGGCCGCGCCAGGCCCAGATCGAGCTTACTGATGGTCAGCGGCATGCCGGTCGCGGCCCTGACACCGTTCTCCACGGCGGCTTTGACGATGGCGTTGCGCGCGACAACCAGACCTGCCAAGGCGATCGCGAGGATGAGAAAAAGAGTTACCGCTGTTTTCATGGTTGCCTCCCTGTCAGACTTGCTCTGCGGCCATCCGAAACCGGCCGACGTATTTTTCACTGTCACTTCCCGTCATTAATCTACCACTTATTTTTTTTGAGGTGTAGCCGTTTTGACCATACTCCGGAAAAAGGCTTCCTCGATCGCGACCTCTTTGCGCGCCCGGATACGGTTCAAGTGTTGGTCAATACGGTCCGGCTCGATCCCCAGTTGTTCAAGGACCACGCGGTTGAGCTCGTGGCTTGCCTCCCACTCCTCCATCACCACGATGTCCGCGCCCAGTTCATAGAGCTGGGGCATCTGACTCGCATAGCGCGTGCGGACCGCCAGGATGACCTCCGGGTTCAGGCTCTGCACCACGCGGATGATCTGCGTCATTCCCAGCACGTCGGGAAAGCTCACCACCACGGCTTTCGCGCGGAGGATCCCCACGCGTTTCATGACCTCCCGGTTCACGGCATCCCCGTAGATCGCGTTCAGACCGAGTTTTTTCGCATCTCTGACCTTCGAAGGGTTCATTTCGATGATCACGAACGGAATTTTCTCCTCTTTGAAAGCGTTCGCCAGATCGCGCCCCGTCGGCCCAAATCCGCAAAGGATCACATGGTCGCTCAACAGGGGCCATGTCCCGTCCTCCTTGGCCCAATCCTGGGGTGGGACCCCGAAGATCAGGAACCGCCCGAGAACCCGCAGGATGACCGGAATGGCGGCGAACAACAGCGGCGTCATCAACATGGTCAGGAACGCCGTCGAAAGCAGCACCTGGTAGAGCATATTGTTGATATGCCCGGACCCGCGCGCCATTTCGATCAGCACGAACGAGAATTCCCCGATCTGCGAAAGGATGATCCCGGTGATCACCGCCACGCGCGGAGGGAACCCGAAGGCCATGATCAGGAATGTCATGATGACAAAGTTGATGAAGAGGACCAGGCTCACCACGGACAGGACAAGCACGATGTTCTGGAAGAAAAAACCCGCGTCGAACAAAAGTCCGATGGAGACGAAGAAAATGCTCACGAAAAGATGACGGAACGGGATGATGTCGCCGATCAGCTGGTGGGAAAAGTTCGTGTTGGCGAACATGAACCCCGCGAGCAACGCTCCGATGGCCACCGAAAGCCCCAGGGCGCCGCTCAGCCATGCCATTCCCAGGCATACGACGACGGAAAAAAGGAACAGGATCTCCCGGTTCCGTATGACCGCCACGCGGTGCAACAGCCCGGGAAGCAGGAAACGGGAGAAAACGAACGTTCCGGCCAGGAGCAGGACCGTCTTGAAAAAGGCGCTGACCAGCGCGAGTCCCGCGGCCCCTCCGGAATGGCTGAAAGCGGAGAGAAATATCATGAGTGGGACCACGGCAAGGTCCTGGAAGATGAGGATGGAGATCGCGATACGGCCGTGCGGAGTATCGACCTCGCCGCGATCAAGTAAATATTTGAGTACGATGGCGGTCGAACTGAGTGCGATCACCGCGCCAAGGAAGAACCCTTCGTAGAACGTCCAGCCCCTCCACCAGGCGAACGCCAGGGAAAGGGCAATGGAGATAAGGATCTGGAGCGTTCCGCCCACGACCGCGATCTTTTGCATCCCGCGCAAACGGTCCACGGAAAACTCCAGGCCTATCGTGAGCATCAAAAGCACGACGCCGAATTCAGCCAGCGAACGGATATGCGCGTCGTTTGAAAGAATGCCGATGCCGTGCGGACCGATGATCACACCCGTCAGCAGAAATCCGAGAATGGCCGGCAATTTAAACTTCTCAAAAACGATCGCGACGGCCGTAGCCGTCACAAGCACCACCAGAAGTTCGGTGAAAAATAAAGGGTTCGCCATGACCTTCCTTTCGCGCGAGTTTGAACAGTATACAAAAATTAATGGGAAAGAATCCAGGATTAACGTGCGTTTACGCGGTTTTTCGCCGTTTAAGACCTATCCATTTTCGTTATTAAGTACCTCCCCCCGCCCTGTTTTTTCAGCCGACCGGCATCATCAAATCCTGTGCCCGGTATTTTTTTTACTTTTTGCTGAAAATGAATGTATTCCCCTTAGGGGGCTTTCCTTCGGAAGATCTTAAGGAAGATAAAATATCTCGTAATTTTTGCCGAAAAAATCGATAATATTGCTATAAATATACTTTCTAAACTATAGAAAAGACTTTTTTTGCTATAAAAAGGCTCTTGCATCAGCGGGCGGACTTGTCTACACTTAGGATTAGGAAGGGTTGAGGTTTCAAAGGGAGGAAAAGTGGATACCAAGGAACTTCGGGAAAGAAGGATTGCAGCAGGGAAACGCCGGGGTGCCGTTCGGAAAGACCATCGGGGGTTTACCTTGATCGAATTAATGATCGCCATCCTGGTTGTTTCCCTCGTACTCGCAGGTTACATCGGTGCCAATATCAGGGCGCAGCAAAATGGCGAGGAAATGCACGAACGGACCATTGCGATCCAGGACGCGAACCGCGCGATCGAACAGATGCGGGACGCTTCAAAAACCGGAACGTTCCCGGGAAATGTTACTGCCCTTTATCCTAACAATGGAAATGTAGCCGGCTTCGATAATCTCACGAATGAGCAGGTGAATGTAACCTATGCGAATGCAACGACGAATCCGCTGGATGCCACTATTACGGTGACATGGTCGTCGTACACGCGGCGCCAGATTTCGGAAGCCGTCGAGACTTATATTACACAAAGGTAATGTTATGAAGAACACGCGAAAGGGGTTTACGTTTATCGAGTTAATAATCGCCGCCGCCATTTCGTCGCTTGTCCTTGTCGGCGTGTTCGGAATTTTGCTAACGAGCAATAAACAGCTCGATGTCATTCATGCCAAAATGAGCCTCGAGGAAAGCTCGCGCGAAGCACTGTTCAAAATGGCCCAGGAGATCCGTCAAACATCCAATAACAAGATCACAAATAACTTCGGGACCCCGGACGTGAACGCTGTGCAACAAACGAACACGCTCATTTTCATCGTCCCGGTCCCAGTTCCAAATGCGGCGTCCCTTGTGGATGTCAACTTTGATCCACTATGGGCGGACAGCATCCAGTACTCCCTGGACGAAGCAACAAACCAGATCCTCCGAACCTCCACGAATCTCGCAACAAACGTAACGCAGCAGGCCGTTCTCGCCGACGACGTCACGGCTCTTGCCTTCTCCAGAAAAACCGCCGCTCCCGAACTTATTACAATCACGGTGAGTACACAGCGAACACTTTCGGACGGCCGGAATGTCCCGGAAACCCCTATGCAAATGACCGCGCAAGCGGAAGCGAGGAACCCATGAAAATTCTAAAATCAACAACTCATGAAAAAGGTTTTGTTCTTTTGGTTGTATATATGGTTGCAGTATTTATGTGCCTTTTCTCGATTGCGTTTTTCGCGAGGCACCAGGTCGCCATCCAAGCGACGGAACGGTACCAGAACCGTGTCCTCGCTTTCAACGCCGCGGAGGCTGGCATCGATTACGCGCTCAGGGAACTTTCAACGAACGCAACGCGACGAACGGCGACGGCAACCACGGCTTATACATCCCCCACTGTTACGTTGGCACATCATGCGTTCTGGTATGTGGCATCCCCTGTCGCTGGTCGATCTGACCTCCGTAGGATCGACTCAACGGGCTGTGCTCCCAATTGCACAAACACCTCGCGAGCCTATCAGGCTTCGAACGTTGTGGTTTATTGCCGAATCACATCAGGAACACCGCCTCCGTCTTTGTTTACGTACGGTGTTTACGCAAAGGATAGCCTTTCGATGTCGGGCAATGCGGTTTTTGACAGCTATAATTCAAACTATGGCGCCTACGGAGGCTCTAATAAAAACGCAAACGGAACGGTGGCAGTTAATAGTACGGGAATCGGTAAACTGGGTCTGAGCGGTAATGCCAAAATAAACGGTAACGTTCTTGTCGGCTATGGCGGCGAATCCACTGTCGTGTCCACTTCTGGGAACGCTAAGATCACCGGGACTCGTTCCAATCTCACGCAAGACTGGACCAACCCCGCCACGGTGACAGTCCCGACAGGGGCTACCCCCGTGAGTCTCAACGTAAGTGGCAACAACACACTTACACTGTCCGCCGGAACCTACTCCGCTTCTTCGATCTCAATCTCAGGTAACGCGAAGATCGTCACCTCCGGAGAGGTCACGATCTATGTGTCCGGTGCAATCAATATCTCGGGGAATGGCATATTAGTCACGAACAATCATCCAGCGAACCTCATTCTTTATTCCACGGGTTCTTCGAACGTGAGCATTTCGGGGAACGGCTCTTTTTACGGGGGTATCTACGCGCCAAATTCTGCTGTCACAACGAGCGGTAACGGCGACTTTTTTGGCGCAATGATCTCAAAAACCTACACTCAGACAGGAAACGGTTCGATCCACTATGATGTTGCCATGAATACTATACAGGGCCCTGCGGATCCTAATCAAACCCAGATCGTCCGCGTTAAAGCCTGGCAGGAAATGAGCACCCTCGCCTGGGGCACGGGTTCTTAACAGGGGCCAGGGAACAGGCGGCGGAATAGAGGAAAGCGTTTGGAGCTATTTTTTATCTTCCCAGACGCACGCCTGGGGAAGCTGCAGGAATCCGCTCCGCTTCATGTAGGAAACTCCGAGATAGCTTTTCCCGGTCGCGCTATCCACGAAACGGAAAACCCCGGAAATCGACGTTCCGGTTTTCCGGTAGCGCACGCCCTTCGCGATCTCACCCATCGGAATGTCCGGACTCCCCCGATAATCCCGGCAGCTCTTGTCTGAAATTAGGGAACGGCTCGCGTGCTGGTAAAAACCGTTCGCGGGATGATCCTTCGGGATCCCCGGAATGGGCGGCGGAACGGAACATCCTATTAAGGATACGGCGAATACGAAAATAAGGGTCGTGATCGACAATGTCGTCTTCAAGCTGTCTCCGGAACGAAAACCGGTCCTTACCATTTTCCCGTTTTTTGCGCTTTGGGTCGCGGATGATGCTTGATCGTGGCGACCGCCTCGTGTAGGAGTGAATCCGGAAGCGAGTACTCCTTGAGTTCCCCGTTTAGGAACTTATCGTATCCGCTGAGGTCCATGAGCCCGTGGCCGCTATAACAAAAAAGGATGGCCTTCTCTTTCCCTTCTTCGCGCGCCTTGACCGCCTCGTCGATCGTGCAAGCGATCGCGTGGCTCGTCTCCGGCGCACAGATCGTCCCTTCGGTCCCGGCCCAAAGCATCGCGGCTTCGTAGCATTTGATCTGGTCCACCGCGCGCGGTTCCATCAGGCCTTCCACCACGCCCTGGCTCACGAGCGGCGCCATCCCGTGATAACGCAGGCCGCCGGCATGGATCGGTTCGGGGATGAACGTGTGGCCGAGCGTGTGCATGGGAAGCAGCGGCGTCATGCGCGCCACGTCCCCGTGATCGTAACTGAAAGGCCCGCGGGTCAGCGTCGGGCAGGCCGTGGGTTCCACCGGAATGATCCGGATCTTCGCGCCGTGGATCTTGTCGCACACGAACGGGAACGAGATCCCCGCGAAATTGCTGCCGCCGCCCGCACACCCGATCACGATGTCCGGGTGTTTTTCCCCGGCCATCGCAAGCTGCTTTTTTGCTTCCAGGCCGATGATCGTCTGGTGAAGCATCACATGGTTGAGAACGCTCCCGAGACAGTACCGCGTCTTCCCGCTCGGATCGCCCACGGCCTCTTCGATGGCTTCGCTGATGGCGATGCCGAGGCTGCCCGGGGTCTTGGGGTCCTTTTTCAGGATCTCCCGTCCGGCGTGCGTCTCGTGGCTCGGGCTCGCGACACAATTCGCCCCCCACACGCGCATCAGGCTTTTGCGGAAAGGTTTCTGGTCAAAACTGATGCGCACCATGAAAACCTTGCACTCAAGCCCCAAAAGCTTCGAGGCGAACGCGATGGCGCTCCCCCATTGACCGGCCCCGGTCTCGGTGGTCAGTTTTTTGATCCCGAATTGCTTGTTGTACCAGGCCTGCGCCACCGCCGTGTTGGGTTTGTGACTGCCGGCGGGACTCAGGCTTTCATCCTTATAATAGATACGCGCCGGGGTCTTCAGATATTTTTCAAGATAGACGGCCCGTCTCAACGGCGCGGGACGCCACCGGTAGAGGAGCTCCAGCACTTCTTCCGGGATATCGATCCAGCGCTCGGTGCTCACCTCCTGCTCGATCAGATTCATGGGGAACACTTTTTCAAGCATGTTCGGAGAGATGGGTTTCCCGTCCGGACCGAGCGGCGGTTGCATGGGGGTCGGCAGGTCCGCGGCCAGGTTGTACCACTGCTTGGGTATCTCTTTTTCGCTGAGCGTGATCTTAATGCTTTTCACTTGAAAGTCCCTTTCCCTGATGTCTCTTACCCCGCGGCCCCTGCTTAAAAAGGATGCCGAAAAAATAAAAAGATCCGTTAGAACAAAGTGTCGATCAGGAACAATGCCCCGACCAAAAGCCCCTTTTCCTCCATCTCGGCCCCGAACGGAAAAACAATGCCGAGATGACTGTTCTTGAAGGTCCCTCTCTCGAAGTTCCTCGCCAGTCTCTGGCTCATCTTGCCTACGATCGCACCGTTCTTGCGGATATGAAGAACCTCGGGTGCTTCTCCGGGCCCTTCGATCTCGTAAAGAGGCCGGTTGCCGGCATCCAAGACCTGGAAGTTGTTCTTGGAATGGCCGGAGTGTTTGCGGACGGTCCCGAGAAGGTTCTCGTAACTGTCGAAGACGTCCATCTTGTTTTCAAAAAGGCCGAACTTCTTGACGAAAAAGAGGAGCTCTTCCCCCTTGCGGTTAACGAAATAGATCGTGAACGCGTGCGCCTCTTTCAGGGCATCAAAACCGATCGAGGTCCCTTTCTCGGGGACCACATAGTACATTTCCTCGCCGGAAATATTCTCCAGGCAGCAGGCAGGCTTCATGTGCCACGCCACCGGCATACCGGGATACTCTTTTTTCTCGCGTATCACGAGCGAGTCAAGATGCTTCAGCTGCTCCATAAAACGAAGATCCCGTTCTTCTTCAGACGAGCGGCGGAACCTGCGGAAAATCGATCGCCGGGTCCGCCACGTGATTAAAATAATTCGTAAAAAGATTGAGCGCCACCGCGGTAAGGATCTCAAAGATCTCCTCCTCCGAGCACCCGGCCCCGCGTGCAGCCTCAAGCTCCTGATCTGAGATGTTCCCGCGATGAGCTGAAAGTTTCCTCGCGAATTGAAGGATCGCGTTTGTCTTCGGGTCTGCGGCACGGGCCCGGCGGGCTCCCTCGACCTCCTCGGGGGAAAGGCCCGCGTTCTTTCCGATCGCCGCGTGGGCCGCCAGGCAATAGTGGCACTGGTTGTCCTCCCCTACCGCGAGAGCGATCTGCTCCCGAACTTTGACCGGCAACTTGGCATTTCCGAGCGCCTCGCTCATCCCCAGATAGGCTTGCAAAGCAACGGGCGAATGCGCCATCGTTTTGAATATGTTCGGAACGCGCCCGGATTTCGCCTTGATCGCGTCCAAGAACTTTTTGGACTTTTCCTGAACTTGATCCGGATCAGGTGGCTGAATGCGTGCCATGGAGTAGTGCTCCTTTTTGATCCCGTGACTTGTTTTAAAATTCGATCCGTTCCCTCACCGGTACATCCGCAAATAGCGGCGCGTCAACGCCACCAGGAACAGGGGCGTGATAAAAATACCCGAGAGAGCCTCGATAGACGCTATCAGACGCACCCAACCGAGCGGCACGTAATCCCCGTAGCCGACGGTCGCGTACGTGATAACGCTCATGTAGAGCGCGTCCGGGAACACGATCTTCCGGACCGCGCCGCCGAAAACGATCTCTCCGGAAAAATAATAACACAAGGCACTCCCGATGATAATGGCCGCGGCGATCACGAGCGTCTGGGAAGGTTTTTCGCCGTATCCCCAAACCGTGCGATTGATCGCACTGAAGAAAAATTTAAAAAAAGCCTTCGCGCGTTCCCCCAAGGAGATCTCCGCCAAACTGCTCGCGGCGAACTCCTTGGAACGCCGGCGGGTCAAGGCTCCCCACAGCCGCATCAGCCGGGAATCCTTGGCGCGGACGTAGCAGTCCGAGTATTTCGCATAATCCCCTTCCTTTTCGTACAAAAGCGCCGCTTCACTGAAAAGGGTCTCGGCGTACCCGTAATCCTTCGCCGCAAGGGCCTGGAACGCGGCGGACTCGTTTCGCGTGGACGCGTTCCGGAGCGGCTGACAACCGATGTGGATGTTCCAGCAAGTAGCGGCGGACGCAAAACAGACCGCGGCCTTCAAGTGTTCGTTCGACTCCTTGAAAAGTTTCGCGGCCTGATCGAACGTCTGGAACGCCTGATCGATCTTCCCTTCGCCGCGAAGACGGTGGGCTTCGCGTTCCATGGCAAAAGCGGATTGCATCTTCTCCGATACCGCAGGCTGAACGCCGTCAAGTTTTTCAGGATTCATGGGGGGCATTCTACAATATTTAGGCGATTGCCACTAGTATTGCGTCACATTAGGTTTTACAGGTTCGCAGAATTGTACCGTGCCCCCATAAAAACCAAAGAGACACGGTCCCGGTGCTTCATGCCGCGGTCAAAAGAACGGCTGCCCTTAAAGCCTGCCGGACGGCGTCGTAGGAACGCTCCTCTGACAATAAGTCAGGATCTTCCGGGCTGCCGCTTTTGCCGCATGAATGCAATCCGTGATCCCGAACCCGCGGAAACCGTTCCCGGTCAGAAAAAGTCCGGGGTGTTTTTGAAGTCCGGCTTCGATCCCCGCGATCCTTTCGTTATGCCCGACCTCATAGCGAGGCAAAGCTTTCGGGTACCGCTCTGCCATCACAAATTCCGGCGCCGACTGGATCCCGAAACATTCTTTGAGCTCTCGCAGAATTTTCGTTTTCACCGTTCCGTCGTCCTCGCGAAAGATCTCCGGCAGCATGGCCTCCGAAATGAAAACGCGCAGCCCCCGGTGCGTCCCGCCAGGCAGATCGAACCATTTCAGACTTGAAAAAGGAAAAATCTCGCCGCTCGCCGGAACAATGAACCCGGGACCCGGGGTCTGCCGGGGAAGATCCGCCGTTTTGAAAATGAAACTGAACGTCAAAATAGAATCGTACCGGATGCCCGCAAGGTCCCGGGACAGGACCGGATCCGCCTCCTTTAATAACGGCGCGGCATCCGTCGCGTTCATCGCCAAACAGACCGCGTCCGCACGAAATGTTTTTCCGCCCTCCGGAATAATAAAATTTCCCGCCGCATCACTTCCCCACCGGTGTACGGGCGAAGAGACTCTGAGCTCGCAGGAGCTCAGTTCACGGACCAACGCCCCGGTCAACGATCCGAGACCGTTCTTGAAATTCAGAAAACGGTCGGGCCCACTTTTGTTCTTTTTGAACCAACCCGCCAGGGCCGCATTCGTCAAGCTCCCGTATATTTGCTCCCGCTTCCCCAAACCGGGGAAAACGGCCTCAAGGCTCAGGTCTTCCGGGTCCGCCATGTAAACTCCCCGGACGACCGGACGGACCGCCTCCCGATAAAATGCCGCACCCAAACGCCGCCGGAGGAAGTGCCCGATGCTTTCGTCCCCTGGAATTCTCCTTCGTGGAATCCAGGGTTCCAGCAAAAGCCGCGCCTTCGCGGAAAAGCCCAACAAAGGACTCAGGAAAAGCGCGAACGGATCGAAAGCCGCGAAGGAATTGGGAAGTGATATCAGGCTTTTCTCTTTCAGGATAAAAAACCGGCGGAAAGAAGAACTCGCCTCGACGAGGTCCCCGGAAAGTCCGAGGCTGTCACAGAATTCTGCGATCTCGGGACCCCGCGAACCGCCGGCAAAAAAGGCGTCCGCAGCGGCTTCCATAATGAACGGTTTTTGATCGACGGTGCGGATCACGCCGCCGAACCGGTCCCTGGCCTCGAACAGCGCGATCTTCAGCGGAACCTTTTCCCGCGCCGCCAGCCGGAACAATTCGTAAGCGGTACTGAGCCCGGAGATACCGCCGCCGATGATCGCTGTGTGGAATAGGTCCATTTTGTCCTGGGAAACCGGCGGGCGCGTCACCAGAGGATTTTTTTCGGAACGGCCCGGAAAAACTTTCCGTCCCCTCAGTCCCCTTGAACGATGACCGTGAATATCTCACGGGTATCGGCACTGCTGGGGATCCAGGGCCGCTGGTAAACGAGCCTGACCTTGGTTTGCCCGGCCTTCAGGGCTCTGAACGTGTAAGTCTGTTTCCCCGGAGCGCCCGGCATCGGCTCGGAAGAGATCACATGTTTTGAATCCAGAAGGGTGAGGATCTTTTCCTCTTCGGGAAACTCCATTTTCCAACCGTAGCCCGTCGAAGGGTTGCTCGCCAGGGAGATCATGAACGTCTTACCGGGCTTCACCTGTATCGGTTCTTTGGGATCCGTATAGATCCGGGGCGGGCTGTCGACCGGCTGGGAAGATTTTTTGGGTGGCTCTTCCCGCGCCGGCGTCGCTGCGGCCGGTGCGGTTCCCTCGGGAACGATCACATGTATCGTGACCGGATCCCCCCATACAGGCTCCGTCATATCCCCCGTATCGTCCATACGCTTGAACCCGAGCCGGAATTTCACGGGCCCGGACTTTTCCTGTTTGGGGATATAAAGAATGAGGTTTTTTTCGTAGACTTCTTCGGGACCGAGATCGATCTGTTCCAGGCCGTTCTCGTTACAGGTCCAGGCCTGGATGAAGATCCCTTCCTGGTCCGTCACCCATTGTTTTTCGAACGAGCAGGTATTGGCCCAAAAATCGGTCGAGCCTTCGCTGCTGTTAATGACCCGGGTCTTGACGAGGAACATCATGCCGAGGGTCACGGTCGTCTGGTCCGGAAGCGCTTCGACCGCGACCGGTTCTTCCGCGGCGCAGGCGCCGGAAACCGCCGCGAGCAATAAAACCGGCAGAACGAAGGCCTTGAAAATCTTTTTCATCAGAGATCGATCAACCGACTTTGACGTAGGCGTAACGGTTCTTGATGTGCTGTTGAAAAAAAGTCCCGTGGGAGGGCGCCGCCATGAGGTTCTGGTAAACGCTTTCAGGGACCTGGCGGTAGCGGTAAACACCCCCCGCGCGAAAAACGATCTCCATGTTCGCCGTCGCCGCGTCATAACCGATCAGGGCGAGGTCGCGCGATCTTACGGGTCTTACGTCCATTTCAACGGTCATAATTACCTCTCCCTCTCAAAACTTCTAAGATTTCTTCTTCTGTGCATTCTCCAACAGGCGATGGGTATTGATAAAAACCTCGCGAACGGGCCGGTAACTGCCGTCCGGGAATTTAAAATACATGATCTTGTCCGCCGTCGGCGACCGGTAACAGTGTTTCTTGATCCATCGCACCGGATTCTCGTCATGGTAATGCGTCAACAGATACGCCAATCCCAGGGGATACGCGAACTGCACCGAGTAGTCTATGTCGTCATACCGGACCATGACGGGCGCGGACCTGAAATAGTTCAGACCGCAGAGAAGTTTCGCGAGATTGGAGGGGGGTTGTTTGAGGTATTGCTGGTACGCCTCGGATTGTTCGAAGGGCGGAAGCCCGTCGTCACCGCGCGCGGGCCCCGCTCCAAAGATCAGACAAAAAAACAACCCTGCCGCGGCAACGCCGCGGGAAAATGAACCGGATCTCATAGACAACTGTTCTTTCTTTCGCTGTTAAAACCGTTTTTAATCGGGATCAAGACGTTTCGTCAAAACTCCAATTCGCGTGAAGGAAATAATCCTTGATCTCCTGCTTCTGGTCCTTCAGCTGAAAATAAAAATTCGCTATGCCTCCCTGCGGCAGCCGATCCGGCTCCGTCGGAGCGCTCACCCCCAAAAGCGGCACCCGGTTCTTATCGAAGATCACCAGATGCGCGCGGACATTCTTGATGGAGTGACCGACATTATTGATGACGATCCCCCGCAACTCCGCGCCTTCACCCTCCCTGAACTGGGTGCCGGCACCTTTGATGATCACCTCACGCGGCAGCTTTTGAAAATTCTCTATCTCCGGAAAAGACTCTATGCCCATGGCTTCCTTGGCGCGGCTGCTGTTCTCCGGCCCCGCACACAATATAAACGGCCAAAAAGCACAGGTCCTTCATACTATTTTTTCGTTCCAGCCCGGCACCTACCTCTTGTCAAAAGACAGGTCCGTACCGGCCTCGATCCCCTTTTCGCCGTCCGGTAAGAGGTCTTCGAGGTACCGCTCGAACTCGTCCTCGAGGGCCAGACACGGCGCCGGTTTCAATCCCGTGATCCGTTCGATCGTGTCCAGGGTCTTCACGTCAAAAGGATCGCACATCGCCACTTTTAACGTCCCGGAGACGACCTCGACCGGAAGCGCCCGGTGGTGCAGGATGAATTCCCTCGAAAAAAGACGCAGAACTTCCGGGTCGGCGGCCCAATCTTTCAGGCTGAAGTAGGGAACCTTGAGCCGTTTCTCGAGCATGCGTCCGACGTCCTGGCTGGAAACGAGGTTCATGTCGATAAGCGTCTGCCCCAACCGTTGCCCGGTCTCCAGATGTTTCTTCAGCGCGAGTTCGAGCTGCTCTTCCGTGATCAGGCCCGCGATGAGAAGGATCTGCCCGAAAGGATCGATGCGTTTCTTGCTCACGGCGCCATTGACCTCGGGTTTCAGGATATGGACCGCTTCGTCCACTTGCTTGATCGGGAAAGAGCGGCGGTCCTGCAGATAATGGCTCCCGGGCTGGGTCTTGAGGAATGACTTCACCTCCGCCGCGTCCCGGGCGATCTCGCGGAGACCGACGTAGTTGCGGTAAAGGTTCGTGCAGCCGGCGACCACGCAAGAGACGAGCGGGAAATTCTCCATCTTTCCGCGGCGGTTCTCGACACGGATAAAACCCGCCTCCCGGTCTCCCTTGCTGTAATAGGTCGGCATGATCCGGTCAAAATCGTCAAGGAACTGCCGCGCGAAAACCTCTTCGAGCTCGGGAGGCAGCACGATGACGAAATCGTCCCCTCCCACATGCCCGATGAAACACTCCCCGTCCGGAGCCACGGCGTAACTGGTCGTCACAAGGAGCCTTGCGGTCTGGAGGATGACGTCGTCCCCTTTTTGAAAACCGTAGTGGTCGTTGAAAGCCTTAAAATGATTGATATCAATATAAAGCACGGAAAATTTTTCGCCCTCGCGAATCTTTTTGGCCACGACCTTCTCGATCGCGTGATTGCCCGGCAGGTGCGTCAGCGCGTTGGCCTCGACCCGCTCCATGGTCTTGGCGATGTTCAGGTTCACGCGAAGCTGGAGCACGAGCGGACTGAAAGGTTTGACAATAAAATCATCGAACCCCTTTTCATGCCCGAGCATGAGTTCGGTCAGGCAGTTCTCTTCCGTGAGCATGATCACCGGCACGGCCATCAGGTGGGACCTCGAACGGATGATCCGGATCGGCATCTTGCCGTCCACAGGCTCCATATCGCTCGAGAGCAGGATCAGGTCCATCACATCATGCTCGAGGATCCTCATGATCTGCTTGCTCTTGGTGGCCTCGAAGACCTTGTGGTGGCGCGCCGTGAGACGCATGACGATCAGCTCCCGCGTCGCGGCATCCTTCTCAACGACCAGGACCTTCTTGCCCTTGGCGCCCATCAGAAACTCTCCTCGCGGGAAGGGAATTTTTTCTGCGTCACGTCGCGGCAATAATCACGGATGGCTTTTTCCATGATCTCCTCGATCCTCGCGTACCGTCTCACAAAACGGGGATTGACGCTGGAACGGATCCCGAGAATATCCTGCAGCACGAGGATCTGTCCGTCCGTCGCGGCACCGGCCCCGATCCCGATCGTCGGACACTTCACCGCCTGAGTGACGGTAGCCGCCAGCTCCGCCGGAATACATTCCAGCACCATCGCGAAAACTCCCAGCCGGTCCAGCATTTTGGCATCGTCCAGGATCGCCTTCGCCTCTTCGGGGGTTTTTCCATGAACGTGGAATTGGCTTCCGGTACTTTGCGGCAACATTCCCAAATGCCCCATGACGGGGATCCCCGCCGCGACAAGTTTCTGGACCTGCGGCTGGATCCTGATCCCGCCTTCCAGTTTGACGGCATCCGCGCCGCCTTCGTCGATGAATCGCCTAGCGTTCCGCAGGGCCGTCTCCGGATCTTCATAGGAATGGATGGGCATGTCCGCGACCACAAAAGTCTGTCCGGCGGCCCGGGTCACTGCTTGTGTGTGATAAAGGAGATTTTCCACGGTCACGCCGAGCGTGTTGGGATGTCCCAAGAACACCATGCCGACCGAATCGCCGACCATGAGGATGTCCACGCCGGCCGCTTCCGCGATCCGCGCGCTGGGATAGTCATAAAGACTGAGCGCCGTGATCTTTTCGCCGCGTCTTTTCTTTTCAGCGATGATCTGAAGGGTGTGTTTCATTGAGCCCGGCCAAGACCCCAAAAAACGTCCGACGAATGCCGCAAGGTCTCCCGGTATCCGTCATGCATGAGCGGTTTGCCAATCGTAAGCGGTCATGAGGTTTTCCATGAGCATCGTGACCGTCAGCGGCCCGACCCCGCCGGGAACCGGCGTGATAAAACCTGCCCGCTTGACCGCGCCTTCAAAATCCACGTCTCCCTGGAGCTTTCCGTCCACTTCCGTCGTCCCGATATCGATGACGACCGCGCCCTGTTTGATCCATTCTCCCCTGACGACGCCCGGCTTTCCGGCGCAAGCCACCACGATCTCGCTCCCGTTGACGATCTTCCGGATGTCTTCCGTGGAAGTTCCGGTATTGCAAATGGTCGTCGTCACGCGCGCTTCTCCCAGCAAAAGCTGGAGCGGGCGGCCGGCAATGGCGCTTTGTCCGATGATCACCGCTTTTTTCCCGCGCAGCATGATCCCGGTGGACTTGATGAGCGTGTAGGCCGCGAAGGCCGTCGGCGGAATAAGTTTTCCGCGACGCAGCACGATGAGACCGAGGCTTGTGGGGTGGACTCCCTCCACGTCTTTCCGCGGATCCATCGCCAAAAGGACTTTGTCCGCGTCGACCCCCGCCGGAAACGGCATCGAGATGAAAAGCCCGTGGACCGACCGGTCTTCCCCCAACGCGCGGACCTTTTCGATCAAGGCCTTTTCGTTCGCGACTTCGGAAACAGGGACCTTCCTGAAATCGATCCCCACCCTGGCCGAGAGCTTCTCCTGCTGACCGATGTACCAGGCCGAGGCGGGATTCTCGCTTGTCTGAATGGCGCACAGACAGGGCCTGGGAAGCCCGGTCGCGGTCAGCATCTGAATCTTTTCGGCGATCTTCTTCTGCAGGTCCCCGGCGATGTTCTTTCCTTCAAGGATCTTGGTCTCCACGTTCAGCTCCCCTTTTCGAAACGGTTCCGGAGTTCCGCGAGCGCTTTCTCGGCCCGCTCTTTCCGGTCTTTATTTTTCATATAAACCACATTGATATGCGCGGTATGAAAAGCCCCTTCGAACGCCGCCGACAAGAAAGCGCCGCTCACGACCAGATCGTTCGCGACGGAGCCCTTGACGAGCGTCCGCATGTGCGTGTTCCATTCCTTCGCCATGGCGATGATGAGCGCAAGGTCCGCCTGAAGGCGGAAGGCGTTCTGGAGCGCGTCCTCGAGTTTTTCCGCTGATGCGCCCGCCTTATAACAGGCCATCACCTCGTCGTAAACTTTGGGATCCAGGGAAACGACCTGGAGCGCCTGCGCCTTTGTTTTTTCCAGCGATTCGACGATCTCCTGCATCCGCTGGCGGTTCGCCTCATCCTGGAATTTTTGCTCGGCCGTCAGGTCCGCCTTGGGTTTCCGCTTGAGGGCGATCCGGGCGACCATTTGCGTCAATGCCATCCCGAGTGATCCGGTATACGCGGAAGCGCTGCCCCCGCCGGGGACCGGCGCTTCGCTCGCGAGCTTCTCCAAATAATCTTCAAGGCTCAGATCTGTATATTTTTTCATCGTTCACCTGCCGCTAGGGTCCGCGGCCGCAAAAACTCCCGTGCGCCGCTCCGGAAAAACGGGGGCATTATACTCTATCCATGGAGTTTTTTGTAGCATCTCGAAAATCGGCGGAAGAAGGAGGGAGACTACTTCCAGGTGGCGCGCCGATGGCGGGCCTTTTGGTAAACCTCTTCGTAGTGCTTCGCAGAATCAAGCCAGGAGAAATGTTCCGACATCGCCCGCTTGCGCATCTGCGCCAGATAGTCCGGGTGGTCGTAGTAGGTATTGATGGCCCACCGGATCGTGTTGAAAATGGCGTCCGTGGTCTGATCATAATAAAGGAATCCGGTCCCGGACCCGGTCTTTTCGTCGTATTGTTCGACTGTGTCCCGCAACCCGCCGGTCGAGCGCACGATGGGAAGGGTTCCGTACTTCAAACTGTAGATCTGGTTCAGACCGCACGGCTCGTAAAGGGACGGCATCAGAAAGAAGTCCGCGCCGGCCTCGACCAGATGCGCCTTGCGGTTGCTGTGCCCGATCCAGGCCCCGACCCGCCCGGGATGGTGGGCCGGCAATCCCCCGAAAAAATCCTCCTGCCACTTTTCACCGCTCCCGACGATGGCGAACTGCACCTTCATTTCCCGGAGAAGCCGGTGGATCACCAGCCCGAAAAGCTTGAAACCCTTCTGCTCGGCGAGACGCGACACGATCCCGATGACGGGAACGTCTTCCTTTTCTTCCAGCAGGAAGTCCTTCTGAAGGGCTTTCTTGCAAAGTTTTTTCCCGGAAAGGTCACGCGATGAGTAATTGGCCGGGATCAGCGTGTCGGTCTCCGGGTCCCAGTGGTCGTAATCGGCGCCGTTCAGTATCCCGAAAAGGTCTTCGCGGCGGCGCTGAAGATAGACCGAGAGGCCGTTCGCGCCGGGCTCGGAAAGGATCTCCCGGGCGTAGGTCGGACTGACCGTCGTGACCGCGTCCGCATAAAAGATCCCGGCCTTCATCAGGTTGATCCCGCCGAAATTCTCGAACTTGGCTTCCGTGAAATTCTCCGCGCCGAGACCGAGGAAGTCATAAACGCTCGCCTTGAACGTTCCCTGGTAGGCAATATTGTGGATTGAATAAACGGCCGCAGTATTCTTGAAAAATGGATCGTTCAGGTGCCAGATCTTGAGATAGGCCGGAACGAGCGCGGTCTGCCAGTCATGGGCATGAATGATGTCCGGTTTGAAGTTGAGATCGCGGCAGAGTTGGAGCGCGGCGCTCGAGAAAAAGCCGTAGCGTTCGGCATTGTCCGAATGTTCCCAGTTCCCGTCATCGTAAATGCCGGCGCGGCCGAAAAAACTCTCGTTCTCGATAAAGTAGACCGGATAACCGTCGCTTTTTCCCTCAAGTACCTGACACCAGATCGTCCCCCGTCCGGTCGGAACCCCCATGGGCCCCAGGATCGGCTTTAGTTTATAATGATCCCGGTTGATAGCCCAATAGCGCGGCAGGACGAGCCGAACATCGTACCCTAACTGCTTGAGGACCTTGGGAAGTGCGCCGCAGACATCTCCCAGCCCGCCCGTTTTGATGAACGGCACAGCTTCCGATGCCACGAACAATACTTTGATCTTCTTTTCGGTCTTTTGTTTTTCGGTCGTCCCGGCCATGGTCTTTCTTCCCGTCCTCAAGAAAAATTAAACCTTGTTTCGGATCTCATCCGTCAATTCTTTAGCGCCGGAAGTGTGAAATAAAAAACAGAACCCTCCCCGCTCTTGGGCGGGGATTCGATCCAGATACGTCCGTGATAGCGCTCGACGATCTTTTGGCAGGTCGCAAGACCGATCCCGGAACCCGGGTAGTCCTTGTGGGTCGTCGCCTTCTCAAACATGACGAAGATCCGTTTCTGGTCCTTTTTCGAAACACCGATACCGTTGTCGCGGACCGAAAAAAGCCATTCCTTCCCTTTCCGGACCGCTCCGATATGGATCCGGGGTTCCCGTTCGCAATACTTCAGCGCGTTACCGATCAGATTTTGGAAAAGCAATCCCGCGAGCGCGGGCTCGACCGCCAAAAACGGCAGAGGATCCGCGAGGATCTCCGCTTTCTTCTCCGAGATCTCAAAAGAAAACCCTTCCAGGGTCTCCTTCAGGACCTTCCCCAGATCCGTGGGAAGGACGAGAACGTCCCGGCTCCCGGCCCTTGCATAATCCAGAAGTTCCTTGATCATGACCGTCATGCGTTTCACATTCTTCAAGATGTTTTCCGTGAGCCCCTTCGCTTCCTGATCCGTACCTGCTTTAAACTTTTCGTCGAGCAGCTGCGTGTATCCGGAAATGTTGGTCGTCGGCGATTTGAGCTCGTGGGCGGCCCTGAAAGCGAACTGCTCAAGCTCCAGGGACTTCCTTTCCGCGTCTTCCTCCCGGCTGCGGATCGCGAGGGTCATCCAGCAGATAGCGCAAAAGCTGATCACGCAAATGAAACCGTTCCAGAAAGTCGTGACCCTGGCCCCCTCGATCCCGAGGTCCCACTGTTTCAGGAACCACAATACGGAGCACAAAAACACCATAGGCCAGCAGGCATTTCTGCCGAAATACCATGCCACGGCCGCGATAGAAGGGAAATAGAAAACATAAAAGGAGAGACTGCTCCCGACGAAGATATCCAGGTAAAAGATGACAAGGGTGCAGAGAAAAATAAAAAAAACAGCGAGAATTTCGGATATTTTGAGATTTTTCAGTTTCGGTGTCCTGTCCAAAGCCCGCTCCCTCCGAGCCGATAGTATAGGCCCTGCTTCTATACTGTCAACGACGATAGGCAACGGCGCCGAATACGCGCAACTTTTTGCCTCGCGTTCCATTATGCTATAATCCGCTCCCATGGACATGATCAGCGTCATTATTCCCGTTCACAACCGCCAGGACGTTCTGCCGCGGGCCGTCGGTTCCGTCCTGAAACAAAAGGGCGTTTCCTTCGAGTTGATCATCGTGGATGACGGATCGACAGAAGATCCTTGTTCGAAGCTCGGAGCTCAAACCACCCCTGTTTCGCTTCCCAAAGAATGTCACGCGCTGCGCATTATACGTTGCCCGGAAAATAAAGGCCCCGCCGCCGCACGGAACCGCGGGATCAAGGAAACTCACGGTACGTGGATCGCTTTTCTGGATTCGGACGATGAATGGAAGCCCGGAAAGCTCAAGGCCCAACTGGATTTCTTCGCGAAGCATCCGGATTACGGGATCTGTCAGACCGAAGAGATCTGGGTCCGCAACGGAACGCGCGTCAATCCCATGAAAAAACACAAAAAATACGGGGGATGGATCTTCCGGGAATGCCTGCCGCTTTGCATTGTAAGCCCGTCGGCGGTCATGATGCAGCGCAAGTTTTTTGACGCGGTGGGACTGTTTGACGAATCGCTTCCCGCCTGCGAGGATTACGACCTGTGGCTCCGCATCGCTTCGCGCTATCCGGTCGGCCTGATCGAAAAACCGTACCTCATCAAATACGGCGGCCACACGGACCAGCGCTCCCGGGAATTCCCGGCCATGGACCGCTTCCGGATCCAGTCCCTCGCAAAAATCCTGCGTGAAAAGATCCTTGATCCGGAACAAGAAGCCGCCGCTAGAAAAATGCTGGAAGAAAAGGCGAAGATCTATATCGCCGGCGCTCTGAAGAGAGGAAAAGAAAAAGAAGCGGAAGAGGTCAGACTGCTCATCCGAAACGTCATCATAAAGATTTGAATAGAAAACGGGCGGGGCCCAAAGACCCCGCCCGCTCGCCAGCTCTACTTCTTGGTGCATTCGCAGGGATTGCATTTGCAAGGCTTGCAGGTACACTGCTTGCCCGCGAACGCGGTTGTCCCCAACGCCCCCAACACACTCGCGAAAACCAGCATCAAAGCTATCAATTTCTTCATTTTAATCACTCCCTTTCGACAAGGTTAAAGTTTCACAGTTCGAGAAACATCAACCCAGCGGAGGAGCGCGGAAGGAAAATGTGAAGTTAAGAACACATTGCGTAAAATAAGCGGTCGGCGGGCCGCAGTTGATCCTGCGCCGGTGGACCGTATGTCCTGTCCCGGGAGTGGTAGCAGTAAACAACGGAACATCCGCCACAGCATCTTCCGGCAAAATGGCACCCGCAAGGGGGGCCTCCCCTGTGAGGATGGCCTTTTTTTCGAGCTGGCATTTCCCGCAACAGTCTTTACGGGCCGGCTCCTTCGCTTTTGCCTGCGTGTTGCCGTGATGGCATTGCGCCATTTTCACTTGGACCTTCCCGGTGAATTCGTGGCAATCCCCGGAGACACACGCGCACGTCAGCCCGGCCCCGAGAGCTGTCGTCAGGAAAAACGCTGTGGCTAACGCCAAAAACTTGTTTCTCATTTTCGAATGCCCTTAAAGAGCTTGTAGATCTCTTCGAGTTTGGCTTTTTTATCTTTCGCTGATCTTCCTTCAAAAGCATTCCGAACGCAGGCGTTCAGATGGTTCTTGAGGATCTCCGCTTCCACTTTCTTCAACGCCCCGCCGATGGCTCCCATGGCATTCAGAATGTCGATGCAATAACGCCCTTCTTCGATCATTTTCTGGATGCCGCGGACCTGCCCCTCGATCCTCCGGAGCGCTACCAATGTATCCCTCTGATCCGTTCCCTTTTTCATGGTTCCTCCTTCCCCTTCTGATCAAACTATAGCATACCCCCATGGGGTATGTCAAGACGCGGGGTGCACGTCCCGCACCGTACGCCGAATTCCTTTTAAAGCTTTGCCATTCCCCTTTCCCCGGTTTTTGAATACAATATCGCCCACCATGAACCTCCTAGCCATAGAAACCTCCGGCCCGGTCCTGAGCGTCGCGGTCAAAAAAGGAACGCGCGCGGCGCGGGAAACCGTCCTCAAGGGGTATTTCCGTCACGCGGAAAATTTGCTTCCGCTGATCGATAAACTTCTCCGGAAAGAGAAACTCGGGATACGGAACATTGACGCCTTCCTGATCGGCCGTGGGCCGGGTTCTTTCACGGGCCTTCGCGTCGGCTTTGCCACTTTAAAGGGTCTCATCGCGACGCGCAAAAAACCCTGCTACGGCGCGCTTTCGACGGACCTCATTGCCGGCGGTCTTCCGGTTTGTGAAAAAAAGACACTGCATGTGTGTTTGAACGCCAAACGCGACAAACTTTATGTCCGTTCCTACCACTGCCGCAAGAAAGCCTGGGCACCCCGAAAAGCAACAACGGTCCTCTCTTTTGAGGAGTTTTCTGGTATCATAACCGGCGATTCCGTGCTCGCGGGAGACGGTCTCTCCGCAGACAAGAACGGCATCTTAACCCGATCAGGAAAAAAGCCGATTGGGGTCCCGGAAAAGTCCTGGCATCCGAAAGCTTCGACCCTGATCACATTATTTGAAAAGAAAGACCCGATGCTCCGGCCGCTTGTAAAACCAAAAGAGTTTTTGCCGGTCTATATCCGGAGCTCGGAAGCAGAAGAAAGGCTTCGACACCCTAAAAAATGACCGAACTCGTTCAGAACGCCTCCGGGGTCCAGCACGGCTCGTGGATCGAACTCCGGACCGATCCTTTGCTGGAAAATCTCCGCACGCTCCGGAAACACGCCCGTCAAAACGACGTCCTGGCGGTGATCAAAGCGAACGCCTACGGCCACGGCCTCACGGAGATCGCCCGGGCGCTCGCCGGCCAAGTCACCTATTTCGGCGTCGCTTCCCTCCGGGAGGCGCTCGAGCTGAAAGAAAATTTTCCTCAAACCCCCGTTTTTCTATTCGGGCATCTTTTCCCGCACGAGCTTTCCGCCGCGTTGCTCGGCGGGATCATGTTAAGCGTTTCCAGTCTCGAGAAAGCCGCGGAGATCTCCGCCCAGTCGGAGTCCCTGGGACGGAAAACACCGGTCCACATCAAGATCGACACGGGCATGGGACGCATGGGCATTCCGGTCCGCGACGCCGGTCCCGTGATCGAAAAAATGGCCCGGCTGAAGGGCCTTATGCTGGACGGCATTTACACGCACTTCCCGACGGCCGAAAAAAGCGATGCGTTCCGGGAAACACAGGTCCGCGAATTCGGTCTTTTACTTCAGTCGCTGGAGAAAAAAAGCATCGTATTCCGCTACCGCCATCTTTCCAATAGTGCCGCGACGCTGACCCTGGAAACACCCATGATCAATATGATCCGCCCCGGCCTCACACTGTACGGCATCTACCCGGACCAGAACCTCCGGACGGCGGCGTCTTTCAAACCGGTCCTTTCCCTGAAGAGCAGAATTCTCCTGGTCAAAAAAGTCCATCCCGGAGAATCCGTCGGCTACGGCCGCGAATTCATCGCCACAAAGACGACCACGGTCGCGGTCCTTCCGTTCGGTTACAGCCACGGTTATCCTTATGCGGCATGGAAAAAAGCTTCGGTCCTTCACGCCGGCAAGCGTTATCCCCTCGCCGGAAAAGTTTCCATGGATTATATCGCCGTAGACCTCGGAGACGCGGAAGCGAAAGAGGGAGATACCGTCACGCTGCTTGGTGAAGAAAAAGGCGAGCGTATCACGGCCGAAGACATAGCCCATTGGGCCGGAACCATTCCTTACGAGATCGTCACCCGGTTGAGCGCCAGCTTGCCGCGGATCGTTGTTTGATGTCGAGTGCGTTCCAACAAAGGAACGGTCATGATACATACGGAAGACCAGCGGCGATGATCCATTTTCAAATCCGGCATATTCCCGAAGTTTCGTCGACCAATACCGCCGTCCTTGAGGAAGCGAAGCAAGGCGCCAAAGAGGGCCTTGTAGTCCACGCCGATTTCCAGACCGGCGGCCGCGGGAAACCGGGGAATGTCTGGGTCTCCCCGCGGGGCAAGAATCTGCTCTGCTCGATCCTTCTGCGTCCCCCGCTCCGGCCTGACCAGGCGCCCTTCCTGACCCAGATCGCCTGTCGCGCCGTTGCCAAAGTCCTGAAAGAAAAGTATGATATCGACTCTGTTTTCAAGCGGCCGAACGATATCATGGTCGGCTCGAAGAAGATCTGCGGTACTTTGGTCGAGTCTTTGTCGTCGCAGAACAAGCTGGAGGCCGTCGTCATAGGCATCGGTCTTAATGTGAACGCCGTCGCTTCGGAGCTTCCCAAGGAGGCCGTTTCGATGACCATGATCACCGGAAAGACGTACTCACGGGAGGCCATCCTGGACGACATCCTCGGCGAACTCCTGGACAAGGTCGAAGAACTCTACGCGACGGGAACAGTTAAGTCATAGGGAAATTATGATCAAACGGATCCTGGCAATAGACATTGGGAACACAGCGGCAACCGTAGGTTTCTATGAAGGCGGCCATCTCCTCGATTTCGGATCTATCTATTATAACGATATCCCAAAATATGCAATAAAAAAGCTAAAAAGTGGTGGATATAACTATTTGGACGTAATAATCAGCTCTGTTTTCCCTAAAATAACCGATTTTTTAAAGAAAGAGCTTAGATGCGTCAATGGTGTAAAATTATGGGTTTGTGGTGGAAATCTCACGGTCAAAATACGGCATAACTATAGTGATTATAATTCGTTAGGCTGTGACAGGAAGGTCAATATCTACGGCGCCGTACGGATGTACAAGCTGCCGCTCCTCATTATAGACTACGGGACGGCCATTACTTTCGACTATGTGGACGCCAAGGGGGTCTTCAAGGGCGGAATGATCATCCCCGGACCGGAGACCTCGTTACGGGCCCTCGGCCAGCGCGCCGCCCTGCTCCCAAAAAACCTCCGGCTTCCATCGAAAACCGGGTCCTTTTTGGGGCGGAATACCCGGGAATGTATGGAATCAGGGATCCTCGAGGGCTACGGCGCCATGACCGACGAGCTTATCCAACGGTTCCGCCAGCAGTACGGGAAGAACCTCCGGGTGCTGGCCACCGGCGGTTTCGCCGGGCACATCAGGCCCTACGCCAGGAACATCCAGATCGTCGACCCTCAACACTCTGTCAAATCCCTCCTCGCTCTCTGGCGCGAGCACTGCGCCTGACGTCCCTTTTCAAGATTTGAAGGCATCAAAAATTTTTCTGCTTGATTTTTTCGCGTTGGCGAATACAATCATGTCCCCTTAGCACTCCGGCCGTATGAGTGCTAAGATGGCAGTACCTCTCAGCTTTCAATCAGCGGGCTGCTTTCCCGGCCCCATTAATGAAATCAACAGGAGGAAACAACATGGCAAAGCAACTTCTTTTCGGCGAGGAGGCCCGTCGCGCGGTTCTTCACGGCGTGGACCAACTCGCGAACGCAGTGAAAGTCACCCTCGGCCCCAAAGGCCGTAATGTCGTCCTCGAGAAAAAGTTCGGCTCCCCCACGGTCACCAAGGACGGTGTTTCCGTGGCCAAAGAGATCGAGCTCGAAGATCCTTATGAGAACATGGGCGCCCAGATGGTCAAAGAGGTCGCCTCCAAAACTTCCGATGTGGCCGGCGACGGAACGACGACCGCGACCATTCTCGCGCAAGCGATCTTCCGCGAAGGTCTGAAGAACGTCACCGCCGGCGCCAATCCGATGGCGCTCAAGCGCGGCATCGACAAAGCGGTCGAAGCGATCGTGGCCGAACTTGATAAGATCGCCAAGCCGATCGGCAAAGACAAAAAAGAGATCGCGCAGATCGCCGCCATCGCCGCCAATTCCGACACCTCGATCGGCAGCCATATCGCCGAAGCGATGGACAAGGTCGGCAAGGACGGCGTGATCACGGTCGAAGAAGCCAAGACCACGGCCACCACGCTGGACGTCGTCGAGGGCATGCAGTTCGACCAGGGATATCTTTCCCCGTATTTTGTGACCGACACCGAACGCATGGAAGTTGTGCTCGAAGAGCCTTTCATTCTCATCAACGAGAAAAAGATCTCTTCGGTCAAGGACATGCTGCCGATTCTCGAGGCCGCGTCGAAGGCCGGCAAACCGCTCCTCCTCATTGCGGAAGATGTGGACGGAGAGGCGCTCGCGACCCTCGTGGTCAACAAGATCCGCGGCACGTTGCATGTTTGTGCCGTCAAGGCGCCGGGTTACGGCGACCGCCGCAAAGCCATGCTGGAGGATATCGCGATCCTGACCGGCGGCAAGGCGATCACCGAAGACCTCGGCATCAAGCTCGAGAACGTCACCCTCAAGGATCTCGGCCGCGCCAAACGCGTGACCGTGGATAAGGACAACACCACGATCATCGAAGGTGCCGGCAAGAGCGCCGAGATCACCGGCCGTATCGGGCAGATCAAGAAACAGATCGAGGGTACGGATTCCGATTACGACAAGGAAAAACTCCAGGAACGTCTCGCGAAACTCGCGGGCGGCGTGGCCGTCATTCACGTCGGTGCCGCGACCGAGACCGAAATGAAGGAAAAGAAAGCCCGCGTCGAAGACGCTCTTCACGCCACGCGCGCAGCCGTGGAAGAAGGCATCGTCCCCGGCGGCGGGGTCGCTCTCCTTCGCGCCGGCGCCGTGCTCGACGGCCTCAAACTGAAAGACGATGAAAAGATCGGCGCCGAGATCGTCCGGCGCGCGCTCGAAGAACCGCTCCGCCAGCTCGCGTTCAACGCGGGCGAGGAAGGTTCGGTCGTCGTCCAGCGCGTGATGTCCGAAAAAGGCAATATCGGGTACAACGCCGAGACCGGCGTATTCGAAGACCTGGTCGAAGCCGGCGTGATCGATCCGAAAAAAGTCACCCGCAGCGCCCTCCAGAACGCATCGAGCGTTTCGGGCCTGTTGCTCACCACCGAAACCCTGATCACGGAACTTCCCGAAGAGGAAAAAGGCCCGATGATGCCTCCCGGAGGCGGAATGGGTGGTATGGGAGGTATGGGCGGCATGGGTGGCATGGGAGACTATTAATGAGGACATCACTTAGCGAAGCTGCGGTAAGCAAGCCAAGTGATTTGTCCGAATTAATCCCGCGACTTGCAAAGCAAGGGAGCGGGGTTAATGACCGCAGACCCACGGAGTGAGGATGCGGGGTTGAAATGAACTGGAACTTGTAATTAAACATAAAAGGAGAACAAAAATGAAAGTCAGACCGTTAGCAGACAGAGTGCTCGTGGAAGTCCTCGAAGCGGAATCCAAGACCAAAGGCGGGATCATCCTCCCCGACACCGCGAAAGAAGAAAAGACCGAAGGCAAGGTCGTCGCGATCGGCGCCGGCAAAACGCTCGAATCAGGCAAGGTCCAGGCCATCGAAGTGAAAAAGGGCGACCGCGTCCTCTTCGGGAAATATTCCGGGGACGACCTCCTGATCGAGGGCGTCAAGCACAAGATCCTCAAAGAGAGCGAGATCCTCGCCGTTTACGAGAAGGAGTAATCCATGGCCAAACAGATCTCTTACTCAGAAGACGCGCGCCAGCGGATCAAACGCGGCGTTGATATCCTCGCAAGGGCCGTCAGCGTCACGCTCGGTCCCCGCGGCCGCAATGTGGTGATCGACCGCAAGTTCGGCGCGCCGCTCGTCACCAAAGACGGCGTCACGGTCGCCAAAGAGGTCGACCTGAAGGACCCTTACGAGAATATGGGGGCCCAGATGGTCCGCGAAGTCGCGGAAAAGACCTCGGACACGGCCGGCGACGGGACCACGACCGCGACGGTCCTGGCCCAGTCCATCGTCTCCGAAGGCCTGAAGAACGTCACCGCCGGCGCTAATCCCATGGCGCTCAAGCGCGGCATCGACAAGGCCTCCGTGAAGATCGTGGAAACGATCAAGAAAATGTCGAAGGCTGTCAAAGGGAAAGAGGACATCAAGGCCGTCGGCGCCATCAGCGCCAACAACGATGAAGCCATCGGCCAGCTCCTCGCGGACGCCCTCGAAAAAGTCGGCAAGGAAGGGGTCATCACGGTCGAAGAGGCCAAGGGCCTGAAGACCGATCTTGACGTCGTGGAAGGCATGCAGTTCGACCGCGGCTACATCTCTCCCTATTTTGTGACCGACACCGAACGGATGGAAGTCGTGCTGAAAGAGCCGTACATCCTTCTGTTCGAGAAGAAGATCGGGTCCGTGAAGGACCTCGTCCCCGTGCTCGAAAAGGTCGCGCGGCTCGGCAAGCCCCTCCTCATTGTTTCCGAGGACATCGAAGGCGAAGCCCTGGCGACACTGGTGGTCAACAAGATCCGCGGCGTGCTCCAGATCGCGGCGATCAAGGCCCCGGGATTCGGGGACCGGCGCAAGGCGCTGATGGAAGACGTCGCCGTCCTCACAAAGGGGAAATTCATTTCCGAAGACCTCGGCGTGAAGCTTGAAAACGTGGACCTCGACATGCTCGGGACCGCCCAGCGCGTGGTGATCGACAAGGACAATACCACGATCGTCGGCGGCGCGGGCGCTCAGAAGGACATCAAGTCCCGCTGCGACCAGATCAAGGGCCAGATCGAGAAATCCGATTCGGATTATGACAAGGAAAAACTCCAGGAACGTCTCGCGAAACTTTCCGGCGGCGTCGCCGTCGTCAAGGTCGGCGCGGCCACGGAAGTGGAGATGAAGGAAATGAAGGCGCGCATCGAAGACGCGCTCCACGCGACCCGTGCGGCCATCGAAGAAGGCATCGTTCCGGGCGGCGGCGTGGCGCTGCTACGCTCGATCGCGGCGCTCGAGGAACTCAAGGCGAGCGGCGATGAAGCGACCGGCATCCAGATCGTCCGCCGCGCGCTCCAGGAACCCGCACGCAAGATCGCCCACAACGCGGGCGCGGACGGTTCCGTGGTCGTGAAGAAGATCCTGGAAGGAAAAGGCAGTTTCGGGTTCAACGCGCAGACCTGCGTGTTCTCCGACCTCGTCGAAGACAAGGTCATTGACCCCGCCAAGGTCGTGCGTATCGCCGTCGAGAACGCCTGCAGCATCGCCGGGCTCATTCTCACGACTGAATGCGTGATCTCCGACAAGAAGAAGGAAGTGAAGGACGCGGACAAGAAAAAATCCTCGAACTACTCGGGAAGCATCGAGTAATCCGAAGTCCGTTCAAGATCAAAAGGCCGGTTTCCTTTTCAGGGAACCGGCCTTTTTTGTCTTCGACACCCGGTCTCGAGACCGGGTGTCGAATGGGTGGGTCAGGTCTTGTGCAGGAGGCTGTGCTTGATGCTGTAGGTGAAATAAACCACGAGCCCTATCGCAAGCCATACCAGAAAACGAATCCACGTCACGCCCGGAAGCCCCGTCATCAAAAAAATGCAGATCGCCACACCCAAAAGAGGAATGACCGGACTGAGCGGGACCTTGAACGCACGGTGCTTGAGAGGTTCTTTCACGCGAAGAATGATCACCCCGAAGCAGACCAGAACGAATGCGAAAAGCGTCCCGATATTGGTAAGGTCCACCATTTCGTCGATATTCGTGAAAGACGCGACAAGCGCCACGATCAGTCCCATCGTGATCGTGGTCACGTGCGGCGTCCTGAATTTTGGGTGGACTGCGGAAAAAACGGGCGGCAGGAGCCCGTCGCGGGACATGGAAAAAAAGACACGGGCCTGTCCCAGCTGCATCACGAGCAGGACGGCGGTCTGCGCGACCAGAGCGCCGGCCGCGACGATCCCGGTCGCCCAGTTCAGGTTGATGTATTTCATGGCGAACGCCAGCGGCTCGGCTTTCTGACTCGACAGCGTTTCCCGGAGAACATGGAACGGGATGATCCCCGTAAAGATCGCCGAAACCACGATATAGATGACCGTGCAGACCGCGAGCGACCCGATGATCCCGATCGGCAAGTCCCTTTTCGGGTCCCGCGTCTCTTCCGCGACGGTCGAGACGGCGTCGAACCCGATATAGGCGAAAAAGACGATCGCCGCCCCCGTCTTGATCCCCGCGAACCCGTTCGGCGCGAACGGTACCCAGTTCTCCGGCTTCACATAGAAAAATCCCACCACCACAAAAAAAGCCAGCACGAGAAGTTTGATCGCGACCATGACCGAGGTGAACCGCGCGCTCTCCTTGATCCCGATCACCAGAAGGAACGTGATAAGAGACACGATGACAAAAGCGGGAAGATTACAGACCAGCGGCATTCCGAAAAAATGCGGCGCGTCGTGGACCGCGAACCACGCCTTCTGAAGCGCCGGGCTTAATTGTTCGAACGCCGTGCCGCTGCCCAGCAGAAGCGACGCCTTCTCGAATCCCTGAAATGCCGAGCGGAAATCGATCGAGGCCCACGGCGGCAGATGGATCCCGAACCCGCGGAGGAATTCGGTGCAGTAACCGGCCCAGCTGATGGCCACCGCGATGTTCGCGACACTGTATTCGAGCATCAGGTCCCAGCCGATGATCCAGGCGATCAGTTCGCCGAACGTCGCGTAGGAATAAGTATAGGCGCTGCCCGAGATGGGCACCATGGCCGCGAATTCGGAATAACAAAGCGCAGCGAACCCGCAGGCGACCGCGGTCAGGGCGAAAGAAGCGATGATCGAAGGCCCCGCGCCCGGCCGGACAAGGTCTCCGGCGGCGGCCGTCCCGATGACCGTGAAGATCCCCGCGCCGATGATCGCGCCGATCCCGAGCAGGACCAGGTCAAAGGCGCCGAGCGCCCGCTTCAACCGGTGTTCCGGCTCGTGGGATTCCGCCAGAATAGTGCTGAGGTCCTTGATCTTGAAAAGCTGTTTGGAAAGTTTTTGTGGGTCCACCGCAAACCGTCCTCTGTTGCGCGGTATCTTGCCACGAACCCGAAAGAAATGTCAAAACGAATTCACGCGAAGGACGATCTTTGAGAGAACTTGAAGGAATAAGCCTGTCTGAAATGAAGAAATTACGCCGCGACCGCGGTCTGAACAATAGACTGGAATTCCTGCCAGATCTTTTCCACGACCGACTTGAGCGAGTTGTCGGTAATTGCGATCTTGCCCTTCTTAAAAGCGTCTTGATCGAACTCCGGCAGCTTTTCAAGAATTCCGGCAAGAAGACCTTCCGTGAGCTCCGACATCTTTTTACCTGTCTTGGCAACTTCTCTCGAGAATTTAACGAGGCCGGTATGTGCGGCCGGATTCGTCCGCTCAGATCCCGTATATTCAAGTTTGACAACGGGAGCTCGCATCGCGAGAACACTAAAATCTGTGGCCTTGAAGCCGTCGGCGACCGCAAGAATAACACCCGTTCTTGCTTGTAACGCAGGCGCCATGGTCTTGTTAAACAACTTTTCTGTCGAACTTTGCAACCGGTTCGCAAGGTCGGGGATCGATCTACCAGACATCTCTTTGACCCACTTCCTAGACTCGGTCGTAACCTTTTGAACGGTCACCTCATTATCCCCTACAAAAATATACGTCAATCCCGCATTCAATACCGCCATAATCTTCGCCACTGCCAAATGCTGCTCATAATTTTCCTGCGTCACGTAGAACACAACTGTGCTCTTCACGGAGGCGTCGGAAACTGGTAATGTATGTTCCTTGGGTAAGGCCTTAAGAATAGTCTGCATCGCTCCGGCGCCAAGAACATTAGCAAGTACGGTCATTTGCCGTGCCGCTTCCACAGGATCGCTATTGTTGAGCTCCAGGATCCCATGCACCAGGAAAGCGACTTTCAAGGCAACGTCCATATCTTTGTCCGCGTCGGCGATCTTCACATCCGAAAAATGTGTCCGAAGGAGAACGTCTACCGTCTCCGGATCCATATTTCCCACCACTTCCGTGAGCCGTTTAGCCGTTTCTTCAATTGCTACCCTCACCTCCGAGCGGGCCTTGGTAGGGAGCTTAAATTCCCATTTATCATCTGCCATTTTTTGCAATCTCACCGGTATCAGGTCTGCGCCGGTCACCGGTCGTCCGTCCTCCTCCAACGGTTGAAGAAAATAGCCGATATTTTTCTCTCGCAAGTTTCCCGTGATTCCACGAACTTGATACTGTTTTCTTTCCTGTGCCGTCGGCCCACCCAAAACGATGGCGCCAGCACTTAAAAACGTTCCGAGCTCAATTTTTTTAAAATCCATTGCTGGTTCCGGCAATGTTTTCGCTTGTGCCACTATGTTTGCTGATTCTTTTATCCCTTCTTCCAACCGACTTCCTACAAATTCCGTTCCTTTCTGCGATAGCTCAATGCCTGTTGGTAGAGGCGCTGATTCCAACGGAGCCCCTGTTGTTGCTGTCGCTGCCGGAATTGCTTTTTGTCCTGCCACTGCGGAGAGAACTTCTCCTGTCGACGCTTCTGGTGTCTGTCCTGTTACCGGCGGAGTAACACCTGGAGGTTGTTTTAGTTCTGCCTGCGCCACCGGTGTTTGTTCTGTAGCGGATAAAGCAATCGAGGGCTCTTGAATTACCTTCGCAGGCGCTTGTACCTCAGCTGGAAGTATTAACCCCGGCAATGCGGCTTTTACCGGCTCTTCGCTTTTTTTTACGGCAGACACCCACAACCCAGTTGCCTCAAGGTTAATTTTGTGTTCAATTTCGGAAAGAGGGCCCTTTAACCTTCCCAATATACCCACATCATTCAGTGCGGTCTGAGAATTCGAAAATGAGTTCTGCATTCCGGCCAATGCATTTCGCAGCTGCGTTTCGTCTAACGCCGACGTTCTCTTAGAAATCCTTTCTTGAAGAGCCTTTAGCGGCTTCCCCAGACTACCAACCCACATCCCGATCTGCTCAATAAGCAGATTCTTGGTCACTGCAACAAGCTCCTCTTTTGGAATTTGAAGAGTTCCTTCTGCTTTTTCTCCTCTCGCAAGCTGTTCCTCGAAGGATTGAAACCCTCCCAATGCTCTTTCTGCGTTTTCTCGCTTTTTCTTAAACTCGAGCGCCTCTTTCTCTTTGTTAGCCCTAAGCGCCTTCGCCTCTTCAGACTTGAGCGCCTCCGCTTTAGACTTAAGCATCTTTATTGTTTTTTCGCGTATTTTTTCGTTTTCAATTAATTTTTGCCAGTCCACTAATTTTAATTCCCTCGTCACCCCCGACCTTAATTCCTCCATGTTCACCTGAATTTCTTTAAAAGCCTGCGATATCGCATCCGGCGATCCTAGTACCCCCTCACCCAACTTTGGTACCGCTTCCGGCAGTCCCGGCACTGCTACTTTCGGATTAGCGACTCCTGTCCGCAATACTGTCGGCACAACGTTGCCCGCTCCCTTTACCCCCATCTGCTTCCCCAGATCTTCAAGCGCTGTTTCGAGACGAACAAGAATTGCAGTACCCCCCGAATCTTCATCTTCGATAAATGCTTTTTTAATAGGCTCCACGGCACTGCGAATTTGAATATATGCCTGAGAAGAAGGAGTTTTTTTAAAGTTATCTGACTGCGTTTCCAAATTGTTAAAAAGCTTTCGAAAATGCGCCTTTTCTGGTGACATATAGGTGATGTATGTTTTCAAAGAACCTAAGGTCGACGAAATATCAGTCGCCGTTCTCTGATCGACCGCCGGTCCCGCCTGCGCCGCCTCACCCGGAGATCTCACCTCCGAACGGGCATCCGGGCTAGGTAGGTACAATACCTGCGCCCCCTCCTGTATTATTTTGTTTAGGTTCACCGCCTCCTGGCGCGAGAGGCCATCGATATCCGCGATATTCATAATGAAGGTGCCGGGAGAATTGCGGGTTCCCCCAAACGTTCCTCTTAACACGCGACCTTCCTTGGAAACTATCCGGATTTCCTTCGATTTTCTGATGTCCCCAATATTTGCAGGCGTCGCTATTTTGTATCCTTCGGCCATTACGTTCATGCCCCCGGAAGAAGGTTCTTTGGGTATATAATGGGGCTTACCATCCTCAACCCAAGCCTTCTGGGAATTAAACCTTTCACTCAACTCCGCAATGGGTATCAGCACCTCACTCCCAGTGTTGCTATTGACAGCGTAAGTGAATCCCTCGGGAAGCGTCGGTTCAACAGGTATGTTTGCGGCCGCCGGTCCCGGAGTTGTTTCTGGCGTTGCCTTCCAATCCTCTCCCCGTAATGGCACGCCTCCCTGCAGCTTAATTGTTGTTGTCGCGGCAGGCCCCTGAGAACTGGCTCCCTCAAGAAAAAGAGAGCTCACTTCTTCAATTTTCCCTGTGAGCTTATCAAAATTCTGATCCTTTTCGTCGACGCCTCTCAAATTTTGCAGCGCTTTAATTTGCTCCATCACCTGTCTGTTCGCTTGAGCATATTCTGAGGGAGAAGACGTTTGGAGCGCTTCCAACCGCTTTCCAAATTCCAGAAATGCCTCGCCAAGGGTAGGAGTAGAAAAATATTTTCCATACAAATCGGTAAATATACCCCAGATATTTTCGCGCCCATTGAATAGATCATCCACAGCCGCCTGGCGGGCGTACTGATCGGTAACAATCTCACTCTCCGACGCCTTCAGGTCTTTGTCCCTCAGGGCTTCTCGCCTGCGATACTGTGCCGCCTCTCCGTAAAGATCTAAAAATTTCCCTAACTTTTTCCGGTCGGCGACCAAAGAAGCGATCATGCTACGCTCCGCCCGGTTTACTTCCAGGGCATCATTGAGTTCCCCATCGAGTTTCGCCACGATATCTTTTTTCTGCTCCGGACCGGCTGAAGATCTCATTGCCTGGATCGTTTTCATGGCCTCAACAAACCATACCACGAGTTGGATCGCATCCCCTGTCTCTAAAATATTGGATAACGATCGGTACGCCAAATGCTCCTTCGGGAATTCCGCTTTAAGTTTCTGAAGCTGCCGGAAGCTTTCGGAGGATACGCGCGTCTGAATCAGGTACGGGTTAAATGGTTTTTCTGCTTCCTTTCCTTCAAGCCTGTAGCCGGTTTTAGTTGCTTCATCGTAGGCAAGAAAATCTTTCATGCTTTGCGCAAATTTATCCGCTGCCGCCATTTCCGCGGGTGGCCCCCGGTCCATAGGCTTGGCCTTTTTAAAAACGCCGATCACAAACTCATCCGGAGCTTTCCGATAAACAATATATCCTCTGTCAAAAAGTTCCTTGGCCGACAGCGCCTCCCCGCCGGGTTCCAACATCATACGAACCTGGCGTCCGAGCCGGGAGATGGCCTCATTTCCGCCATGATGTCCGACCGATTTAACCGCCTGAAAATCGTTAAATGTCCGGGACGTGACACCTTCCCGATACTCCATTTGTACGGTAATAATTTCTACAAGATCTGTCCCCGCTTTGGTTATTAGCTCTTCTCCGTAGGCCTGCCTGTAGCATCCCGAAATGTCCTCATCTCCCTCGCCCGGTGTCTTACTACTCAAAACTCCCCTTTCTCTCTCAATAGTCTCCCGGGTTATCCCCGTTCTCTGAAATTTTGCTAATTCGTCTTTGTCTACAACGATTTTGGCCGCATTCCGTCCGTTCTCTTTGACCGAGTAAAGAACATCATCCGCGATGCGCCGCACCCAAACAAGAGCCTCATTCAATCGGTCAGGACCCATCTTCCCCTTCTCTCCCCTCTCCATCCAGTACTCCCGACCTTTCCCTTCTCCGTCAGCCTTGTCAACAACGCCGATCAATAGATCGAGCACGTCACCGAATGTGACCGCTCCGACAGAAACGCTAAAAAATCCCCGGGAGGGACTCTCGAATTGAATCGATGTAAATTTCTGCCCCAGTTGCTTCGTAATCTCCCGGAGCCTCTCCGCTCTCGTTTTTCCTTCCCCGATCCCCTTTCTATCGATCAGAATGTACCCTCCGGTCATGTCGTTACTCGCCCTGAGCACATAAGGCCGATCGATCTTGTTTCCGAGAAATCCCGAATGTGTGGTGTCAATCGCCTTTTCAGATCTTAAAACTTCATACCGCCCAATGAAAGCTTGGGTGAATTCCTGAATGGCCTTTTCCAGGTTCTCTTCACGCCATTCCGGACCGCAAAGAAGCATAAATTCATCAAACCCTTCTCCCGCATAAATTTCTGCGTCATATTTTTTGAAAATTTCCACCAGCATTTTGCGTGCCTCAAGGAACGGCGATTTCGTGGGTTCAATAATTTGCTCCTCGGACTTCAGCAAACCTAAGGTCCCAATAATGCCTTTGCCGCCCAGCGAAAAATTCAAGCGGCTGATCAGATCGAAATCCCCTTCGTAAATTTTATACTTTCGAAGTTCCTCCATGCTCAGACTGGCCAGCCTCTCGAGCAACTTCCGAATTCCTATTTCTTTCTCCCCCAAAGGATCCACCATCTTCCCGAAAAGAGCAGAGACCTTTTCTGCCGCCCTCACCTCCGAGCGGGCTTTTATGCCCGCTTCAAGACCTTCGGGGGCCGTTTGCTGGCCTAAGATCTTGTAAGAATCTTTCCCGTTGACCGTCCCTAGATAACCGAGCGCAATTTCGTTTGATCGGGACGCCTCAGAAGCGTTGAACGAGTCGGCAACGCCCCTTCCGGTAGCGAGATCTTTGGGAAGTTTTCGGCGATAAGCAGCGAGAATCTTGGCCAAGCTTTCTGTAGGTTTGCGTCCTTGTGCTATCTGCGTCGTATACGAAGTGAGCCTTGATGCCAACTCTAAATAAGACAACGAAAAAAGCTGCTGCTCGTTCTGAAGCATGGTGTCCCGGTAGAGCTTCTCGTTGCTTTTTTCCATGAGGCGCGGGGTGAGAACGCCGTAGCTGATATTGTGTTCCCTGAAAAGGTCCGTCATGCCGTCGGTGTGGAAACCGCCTGTGATCAGGACCGCTTTCTTTGACGCGTCCCCCCGGCTCATCACCGCGTCCATCTTCTCGTAAAAGACGTTCTCTCTCTGGCGGGCGAAATCATAAAAAGTGAACGCCGCATCGTAAAGCCGGGTTACGTCGTCCCGGAACTGGGGGCTGAGTTGCTTCACCTCGAGGTCCGAGGGCGCGAGCTTCATTTCCCGCGTGACCGCCGCGCTGATCTCTTTCAGGCGGGCGACCAACGAGTCCATCCCGACCTGTTCCCTGCGCGCGAGGGCCCTCTGCCAATCCCTGCGGCTCAGTTCCAGGTGAAGGAGCTTGCGGGCGAGTTCTTCGTCGCGATAAAGTTCAAGCAAGGCCTTCTGGTCAGGGGTCGCCGCGAGGGAGTCCAGGATCCTGTCAAAAAGTGTCTTGATCTCTTCAAAAAGTCCTTTGGCGTCCAGTTCGCTTTTGAGGATCAAATAGCCGGCATAAAGACTGAAAGCGGGATAATCCCGGAAATAGAACCCTTTGGGGACGGCTTCCCGGGCGAGCGCCTCGAGCGCGTCGCGCGGCTGAAGCGAATCTCCCTGCGCCTGACGCACGCTCAAACGCTGTTCCCTGAAATTCTCCACCTCCGCAATGGTGCTTGCAGAAACCCCTTTGGCCTTCAGGAAGAGAATGAGCTTGTCCTTTTCCTCCAGCGCCTTGGCCACGTTAATTTCTTTTTCTCTCATTTGAAGCGCGAGAAGCCGTGTGATCTGCGGCCATTCCACCTGCGCGAACAGGCTTTCGAGGTCCACGTCCAGGAACCGTTTTGCGTCCGCCGCAAGGCTCTGGACGTACGGCATGAATTCGCGGTTCCCCTTTTCAAATTTCTTCCAATCGGCGAGGACGCGACGGAGGTCCTTATTAAAGATCTTCGAGGAAAGAGCTTCCTGCCGTGCCTCAAAGCCGTTCAGATAACGGTTGACCAGGACTTCCGCCCCGAATACTTTTTTGAGGGCCTCGTAATTATTGCGGTAAAGTTTGGTGTCTTCGATCCCGTACCCTTTTGCCCCACCTCCGGTTTTATCCTTTTCAACGGCCGGTGTTTTCTTCACGCCGTCCGCCGTACCGTCCTGTTCAAGAAGATAAAGCTCAGCGCCCGTGAGCTCGCCTTGCTGGGCCAGAAGGTCCGCGAGTTCCAGATTGCGGGCCTTGTCCGGAAAAAATTTCAAATAGTCGGGGTTCAGGTCTTCGGCCGCGCCTTCGACGAAGATCGTCTTGATCGCGTAGGTTTTGTTCAGATATGCAAGTAGTTCCTTGATCTTTTTCTGAGCGCCGTAATTGGCGTGGGCGTTCTGGATGTGGAGCACGACTTTGGAATCGGCGGAAGGAGGCGCTTCCCATATCCCGTCAAGGCTCGCCAGTTCTGATGGGATATCGATGCGAAGGAACCCCGGCGCCTCACGATTGACAGCGATCTCGATACCGGCCGCAGGCCCCGCAACTGCGACTTGGGAGAATAGAAAGAAGCCTAGCGTCAGCGCGCTGATCGCCCGAGTCATGATTTTCTTTTTAATCATGGCTACTCGGACGGCCCCAATTTCAGACCCTCTGAAATTGATCGGTATTGGGACCGCTCTTGTCACCCGTCTATTTATTCTAAAGGTTGACATATCCTCTCCTATTGCAATTAAATACTTTATTAACTCCTTTATAAGGCATATTTAAGTGATACCAGCTCAATAGAAAAAATCAAGTCTAAAAAAATATTAATCATGTTACGCCTCAAATATCATTTTTTTACTTCTTTTAGTTATTTCTTGCTATATAACATACTGCTATACAATAGAAAGGTATCTTATGTATTCTGTTTTGTCAATATGCCATACGTCTTTATTTATAATGTCACAACATGTTATGAACAATAGAGTTAAAACATAATATACGGGTGGTTTAATAGAAATCTCATAACACGGACACTTCGATTTGTCCGGAAACCAACACGCTCAATGATTCGATGGAATGGCCTGGATCCACGCAGTTTGGACCCCTCGTCGTAGCATCAACCCGTGTTAATTACGCGTAAAATGACGGCGCCCAAAGGCCGGCGCGAGGCATCTCCCGAAAACACTCATTGACCGTGGAATGGTATTCCTTATAATTAGGCTTTCCAAAAATATCCGGGTGCGATCTTTGGCAGGAACGGTCATTCCCCTGTCGTTCAGCTACCACCAGGCATTTTGGCGGGGGTAAAGGGTCCGTTTGGAAAATGTTTTATGTTTACGCTCTTTCACAAGTCATTCCCCTGTAGCTCAGCTGGTAGAGCATGCGGCTGTGCACGAGTGAGCGAAGCGAACGAGAGCAAGGGGTACAAGGCAATCCGATGAGGAAGAAAGATAAGCGAAAATACAGCGGTCGCAGGCAGTATCTTATACGGGCGGTTCATGCGAGACGGAAAAAAGTTCGTATGATGGCCGTCGAGTATGAGGGAGGCCGGTGTCAAAAATGCGGTTATGATCGTTGTATGGAAGCTTTGGAATTTCATCATCGCGATCCGGCTCAAAAGGACTTCAGTATCTCCAGTAAAGGGTATACGCGAAGCTGGAAGCGAGTCCGGGAAGAGCTGGATAAATGCATTATGCTTTGTGCCAATTGTCACCGGGAACTTCACGCTCAAAGTTAGCAGCCCCTGAGGGAAACCTCAAGGTGAACAAGCAGGCTAAGTCAGGGAAATCCATCGATGGGCATGGGGTCCGCCAGAAGCGTCGGCGGATCCGTTCTTCGGCGGACAATCCTGAGCTAGCATCCGCCAAGTTTTGTGGCGGAGGGCAAGTGCAGAGACTTTACACCTGCTGCCTAAAATCGAGCAGAGCGAGATTTTATCCCGAACGAATGTGCGGTATTCGCTGAAATGCTTGATCATGGCAAAGAGAAAGTCCGACTCTTCAGGCAACTGAAGTCAGACCGTAACCGCAGTGTCCCTGGTTCGATCCCAGGCGGGGGAGCCATTTTTCCTGTGAAAAATGACTGTCACGGCGAGGGTTATGGTTACCCTCGTCCGTGACGACCATTTTTTATAGAAGGTTTTCCGCCGCCAGTCCTGATTTCCTTAGAGGTTCTATGGCTTTTAGGGCAGGCGGGGGAGCCATATGAAAAAGCCGATGTCCTTTGACGGATGTCGGCTTTTTTATTTGGTTTCGCCCTGAGGAGAGAATCCCTGCCCGCGGGGCAGGGATTGGTTCGTGACCGACACCCTTGATGCCTTTAGTCAAGGATGCGTTCGTACTTGAGCCGCAGGCTCAAATGATCCCAGGCCGAAACCCCAGCGGTTTCGGCACGCTCGCGAGATCTTGACGATCTCGTCTCCGCAGGCGCCTGCCTGCCGGCAGGCAGGGGGGAGTTTTTATCAATACAGGCGTTACTGTTGTCCATAAAAATCGCGGTCAGCAGTAACGCCTTTTTTATTCTACTGTAACCACGCAACTTTCCGCATTCTCAATTTCCAAAAAAGACTGCTTTTTTTCTTTCCGGAATAAAAGTAGCTTTTTGATGGAACATAGATGGTATATTGCTCAAATGAATATCTTCTTGGTTTACGTCAGAGATGAAAATTACTATCGATTACTTCCCGAAGGATTGAACAAAACGCGAGCCAGCAGCGGGCGGGTAAAAATGATGGCATTTCCACCGCTCGGCATTCAAGTTCTCGCCCCAGTCCTGCGCCAACACGGACACCGGGTGCGAATGTTTGACATGTGTCACCCCCAGATGCAGGCAGAGCATATTGCTCAGGCCGCAATATTAGAGAAGCCTGATATAATCGCTCTCTCATTCCTCTCGGCCACCACCTATCCTGCCACTAAAGATTTAGCCAGGCGGCTGAAATCAGAAGCGCCGCATATCCCAATCATTGTTGGAGGAGTATTCGCCACCATCAGTGCGGAACATATTCTGAAGGAATGTCCTGACATCGATTGTGTGGGCGTTGGAGAAGGCGAGGAGTTGCTGCCGGATTATTTGAATAGCCTTGATGATCCGGGGCGAGTGGAGGGTCTTGTGTGGCGTGCAGAGGGGAAGATCATTAAGAATCCACCCAAACCTCTCATTCAAGATTTGGATAAATTCCCTTATCCTGACCGGACCAGTTTGCCGATCGACTACATCGAATCGTTGCCTCTTGACGTTCCCGCGGTATTATCTTTGGACAAATTCTGCACCATGCAGACTTCGCGAGGTTGCCCGTATTCTTGCGTCTATTGTGATATCCCTCTTCTTTCGCAGAACAAAGTTCGCACCCGTTCGGCAGCCCATGTCTTGGGAGAGATGCAGCAGTTGCATGATATGGGATACCGCTCTATTTATTTTACAGATGATCACTTTCTGCTTAACGGTCAGCGCATCAATGAAATTTGCCGTGGTATTATCGAACGCAAACTGAAGTTTCGATGGGGTTGTGAAGGCCGGGTTGATTCGATCGTAGTTGATCAACTACCGATCATGAGTCAGGCCCACTGTAAATTTTTGGCATTTGGCGTGGAGGCCGGTTCGCAAAAAGTGCTGGAGCGGCTTAAAAAGAACCAGGCTTTAGCCGAAGTTGAGTGCGCAATCAACGAAGCGAAACGGCAGGGGATCAAAAGAGTCCACGGTTTTTTCGTGATCGGTTCTCCCGATGAAAACAGGGAGGACGTCTTGGCAAGTTTCCGTTTTGCTGCCAAGCTCAAGCTCGATACCTTCAGTTTTAACCGCTTGTGCGTCTACCGAGGGACTCCTTTGTGGAAAGAGTATGTTGACCGCGGGATCATTGACGACGAGCGAGATTGGGACAAATGGTTCAAATGCTCTGATATTGATCCGACCGTTTTGCCGAGTGAGGAACTGAACATCTTACGGATGAAAGGGTATGTAAGCCTTTTTACTCACCGAATTTTTCAACGTCCCCTCCAGACCTTAATGCTTTTGATCACCTTCAGCCGACATATGAAGATTACGGACCTTTTCAAATTACTTTGGAGCCCCTTTCGGAAGCGAGTTTTGACCCGAAAAGCCAATCTTACGGCTGGGATGGAGGATGCAGGGCACACGGAGCCCAAACGGAAATAGTTTCCCCATCCAAGTAACAGCAAACGGTAGTTCCTTCACCAAAATCTTGAGGATCTCGACCTCTCCCGAGGTCATGAGCCAGTTGCGAAAGTCGTCCAGGCGGTGGAGTTTTTAGTAAAAAATGGCGGTGACTTCAGGGTTGCCGCCATTTTTATTTGCCTTCACTGCAGGTTGAACGGACCCGTTCCTTGTGGCAAGTTCGCGATCGACACCCGCGGCGCGAAACGCCGAGGGTGCGTGAGTCCTTGAAGCGAAGAGGAAGGGAATTCCAGGCTGCCTTCAGGAATGAGTTTTTATCAGTGCGGGCGTTACCGTAGTATAATGCGGTGGTACTTCTTCTTCGAAACGAGCAAGTTTAAACGAATATCTTTTAGGAGCCTCGCTCAGAAATGAAAATGGAAAATGAAAACGCTTAAAGAAATGATAAGTTTTCTTCTGGGTTTTATGCCGTGGCTGCTATTCCTCTTTTTTTCGGGTCAGACATTCGCCGGCTTGGAAAGATCGATCATTATAGGTCTTTTAGCCAGCCTGATATTTGGCTTTAGAGAGTTACGGAGAGGCTTCCTTCTGCAATGGGGCACTTTGATCTTTTTTATTACTTGCGCGATCGCCGTTGATCTGATGAAATCGATATGGGTCGCAAGAAGCATGGGGATCATCTCCAACGGATCCCTCGCCTGCCTGATCTGGGGGACGATCTTGATCGGAAAACCTTTCACATTGCAATACGCAAGGGCCGAACTTCCCAAAGAGCGATGGGACGATCCGGCTCTTATACAAAGCTGCAAGTTTTTGGCGGTTGTGTGGGCATTTTTGCTGACGTTTTTGGCACTGGTGGCCTATCTCAAAAATTCAAACCCGACCTTGTGGCCCGACCGGGTTAATTTTGACATCAGCATAGCGGTCATTGTGGGAGGGATCGTTTTTACGTCTGTGTATAAAAAATATAAACGAAATCAATCCCGCCCTAGAAGCAAAGCGGCCGCCTAGAACATCATCGATAGTTCCTTCGTCAGGATTTAAGGCTCCTCCCCTCCCCCGAGGTCAGCGACCCGTTGTAACACTCTCCTAATGAACGGGAGGTATATAGAAACGCCGGAGGCCTTCAGGTCCTCGGTATTTTTTATTTATGTTTTTCTCACGAACCTGTTCAAAGATATCCTTTGATGTAACAGGCCGGCGCTTTTATAATCTGCCGGCCTGTTCAACCATGAAAAAAGTATTCTTCCTCCTCATAGCGACACTGCTCCTCCAAGGCTGCGCCTCCGTCCCTTTAAAAGATGGCAGCGATCCCGTCGAGAAAACGCTTTACCGGCGCATTCCCTCCAAGCCGGAGGGCGACCGCCGGGTCATCAAATTATTCTTTGCCAGCAGCCGGCTAATCCAGGAGCGGAACGGCCGGTTGAGTTTCCATCCCGAAATAGGCGGCGGCTTGACCCTGGGGAGATTGAATTGCAGGATCAATCCTTCGGTGAAGATCGGCAAGGTCATCCCCTCGGCGCTGAAGAAAAAAGGGGTCGTCAATATCCAGGACATCGAAAAACTGAACGACGACGCCTTTATCCAGGATATTTCCCGGGCGGTGCAGGACTCGCCTCACCGGTCTTTATTGGTATTGGTGCACGGGTTCAAGGATGACTTCGAAATGACCGCCACCAAGCTTGCCTATTTCACCTATCTCCTGGACGCGAATACGCCGGTGCTGATCTTCGACTGGCCCGGGGATCAATCGGTGACTCCGTGGGGGTATCGAAAGGCGGTAAAACTCGCCGCCGATTCCGGGCCGTACTTGGGAGAGGCCCTGGCCAGGATCATCCGGGAGGTCAAGCCCCAAAAGTTGTGGATCGAATCGGCGAGCCTCGGCTGCCAGGTGGTTTGCAGCGCCTTTGAATGGATGTGCCGACACCCGGACCTTGCCGATCCCCAGACGGAAATAAATCATACGCTGATGTCGGCGCCGGACGTCTCCAGGGACGAATTCAATGATACGTTCAAGAACGAAATCCTGGCGCTGACGGACAAACTCACCGTTTACGTCTCCTCCAACGACCACGCGCTTTTGATGGCACGGATCCTCGGCGGAGAAAAAAAGTTCGGCCGTCAAGGTGTTTCGGTGGCCAAGCAGGATCAGTTTGAGGAAGCGAAAGAGCTCCTTTATCTTAAATCGCTGGTCCCGGACAAACTCTCGATCGTCGATGTGACCTCGATCAATCATGCCAGCTACCACCACGGATACGACCTGGAGGCGCCTGAATTCTACGATGATTTTTATATGCGTCTTTTCGACGTGTCCGCGCATAAAAACCGCCGGCTCTATATTGTGGATGCGGACGGAAATACCGATTACTGGGTCATGCGCAGCGACCGGTAAAGGCGATCGTTGGTTCATTCACGCAAAATAACTTTGAAGGAAAGGACCTCATGAAAAAAATATTAGCCGAAGTCTTTGTTCTGGCTCTTCCGCTGATCGTCCTTGCCGTTCATAAAGCCTTTTCAGGGAACAAGATCACGCCTTATTTTATTCCCAGGAACTTGGCGGACCGGAAATATCCGAAAGCCGAGTTGCGCCAGGTCGGAACCGCTTACTGCGCATTCGCGGCATGGCTTTTCTTGCTGGTCATGACCACCTCGGCTTACTTCATGCCCACGCTCGAGCGGACGCCCTTCCTTTTGGCGCTGTTTTTCTTCATCATACCGATCGTTTTTCTCATGGCTCTGGTCATCGGGATGTCTTATTGGTTCAGCGGTCTGTTCGGCCGCGACGCTGCGGTAAAACCCAAACTGGAATCCATGGATGCCGTTCAAACGGGTGATCTGCCGCAATACATCCGGAAGATCAGAATCCTCAATATCATCAATATTGCCTGTCCTTTCCTGTTGATCGTTCTCATTCTGATAGAACAGGCGGCGGGCACGGCAGAAAGCGGGCGCGCGATCCTTCTCAATGTCGCTTTGCTCATTACTTTCATCATGACCCTTTGGAGGATCCGGATGTATCTTATAAGGGCGGCGTCGCTGATGGACTTGTCACCCAATAGGGTTTTAGCCTCGACCCTTTTCAGTCCTTTGGGTATCTTCTTTGTATGGATCCATTCGTTTTTGATCGTTAGGAAATTCGACCGGCAAAACCATTAAAAACTTCAAGAACAGGTGATGATCCGTGACGGGACGGAATCACGGATCAGGAAACCGTCTGGCAAACCTTATGAGGGTAAATATGCGCGCGCAGTTGAAACCCCTGTTTCTTTGGGGGATCCTTTTGCCGGTCATTTTCTTAATGGGCCCAAAAGCTTTTGCTAATGCATCGGACCTCGACCGCAAACTCCTGGAGAGTCAAAAAGAGGGCCCCGTCCCCAGAGATTTTGATTGGAATGTCTACCTGAGCAACAATCCCGATCTGCAGGCAGCCGGCATCGATACCAAGGAGAAAGCCATCGCCCACTGGATCAATTCCGGGAGGAAGGAAAGAAGGTCTTACAGACCGCTCGCACTCGATTTTGACTGGCAAACCTATCTCAACAATTATCCCGATCTTCAAAAGACCGGTATCGACACGGAAGAAAAAGCGGTGGCACACTGGTTATGCTGCGGGGAACGGGAAGGAAGGATCTATCGCAAGCTTTCCGATGTCCCGCTTGATTTCGACTGGGAAACTTTCGTGGCCAATTACGATCTGTCAAAAAATGACGTCTACACAAAACAGGCCGCCCTGGACTACTGGCTCACCTACGGACAATACGAGAGAAAGACCTACCATAAGATCGGTCAAGGGATCGGCGACAAATTACCGTCCGATTTTGACTGGAAAACTTACGTGAGCAATTACAGGGACCTGCAACATCACGGTATCGACACGGAAAAAAAGGCCATCCAGTCCTGGTTGCTTTACGGCCGGGACGAGGGGCGGACCTATTACAAGATCAAGCCCCAGGAAACCAGTCTCCTGCCGCCGGACTTTGACTGGAAGACCTACGCCGGCAATTATCCCGCCCTCCGGAAGCTCGGCATCGACTCGAAAGAGAAAGCTATCGCCCATTGGTTCAATCACGGAAAAAAAATGGGCTGGACCTACCGCAAACTGGAATAAACACTTTCGGATCGAAATATCCCGCGCTTTGAGAGCGCCGGCCAAGACTGAGAAACGGGTCACGGGAATAAGTCGTCAGGATACCGGACAAAAGTCCGAATGTGGTGGATTTATCTTTCGGGAAACCTATAATGAAAAGAGCGCTGATATTGGTCTGACAGGCGGGAACGCTCCCGCAGAAAAATAGGAGAAAATCATGAGAACTCATGTGAATATCAGAGCAATGGGTCTTTTACTGTTCGGCCTGGTCCTATGCGGCGGAAGCGCCTACGCGGCCTCGGCGCGGGAGATCGATGCCAGCGTTGACACGGCGATCGCGCGTTTTCAGAAAGAGGTCTTCGGCTCCAAGGACATGTTTGCCAAGGCTAAAGGGATCCTTATTTTCCCGAAAGTGATCAAGGCCGGCATCGGTCTGGGCGGCGAATATGGCACCGGAGCTCTCCGGATCAAGGGAAAAACGGTGGAGTACTATAATACGATAAGCGGTTCGTTCGGGTTCCAGCTCGGTGGTCAAATAAAAAGTGTCTATCTTCTCTTCATGGAAGACAGTGCCCTGAAAAATTTCCGGAACAGCGACGGATGGAAAGTCGGCGTGGACGGATCCGTCGCCTTGATCACGGTCGGCGCGAACGGGTCCATAGACACCACCAAGACCAACCAGCCGATCCTCGCTTTTGTTCTGGGACAAAAAGGGTTGATGTACAATCTCAGCCTCGAGGGTTCGAAATACAACAAGATAAAACCCAATTGAGCAAAGGTCCGCCGAACGGAAGAAGCTCCATGAAAAGGCCGATGCCCCTTGAGGGACGTCGGCTTTTCTATTTCCGTTTTTCCAGCCCAGAAAACAAAGAGTCCGTTCCGCCATGCCGGATCCGATAACGGAGGAATTGTTGTCCAACACGCGCGAAGAAGTCGCCTTGCGACCGAAGGAAGATCTTCCGGCCGCCCTGCAGACCAGGATCTTCAACACGATCAAGGATATTCCTCCTGAACACTGGCAACAGCTGTTCCCCGGCGTTGTGGAGGGGTATTATTTCTTTAAATCCCTTGAGGAATCCCATCTGGAACAGTTCGCGTTCCATTACATCGCGGTCTACCGCGGGAAAACGCTCGTCGGCGCGGCCCCCTGTTTTTCCATGAATTATCCTCTTGAGACCACGATGCAGGGAAAGCTCAAAGATCTTGTCTGCATGATAAAAAAGATCTTTCCGGGATTTTTGACCCTGCGAGCGCTCATTTGTGGGGTCCCCATGGGCTCTCACGGAAGGATCGGTCTCCCGGACAGGTCCCCCGAGGTGTTTTCGGCGATCCTCTCAGGACTGGAAAGGGTCGCGCGGGAACATAAGCTTCCAATCGTCGCCTTCAAGGATTTCGGCGCGGAAGACCAGGATCTGCTGGACACTCTTCAAAGCCGGGATTTCTACAAATTCAAAAGCCTGCCCTCCACCGAAATGCGGATCGACTTCAAGGACTTTGAAGATTATCTTATGAAACTTGACCAGCCGAAACGGGCCGACCTCAGAAGAAAATTCAAAAAGGCGGACGGTCAGGTCAAACTGGATCTTGAGGTCACTCGCGATCTCGGTGGCGCTCTCGATGAAGCCTTCGCTCTTTTCCGCCAAACCGAGGCGCGGGGGGATACCCAATTCGAAAAACTTCCCAAGGAGTTTTTTGCCAATATTGCCAAGAACATGCCCGAGGAAACGAGATATTTTTTATGGAGGATCGACGGGAAACTGGTTGCGGTCAATCTGTGCCAGGTGTCCGGAAGCCATTTCGTCGGTCATTATGTCGGCTTCGATTACGCGATCGCCCACCAGTACCATTTGTTCTTTGTCCGCTTCCGCGATCTGCTCCGCTGGTGCATCGAGAACAAGATCGCCCGGTATGAGATGGGCAACACGAGTTATAAAGCAAAAAAAACGCTGGGGTTCAAGCGGGTTCCCCTTTTCGTCTACGCCAAACACCTCGATCCCCGGTTCAATCCCTTTTTTAAATTGATCTGCAAGCTCTTTAAGCCCGAGAATTTCGAGGACGTCCTGAAAGAGCCGGAGAACGGGTCATCATGAAAAAGGGCGCGCTTACTCTCAAGATCTTTTTCGCTGTCCTGCTGAATGATGTCTGGAACAGCCTGGCCCAGATCCTGATGAAAAAAGGCGTGGTGTACACGAATGTCAACTTCCTGGACCTTCAAAGCGCTCTTGAATTCGTGACGCGTAATGCCCCGTCCCTTTATCTGTGGGTCGGGATACTCGTCTACGCTTCCAATTTTTTTATCTGGATGATCATTCTGTCAAAGATCGACCTGAGCCTTGCCATGCCGCTCGGAAGCATCGGGTACATCATCACGCCTGTCATGGCGGCGGTCTTTTTGGGAGAATCCCTTTCGCCCCTTCGCTGGCTCGCGATCGCGCTGATCATCGCGGGGATCTGCGTACTCGCCAGGAGCAAACACACCGTCCCTTCGGACGCTCCTCTACCATGATAAAACTCATCCTTTTGGTGTTCTTTGCGGAACTTCTTTTCACGGTGGGCCATGTTTTTTTCAAAAAAGCGGCCAACAAGCTCGAAACGCCTTCCTTTCAAAAAAGCCACCGGTCCTATCTTGTCTTCGTCGGAAATGTTCTGGGTTTGCCGGCCGTGTGGTGGGGAGTCACCCTCATCGCGTTCGCTCTTGTCGTCTGGCTTGCGGCGCTGTCCCAGGGCGAGTTGAGCCTTGTTTATCCGCTGAGCAGCCTGCAATACCTGATGGTTCTGTTCGCCGCGCGTCTTTTTCTGAAAGAAAAAATGGACCTCGCGAAAATTACCGGCACTCTCCTGATCGCCTCCGGTATTGTATTGATCTCTTTGAGTTGAAGCGCGTCTGATACTCTCCCGGGGCTAGTCAACAAATCGAGGACCGGCGCGGCATTTAAAAACGTCCTTCCCCTCACGCCATCTAAAGCTCCGAAACGAAAGATTGCGATAGAGTGAGGGCCTTGTGGCCCATGGATTTTATTTAAAGCAGCGCGCCGGAAGAAGGGGCTATGCCAACCGCTCTAGTGGATATTTCGATGAAAGTCAGTATGATAATGCGTCAACGTTCTTCAAGGAGGTTTCTGTTTGCGACTGTGGACTGTGCATCCGAAATTATTGGACACGCAAGGACTTCTGGCGCTTTGGCGCGAGGCCCTGTTGGCGCAGGAAGTATTGGCCGGCCGTACAGTCGGGTACAGGAACCATCCCCAACTCGAGAGATTCAAAGCGCATCCCCGTCCGGACGCGGCCATCGCCGTTTACTTGCTGTCGGTATGGAAGGAAGCGAGGAGAAGGGGTTATGATTTCGATCGAAAAAAGATCGCATCCCGAAGGACCGGGAGGAAAATTCCGGTGACGCGAGGGCAGTTGGAATACGAGTTCAAATGGCTTTGTCAGAAGCTGAAAAAGCGCTCTCCCGAGCAATACCGTTTTATTTCTGCCCGGAAAAAGATCGCGCACCACCCCTTTTTCCGGTCCATAAAAGGGTCCGTGGCGGAATGGGAACGCGTTTAAAGCGGCAGTGGATGCCGTTCGAAGGGAACTTTTATGGCACGCATTCTTGTTATTGAAGACGATGCTTCATACCGGGAAATATTGAAAGAGACTCTGGAACGGAAAAGCCACCAAGTCATCACTGCCGCCAACGGAGACCAGGGACTCGAATTGATGAAAAAGAACCCGGTCGATCTCGTGATCACGGACATCATCATGCCGGTCAAGGACGGGATCACGACCATTCAAGACATCCAGAAGGATTTCCCCGCGGTGAAGATCATCGCTATTTCCGGTGGCGGAGCGGTCAACCAAGGCAGTGTTTACCTGGAAGCAGCGATCTTCATCACCCGTATCAAGCACGTCCTCGAAAAACCTTTTTCATCGGAAACGTTGCTCCAAACGGTCAAAGAAGTTCTCGAATAGTTCCGGCGCTCTCAGGACCGTTCTTTTTCATTTGCATCATGGAAAAGAAACATTTAGTCTCTTCCAAGCCGTTCTCAATCCGGAAAAGAGACCTGTATGTTCAAACCGTTCGAAAAGAATAAAAATCTTTTATTGCTGCTCTTGTTGGCCGGGTACATCCTCCTGCTTCCATTTATGGAAGAGTCCCTTCCGGGCCGGATCACGCTTCTTTTGCTTCTGACCGGCATTCTGATCGCGGGCATTTTTTCCATCAGTTATGATTTTCGCTACACCGCCATGAGCGTCCTCCTCGCCGCCCCCTGCCTCCTGACCCAATGGACGTCCATTTTCGTCGATCATTTGCTCATTAAAGCGACCGGGATCGTTTGTATGATCATTTTCATCGCTTACACCTGCGTCATTCTTCTTAAACACGTACTTGCCGCAAAACACGTGACGCTCAACGAACTCTACGGCGCCATGAGCGGCTATATCCTCATGGGCATCATGTTCGCCCTCATCTATCTGCTCTTTGCGAAACTCGTGCCCGACGCGTTCTTTTTTTCGAGGGGAGGAGGCCAGCAACTGATGTCGACCTACGTCTATTTCAGCTTCGTGGTCCAGTCGACGGCAGGCTTCGGCGACATCACGGCGATCTCCCCCTTCGTCCGGAGCTTTGTGACGCTGGAAATGATCACCGGCGTGACCTACTTGGCGGTGCTGATCGGGCGGCTGATCAACGCGATCAGCGGTATTCACGAACAAGGCCCCACGTCCCTTGCTAAAATGGAAGAGGAGATCAAAGAAGACATCCAGGCGGTCGAGAAATTCGTCGTCAAACCATTCGGGCAGCGGCCGTTCGGAATCATCCTAAGCTGTCTTTTACTCAACTTCACCGCCTCCGTCCTCATGACCAAGTGGCAGCTCCCCTTCTTCCTGGACAGCTGGGGCACTTCCCTGGCTGTGCTGGTGGGCGGCTTCTGGATCGGGATCTCAACGTCGATCCTCTATCACTTCCTCATGGCAGTCACCTTCTGGGGGCCCTCCTCCTGGGTCTGGGTATTCAGCAGTTTCTGGATCGTCGCGGCAACGTTCTTTTTGGATCGCCTCGGGTGGACCGGTCCGCGGAACTTTCTCAAGCTCATCACCGGCGGCGTCATCCTCGGCACCGGTAACGCCCTGATCGTCCAGGCGATCGTCGCGATCTTCCGCCTCGCGCCCGATGCGAACACGCTCCCGGTCTACAACTACTTCCTGCGGCTCATCCACAACAGGATAACCGCTTCCCTGTCCAGGACCCTGCTCGTCGAGATCGCGGACAAGACCCTCTCTTTCATGATCGCGGCGGTCGTGGCCTTCCTGATCTGTGACCTCCTGAACCGAAAAAACAGCCGTCATCACGCCAAACATCACTGAAAAAAATCCCGCCGCGTGTCCTGATCGCTGAAACGCCGGGCTCTTCGTTCGCACTGAAGCGATCACGAAAGATATATTGAAAGTTTAATTCTTTCGTCTTTTGAGGGAAAAAGACTTATACTGTCCTCATGACGACGCATCCATTATCACAAACGCCGGCCCCTGTGACTTTTTATGGCTTGGGCATTGCCCCGCAGCTTCTGGAGGTCCTGGACCGGATGAAGTTCACGAATCCGACACCGATCCAGCAAAAGGCCATTCCGCTTGCCCTGGAAGGTCAGGACGTCATCGGCATCGCGCAAACAGGCACCGGGAAGACGCTTGCCTTCGGCATCCCGATGATCCAGCGGCTCGCCCAGAAAAAAGGCCGCGGACTGATCCTTGTTCCGACCCGGGAACTGGCCTATCAGGTCCATCAAAGCCTTCATAAGATCGATCCCAGGATCAAGTTCGCGGTCCTCATCGGCGGCGCCTCGATGCATAATCAGATCCAGGAACTCCGGCAGCACCCGCGGATCATCATTGCCACGCCCGGCCGCCTCATCGATCACATGGAACAACGTTACGTTTTCATGGATGACGTAAGCATTCTTGTGCTTGATGAGGCCGACCGGATGCTTGACCTGGGCTTTGCCCCGCAGATCCATCAGATCCTCCGCAAAGTTCCCCGCGAACGCCAGACCATGCTCTTCTCGGCCACCATGCCCGAACAGATCATGAAAATGGCGTCTTCCAATATGAAACTCCCGATCCACGTGGAGATCGCGAAGTCCGGGACCGTGGCGGAAAAGATCACCCAAGAACTGTTCGTCGTCAAGAAAGACGCCAAGCGGCAGCTCCTCGCGAAAATACTGGCGCAATATCACGGCACCATCCTTCTTTTTTCGCGGACCAAGATCGGCGCCCACAAGATCGCGCGTTCCGTCCGGGAAATGGGCCACCATGTCGCCGAGATCCACGCCGACCGTTCCCTGGCCCAACGGCGCGAAGCCCTGGAAGGATTCAAATCGGGACGTTACCGTGTGCTTGTGGCAACCGATATCGCGGCACGAGGGATCGACGTCAAAGGGATCGAACTGGTGCTCAACTACGATCTCCCGGATGATACCGAAAATTATGTCCACAGGATCGGCCGGACCGGCCGCATCGGGGACACCGGTCACGCGATCTCGTTCGCGACGCCGGAGCAGGGCAAAGACGTCAAAGACATCGAAAAACTCATGAGGATGGCGCTCCCTATTTCGGAACATCCCGAGATGCCGCTCGAGAGCTTCATCGAACACAAGCCGGTCAAAGTCGCTTCCTTCGGCGGCCGCAGTTTTTCCCGGGGACGGCGACGCGGTTATATCGCTCCCGCTTACCGCAGGAACCGGTAATCCTCTCCCTTCTCAAGATCCGCTGGAACAGATCCTTTCGCCATTTTTGTTTTTCTAGTTTCCGGTTCGATGCTAAACTACTGCCTTTCCAAAACCCCTGATCCCTATTTCAAGGAGGTTGAGCATGTATAAGATCGTACTGATCCGTCATGGAGAAAGCACCTGGAACAAAGAGAACCGGTTCACGGGCTGGACCGATGTGGATTTGTCCGAAAAAGGGCTCCAGGAGGCCGGAGAAGGCGGCGCCCTTCTCAAAAAGGAGGGCTACGTCTTCGACATCGCTTTCACTTCCGTCCTGAAGCGCGCCATCCGCACTCTCTGGATCGTCCTGGATAAAATGGACCTCATGTGGATCCCTGTGGTCAGGGACTGGCGCCTGAACGAACGCCATTACGGTTCTCTGCAGGGACTGAACAAATCGGAGACCGCCGCGAAATACGGCGAAGAACAGGTCAAGATCTGGCGCCGGAGTTATGATATCCCTCCGCCCAAACTCGTCCCTGCCGATCCGCGCTCCCCGGCTTTCGATCCGCGCTATAAAACTCTCAAAAAAAACGAGCTGCCGCTCACGGAATGCCTGAAAGACACGGTCGCGCGCGTTCTCCCCTTCTGGCACGAAGTCGCGGCCCCCGCGATCCAGGCGGGGAAAAAGGTCCTCATCGCGGCGCACGGGAACAGTCTTCGCGCCCTGGTAAAATACCTCGATAATGTCTCCGAAGAGGAGATCCTCGGGCTGAACATCCCGACCGGCATTCCGCTCGTTTATGAGCTCGACGTGAACCTGAAACCGGTCAAACACTATTACCTCGGCGATCCGGAGAAGATCAGGGCCGCCATGGACGCTGTGGCAAGCCAGGGAAAAGCCAAGAAATAAGATCCTCGAGCGTTCATCAGGGAACAGGAACACAAAAGCCCGCACGGCATTTTGCGGTATGCAAGGCGCCGTGCGGGCTTTTAGTTGAAGGGATGCGCTGTTACTTAACGGTCATGAACATCTTTTTTCCCGTATTGCAGATCGGGCATCTCATAAAATCCATCTTTTCGACCACATTCCCGCAAACCGGGCAAACATAAAAATTATTGCCTTTGCCCTGTCCTTTCCATGCGTTCATATCCTGCATGGCTTTTTTGTAAAGGGCGGCATGAACGGCTTCGGCCTTTCCGGCATCCTCGAAAGCATCCACCGCGCCCGGGATCTTGTCCTGTTTGGCTTTGACAAGGAACCCCGGATACATCATGGTCGTTTCGTAAGTTTCCCCTTCAAAAGCGGCCTTCACGTTCTCGGCCGTACTTTTCACGACCGGGGTTTCGATCGTGGCAGCCGGGACCCCTCCGAGCTCTTTGATGATCTTGGCGTGATGCTCAAAATGGACCTGCTCGGCACGGGCGGCCGCGCGGAAAAGACCGGCGATCTTTCCGTAGCCTTCCGCGTCCGCTTTCTTGGCGAACTCTAAATAACGCGCGTTCGCGTTACTTTCTCCGTTGAACGCGGCCTGGAGGTTGTCGAGCGTCGTCTTCTCAGTCGAGGGTGGAAGCACCATGACCGGGACAGAAGTGATAGTGCCTCCTACGCTACCGGACGTCTTGGAAGCCTTTTTCCCTTTGGCAAACGCGACGGACGTCAGCGCCAGAAATGATAGAATCGAAACGATCAAGATCCTTGAAAAGATCCTCATGTGGATGCCTCCTTTTTTACGGGGTGAGCCTTTAAAACCAAACCGGTGGTCAATATATCACAAAAAGTTCCCGCCGGAACCACTATCCTTTTGAAGCAAAAAAACGAAAACGTCCTCCGAAAGGAACTGCCCACGGCCCGTCAGCCGTAATTTTTCATCTGTGCGCTCGAACAATCCCTCGCGCAAAAGGGTTTCAACACGTCTCTGAAGTTCCGGCCAGATCCGCGGAAATTCCCCGGGCGCCACGCCTTCTTCGAGCCGGAGCTTCATCGCGAACGTCTCGGTCTCCTGTTCCTCATCCGAAAGAACGTCCTCCTGGTCATTCCGCCAATCTTTCGCCTCACATTTTTCAAGATACCGGGACACGCCCCCGGCGAATTGATAACGGGTCCCGTCGAGGTAAGAAAAAGCTCCGGGTCCAAGCCCCAGATACTCTTGATTGTTCCAGTAAATGAGATTGTGCCGGGACTCCCGGCCCGGCTTCGCGAAATTAGAGATCTCATAATGCCCGTACCCGGCGCGGACCAGGACCTCCCCGGCCGTCCGGTACATGCGCGCGTGTTCGTCCTCGTCCGGAAGCGCCAGCGTTCCTTCTTTTCCCATGGAACCGAAGGGGGTCCCCTCGTGGATCTCCAGATCGTAAAGTGAAACCTGCGCGGCGCTGAGTTCGACGCACCGCTCAAGCGACTTTTGAAGGTCCGCGCACTTTTGCCCGGGGATCCGGAGCATCAGATCAAAGCTGACATTATCGATCCCCGCTTTGCGGATCTTCTCGAGCGTCCTCACTGTGTCATGAACGGAATGCCTCCTCCCGAGACGGGACAAAAGATCGTCCTGAAAAGACTGCACGCCAAGACTGATCCGGTTCACTCCGAGAAGCTTCAGGATAGAGAATTTTTCTTCTTCTCCGTCCCCGGGATTCCATTCACAGGTGATCTCCGCATCCTTTGGGATACTGAAATTCTTGCGAAGCTTCTCCAAAAACCCCGTCATCTCCCGGACACTCAAACGGGACGGAGTTCCGCCCCCAAAATACACCGTATCGAAGGACGGCCTTCCGAATTTTCTTCCGGCCTCACGTATCTCTTCAGAGAGGGCGCTAAAAAAACGTTCCCGGAACTCCGAGGAGGGCGCCTCGAAAGAAATGAAGTTACAATAGTGGCAACGCGTTTTACAAAATGGAATATGAATATACAATCCCCTGGGCATGTTTTCTTTATAGTGGATTCTGTGCCATGAGGCAAGGGATTTGAACAGGAAGATATTTGAGGGAGCGGTCTCCTATACGGAACCCAGGGTCGTGCCCCCATCTCCGGTTGGATGTCGGACAAAAAGCTGCTCCTTGCGCAATGCCCCTTCAAACTGGCATAATTTTTGCCTCTCCTAAGGTATAATGCGGAACTAAGGTGCGCTAATGCCCAAGATCACAGAGAAAATCCTGGAATTGCTCGAAAAAAGAGAGTTCGTTTCAATCGGCACCGCCACCCGTGACGGCCGACCGAACTCCGTCCCGAAGCTTTTTTTCCGCATCCAAGAAGATTTCATCTATTTGATCGATCACGTCATGGGACAAACCGTCCGCAATATCAAAGAAAATCCCCTCGTCTCCGTTTCTTTTATGGATCAGGACGCGCTCGAGGGATACCGCCTGAACGGGTCCGCAAAAGTGATCGAACGCGGCAAGAAGTACGATGCCATGCTGAAAGAATGGAACGAAAGGGCCGTCAAACTCTCGGCGAACCGCGTGATCGAAGGCCTCAGGACCGGGAAGAAGCACGAACATTATGAAGTGGAAATATCGGAAAAATTTGTTATCCTGAAAATCAAAGTGAACCATGTCATCAAGGTCGGTCGACGCGGCGATATCTGGAAAGAATCCGACTAACTTCTTCTGTGAGGGAGAAACCGTCATGAAAAACAAATTTTTTGCTCTTTGTCTTGTTTTCATTTTGTCCGGTCCCGTCCCGTTCGCTGCCGCCGAAGAAATGCCCCAGGGCGAAACCCTGGTGCGGGAGCTTTGGAAGAACATCCGGGACGCTAATTGGGCCCAGATCGAAAAGGACATGGCTCCGGAATTCCAGTCCGTTCACGAAGATATTGCCCGAAACGGTAAGGAAGAAATAGAACTCCTCAAAGGACTGAACATCGACCAATATGAGCTCAGCTACATCCAAGCGACCCAGACCGATTCCCTCATCATCGTCAGCTACAGGGTCATGACCGAGGAAACCATCGGCAAGCTGGACCTCCCGACGCGGGCCGCGATGCGCCTCAGCGGCTGGATCAAGACCCCGGAGGGCTGGAAATGGGCCTTCCACGCCAATCTGAATCCGCTTCAAGTCGCCCCTCCGGATCCTCCGGCTCCAGGCGACCAGGCCGCTCAATAGCTCCTTACAAGGATGGATTTCTCTAAAAAGGTCACAAAATCCCCCTCAAGACCGTTCCTGGGAGATATTGACTTTTCAAGAAAAAGGCGTAAATTGGCCTCTTCATATGCCGAGTCCGCACACCGCGGAACGGGGGACCCAAGAATCAAAAGGGGCGAATTACCGCCAGGTAAGAGGTTGTCTCGACCTTAGCCCGTCAGCTAACCCCGTAGGCGTTGTTGAGAGGAGTTGTACCATGGGGTTGACTTTAAGTAGCCGCGCTTTTGTCTTTTTTTTGGGCCCATCCACTCGTTCCCCGAAAGGATACGCCCATGCCTAACATCCCCCAAAGCAAGAAAACCGCCCGCAACGTTGTACTGGTCACGACCGCTATGCTGAGCTTTATCAGTTTTTGGCGCGCTTCCGCCATTGTTCTTTGCGATCTGGCGTCAACGGCCTATTACATCGGCGGCATTTCCGAGCAAGCCATCGGCAAAGCGGCGCCATGGTTCATTCTGGGCGTCATGCTTTTTTCTTATGCGGTTCGCGCTGTATATATCGAGTCCTGCAGTATGTTCGTACGCGGCGGCGTTTATCGCGTTGTCAAAGAAGCTATGGGAGGCACCCTCGCCAAACTTTCCGTTTCCGCATTGATCTTCGACTATGTACTGACAGGCCCCATCAGCGCCGTTTCTGCGGGACAATATTTGGCCGGCCTGATAAATACTTTGTTGCCCCATCTGGAAGTCCCAGGCCATGTCCCCCCCGGTATCTTTTCCATTCTTTTCGCGATCGCCGTCACGATCTATTTCTGGTGGCAGAACACCAAGGGGGTCCATGAATCCAGCGATAAAGCCCTCAAAATCATGGGGATCACCACCGTCATGGCCGTCATCCTGATCGTCTGGGGGTTTATGACCTTGGCGGTCAAAGGATTCCACTGGCCCTCCTTCGCCCCCGTCTTTACCAAAGAATCCTTGGGATGGTTGCATCCTTTGGGCAACAAGATCGCTCCCCTTGGCCTGATCGGCATCACTATCGCGTTCGGTCATTCCCTGCTGGCCATGAGCGGCGAAGAATCCCTCGCGCAGGTTTATCGGGAAATAGAAGCTCCCAAATTAAAAAATTTAAAAAGGACCGGCTTCATTATTTTCCTCTACAGCATGCTTCTCACCTGTCTGGTCAGCTTCTTCGCGGTCATGATCATTCCGGATGCGGTACGCACCAGCCAATACGCGGACAATTTGATCGGCGGACTGACGATGTATCTGATCGGTCCCACGCCTGTTAAAATTTTGTTCCAGGCTTTCGTGGTCTTCGTGGGAGCTTTGATTCTCTCCGGTGCGGTTAACACGGCTATCGTAGGTTCGAACGGTGTTTTGAACCGCCTGGGGGATGACGGCATCCTGCCGGAAGCTCTTCGCCACCCCCATCCCCGCTTCGGCACTTCCCACCGGATGATCAATTTGATCGTCAGCTTGCAGATCATCACGATCTTATTGTGCCGCGGCGATGTTTACGTTTTGGGAGAGGCCTATGCCTTCGGCGTGATCTGGAGTTTTGTTTTTAAATCATTGGCGGTCCTAATGCTTCGGTATAAAGACCGTTCACCGCGCGATTGGAAAGTCCCGGGAAACATTCGGATCGGAAAAATAGAGCTCCCGGTCGGATTGGCCGCCATTTTCTTCGTTCTTTTCATGACCGCTTGTCTCAATTTACTGACAAAGAGGGTCGCGACCATTTCCGGATCGTTGTTCACGCTTGCTTTTTTTATCATCTTCCTGGTCTCGGAAAAGATCAACGAACACGAACGTCGCAAGACAATGGCCGCTGCGGACCAGGAACATCACGCGATCGATCGCGTCAATCTAAGCCAAATGGAGTTGCTGACTCCCGAGGCCTGTCATTGTTCAAAGCCGGGGCGCGTCATTGTCGCTGTTCATTCGCCGAACCGTTTGTTTCATCTTGAAAAAATATTGCAGGAGATCGATCCGGAGACCACCGATGTGATCGTTTTTACTTCTAAGGTCGGGATTGGGCTTCAGCTGGAAGGCGACCTCACCAAAGCCAACGCGCGGGAAGAAGAATTGTTCAGCCGGGTCATTGCCATTGCGGAAAAAGTCGGGCGTCCGGTAGTTCTGCTCTCCGTCCCTACGAACGATCCCTATTACGTCATGGCCCGCGTTTCTTTCGATCTAAAGGCTCAACAGCTTGTGATGGGAAAATCCGAAAAATTCTCTCCGGAAGTTCAAATGGAGGAGATCGCCGTGGCTTGGGGTTCCGTGACTCCCTCCGACGAAGTGAGACCTTTACGTGCGAGGATCCTGTGGGATGGCCGCGAATACAAGGAAGATATTTAAGAGCGTTCGCTCACCGTTCCAAAAATCCGCCGCTCACGGTTTTGAACGGGACACAGATTCCGCACAACTTCTTTCCATCCAGCGCTTGCCGCCGAGGATCCGGGCGACGAGCATGCCGCAAACGTTGTCGCCGACGGAATTCACCATCGTGGCGGGCGGGTCCACCAACGTCCCGACCATGGAAATAAGCGGAAGCGCTTCCACGGGGAATCCGTAAAGCGTCACGATCAGAAGTTCGCCCAGAAATCCGCCACCCGGGATCCCGCTCATCACCATGCCGCTCAAAAGCGCGACCCCGATGGCCGTCGTGATCGTCCCGATCCCGGCAAATTTCATTCCGAAGAAGCTGAAAAGAAGCGCGATCTTCAAAATGGCCGAAAGGCAGGTGCCGTCCATGTGGATGGTCGCGCCGATCGGGATCACGATACGGCTGATATCCTTCGGGACGCCGATCCGGTCCGCGGCCTCGAGATTGGTCGGGATCGTGGCAATACTGCTCCCGGTTCCCCACGCGGTCAGGGAAGGCGTCAGAATATTCCCCCAGAAAGCGGTGAACCCTTTTTTGCCGGCCGCGAGAAACGCGTAAAGCGAAAATCCGATAAAAAAATAAAGGAGCGCCAAGGGGTAATAGAGGACTACGACCCGCAGGTAGGAATTCAAAAGACCGGAACCGAACGTGCCGACCAGATAAGCGAAATAAGCCCCGAGGCCGACCGGGGCGTAGAACATGATCAGCTTGATCACGCGCATCATGACCTTGTTACCGGAAACAAGAAAATTCACGAAGGGCTTTCCTTCTTCGCGCGCCAAAGACGCCCCAAGACCGGTCAGCATGGCAAAAACGATCAAGGCCAGCATGTTCTGCTTGGAAAGAAGCTGCACGAAATCCGGGACCGTAAAGGCCCGGACCAGCTGGGCGCCGTTCATGGTTTGTTGGATGGTCTCGGAATGCGGCAGCAGCGGTTGCCCACTCAGGACCGGCGGATAGAACTTCACTCCAAAGACCATGAGCAGGGCGGAAAGGATGCCTGTCGCGATGAAGAGAAGGATCATCCAGCCCATGATCCTGCCGAGCCGGTGAAGATCGGACATCTCGGCGATCGCCGATGAGATCGAAAAGAATACGAGCGGCACGACCGCCGTGAAAAGAAGGTTCAGGAAAATGTCCCCGAACGGTTTCAGGGCTGCCGCCTTCCCCTGAAGGACCACCCCCAATCCCGCGCCCACTGTAATGGAAAAGATCAGGAGCAGAGAAAAGGAGTAATTTTTTAGAAAACCGCTTTTTGAGTGCGTCATTCTTCCCCTTGAAAAAGTGGGGACGCGAAACGTAGGATCGCTTTCGTTCCCCGGCCGGTGTTCTTTCCCGCCGTATTCTATTTGATTTCCCGCATAAAATCAGTAGGCTTTCTCTCATGATGGACTTAAACAAGAAAAAAGCCCTGCAGCTGATCATGCTCTTCGGCCTCGTAAGCCTCCTGGGCGACACGATCTATGAAGGCGCCCGCAGCGTCAACGGCCCTTACCTGAAACTTCTCGGCACGAACGCCCTGGCGGTCGGTTTGGTGGCCGGCGTCGGCGAATTCCTGGGTTACGGGATCCGCCTCCTTTCGGGATATTTTTCGGACAAGACAAAGTCCTACTGGCTTTTTACGATCGCGGGATACGGCATGCTGGCCAGCGTGCCGCTCCTGGCCCTCACGGGGTTCTGGCAAATCGCGGCATTGCTGATCGTAATGGAGAGGATCGGCAAAGCCCTCCGGAGCCCGGCCAAGGACACAATCCTTTCGCAGGCCGCCAAACAGGTCGGCACGGGATTCGGGTTCGGGTTGAACGAAGCCATGGACCAGATCGGCGCCATTGCCGGACCGCTCCTCTTCACGTTCATTTTTATCCATGACCGCGCGTCGGTCAAAAGTCTCGCGGATTACCAGCACGGATACGGTCTTCTCTGGATCCCTTTCGCGCTTCTCATGGCCTGCGTCTTTTTCGCCTATTTCAAGGTCCCCGACCCGGAGGTCCTGGAAACCTCCGTGAAAAAAAATGATCCGGAAAAACTGCCGAAAATATACTGGCTCTACGCCGGTTTCAGTTTCTTCGCGACCATGGGTTTCGTGAATTTCGTGCTCATGGCGTATCATTTCAAGTCAAAAAACGTGCTTTCGGACGCGCAGATCCCGCTCTTTTACGCCGTCGCGATGGGTATCGACGGCCTCGCGGCCCTGGTGATCGGAAAGATCTACGACCGGATGAAAGAAAAACAAAAACACGAGTGGGCGGGCATTGGGACCTTGCTCCTGATCCCGGTCCTTTCCCTGGTGATCCCGTTCCTCTGTTTTTCGACGGTCCCCTGGGTCGTCATCCTGAGCCTCCTCCTTTGGGGCATCGTCATGGCCGCCCATGAAACCATTATCCGCTCCGCGATCGCGGACATCACGCCGTTGAAGAAACGCGGCACCGGATACGGGATCCTGAATACGGCGTACGGCTTGGCCATGCTCGCGGGCGGCATTTTGATGGGATGGCTTTATGAACGTTCCCTGACCGCGCTCGTCCTCAGCATCGCGGCCATTGAGCTCATCTCCCTCCCATTTTTCTTTGCCATGAAAAGAGAAGTTTTAAATACTGCCGTTCCCCGGTAACCTCCGCACAGACCGTTTATTTTTGTCCGCTGTATTTTTTATACCGGTCCTTGCGGCATCTTGCGGTATAATCTCCTCCACTTCAGGAGGCACGACCGTGATACGAAAAGAGTGGTTCCGTTTTAAAAAAATGCGTATTTTGTTGGCCTGGATCGGGGCCCCTCTTTTGTTCTTTTTTTCCCATATCAGCGCCGCAAGCTTCTTTTGGGGGGCGCTTTTGATGGTCCTCGGAGAACTGACCCGCCTCTGGGCGCTCAGCTTTATGGAACGAAAAGGGACCCGGCTTGCCGTGGGCGGGCCTTACGCTTTCAGCCGTAACCCTCTCTATGTCGGGAATTTCTTTCTGGGACTCGGCGTCATCGTCATCTGCGCGAACTGGATCATCGCCGTTCTTTTCCTGGCGGGATATTCCGTCATGTACCTGGGAACGATCCGTCAGGAGGAAAAAGAACTTCGGGAACGGTTCGGAAAAGTTTATGAGGATTATTGCCGGCACGTTCCGAGGCTTTTTCCGCGCCTGACCCCCTACGGGACCCCGGATAAAACGGCCTTTGACTGGAAGCGGATCTTCAGGCACCATGAATACGTCACGGTGCTCGGAGTCGCGCTCCTCCTCTGCGGGATCCACCTTTACGACACTCTCTTTCTCCAAAAGGAACCCCTCGCGTCGCAGACAGGTTCGATCGTCGCCCTTCTCGTCCTTTTGGCCGTTCTCATTTTTGAGCGTCTTTTCATCAGCAATTTCAAACAAATGTTCGCGGAAGGGCTGCCGAACCTTTTTTTGAAGAAAAAATAATGGGCCTCCGATGAATAACCCGTTGACCGGAGTCCCTGGGAAAAAATATAATCCTCACCATGATAGAATTTAAGAATAAAATTCTGATCATCGGCTTTGGTTCTGTCGGCAAGTGCACGTTGCCGATCCTGCTCAAACACATCCGCGTTCCCTACAAGAACATCACGATCGTTGATTTCGTGGACAAACGCAAAGAGCTCGCCCTGTGGATCAGAAAGGGCCTGCGTTTTTCCCAGGAACGGATCACGCCGGTCAACGTCGCCCGGACGCTCTCGAAGCACGTTTCCCCCGGCGGGCTGGTCATCGACGTCGCGTGGAACATCGACTCCCTCGACATGATGAGCTGGTGCCACGACAACAAGGTCCTTTATCTGAACACCTCGGTCGAGGAATGGGACCCTTACGCGAACATCGAAAAGAAGACCCCTCTCGAAAAATCGCTCTACTACAAGCAGATGGAGCTCCGTAAGATGACCTCGAAATGGAGCCACGACGCCACGACGGCCGTCCTGGACCATGGCGCGAATCCCGGGCTGATCTCCCACTTTACCAAACAGGGGCTCCTGGATATCGCCGAAAAAGCACTTCACGATAAATCTACCCACAAAAGGGATGTCCGCGCGCTCGAACGTCTGGTCCGCGAAGAAAAATTCCATCGTCTGGCGATGAAGCTCGGCGTGAAGACCATCCACATCAGCGAGCGGGACACGCAGATCACCAACTCCCCAAAAGAGGTCGACGAATTCGTCGGCACCTGGAGCATCGAAGGCCTCCGCGAAGAGGCGACCTCGCCGGTCGAAATGGGCTGGGGCACCCACGAGAAGGAGCTTCCCGCTCTCGCGACCGTGCCGTCCTACGGCCCCCAGAACCAGATCTTCCTGTCGCAGATGGGCATGAACACCTGGGTCCGTTCCTGGGTACCGAACTACGAGATCGTCGGGATGGTGATCCGCCACGGGGAAGCTTTCAGCATTTCCGAAAAACTCACGGTCTGGAAATCCGGCCACCCGATCTACCGGCCGACGGTCCATTATGTCTACATGCCGTGCAACGAAACGCTCACCTCGATCCATGAGCTCCGCTGCCGCAACTACGAGCTCCAGCCGAAATGCCGCATCATGAGCAACGAGATCATCAAAGGCGCGGACATCCTCGGCTCCCTGATCATGGGCCACAAATACAGTTCCTGGTGGACGGGCAGCGTCCTCACGATCGAGAAGGCGCGCGACTTGGTCCCGAACCAGAACGCGACCACGCTTCAGGTCGCGATTGGCGTGGTCTCGGCCGTCATGTGGATGATCGAACACCCGAACAAAGGTGTTTGTGTAGCGGACGACCTGCCGCATCGCGAGATCCTCCATACCGCGAAACCTTATCTCGGGACTTTTGTCTCCGAGGCTTTTGATTGGTCGCCTTTTAAAAATTACCAGGCTTTCTTCCAGGAAAACCCGGCCACTTTCCTCGATAAGAAGAACCCCTGGGCCTTCAAGAATTTCCTTTTTAGACCCTAACGCACGGCTGAAACCCTTCGTTCCTGAGGCTTCAGCCCGCTATGATGAGTCCTGCTCGCGGAGAAAAGACCATGATCAAAAAAAGAGACCAACGAGAAACTGAGACCAGAAAAAATATGCGCGGCGGGGACGGCGAAGTGACGGTCCGCCATTATTTCAAACCCGAGGAGATCAAGGCCCGCACACGGCTTTGCGCAGAGCTGACGCTCCCGCCGGGCACGGGCATCGGTCCCCATGATCACGTGGACGAAGACGAGATCTACATCATCCAAAAAGGCAAAGGCATGATGACCGACGGCGGCCGGGAGTTCGCGGTCGAAACCGGAGACGCGATCCTCACCGGCCAAGGCGCCTCCCATTCGATCCGGAACACCGGCACCGAAGACCTGCGTGTCACCGCGATCATCATCAAATACTGATGCATTCCCTTTTCCCGAAAGAGACCTGCCTTCCTCCGAAGATCCTTTATCAAAAAGGTTGTTTGGCAGAACTTGCGAAAGAGACTGCTCCGTTCGGCCCCCGCGGGATCATTGTCCACGGCGCTTCCTTTGAAAAGAAAGGCCTGAAGGAGACTCTTGTGGAAAGTTTCCGGAGCTCCAAGCTTGCCCCTGAATTCTTCTGCCGCGCACAAGGCGAACCCACGCTGGAAGAGATCGAACGGGTCATCCGGAAAGGCCGGGAGGTCCGGGCGAATTGGATCGTCGGGATCGGCGGAGGAAGCGTTCTCGATCTTGCCAAGGCCGCGGCCGGACTTTTCCACGCCAAAGAACAGCCCGCCTATTATCAGGAAGGCGGCGAACTCCGCGAAAAAGGCATCCCTTTCATCGCCGTCCCCACAACGGCCGGTAGCGGTTCCGAAGCCACCTCGAACGCGGTGATCATCAATCCCGAAAAAAAAGTTAAGCTTTCCATCCGCCACCAGGATTTCCTGGCGCGAAAAGTCCTGCTGGATGTGGAACTGCTTCAGGGACTGCCTTTCTCCGTCATGTGCCAGTCGGGCATGGACGCCTGGGTGCAGGCGTACGAATCGTTCATCTCAAAATATGCGACCTGGTTCAGCGAAAATTTCGCGTTGAAGGCCATCCAATTGATCAACCGCCATCTGATCCCGGCCCTCACGAACGGCCGGGAAGAAGACCTGAATGGTCTTTTGCTCGGGAGCTTTTTTTCCGGGATCGCCTTCTCCCACTCCCGTCTCGGAGTCATCCACGGCATCGCGCATCCCCTGGGTGTCCTTTACGGGGTCCCCCACGGGCTCATCTGTTCGGTCTGTTTCGCGCCGTCCATCAAGCTCAATCTTCCCGTCATCCGTCAAAAATACGAGGTCATGAGCCAGACCGTCGGAATGGATCTCCTCAAAAGGGTCACAGGCGTTCTTGCCGAACTCAAGATCTCCTCGCCCTTCAAGGGAAAAGCCATTTTGGAAAAAGAAATGATCCTCCGGGAGACCCTTAAGTCCGGTTCGACCGCCGCGAACCCAAAACCGGTCACGCCCGAAGACGTTTTGTTCCTCCTGGATGAAATTTTCTAGCCGTGTAAATAAAGCCGTTCCCGCCGCCTTGTTTTTTACCCGCGTCTTTTATATCTGTGCTAGCATTATTTTATGAACCATCTTTTGCAGTATTTTGTCGTGGTTTTTTTGGCATGGCTCGCAAAGATCCTTCCGATCGAGGTCGCGACCTGGATCGCGAGACGCGCCGGAGACCTGTCTTTTCTGATCCTCGGAAAACGGCGCCGGATCGCCCTCGAGAACCTTGATAAAGCCTTCGGCGGCACCCTCTCCCGGAAAAGAAAATGGCAGATCGCCCGTTCCGCCTTCCAGAGCGCCTCGCTTTCCATGGTGGAGCTTTTTATCGTCGAGAAGGTCAAAAAAGAGGCCTCTCGGCGTTTCACGATGATCGGAAATGAAAACCTGGAAGAAGCCTTTCTGAAACAAAAAGGCGTTGTCCTGGTCATCTCACATCTGGGCTCCTGGGAATACCTTTCTTTTCTTCCCTTTTTCACCCGGAGACCCTGGTCCGTGGTCGTCAAGGAGATCAAAAACCCCTATCTGGACAAAGCGATCAACGAGATGCGCCGCGTGATGACCGTGACCCCGGTCGAAAAACTCAGTTCCGTCCGTACGATCCTGCAGCAATTGAAGCAGGGGCACGGCATTGCGATCCTGATCGATCAGTGGGCCGGAGATGAAGGCCTTTGGGTTAATTTTCTCGGCACCGAAACTTCCACGACCTCTATTCCCGCGCGCCTGGCCGAAAAAACCGGCTGCGCGCTGATCCCCGGCTACTGTTTACGAAGGTCCGCGGGACATTATGAGATCCACCTGGAAAAGGCGATTGTGCCGAACATAGGCCAGACGGATTGGGAAAATGCCACCACCCAACGCCTCAATGAAGCCCTGGAAAAACAGATCCTGGAATATCCCGAGCAATGGCTGTGGGGCCACCGGCGATGGAAGGAAAAACCGGACACTCTCCGAGACGCTTAATGGACATTGAACTCACGATCGACAAACTGGTCTTCGGCGGGGACGGCCTCGGCTTCGTGAACGGCAAGGCCTGTTTTGTGGAAGGCGCCTTGCCGCAGGAAAAAATCCTGGCCCGGCTTCTCGTGGATAAGGCCAACTACTCCAAAGCCAAGTTGATCCGGGTCCTCGTCCCGGCCCCAGAACGCGTTAAACCGCCCTGCCCCTACATCGAACGTTGCGGCGGCTGCCAATACCAGCACCTTCCCTACGCCGAAGAACTCCGGTGGAAACAGAATCAGGTCCGCGAAAGCTTCGACCAGGTCCTCAAACTGGACACGGTGCTGATCGAATCGGTCCGGACTAGTCCCAAAGAGTATGGCTACCGAAACAGCATTTCACTCCATCGCACATCGCCCGGGAGCGGCAAGCCCCAACGAATGGGGTTCATCGGCCGCGACAACCACTCCAAGGTCCTGATCGATCACTGCCTGCTTGCCGGCGAAAGCCTGAAAAGCGTTTTTACTGCCCTGCATACTTTAAAAAGATCCGAGGAGAAAAGAACTTTCAAACTGGATGAGAAGGACAGGATACTCACAAGCGAGGAAGAGAAACTTTACAGGGTCAACGTCGGCGGAGTTTCCCTTTGGACAAGTTCGCTCGGCTTTTTTCAGAATAATCTCGCAGTCACCGGACTTATCGGCGCGCAACTCGAGGAATGGGTCCGCGCGATCAAGCCCGGACGCTTTTTGGACCTTTATGCCGGCGTCGGCACGTTCCCGATCCTGGCGGCCCGGGAGGTCCCCGAGATCTATTGTTTTGAAGAAAATCCGTACAGCACGGGGTGTATCCGGAGGAATTTTAAAGAGACGGGTATGCCGTTGACCGGCGTTCTCACAGGGAAAGTCGAGAAAACTTTTCCGCGTTTCCTGCTCGCGAACCCGAAACCGGAAACGCTGATCTTTCTGGATCCACCGCGTCAGGGCATCGCGTCTTCACTCGCGAATTTCCTGGCGAAGGAACCGGATGCCGCCCATATTATTTTTCTCGCCTGCGACCTTCAGATCCTTCTCCGTGACCTTCGCATGATCCTCGCCGCCAGTCGCTACCGAATCCGCTCCGTCGTTCCCTTCGACATGTTCCCCCGCACCAAACATATCGAACTCCTGGTCTGGCTGCAAAGAATCTAGATCGAAGCCCCCGTTACCGCGCCGCTGGCCCAGGCCCAGGCAAGATTATAACCGCCGCGAGGCCCCTGGACATCCAGGATCTCCCCCGCGAGATAAAGCCCTTTTTGACGCTTCGACTCAAGTGTCGGGGGATCCACTTCTTCGGACGGCACGCCGCCGGCCGTGAATTCCGCTTCGTTCCATCCCCGTGTCCCGTTCACTTTGAATTCTTTGTGCTTCAGCGCCTTGACGAGCGCGGGAACGTCCTCTTTTAGAAGCTTCTCCCGGAAAACCAGTGAGAATTTGTGCGGAAGTAATCCTTCCAACAGGTCCTCCCCCGAAAATTTCTTCTCAAGACGACGCTCGAATTCTTTCTGCAGTTCGGCATCGCCCATGAAAGGGATCAGGTCCGCGGCCACACACACATTCTTTTTGCCGTCACGGTTCACCGCGATCGAAACCTCGCGGCTGACATCAAGGATCGCCGTCCCCGAAAGCCCGTACTGCGTGAAAAGAAGTTCGCCCGCCGCATCGCACGCCGGTTTTCCGTCCACCCGCGCCGCGACCTTCGCGCGGATCTTTTGGCCCTGCAGAAAATGGCACCAGGAGTCCTTGGCAAGAAGCGGAACGGCGCAAGGGACCGGCTCTGTCACCGCATGACCGAACTTCCGGACCAGACCGTAGGCGCTTCCATCCGCTCCCAACGCCGGATAGGACTTCCCGCCGGCGCACACGATCACTTTAGGAGAAATAAAACGTTCCTCGTTCGCCGTCCTTATTTCAAAAGCCCCGGCCACCGCCCGGATATCCCGGACCTCGCAATTCAGTTTGACCGGGACCTCCAGCCGCGCCATTTCAAGCTCCAGCACCTTAAGTACCGAAGCCGCCTGTTGGGTCACGGGAAAAATGCGCCCCGTTTCATCCGTGTAAACCCGAAGCCCGAGGTCGCGAAAAAACCCGAGGATCGCGTCCCTGCCGCACTTCTCAAGAACCGCTTGAACAAGTTTGCGCGCTTCGGGATTATAAAAGGACGCGTCGAGTTTTTCGTTCAACAGATTGCACCGGCCCGCGCCCGTCACGAGCAGTTTCTTTCCGAGCTTGGGCATCTTTTCACATAACAGCACCGACGCACCTTTGCGTTTCCCAAAGATCGCCGCGACGATCCCCGAAGCGCCGCCGCCGACAATGACAGCATCATACGATTTCATATTTTTACCTTCGCTTCCTGTTACTTTGGGCCCTGCGCCCGGAGCTGCGGCGAACGTCGCCCTTGTACGAACTTCCCAGCAATAGGTCCTCCAGATCCATACGCCCGAGCTGTTTTAACGCCAGAAGGACCAGCCCCTTGTTCTGAGGCTGCCCGGACTGGATCAGGGCCCGCTGGAGCTGCCTTTCGCTGTAGGTCCTGGCCACCGGGACCCTTTCCCCGGTCCACGGATCTTTTCCCGTGTGATACATACATGTCGAAGCCGTCATCGGAAGCGGCATGAAATCCTGCACCTGTTCGGGCTGAATGTTCCTTTGCGCCAGATAGACCGCGAGCTCCGCCGCATCTTCGAGCCCCGCCCCGGGATGCGAGCTGACGAGATAATTGATGAGGTACTGGTCCTTCCCGACCTTGCGGTTCATTTCCTTAAAACGCGCGGCAAACTGTTCATAGACCGCGAGGGGCGGTTTGTTCATCGCCTTAAGCACCGCCTCCGACGCGTGTTCCGGGGCGACCTTCAACTGACCGCTGACGTGGTTCCTGCACAACGTCTCCAGGTAAGCGTCCGATCCTTTCCCGATCAAAAGGTCGTATCGCAATCCGCTTTGAATGAAAAGATGTTTCACTCCGGGAACTTGCATCACTTCTTTCCAAAGTTCCACCGACCGGTCATACCCGAGCCGGAGATTCTCGCATTGCGCGGGCATCATACACTGTTTCGACCGGCACGCGCCCGAATGGTCCCACTGTTCGCACGCGGCGCCGTAAAGGTTCGCGGTCGGTCCTCCGATGTCCGTGATCGTCCCCTTGAAATCTTTCCGGCCGGACAGCAACTTTACTTCGTCGAGGATCGACTGTTTGCTGCGGCTCTGAACAATACGTCCCTGATGGGCAAAAAGCGAACAGAAGCTGCATTCCCCAGCGCAGCCGCGATGGGAAGTGATCGAAAAGCGCACCGTCTCGAATCCCGGGACACCGCCAGCTTTCCCGTCGTAGACCGGATGCCCCTCCCGGGCGAACGGAAGACTGTAAAAATGATCAAGCTCCGGGGTCGTCAGGGGTAAGGACGGGGGCAACTGGATGATATAACGTTCGCCGTGTTTCTGGACGACGGTCCTTCCGCGAACGGGATCCCCTTCCCCATAAGCGAGCCTGAAGGCTTCATTGAATTTTTCTTTATTCACCCTGACTTCCTCGTAGGAAGGAAGCATGACGGCGTCCTCAAAACCTTCAAGGGCATTGCGCAGGATCGCGGTCCCGCGGATATTGTTCAGGCTCTTGATATCTTCGCCGTCCCGCAAACGCCGCGCGATCTCGAGAACTTGTCTTTCTCCCATGCCGTAAACGAGAAGGTCCCCTTTCGCGTCCAGAAGGATCGAACGCCGTACTTCCTCGGCCCAATAGTCAAAATGCGCGAGACGGCGAAGGCTTGCCTCGACCCCGCCCAGCACGACCGGGATCCCGGGAAAAAGCTCTTTGATCTTGTTAGCGTAAACAAGAGTGGCGCGGTTGGGACGCAATCCGTCTTTGCCGCCCGGAGAATAATCGTCGGTACGACGCGGTTTTTTAGCGGCCGTGAAATTACTCACCATGGAATCGAGATTGCCGGCCGTGATCCCGAAAAAAAGCCTCGGACGGCCGAGTTTGAGGAAATCCTCGGAGGACTTCCAATCCGGCTGGGCGATGATCCCGACCTTGTAACCCGCGTCCTCCAGGACCCTGCCGATGATCGCGGCGCCGTAGGAAGGATGGTCCACGTAGGCGTCGCCGGTCACGAGAATAATATCGCAGGAGGCCTGCCCGGGAGACGACGAAGCCCAGCCGCGCGCCTGGAGATCTGTTTGATCGATAGGGAGGAACCGCGTACGGTCTTTCATGGCGAGGATTATACCTTCGAACCGACACGGGGAGCAACGCACAAAGCGCCACAGTGACTGTCACCCGCAGTGACAGTCACCAGTTTGCGGGCAAACTCCGCGTTGTTCGTTGACCGTTATCCGTTGAACGATTAAGATAGCCGCATCCGAAAGGGATTCTCAGATGACCGATATTTTCCTCACCCCGCTTCTCGATTCGCTGGCGATGGTTCCGTGGCTGTTCGGGATCTATATCGCTCTGGAATTCGTCGAGCGCCGTTACGAACACCTGATCACCGGAAGATTGCACCGGGCCATGCGGGCCGGTCCTCTGCTGGGGGCGCTGTTCGGTTGTATCCCTCAATGCGGCTTTTCCGTGATCGCCAGTGCCCTATACGCCCAACGCGTCATTTCTCTTGGAACGCTCCTGGCGGTTTTTCTCTCGACGTCTGATGAGGCCATCCCCGTGATCCTCGCCCAGTCGAACCATTGGGGAACGGTGGTGTGGATCCTGCTGACAAAGGTCATCATCGCCACGGCCGCGGGCTACATGATCGATCTCTTTTCCCGGACGCCCCTTCCCAAAAAGGAAAAGGAACCGCATGACCCCGTCGTCTGTGAAACCGACCACAGCCACTGCTGCGGCCGCGACCACTCCTGCCGCGAACCTTGGTGGAGATCGTTCGTCCTGTTCCCGCTGAAGCACGCTCTGAAGGTTTTTCTCTTCATTTTTCTGGTGTCGCTCGGGATCCATTTGATCGTTTTAAGGTTCGGCGCGGAAAATTTGAGCCGCGTTTTCCTTGCGAACACCTTTTTCCAGCCGGTCCTGACCGTGCTCATCGGTCTTCTCCCGAACTGCGCGGCGTCCGTCGCGATCACGGAGATCTACCTCAAAGGCGGGATCAGTTTCGGGTCGGCGATCGCGGGTCTGTGCGCCGGCGCAGGTCTCGGACTTCTGGTGCTCTTTCAGGAGAACAAAAACTTTTCAGAGAACCTCAGGATCATCGGCCTTCTGGCCGGAGTCAGCCTCCTGGCCGGGCTTGTTCTTAATTTTCTTTAGGACCCCGCCGTTCGCCCCTTGAATTGAATGAGAGAAAATCCGAGAAATTTTTTGCCAAACTATTGCATTAGGCTTAGAATGTTTCGTGTTTTTGTTTGCGCCCTCCGGGAAACGCTTGAAAATTTCTCGCCGAATGGTCGATCCGGACCATAGTGCTGAACCGTTAAAGAGATCTTAAAACATGAATTTCTGGACGAATCTTTTCTATAAGTACCGCCGGGGATGGAAAGCCCTCAAGACGTATCTGATCCTTGCGGGCCCCGGCGTCATCGTCATGATCGCCGACAATGACGCGGGCGGGATCACGACCTATGCGGCCACCGGCGCCAAATACGGCTATCACCTTTTGTGGTTCCTCCTCCTTCTGGGTCCCGTCGCCTATTACGTCCAGGAAATGACCGTCCGCCTCGGCGCCGTCACGAAGCGCGGCCACGCGGAAGCCATTTTCTTCGCTTTCGGTTCCTTTTGGGGCTGGTTCTCCCTGTTGGACCTTATCCTCACGGACTGGCTGACGCTTGTCACCGAATTCATCGGGATGACGGCCGCCATGAGCATCTTCCATATTCCGCCCTGGCTGACCGTGACCGTTGTCTCGATCGTCATGGGGCTGATGGTCCTCCAGGGACGCTACTGGACCTGGGAGAAGGTCGCCATCCTTTTTTGCGCGGTGAACCTCATCTATATCCCCGCCGCGTTCATGGTCCACCCTTCCGTCGGCGACATTTTAAAGAACTCGTTCATCCCCCACCTTCCTCCCGGCGGATTCACTAATGAACTATTCTTTTTACTGATGGCGAACATCGGGACCACGATCGCGCCGTGGATGGTCTTTTTCCAGCAAAGCGCCGTCGTGGACAAAGGTATGGTCGAGAAAGATATCGGCATGGGAAAACTGGATACGGCGATCGGGTCGCTTTTCACGATCCTTATCGCCGCGTTCGTCATCATCGTCACGGGAACGGTGCTCCGCGGGATGAACATCGAAAGCGCCGCTCAGGCGGCGATCGAGCTCATGAAAACAAATAAATATCTCGGAACGTTCCTGGCGATTGGCCTCTTCGACGCCGGATTCCTGGGAGCCATCTGCATTTCGCTTGCAAGTTCCTGGGCCTTCGGAGAAGTGTTCGGCTGGGCCCACTCGCTGAACAAGAACGTCAAGGAAGCGCCGTGGTTCTATGCTTTTTATTTCGCCGCCATCCTCTCGGCCGGCGTTGTCGTCTTGATCCCGGGCGCACCGCTCGTCTTGATCACCCTTTTCGTCCAGGTCATCGCCGTCACGCTGCTTCCCGCGGCGCTTGTTTTTCTGATCATTCTTCTCAACGACGAAGAAACGATGGGGAAATACAAAAACAACTTGTGGCAGAACATCATTAATACTACGATCGTCGTTGCGATCATTGCCTTGTCAACCGTGTTCGGGATCAGCGCGCTTTTCCCGAACCTTTTTAAAGGGTCCTGATCCGGGGAGAAATCATGGGGTCATTTCTGTACGAATTCTTCGTCAAGGGGATCAAAAGATTCTTCGCGGACACTTTTTCCCAGATCGCGGAGATCAACAAGCGGTACGCTGTTCCCCGGCTGAAGACCAACCGGTGGACGAATGTCGCGCTCCTTATGCTCCGCGTTTATTTGATCCTTCTGATCTGCATTTTGTTCTATAAATTTTTTACTCTTTTAAAGTGAGGCCGAGGCCATAATGAACGCTCCCCTTCCGGGAAAGAACGATCTGGAGCAGGTTTATTTTCTGAGCGAGATCGCCAACATCAAGGTCTTTTGGGGGGACCGGAAGATCGGAAAGCTGGAAGATTTCGTCATCGCCGATAAGGACAAGATCGCCGAAGTCACTCACTTTTATGTTGCCCGACCGTTCGGGGACCCGTCCCTTCTGATCCCCTGGGAAAAGGTCCAGTCCCTTTCTTTGAAAGGGATCCTTGTGGATATCGAGGAACTGAAAAAATACGAGACCCCTCCCCCTGAAGGAGCCATCCTGCTTAAGGATTATGTCCTCGACAAAAAAGTCCTGGATATCGAGGGCCGTGAAGTTGAAATGGTCTACGACGTGAGGATGGTGATCCGGAACCAGCGGTTCTATATCAGCGGCGTGGACCTGAGCCGCTACGGTTTTCTCCGCAGGATCGGCCTGAAATGGTTCGCGAACTTCATCCACGGCCTTGCTTTCAGCATCGGCGCGCGCAGTCTGTATTCGGAACGGTTGAAGGGATTCGCGAATTTTCTTTACGGCGTGGCGAACAAGGTCAAGGACCGCACGCTTCCCTGGACCTATATCCAGCCTCTGCCGGAGCAGATCAGCGGATTCAAGGGAGACGTCAAATTGAAGATCCTGAAAGAGAAGCTCTCCGACATGCCGCCCGTCGATCTCGCGGACATCCTCGAAGAACTCGATCACGACCAGCGCGTCACGCTCTTCGACCAGTTAGACCCGGAGCACGCCTCGAACACGCTCGAGGAGATCGACCCGAACGTTCAAAGGGCCCTTGTCTCATCGCTCAAGAAAGAAAAGGTCGCCTTGCTGATCAACGACATGACCTCGGGACAGGCCGCGGACATCCTGTCCGTTCTCCCCTGGTCGGAAGCCAACGCCATCCTGAAGTTATTGAAACCCCAGCACGCGGCCAAGGTCAAAGCGATCCTGGACCGTCAGGACGAGAACATCCTGAACTACGCCACGCAGGACATTTTAAAGTTCCCGCCTGAAAAAACGACCGCGCAGGCCCTGGACGAATACCAAAAGATCGCAAAGGGCAAGAATGCTGTGATGTACCTTTACGTGGTCGACGAACAGGACCGGATGCTCGGCATCGTTGACCTCAAAGAATTGCTCCTCGCCGAAGACAACGCCCCGCTGAAGAACGTCATGATCGACCAGGTCATTTCCCTGAACCCCGAGAGCACGCTCAAAGAGGCCTCGGCCATCTTCGCGCGTTATGGGTTCCGCGCACTTCCGGTCGTCGACGAACAGCAGAAGATCCTCGGCGTCGTCCCCTATCGCGACGTGATGAACCTCAAACACCGTTTTCTCGAATAACGCTTTCTCCTTTCCCGCTTTTTGAGCTAGAATTGACCGGTGCTTGCCCGCATAAAATGATCAGAGGTTCTGAACAATTCTTTCAACCCGGAAAAAGGAGAAAACCATGGCCAAGAAAGCAAAAAAAGCGTCCAAGAAAAAAACAAAGAAGACCGCGAAGAAGTCGCGCTGCTGTTGCTGCTAAGACCCATTGCGGGAAATTCAATGAACTCTCCGGATCAGAAAAAAGAAAAGAAAAAAGGCTTTTGGACCAGGTTCCTGGAAAAGCTCGACGGGAAACTTGAGGAAAAGTCGAAAAAGGCCGGTTGCGGCTGTCAGCCCCAGGATAAGGGGAGAGGCTCATGCTGCGGCTGATCGCCGACCGGATCGTTCACTCGCTTTTGCGGCTTCCGTCCGGCTCCCCCCTGGCGGAAGCCGTTTCCTTTTTCATCTACGATTCGCTGAAGATCCTGATCTTGCTCTACGGAATGATCGCGGTCATCGGGTTCCTGAGGACCTACCTGCCGCAGGAAAAGATCAAGGGCTGGATCGGCGAGAAAAAAGGATGGGGAAATTTCTTCGCGTCGCTCTTCGGGGCCGTCACCCCCTTCTGTTCCTGTTCCTCGATCCCGATCTTTCTGAGCTTCATCAAGGCCGGCATCCCCCTCGGGATCGCTTTTTCGTTCCTGATCACTTCCCCGCTCATCAATGAATACCTCGTGGTGCTCATGCTCGGCTTTTTTGGGTGGAAAATCACGGTCGCCTACGTCGTGAGCGGAATGACCATCGGTGTTTTTTGCGGGATCGTCCTCGGAAAAATGAATTTGGAAGTCCATCTGGTGGAAGACCTGCTCCCTCAGGTTTTTCCCGAGTCGCGAGAGACGGACCGGCCCGGATTCAGGGCACGCATCCTGTTCGGCCTCCGTGAAGCGAACAGCACTTTAAAAAAACTCTGGCTTTGGGTCCTCGTCGGTGTCGGGATCGGTGCCTTTATCCATAACTACGTCCCCCAGCAAACGATCCAGGCCATCATCGGAAAAACCGGCGTTTTCTCCGTTCCGGTCGCGACGTTGATCGGTGTTCCCCTGTACGGCAGCTGCGCGGCCATCGTCCCGATCGCCGTTGTCCTTTTTCAAAAAGGCGTTCCCCTCGGGACCGCTCTTTCTTTCATGATGGCCATCGCGGCCCTGAGCCTCCCGGAAGCGATCATGCTCCGCCGGGCCATGAGGCTTCCCCTCATCGCCATCTTTTTCGGCATCACCACGCTCGGCATCATTTTCACGGGATATCTTTTCAATCTGCTCCAGGCGGTCCTCATCTAAATGACATCTCTGCCGTTCACCCGCTGCCCCATTCTCTTTGAAGATGAGTATCTTCTCATTATTGAAAAGCCCGAAGACGTCCTCTCCCACCCCAATCCGGGAACTCCTAAAACCGCCTGTGCGTTCGAGGGAAAATATTCCCTTGCGGACCGTCGCTTTGATACGCCGCAAAGCCGGCTTTGGCTCATCCACCGTCTGGACCAGGACACTTCCGGGGTCCTTCTTGCCGCAAAAGATCCGGGAAGCGCCGAGGCCTGCCGGAAGGTCTTCGAGCAGGGAGAGGTCGAAAAAAATTATCTCGCACTTGTTTCAAGGAAACCCATGCCTCCCAGAGGACAATGGCGGGACGCTCTTGTGGAACGGCGTACGGGGACCGGCATCCGGGCTTTCGTCGATCCTTCCAAACGACCGAACGCTCTTTTACGTTACACCCTGAAAGAAAATTTTCCGAAGTTCAATTTGTCCCTTCTGGAGATCGGCCTTATGACCGGAAAAACACATCAGATCCGCGCGCAAGCGGCCTACCACAGTCATCCCGTCGCCGGCGACCGCCTCTACGGAAACTTCGGGTTCAACAAGGAACTGCGTGGATCTCTCGATCTTCGCCGGCTGTTCCTCCACGCGTGGCAGTTGAAGATCAAACACCCTTCAAAGAACGAGATCCTCGACATCCGCTCCCCTTTGCCGGAAACCCTGGAACGCTCCCTTGAAAAAGCCCGTTAAATCCACGCCCCGGACCTTTCCTAAAGTTCATTGGCCTGTGATCTTCCTAGTTTGTCTTGTTTGCTTTTTCCAATGCGGCTTCAGTTGGAAGGAACCCTGGCGGTCGAGCGATCTTTCTTTCACGCTGGACCGGGAAGGCGACCGTTACCTTTTCCGGGCGAGTGTTGTGATCAAAGCGGAACCCGCGTGCGTTCTCGAAACCATCTACCAGTTCTATCATTTGCAGCAGCTTCTCAAAGATGAGGCGGATGTGGTCGAACTTCTCCGGCAGGGCAAAGACCACTATGACGTCCGGTTCGTCCACAAAAGTAAGCTTTACGTCATCGACACCGTTTACCGGCGAAGCCTTCAAAAAGGCCTGAGCCGCGTCGCCTTCGAATTGCTCGAAACCAAACAAGAAGGCCGTATGATCCCCAAGATCTTGAGCTCGAAAGGATATTACGCGCTGGAGATCGTGACGGGCGGTGTTAAGGTAAATTATTTTGAGGAAACGCGGATCTCCACGGCCCGGTGGGACCCCCGGACCGCCGGCCTCGTCCAGATCGTTGAACGGGACACACTTTCGTTCTTGAAAAGCCTCAAACAGTACGCCGAACGTACGGCGTGCCGTCAAACCTGATCTTCACCTCGCGCCCCTTTTGCGACCATGAAACTCTTACTGCTGCAACCGCCGGTCCGGGATTTCTATGATACGGACATCCGTCTTCAGCCGATCGGCCTCGCCTATCTAAAAGCCGCAATCAAAAAACATCTCCCGGAAGTTCAGGTCCTTATCAAAGACTACCACCACGCCCGGGGCCGCAAGACGATCCCTCTTCCAAGGGAACTCTATTTCTTGAAGGATTACTACGCTCAGGACGACAAAAGCCCTTTCTCGTCCTTTCATCACTACTACCATTTCGGCGCCGACTTTGAGACGCTCGCGGAAGAGATTGCGATGGAAAAACCGGACCTCGTCGGAATCTCCGCGCTTTTCTCCCCCTACTACCGCGAAGCGCTTCAGTGCGCCGACGCGATCAAAGAAAAGATCGACGTTCCGATCCTGCTCGGTGGTTCCCAGATTTCTGCCATGCCGTCTTTTATGCTTTCACATCCGAGCGTTGATCTTGTGATCCGCGGCGAGGGGGAGCGTCCTCTCGTGGAACTCCTGAAAGCCCTAAAAAGAGGCAAAGATCTCCGGAAAGTCCCCGGTCTTGGCTACAAAAAGAACGGGGAGTTGTTTTTAAATCCCGAGGCGGCCAATTTCCCGGTTCCGGAATTGCCTTTCCCGGACCTTTCGGACCTCCCGAAGGAGCGTTATCTTTTTGAAAAGAAACCGCTTTGTTTCATCATTGCTTCGCGCGGCTGCCCCTACCGGTGTTCTTTCTGTTCGGTCCACCGGACATTCGGCCACCGCTACCGGAGACGGACGCCCGTCCACATCCTGGCGGAGCTCAAGCAACGCTATAAAGAAGGTTACCGTGTCTTTGATTTTGAAGATGACAATTTCGCCTTCGATAGAAAAGGAACGCTGGAGCTCTGCGAAAAGATCGCGGCCGCTTTTCCCGAAAAAGATGTTCAGCTGCTCGCCATGAACGGGATCTGTTACTGGACGCTGGACGGTACCCTCCTCAAAAAAATGCGGCGGGCGGGATTCACTCATCTGAACCTGTCGCTCGTCAGCCTGAACGCGACTTTGCTCCACGGGATCCATCGCCCGCATTCTCTGGGGAAATACCGTGCGGTCGTCAAAAAGGCGGCAGCGCTCGGTTTTAAGACCGTCGCCTACCAGATCCTTGGCCTCCCGGGAGACACTCTCTTTTCCATGATCAAAACACTTTGCTTCAACGCCCGCTTCCCCGTCCTTTTAGGCGCTTCACCCTTTTATCTCGTTCCCGCGTCACCTCTTGCCGCGAAGTTCGATACTCCGAACAAAAGGGATGTTCTAAGCGCGCGGCTTACGGCCATGGCTCCCGAGACCGGAAACTTTGACCGCGGGGACATTTACACGCTCTTTATCACGACCCGCATCCTGAATTTTCTAAAAAGCATACGGTTCGAAGCGCCCGCCATCGTCCTCAAGCGCGCGATCGCGATCGCCGAAACGCAGGATAAGCGTTCCCAAACAGGCGCCCGTTTGCTCGGAAGACTCCTCCGGGAAAACAGTCTCTTTGCATCGACCCCGGGCGGTTACGCGCCGCTCCCGAAGTTCAAAACGGAACTTTTCTTTAAGATCTGGGGCAATCTTGATAAGATTTGTACTCAAGAGAACAGGACGATCAGGATCCGCTGAGGCGGTTGTTTAAAAACGGAGGTGTTTATGAAACTGAAAGGCTTTTTGAAATTTTTATTCGTTCTCGCCCTCTGCCAGTCTGCCGGTGCCGTAGGTTCGCTTTTCACGATCCCCGCGATCCCGGAATGGTATGCCCATTTGCAAAAACCTTCGTTCTCACCGCCGAATTGGGTTTTCGCGCCCGTGTGGACAACGCTCTTTACCCTCATGGCGCTGGCAGCCTGGCAGGTATGGATGAAGGGTCTCAAAGAACCGCTCGTACGTACAGCCTTGGCCTCTTTTTTAGCCCAACTTGCGCTCAACAGTTTGTGGTCTTTCCTCTTCTTCGGCCTCCGCTCTCCCTTCTATGCTCTTTTGGAGATTTTTGTTCTCTGGTCCATGATTTTGGTTACAATACTGCAATTTCTCAGGATCTCAAAGACAGCCACTTTGCTGTTGGCCCCCTATCTTCTCTGGGTGAGTTTCGCGTGCAGTCTGAATCTTGGGATCTTCCTTTTGAACCGCTAAAATGGAGTATCATCGGAATTATGGAGTGGATCCAGGAGTTCTTCTCAAGGCTTTATAATTTTCAGGAGCTGATCCGATGGGGCGGCTACGTCGTCCTCGTGATCATCATTTACGCGGAAACGGGTCTTCTCGCGGGATTTTTTCTTCCCGGGGATTCGCTCCTGGTGACCGCCGGACTATTCGCGGCCGTGGACGGCGCCCTCAACGTCTGGGTCCTGATCCCATTGCTCGCAACCGCGGCCATCGCGGGAGACAACACGGGTTATTGGCTCGGTTATCACTTCGGTGCCAGGCTCTTTAACCGTGAGGACTCTTTCTTTTTTCATAAAGACCATTTAGCGCGCACGCAGAAATTCTACGAAAAATACGGCGTTAAAACGATCGTGATCGCCCGTTTTGTCCCCATTGTGCGGACCTTCGCCCCCACCGTCGCCGGCGTGGGCCGGATGCGGTACCGGCGGTTCCTCGGTTTCAGCATTGCCGGCGGACTCGGATGGATCGCCAGCATGACCCTGCTAGGGTACTTTCTCGGCCGCTCGATCCCCCACATCGAGAAGAAGGTCCATTGGGTCATCACCGCGGTGATCTTCCTTTCATTCCTCCCGATCCTCAAAGAATGGCTCCATAGCCGCAAAAAGACATAAGCCTCATGCGCGCCATCGCTCTTTTGACCGTTTCCAATATTTTCATGACCGCCGCGTGGTACGGGCACTTGCGTTTCAGGAACACCGCGCTTTGGAAGGTCATTGTCATCAGCTGGCTGATCGCCTTCGTGGAATACTGTTTCCAGGTCCCCGCGAACCGGATCGGCTCGTACCATTTCTCGACCGCCCAGCTCAAAACGATCCAGGAAGTGATCACGCTGGTGGTCTTTTGCGGATTTTCTGTGATTTATCTGAAGGAAGAGTTAAAATGGAACTATCTCGTCGGTTTTGGGCTGATGATCGCCGCCGTGTTCTTTGTCTTTAAAAAATGGTAGTCATTTTCGAGAACGATCAAATGAAAGGCCCTTATGGGACTTAGAGAAACTTACGAAAAGCAGGGCGCGTTCCTTTTCCGCTGGAGAAGCTATCTCCCCCTTTTGATAGGGCCGCTCGTCATTGCCGCGCTGCTGGATCCCCATTACACCCAGCGCACGTTCGGCGGCTTTGCCGGAGGCCTCTGGGAAACGATCTGCATCCTTGTTTCCTTCGCGGGGCTGGGGGTCCGCTGCCTCGTCGCCGGCTATGTGCCGCGCGGCACTTCGGGACGGAACACCCAAACCCAGGTCGCCGAAACCTTGAACACCCGAGGCCTTTACTCGGTGGTCCGCAACCCGCTTTACCTCGGGAACTTCCTCATTATCCTGGGGCTCCTGCTCTTCATCCAGGTATGGTGGTTCGTGGTCGTCGGGACCGCCATTTTCTGGATCTTCTATGAGCGCATCATTTTCACGGAGGAAGAATTCCTGCGCCAGAAATTCGGCTCGAGTTTTGTCGACTGGTCGCTGAAGACCCCCGTTTTCATCCCGAAATTCAAAGGCTGGAAAAAACCGGAACTTCCTTACGCGTGGAAAACCGTTCTCCGCCGCGAACACTCGACGCAATTCGGGATGGTCTCCGCGCTGGCGCTTCTCGGGATCGCCGCCGATCTTTTCGCGGAGCCCGGCAACAGGATCGCGCCTTTCTGGTGGATCTTCTGGGGCGTTTCGCTGGCCGTCTATCTCGTCCTTCGTTTCTTGAAGAAGAAAACGCACCTGCTCGACCAGGAAGGTCGATAAAAACCGTCGCACGGACCCCAGGAGGTTTTTATGAAAAAGTCCCTTGGCGCAATGACTCTCCTTTTCCCGACCCCCGTCCTCATCGTCTGCAGCTATGACGCCCAGGGCACTCCGAACGCCATGAACGTCGCATGGGGCGGCATTTGCTGTTCGGAGCCGCCGTGTCTGACGATCTCCGTGCGTGACCAGCGGAAAACCTACGAGAACATCAGGCTGAAAAAAGCTTTTACCGTGAACATCCCTTCCGAATCCCACATTAGGGAAGCGGATTACGTCGGGATCATTTCCGGAAAGACCGAGGACAAATTCAAGACAACGGGACTTACGCCGGTCAAAAGTGACCTTGTGGACGCCCCCTACATCAAGGAGTTCCCTTTCGTGGTGGAATGCGCCCTGAAAGAGTCTCACAAGCTCGGAATCCACACGCAATTCATCGGCGAGATCAAGGACGTTAAAGTCGACGAGAATATGTTGAATGCCAAAGGTTTCCCGGATGTCGAAAAAATGAGACCTTTCATGTTCGACCCCTGCACCGGCTCCTACTTCGGTACCGGAAAATTCCTCGCCCAGGCTTTCTCTGTCGGCAGAAAGAAATAATCGTGTTGAAATGGGGTTCTCTGATCCTCGGCGGCGCTTTGGGCACCGTGGCCCGCTACGTCCTTGCCGGAGCCGTTTACAGGGCATGGGGTACCGCGTTCCCCTACGGAACGCTTGCGGTTAATCTGACCGGCTGTTTCCTTGTCGGCGTCCTGACAGTCCTTTCGGAAGAAAAATTCATCCTCGGGCCCGCGGGACGCGTCTTTCTCATGATAGGGTTCTGCGGCGCCTTCACGACTTTTTCCACGTTCATCCTCGAAACGGCCAATCTCATGAAAGACGGGGAGAACGCCCGCGCCTCATGAACGTTCTTCTGAGCGTCATGCTGGGCTTTGCGGCGCTTCGTCTTGGGATCGTGGCCGCCAGGATCATTTAAAAAGGGGGGGCTTATCATGAAAACACCGGCCGAAGGAAAATTATTGAGGATCTTTATCGGCGAAACCGACAAGTGGCAGGGCCGGCCCCTTTACGAGGCCATCGTTCTATTGGCGAAAAAAGAGGGGATGGCCGGTGCCACAGCTTTGAAGGGTTTCCTGGGATTCGGCTGCAAAAGCCATCTTCACACCGCAAAACTCCTCCGGCTGTCCGAGGACCTGCCTGTCATCATCGAGATCGTGGACAGCGAAGAAAAGATCGAAAAATTCCTGCCGCTGCTGGATCTCATGATCAAGGAAGGGCTGGTCACGCTTGAAAAAGCGAATGTGCTTCTTTATCGGGCAGGTCAGAGTTAGACCGTTTCAGGGGGCCGGATCTTTCGGAAGGCTCCGCTTGATCGATTCCCGCAGGGAGTAGAGACAACCGCAATAACGTTGGCGGTAAAAATTCTCTTCTTTGGCGATCTGCTCCATCTGGTCAGTCCCGCCCTGGAGGCGCCAGTTGTGTTCCCAGTAGACTAGCCCGGGGAATAGCTTGGCCGCACGCCTCCCCGCGCGCGTCACCTGTTCGAGATCCTTCCAGCGCGAGATCCCTAAGGTTGTCGTAAAAACCTTGAAGCCTTCTTTCGCCGCGTAAGCGGCCGCTTTCTGGAGCCGCATATCGAAACAGAGGTTGCAGCGCTCCCCCCGCTCGGGATCCTCCCCGCGCCCGCGGGTCATCTCCAGCCATTGCTGATCGTCATAGTCCGCGTCTACGAAAGGAATCCTCACCTTTTGAACATAACGGACCAGTTCGCTTTTCCGGTGTTCATACTCGCTGCGGGGATAAATGTTGGGATTATAGAAAAAAACGGTCACATCAAGACCGCTATCGAGCATTCTCCGGATGATCGAGGCCGCGCAGGGAGCGCAGCAACAATGGAGGAGGACTCTTTTTTCACCGCTCGGCAAGGTCAGAGGATTTTGTTCCATGATATCAGAGCTCGGGGCCTGCCCGTTCTAAAGATCTTGAAGAGAAATCGCCTCATCCAGGAGCATGACGGGAATATCGTTCCGGACAGGATAAAGGAATTTCCTGTCGTTGCGGATAAGTCCGCCATCGAGTTTTTGTCCGACGATATCCCCGGTGCGATTCTTGAGCTCCCGTTTCGCGATCAACTGATTAAGCTTTTCGATCAACGGCTTTTCGGCCGGGACAAGGTCCTGCCGGGTTTCGGGACAACACAATATGGAGAGCAGTTCGTTTGATATCATACGGCCTCCCTATAGAAAAAATCGACCCCCCGGAAAAGGGCCCCTAAACGTTGTCTTCTTCGGCCTCAGCCTCTGCCGGCGTGGCCTCGGTATAGTCACCGAGCGGGTTCGGCATCATGATCTCGCGAGGTTTAGCCCCGTCCTGCGGCCCGATCACGCCCGCGGCTTCCAGTTGGTCCACGACACGCGCCGCGCGCGAATATCCGAGACTGAGCCGGCGTTGTAGAAAGGACGTGGAAGCCTTGCGCTCGGTGAGAACGATGCGCTTGGCCTCTTCAAAAATTTCGTCCCGTTCGCCTGCCGAGCCTTGTGTCTGTCCGCTCTGCGCAGCCTGGATCTCGGAGTGATATTCCGGTTTTCCCTGCTGCGACGTGAACTCCACGACGCGGTTGATCTCTTCGTCCACGATCAGCGGCGCCTGTCCCCGGATCATGTTGTCGCTGCCGGGCTGGATGAAAAGCATGTCCCCGCGGCCCAGCAGTTTATCGGCCCCCTTATTGTCCAGGATCGTCCTGGAATCCACGACGGACGCGACCTTGAAGGCGACGCGCGCCGGAAAATTCGCCTTGATAACGCCGGTGATGACATCGACCGAAGGACGTTGCGTCGCGAGGATCAGGTGGATACCGACCGCACGGGAGAGCTGCGCGAGCCGCGTGATGGCCGTCTCGACCTTGTCCTGCGCGACGAGCATCAAGTCCGCGAGTTCGTCGATAATGACCACAATGTACGGGATCGAGGCCGGAATGACATGATCCGAATCGCCCGCTCCTTCGACCTGTTTGATCCCTTCCTCGGAAAGCGGGCGGGTATTGAACCCGAGGATATTCCGGACCCCCACCGTGGCAAAAAGCCGGTACCGTTTTTCCATCTCCATCACGACCCAGTTCAGTGTGTTGGCGGCCTTGCGCACGTCCGTCACCACCGGAGACAGCATGTGCGGGATCTTGTTGTAGACCGCAAGTTCCACCATTTTGGGATCGATCATGACCATCTTGAGCTGGGACGGCGTACAATGATAAAGGAAGCCCGTGATAATGGAATTGATGCAGACGGTTTTTCCACTTCCCGTGGTCCCCGCGATCATGATGTGCGGCATCGCGGTCAGGTCCGCGATCATCGGCCTCCCGCTCGTGTCCTTCCCCAGAATCAATGGGAGAATGCATTTTTGAGAACGGAAATCCGAATTTTCGATCATCTCGCGGACCAGGATCGGCCGCGACACGGAATTCGGCACTTCGATCCCGATCGTCTGTTTGCCGGGGATCGGTATGATCATCCGGATGCTCGTTGCCCGGAGGGCCATGGCAAGATCGTCTTCGTAGGTCGCGATCGAATTCGCCCGCACCCCCGGCGCCGGCAGGAGCTCATAGAGAGTTATTTTGGGTCCCTGTTCGACCTCGACGACTTTCACTTCGATCTCGAACTCCGCGAGCGTCGCCTCAATAGCCCGGGAATTCGCCGCGAGATCATCTCCTTCGATCTTTTCATCCTTTGGACGTTTCAGGAGGTCCATGGGCGGAAATTGGTAGTTTGCGTCCTGTTTGACCGCCGAACCGATCACCCCTTTGAACGAAGGCTCATCCGCGGCTGCCGCGTCCGGTTTATCCTGAGCGGACGTTTCTGTTCTGGGTACTGCGGGAGAAGGCGGCAGCGGTTTTTTGGCGATTTCTTTCGGCTCTTCTTTCTGTTTTTTTTCTGTCCGGGACTTATCGTCCGCCATCCCGGCAGTTGGCTGATAGGTTTTGATCTTGATCGGAATGTCCGGGATCCGCGGCGCCGGTTTTTCTTTTACGGGATCCTTTTTCTCATCCCTGACGGAGGAAGTTTTCCCGGGCCCGGCAAATTTCAAAGCGCCCTTTTTGAAACGGAACCATTTTCCCGAGATCTCGTCAAAACCGGCCCGGATCTTTTTCAAGAATCCGCGGACCAGCGGGTAGATGAGAAAATCCGTCGCGAGAAGCAGCGAAAGAAGAAGCGCCGACCCCGCCAGGATGTAGCTCCCGAGAAGTCCGAAATAACGCAGAAGATGGTTGCCCGCCACGTAACCGAAAGCTCCCCCGTAGATAAAGCGATACGGCAATTTCACCGAGATCGCGACGAGGGTCGCGAGCGAGAGCAGGGCGATGGTCAGGCCGATGAATTTGAAAAGTTTCCGCTCCGGGACTTTCTGAAGAAAAAAACATCCGGCCCACAGCAAAAAGACCATGGGAATCAAAAAGGCGCTCAGACCAAAAACAAGGAAGACCCCGAAGGCGAGATAGGCCCCGATGACGCCGCTGTAATTCTGGACCGGAAAGTTCGGATGGGAGGTATAGAACGCGATGTCTTCCGCGTGGTAGAAAAAAAGGCTCGCGAAAGTAAAAAGCCCCAGAAGGAGGAAAAAGACCCCCCAGATCTCATTGGTTCTTTCTTTTTTCATGATGGATAAGACCGGAACAGTCCGACTCTCTCAAATGTTGGCTAAAAGATCAATGACCCGTATGACCGAAACCGCCGGCACCCCGGCACGTTCCGTCAAGGTTATCGACTACCTCAAGCCTCGCCTTTACCACCCGGGCAAAGACCATTTGGGCGATCCGCATGCCGCGGGTGACGGTGAAAGCGTCTTTGCCATGATTGATCATGATGATCTGGATCTCGCCGCGATAGTCGGCGTCAATGGTCCCGGGAGTATTGAGAAGTGTGATCCCGTGTTTAATGGCCAATCCGCTGCGTGGCCGGATCTGGGCCTCGGTTCCGGGAGGCAGGGAAACAACAATGCCGGTGGGGACCAAAACCCGGTCCCCCGGTTGAAGTACCACGGGACTCTGGCAAGCGGCAAGCAAGTCCACACCGCTCGCTCCCTCGGTCATGTACTGGGGAATGGACAGACCCTCAAAGTGAGGGAGCGTCTTGATCTGAACCGTCAGCGTTTCTTTCACTTCAACGACGGGACCGGCCTCTGCCGCCGCGGTCATCTCGATCGCGCCTCGGAGGAGCGGCTTCCACAACGGTTCGCTGGTCTTCGGGAAGGATCGGGATCCCGCCCGGAACAGCCTGTTTGATGCTCAGACTGACCTTGCCGCGTTCGTCGACTCCGACGACCTTCACGGAGATCTTATCTCCCACGCGGAGATAATCGCCCGCGCTCTTCACAAAACCTTCCGTGATCTCGGAAACATGGCACAAGCCGTCTTTCCCGGGAAGGATCTCGCAGAAAGCGCCGAACGGCATCAATTTCTGGACCGTGCTCTCATAGATCCTGCCGATCTCGGGTTCTTCGGTGACCGCCTGAACGCGCGCGATCGCGGCATCGGCGGACTTGCTGTCCACCGCAGCGATGAAAACGCGCCCGTCATCTTCGATATCGATCTTCGCACCGGTCTCCTCGACGATCTTGCGGATATTCTTGCCTCCGGGGCCGATAAGTTCCCCGATCTTCTCCGGATCGATCTTGAGGGTGGTAATGCGCGGAGCGTAAAGCGAAAGTTCTTTAGGCGCCGCGAGATGACCGGTCATGATCTCGAGGATCTTGAACCGTGCCTGCTTGGCATGGTCAAAAGCTTCCTTGAGAATATCTTCCGTCACCCCGTCGATCTTGAGGTCCATTTGGAGCGCGGTAAGACCTTCGCGGGTCCCCGCCGCCTTGAAATCCATATCCCCCAGGTGATCCTCGATCCCGGCGATGTCGGTCAGAACCTTCCAGCGGTTCTTGTCCGTGACAAGGCCGATCGCGATACCCGCGACTGGGGCCTTGATCGGAACGCCGCCGTCCATCAGGGCGAGTGTGCCGCCGCAAACGGTCGCCATCGAACTGGACCCGTTGGATTCCAGAATGTCCGAAACCAGACGGATCGTGTACGGAAAATCCTCCTGGGACGGAACGACCGCTTCGAGAGCTCTTTCCGCAAGCGCACCGTGGCCGATCTCTCGGCGACCCACGCCGCGGTTCGGTCCGACCTCGCCGACGCTGAAGTGCGGGAAATTATAATGGAGCATGAACCGTTTGGACTGTTCCCCTTCGAGCGCGTCCACGGTCTGCTCGTCTTCTCCTGTGCCGAGCGTGGTGACGCTCAAACTTTGCGTTTGCCCGCGGGTAAAAAGGGAAGAACCGTGGGTCCTCGGAAGAACGCCCGTCTCGCAGGTGATCGGACGGATGTCCCGTTCGCCGCGCCCGTCCGGACGCTTTCCCTGCGAGAGAATGACGCCGCGGACCTTCGCATATTCGAGCTTCGAAAAAACGATCTTCACATAGGCCTCATTAAAACCCTCGGCCTTGGTGTCGCACTGCGCAAGGGCCTTGTCATAAAGCTTCTTGAAGAATTCTTCCTGGTCTTCTTTGGAAGGCAATCCGAACGCCTTTTCAAATTCGTTCTCCACCGCGTCTTTGATCTTCTTCTCAAGATCCGCGGGGATCTCGATCGTTTTCACGGCTTTTTTCACTTTTCCGGCCTTCTTCTTCAGCTCAAGCTGGAGCTTCACCGTCTTCTTGATCGCTTCATGCCCGAATCGGATGGCCTCGAGCATCTTCTCTTCCGAGATCTCCTTTGCGCCGGCTTCGATCATCACGACCTTCTCCGTCGTGCCCGCAAGCACCAGATCAAGGACGCTCTTCTCGAGCTCCTGATGCGTGGGATTGGCGATAAAATTACCGTCCACCAGCCCGACGCGGACGGCGCCGAGGGCTGTTTCATAAGGAATGTCCGAGATCATGAGCGCGGTCGATGCGGCGATCATGGCAAAAACCTCCGTCGGATTTTCCCCGTCGAAGGAAAGAACGGTCACCGAGATCTGCACCTCGTTGAGGTAATCTTCCGGAAAAAGAGGTCGGAGAGGCCGGTCGATCAAGCGGGAGGTCAGGATCTCCTTTTCGGAGGGGCGTCCTTCCCTCTTGAAGAACCCGCCCGGGATCCTGCCGGCGGCGTAGGTCCGTTCACGGTAGTCCACCGTCAGCGGAAAAAAATCCCGGATCTCTTTCTTGTCAGGTCCGGCGACCACCGCCGCCAGTACCACGGTCCCGCCGCATTGGACGGTCACGGAACCATGCGCTTGCCGGGCCACGCGGCCCGTTTCGATGATGACCTCGCGGTCGCCGATGTGCGTTGAAACTTTTTCGATTTTATTCATGGGGAGTGCTCCCTTTCGGTTTTTTTATGATCGTAGCCTGCAAAATAAAGACGGGCTTGGACGAGGATCTACTTCCTCAGGTCGAGGCGAGCGATCAGCTTCTGGTACTTTTCGGGATCCCCGCTTTGGATATAGTTCAATAGCCTCTTGCGACGGCTCACCATCTTGATAAGCCCGTAGCGCCCATGGTGGTCTTTGACGTTCTTTGCAAAGTGACCTGAAAGCCCATTGATGCGCTCGGTGAGGATCGCGACTTGAACTTCTGCGGACCCGGAATCGTTCTTGCTGATCTTGTACTTGGAGATGATCTCTTTTTTCTTTGTTTTCTCTAACGCCATATTCCTTCTCTAACTCCTTGTCATTCTTCAGGTTATGTCTCTTAGGTCGGAAGAGTATACATGAGAGCCAAAAAATTGTAAAGTTTTTTAAAAAATGCCCCTTTTGTAAGATCTTCTGGCCGTTTGGATGTCACGGCGGATCTGCCGCTTGAGAGCCTCTTCATCGCCAAATTTCCGCTCGGGCCGCAGGAACCGGTGCAGAGCGATCTCCATCATTTCCCCGTAAATGTTCCCGTGAAAATCCAGCAAATGAAGCTCAAGGACCGGCCGCGGGCTCTCAAAAGCCGGGTAGGTCGGCCGCTTGCCAAAATTCGTGACCCCCGGAAGCCAAGGCGGCATTTTCCGCGGCAGTTCGAACTTGCCAAACCTCGGGGCGATCGCCCGTTCCGGCAAGACGCGTCCGGAGGCTTCATAAACCCCAAGCGGCAGTATGATCTCCGAGTGAACTTCGAGGTTCGCTGTCGGCGCATTCAGATGACTCCCGTGCCCCTTCCCATGGATCACCTTCCCGAACATGCTAAAAGGACGGCCTAGACACTCCTGGGCTTGCCGGACCTTCCCTTTCATCAAAAGCGCGCGGATCCTGGAGCTGGAAACGGGCTCCCTCCCTACCCGCACGGGCTCCATCTTTCTGAACAGGAACCCGCACTCTTCGGCGAGCTGCGCCATCATATTCGTATCGCCCCTGCGACCTTGTCCGAAATGAGCGTCATAACCCATGCAGACCTCCCGCACTCGGAGTTTCCGGACCAGGACCTTTCGTACGAAGGTCTCTGGGGTCATCGCGGCAAAAGTGGGCGTAAAGGACTGCAGGAAACAAAAATCCGCCCCGGACCGTGCCAGGAAAAAAAGTTTTTGTTCGACGCTTGTGAGCATCAACGGCTTGCGGTCGGGATGAAGAATACTGTGAGGATGCTCGCGGAACGTAAAAACCGCCGCGAGCGCGCCCCGCTGTTTGGCTTGCCGGACCACGTAGCGCAGTAACTCCCGGTGGCCGCGGTGGAATCCGTCAAAATTCCCGAGCGCCAGAATGAGCGGCTTAGAAGGACTTGCTTTGAACCGGTGTAGATCCGTTACGATTTGCATAATCGATGATCGAGGCGCTTAAAGGGATTATTTTCCCGCTCAACTGTTCCGGCGTAAAGTTCTTGAGCTCTTCAAGGGTTACGCCCTGTTCCAGACGGAATTGGCCGCTGCGCAACCTGCGCAGGCTCGCGAGCACCGCGTGGCAGCCCAGCGCATCGCCGAGGTCGTTGATCAGCGTCCGGAGATAGGTCCCCTTTGAAACATGCGCGAAAAAATTCACGAAACGGCCTTCCTTCTTCTCCAGGTGGAACTCGAACACCGTCACGGCACGGCCCTTGCGCTCGACGGTCTTCCCCTGCCTCGCTAATTTATAAAGACGCGTTCCCTCGTGTTTCAAAGCGGAAACCATCGGCGGAATCTGGATGATCTCCCCGGTGAATTCCTTGGCCGCTTTGGCACGGATCTCATCGAGCGTAATGTGCTCCCACGGCGCCTCAGCGATCACCTTCCCGTGACGATCGTGAGAATCCGTCTCGATGCCCAGTTCCATCACGCCGAGATATTCCTTGTCGCATGAACTCAGCGGCATGGAAAGCTTGGTCGCCCGCCCGAGCAACAGCACGAGCAATCCCGTGGCCTGGGGATCCAGCGTCCCGGAATGCCCGACCTTCTTGATCGCGAAGCGCCGGCGCACGTAGGCGCACACATCATGCGAGGTCCAGTTCTCCGGTTTGTCGACCAGCAGAATGCCGTCACCGTTCGGGTTCATCGTTTGTCCCGCCAACGGGCTTCTCCCGGTCTTCGATCGTGCGGATGACTTGCCCGATCTCGAAATCCTTGTCCAGGGAATCGTCCAGTTCGAACTGAAGTTTTGGGGTATAGCGCAGTTTTAAGGCGATGCCGACCTCATGCTGGAGAAAGCCGGCCGCGCGCTGGAGGACCTTGAAGGTCTCTTCTTTCTTCTTTTTGTCGCCCATCACGCTCAAAAAAACCACGGCGGATTTCAGGTCGGCGGTGATCTTCACATGCGTCACGGTCACAAAACCCAGACGCGGGTCCTTGACCCGTTCCAGAATGAGCCTGCTAAGTTCCATCTGAAGCAGTGAGCTGACGCGTTCGGTCCTCTTTCCTTGCATGAAACACCTCGGCTAACGGGAGCGGCCGCCTTACGGTTATAACTTCGCGGCCAATTTATCGATGCGGTAGGATTCCAGGATATCGCCTTCGCACAGGTCATTGAACCCCGCCAGAGAAATACCGCACTCGTATCCTTCGGCGACTTCCTTGACATCGTCTTTAAAACGTTTGAGCGAAGACAAGCGTCCTTCAAAAATAACGACATTGTCACGGACGAGCCTCACGTGGTGCTGACGCGTGATGCGCCCTTTCATAATGATGGCCCCGCCGATGACCCCGACCTTGGAAGACCGGAAGATCTGGCGTATTTTCGCCTTCCCTTCGGACACTTCCTTCAGTTCCGGCTCCAGAATGCCTTCCATCGCTTTCCGGATCTGTTCCACGGCATCGTAAATGATGTTGTAAAAATGAATGTCCACGGCCTCTTTATCCGCAAGAGTTTGCGCCTTAGGGTCCGCCTTGACGTGGAATCCGATGATGATAGCATCCGACGCCGCAGCCAGCATAACGTCCGATTCATTGATCCCGCCGACGATCCCGTGGATCACGTGAAGGCGGCATTTATCCGTGCTAAGTTTTTCCAAGGACTGCGTCAGCGCTTCGATGGAACCCTGCACGTCGGCTTTGATAATAATCTTCAGTTCTTTGAAAGTTCCCTCCGAGATCTTGTTGTAAAGGCTTTCGAGGGACATGTGTTTGTGGATCCCTCGCATCTGGCGCTCACGCAGCTCCAGGACTTTCTGTTCGGTGATCTTTTGGGCGGTCTTCTCGTCCTCGACCGCGTAAAGCCTCTCCCCCGCTTCGGGAACACCGCTCAAGCCGCTTAATTCCACGGCATAAGCCGGGCCGGCCTCGCGGACCGTTTTCCCAAGATCGTTCTTCATGGCGCGGATGCGCCCTTCAAATTGTCCGGCGACCACGATATCTCCCAGCTTTAGCGTTCCCTTTTGAACGATCACGGACGCGACGGGACCACTGCCTTTCGAGATATGGCTTTCAATGACCACCCCCGTGGCGAGACGGTCGGGGTTCGCTTTCAGCTCCATGACCTCCGCCTCAAGAAGCAGCATCTCAAGAAGCTGATCGATGCCCTTGCCTGTTTTCGCGGAGACCTTCACGCAGATCGTTTTTCCTCCGTATTCCTCGGGAAGCAGATCGATCTTTTGGAGTTCGCCCAATACCTTGGCAGGATTCGCGGACGGAAGGTCGATCTTGTTCATGGCCACCACGATCGGACAACCGGCCTCGCGCGCGTGGTCGACCGCCTCGATCGTTTGCGGCATCACGCCGTCGTCCGCGGCGACGACCAGCACCACGATATCCGTAACGTTCGCGCCGCGGGCGCGCATCGCCGTAAACGCTTCGTGGCCCGGCGTATCCAGAAAGGTCACGTGCCCTTTCCCGGGGATATCTACGCCGTAAGCGCCGATATGCTGGGTAATGAATCCCTTTTCCTTGGCGGCGACATTCGTACTGCGAATGGCATCCAGCAACGAGGTCTTGCCGTGGTCCACATGGCCCATCATCGTCACGACCGGCGGCCGCGGTTTCAACTTGGACGGATCCTCGCTTTTTTCTCCGCGAATGATCTCTTGCGTCTCGTCCTCGACTTTTTTGATCTCAACACCGAGGGGCGTGGCCGCCGCGTAAACAAGTTCCTCATTCAAAAGCTGGTTCACGTTGGCAAAAATACCGACTCCCATGAGGGTTTTGATGACCTCGGGGATCGTGCGCCGAATCCTTTTCGCGAGGTCCCCGACCGTGATCGGAAAACGGATCTCCACCACCGGTTTCGCAGGCGGCGGCGCGGCAGGTGCCGGAGGTGTTACGGGTTTTGCCGCAACAGGGACTGTCTTGGATTGTTCGGGCGCGGGCTCTTTCGCCGGCACTGCTTTTTTTTCGGCCGTGGCGACTGGCTTCGGTTCGACCTTTTTTTCAATCGCCACCACAGGCTTAGGTGTTTCTTTTTTTGAGGCAGCGGGGGAAGCAATGGCGGGTTTGGGCGCCCCATTTTTTAATTCGGTCTCTTGTTTTTTCGGAGCCGCTTTTTCTTTTGTCTTTTTCTCAGCAACAACTTTCGTTTTCTTGGTGGTTTCCTTTTTTTCGGCCGGAGAGCTCACCTGCGGCGCCTTCAGGAATTCCCGGACAACATCCTCTTCAAGCAGAACCATGTGGTTCTTTGCGCTTACCCCCTTTTCCGCAAGCAGGGCGATAAGCTCTTTACTTGAGATATCAAGTTTTTTGGCCAGCTCATGAACCCGCATCTTCAGGACCCTTTTCTGCCGTTTCATCCGTCGTTTTTTCCGGAGGGGCTTCCTCAACAGGAGTCTCCGCCGCGATCCTCTGTCCGGAATCATCTTTCGTGACAGCCTGTTGCGCCGCCGCGATGATCTTTCCCGCCGTTTTTACGCCGATCCCGGGAAGATTGGCGAGGTCTTCCGGGGTCATTTTCAAAATATCCTTGACCGTGCGGATCCCGGCCCGTCTGAGAGCGGCCTCGGTCTTTTCACCGACCCCGTCAAGGGACTGCAGCGATATTCTCTGGCTCACGCTCCGCACGTCAAGATTCCACCCGATCATTTTTGAAGCAAGACGCACATTCTGCCCTTTTTTCCCAATAGCGAGCGAAAGTTGCCCATCCTCCACGAGGATCTCCGCGCTTTGCCTCCCGGCATCAAGCATGACCGACTTCAATTCGGCCGGCGCCATCGCGTTCCGGATATAGGTCTCGACGTCGTCGCTATAACGGATAATGTCGATCTTCTCCCCACCCAGTTCTCTCACGATATTTTTCACGCGCTGACCGCGGACCCCCACGCAGGACCCGACACAATCGATCTTGTCATCGCTGGAGATCACGGCGATCTTGGTGCGGGAGCCGGCTTCGCGTGCGGCGGCCTTGATCTTGACCACGCCATCGTGGATCTCCGGGACTTCCATTTCGAAGAACTTCGTCACAAGGTCCGGATGCGTCCTTGAAAGGATCACTTCTGTGCCCTTCGAGGTCTTTTTGACTTCCGTCACAAGCGCGCGAACGATGTGCCCTTGTTTGAAACTGTCCAGGGGAGACTGCTCGCGGGCGGGAAGGATCCCTTCCGTCTTTCCGAAATCCACGACAATAGCCTTTGATTCGATGCGGTGAACGCTCCCCGAAACGATATCCCCTTGCTTATGGCTGTACTCAATATAAACGGAATCACGCTCGGCCTCGCGGATCTTCTGGACAATGACCTGCTTGGCGGTCTGGGCCGCGATGCGCCCGAAACGGGGATCGGCGATCTCTTTGCCTTCGCTCAGAACGAGGATCCGGTAGGTCTTGGGATCGATCTGGACTTCGAAAACGTCACCTTTTTCCGGAAAAGTTTTTCGGCAAGCCGATAAAAGAGCATGCCGGAGGGCTTCCAGCAGGACTTCTTTGGAAATGCCCTTCTCTTTTTCGATGTATTCCAGCGATGCCAACAGATCTTGTGACATTTTGTCTCTTACGCCTTCCGACGATGCGGGCCGTCGCGCACCGGGCTCGCAAAGACCTTAGGATCCCTGCGCCTGAAAGTTGGAAAAAAAAAAGTGGGCGAAAACCCACTTCTCTCGCACGCCTCAAATTTGTGAGTTTCATTATAGGGGGATTTTTGTAAAAGTCAACGAATGTGTCTCTTACACACCGACGGAGGACGAAAACAGACCGAAAAACAGCCTAACTTGTTCTTTGGTAATGGGTTAGATCAAGTACGGTTGCTCCGTAGACTTAGGAGACCGCATTCCCCTTCGGCGTCCGCCATCGCCGGTGCGCCCAAAGCCAATCCCCCGGCCTTTTCCGGATCTCTTCCTCGATCTTTGAAACATATTGCTGGGTATTCGCCAGGAGATCCGCCTGCAGATGGCCTGTCTTGATCAACGGAAACACGGGACCGTACTGGATCCTGGATCGTCCGTTCTCGTTCCGGTAAAAAAAAGCCGGCAGCACGGGACACCCGTATTTCAGGGCAAGCATGGCCGGTAACATGCTCGTGGAAGCCTTTCGGCCAAAAAAATCGACCCAAACCGCGCCGCGGCTCTCGTGCTGATCGATGAGCACCGCGAGGATTTCCCTGTTCTTCAGGACCCGGATCGACGCGCTCACCGCTCCGGCCTTATCGATATTCTTGAGATTGGCGGTCTCGCGCATTTTACGTATGAAGCGATAAAGATAGGGGTTCTTTAACGGGCGGCCGACCGCGTGCGTGAAAAGGCCGAAGGGTCTCAACGGGATGGCCAGCCATTCCCAATTCCCGAAATGAGACACCACCGCGATAAAATTTCCGTGCTCTGCCACCGCGTCAAGGAGCGCGCTCATGTCCGGGGGTTCGATATACCGCCCCGGCTCCGCGGAAACCTGCGGCGTCCGGACAAACTCGACCGCGAGTTTCAACAGGTTTTTCATGGAAGCTTCGGCGATCGCGTGAAGTTCGACCTCGCTTTTTTCATGCCCGAAAGCCGCCCGCAGATTCTGGAGCATGATCTCGCGGCGGATCCCGAGGACGCGGACCACGAACGCGCCGAAGACGTCGGCCACTTTGTAGCACACATTGAGAGGGATCAAGGACAGGATGAACGCGAGGCCGCGGAAAAGACCGTATTCGATCCCAAAGAGAAGTTGTCTGAACGACTTCATAAAATAAAGCGGGTCCTACATGATTTTGGAGAGATCCATGGAGCGGGCAGCGCTCCCTCCGATTCCGCTGCGAATGTCGTAGACGGCCTACCTTGAGCCGCCACGACACCGCATTTGTTTCATAAAAACAAAGCGGGCAGCGGGAATCGAACCCGCATGACCAGCTTGGAAGGCTGGGACATTACCATTATGCTATGCCCGCATGACGGTCTCCGGAAACAAAAGCGGCGGCTATTCTAGTCAAGGAAGCGCCGCGGCGCAAGCAATTGAACTTTCAGCCCGCTTTACGGCCCCACGAACGATACATAAGGTTCGTCACAAAAACCGTCAGCCGCCTCGGACCCAACCGCTCCGCGTAGATCATCACCTTGTTCCAGAAACCAAAGATCGCCGAGGGTCTTCCGGACTTCAAGAATTTCCGCAATGCGAACCGCGCCACGTCAACGGCCGAAGCACTAAAGAACATCCTGCTTTTCGCGATCCCCGCGGTCTGGTGGAACCGGGTCAAAGTGTTCCCCGGACACAAACAAAAGACGCGGACGCCGCGGCCTTTGCATTCGGACCAAAGAGCCTCGGAGAAATTCAGCACGAACGCCTTCGATGCCGCATAAAGGGACAGATAAGGGATCGGCTGGAATCCCGCGGTCGAAGCCACGTTCAGGATCCCTCCTTTTTTTCTCTCGAGCATGCCCGGCAAAAAAAGATGTGTCAGGGAGACCAGCGCCTGGACATTTACCCCGATCATTTTCCGGCTGTCCTGCGGGCTCAGGGTCTCAAAAGAACCGTACTGCGCGAAGCCGGCGTTGTTCACCAGAAGGTCCGCCGTGAGTCCCTGCTGCTGAGTGAACTCGAAAAGTTTTTGGGGGACCTCCGGTTGGCTGAGGTCGCCGGCAAAGACCCTCACTTTCACCGCGTAGCGGCTTTTCAGGTCATCCGCCTCTTGTTCCAGCCGGGGAAGATTGCGCGCCACAAGAACAAGGTTCGCGCCCTCGCTAGCCAAGATGCGGGTCATCGCTTTCCCGATGCCGGAGGAAGCGCCCGTCACGAGCGCGGTGATGCCTTTGAACGAACGAATCATACGGGCTGTCTTCCGGAAAGCGCCCGCGCCAGCGTGGCCTGGTCCGTGTATTCGATATGACTTCCGACGGGGATCCCGCGCGCGATCCGCGTCACTTTACTTTTGAGCGGCGCGAGGACTTTCGCGAGGTAGAGCGCGGTCGTGTCCCCTTCGGTGTTCGGGTTGGTCGCGAGGATGACCTCGCGGATCTTTTTTGTTTTCACGCGCTCCAGGAGGTCCTGGATACAAATCTGGTCCGGCCCGATACCGTCGAGCGGCGACAACGCCCCCAGCAACACGTGATAAACGCCCGGGAAATCCCCCGTTTTTTCGATCGCGACGACATCCTTCGGATCCTCGACCACGCAGATGATCCCCTGATCGCGTCCGGGGTCGGAACAAATATGGCAGAGCTTCTGGTCGGAAAAATTATGGCAGACGCTGCAGAAAACGACGCTCTCGCGCAGCTGCTTGATCAGGAGACCGAGCTCAAGCGCTTCTTCCCGGCGGGTCTTCAGCAGATAAAAAACGATCCGTTCGGCCGACCGCTTCCCGATCCCGGGGAGTCTGGAAAGGGCCGCGACCAATTTCGTCATGACTTCGGAATAAGCGCTCATGTTTCAGGTCATTCCTTGCGGATCACCTTGGAGCCGTCAAAGATCTCCAGGGCCTGAGCGACAATGTCCGGTATCCCCTCGGCCGCTCCCGATGGGGCGGCGTCACGCGCCGTTTCCCTCAGCGTGCCCTCTTTTTCGGTCACGACAAATTGAGTCTTTATCTTTTTCCCGAGTGCCTGCGCGAACGCCTCGTCGACCACCTGCTTGTTGGATTCCTTTTCCAGCGTCTCTTTATGAAATCGGAATTCGGAAGGAAGTCCGAGCACGATCGTCGTGCCCTCCACCTCAACGGGTTCGGCTTCGGCCAGAAAAAGGCTCGTTGACATACGTTTCGCTTTTACGTATTCGATCACCTGCGGCCACACTTTCTCGACTTCGTTCAGCGTCAGACCGTTCCCGGAAGAGGTTTTCACGGAAGGAAGCGCAGGAGACGGGACTTCTTCTCGGGACCGTGAACGGGCCGCTCCTTTTACAGGGGACTCGTTGGTCTTCCCGGCGGCGGGAACCGCGTTATGACTTTTTTTTTCAACGGCGGCAGGTCTTGCCGCAGGAACAGCAACAGCGTCCACTCTCACGCCTGTGGTCGCCTGCCGAATAAGGTCTTCGACCGGTTTCAACCCGTCAAGATAGACAAGTTTCAGGATCGCCGTCTCCACAAGCAATCTCGGAGAAGCCACCGGACGACGCAACTGCGCTTGAAGGTTCTGGAGGATCGCGAGCGCCAGAAGCAATTCCGGCTTAGAAAAAACCTCCGCTTGTTTACGGAGTTTCGTGACCATCTCATCGTTCATTTCGACCAGAGATGCGACCGCGGGTGCGGTCTTGAGGACCAAAAGATGCCGAAATATCTCGAAAAGCCCTTTCGCGAACTGGGTGAGATCGCCTCCGTCCTCATAGAGCTTCTTAACGATCAAGAAAACCTCACCGCCTTTTTGTTCGCGGATCGCGGAAAGGACCGTTAAAAAAGTTTCGTCCGAGGCAAGCCCCAGGAGCGTGAGGACATCCTCTTCCTTGATCTTCCCGTCCGAATAACTCGCGAGCTGGTCCAAAAGACTTTCTGCGTCGCGGAGCGCGCCGTCCGTCGCCTTGGCGATCAGAAAAAGCGCGTTCTTCCCGCACTTCAGTTTCTCTTCCTGCGCGATCTTCTCCAGCTTCTCGACCACTTCGGGGACCGGGATCCTTTTGAACTGAAAACGCTGGCAACGCGACAGAATGGTCAGCGGCACCTTGTGTGATTCCGTGGTGGCAAAAATGAATTTAACGTGCGGCGGCGGTTCTTCAAGGGTCTTGAGGAGCGCGTTGAACGCCTCCGGCGTAAGCATGTGAACTTCATCAATGATGTAGATCTTGTACTTGCCGGCCGAGGGCTTGTATTTAACGGTTTCACGGAGGTTGCGGATCTCTTCGATGCCGCGGTTGGACGCTCCGTCGATCTCGAGCACGTCCATGGAATTCCCCTGCTCGATCTCCTTACAGGAAAGACATTTGCCGCAGGGTTCCGTGGTCGGCCCTTTGACGCAGTTAAGCGCTTTGGCGAGGATGCGGGCGGTCGAAGTCTTGCCGACGCCGCGTGGTCCGGAAAAAAGAAAGCTTTGAGGGACGCGCTCCTGCCGGACCGCGTTCGTGAGGGTCGTAGTAATAGTATCCTGCCCGACGACCTCTTCAAAGGTCTGGGGCCTGAATTTACGGGCGTAGATCAAATACTCCATGAGTGCCTCAGGTAAGATGGAACCGACCACCTTCGGTCGGGGGACGTATGATGAGGGAAAAAACCTCGATTTTCAACAAGTTCTTGCCGGAGAGAACATACCGTTTTTAGGGCTTTAAAACAAAGATCCAGCGCCGTTCGTAGCGAAGAACGGAGAGGATAGGATTCGGCTCCTCCGCTTTGCCTGCCTGCAGGCAGGCTCCGGTAGGCCACCCGCCTCTTAAACATGACATGGAGTCATGTTTAAAAACGAGGCTCCCTTCGAATCCTGAAACGATCCGACGACGGCGGCTTCACTGGCCGCCGCTTCGGCCGTCATCGATCAACAGGATCGATGGCGGAGAGGATAGGATTCGAACCTATGAGGCCCTTGCGAGCCTAACGGTTTTCGAGACCGCCGCATTCGACCACTCTGCCACCTCTCCGCGTACCGTTCGACGGTGGGTCCACAAACGCGCTAAAGTCTATTGTTTCCCCAAAGATTGGTCAAGGCGCGAAAATAGACGAGGAAGGGTCAGTTCTTTTCGACGCAAACCCGGTTCTTGCCGGCTTTTTTTGCCTCATACAACGCCGCGTCGGCGCGATGGACCATCGGGTCGGGAATGTTCTCTCCGGGGTGCAACGAGGCCACGCCAAGGCTGATCGTGACCGGGATCGTCTTCCCTTCCCATTCGAATTTCGCAGATTCAATTTTTTTCCGGATCCGCTCCGCGGCCACCAAAGCAGCGTCCTTGATGTTCGCCTTGCGGAACATGATGATGAATTCCTCGCCTCCGTAACGGGCCGCGAAATCGATCTCGCGGAAGGGCCGGTTCTTGCGGATATAAGACATCAGGATGGCGGCGGTCTTCTTGAGGACCAGGTCCCCGGCGGGGTGCCCGTAAGTATCGTTGACCTTCTTGAAATCGTCGATGTCCAAAAGCACGATGGAAAGCGGTTCCTTGCGCATGTTCGCCTCGCGCACGATCTGGTTCATGATCAACCGGAAATGGCGGATCACGTAAAGGTCCGTCAAACCATCCCGCGTGGCCAGGTGAAAAAGCTGGGTCTTTTCGCGCGTCACGGTGATCTGCACATAGACCGCGGAAAAGACGAACAGGAAGGAGATCAAAAGGATAGGATAGACCAGAGTGAACCACAGGTGCCCGTTATAGAACATCAGGAAACAGAACAGGAACCAGCCGATCCCGAGCAAAAGCCCCGCCAAAAGGGACGAGGCACGCCGTAAAACAAGAAAAAAGAAGGACGCCAGAAGCCCGATCCCCAGGAGACAAAGGCAATTGATCCAACGCGGCACCGGGCGGATCCAATTCCCGGTCAAAATGCTGTTGATCACATGAGCGTAAACCCCGAGAACGGGATAGGAAACGTCCAGCGGCGTCGTTTTAACACCGGCGTCACCCTCCGAGACAAGCCCCACCAGGCAGATCTTTCCCGCGATCTCTTTGGGAGAGATCATGGGGGACACGCCCCTCTGGATCGCGTAAAAACTGTGGAGCAGGTCGGCGTAATTGTAATAAACGAATCCTTCATCCCACTTGCAGGTCCATGGGATGGGGATCTTGCCCTGGTCGTCCGCCAAACGGTTCCACTCCGCGGCGGGAGGCACAGGTTTATGCAAAAAATCGAACGCCACGGGAAGCGCCACGAAAGGATAGGTCTCATTGCCATCGTTTAAGAATGGGTCGAACCGCCTCAGAATACCGTCCGTGTCAGAGACAAGTTTCCGGTGCCCGATCGCCTTGGCCTTCTCTTCGAACTCCGGGAGCGAATGGACCCATTTCAATTTCCCCTCGTCTTTATCAAGCACGACCGGCATGCCGTGAACCCAGAATTTTCTTTCCTTTTGAGGTTTTAGGTCGAGCGGCAGATACAGAGGAGTCTTGACCCTGGACAGGGCCCGGGCCAGATCGTTGTCGTCTTCGGGCAGGGTTTCGCCTTCCAGAGTGAAATCGAACAGGACTGCGGCCGCCTTCCACTCGTCCAGGAGGCGGGCCATCACTGCGTGATAACGGCGCGGCCAAGGCCAACTCCCGATCTCGGAAAGCGTTTCCTGGGAGATCTTGAACAGCACGATCGAAGGATGGACCCGGTGGGAAGCCGTGCGCTTGATGAAGTTGTCCAGGACGATATTCTCAAAACGGTCCAGCTTCTGCGTCCAGCAAAGAAAAACAAAGACGCCGGTCACCAGCAAATAGATGCCCATCCGCGCCCAGTCCCGGTATTCGCGGAACCGCGTACGCGTGAACAGTTTCTCTGTGGTCTCAATCAGTCCTTCGTTGGCCATTTATTAACCCTTCGGGGGTCTTCCCCGATGGAGTTATCCTGAGCGAAGCACCGTCGGTGCGAAGCGTAGGATTTCCTTAAGGAAACCCCACGATTTCGCCCCAAACAACGGGGCTCATCTCTGGGTGAGTGGGTCGGAAATTTCTCCGACCCCTCATTTATTTCCCGATGCAAAATTCCGAAAAGATCACATCCAGCAGGTCCTCGGAATAGATCTCCCCGGTCAATTCTTTCAAAGCGTCCAGTGCGGCGCGCAAGTCCACGGTCACGAACTCGAACGATGCCCTCTCCCGGAACGAACCCTCCGCGCGCGCCAAAGCTTCCAGTGCGGCCTCGGCGGCGACCTTGTGCCGCATCCGGGTGATCTGCTCCCCTTCTTCGGAGGTTTCCGGCCCTAGGAAGCCGGCGATCCGCTGCTCGAGCTCCTTCAGCCCTTCCCGCGTCTTGGAAGAAATACGGATCCAGTCCCGGTTCCCCGTCAAAGCGGCAAGCGCTTCCGCCTCCATCTTCATCGGAAGGTCTGCCTTATTCATGAGCACAATTATTCTTTTCTCTTTGGGGATCTTCCGGAAAACATCCCGGTCCGCTTCTCCCAGCGCCGCCGCCCCGTCCACCACGAACAGCACCGCGTGACTTTCCCGGACCGCCTGAAGCGTCCGCTCCATACCGAGTTTGTCGAGAGGATGTTCCGGCGTCGAAATAAGACCGGCCGTGTCGCGCAAACGAACGTAAAATCCACGGATCTCCAGCGCTTCCTCCAGGTGGTCCCGTGTCGTGTGCGGGATGTCGGAGACAAGCGCGCGGTCGCGTTCGAGGAGCGCGTTGAAAAGCGACGATTTCCCGACGTTGGGCTTGCCCGCGATCGTGATGAGAAGGCCTTCTCTCACGAGAAGGTTCCGCTCAAAACCGGCAACAAGCGAGCTGATTTTCTCCCGGATCGCGACAAACTGTTCTTGAATGCTTTCGTTCACATTTACTTCGAGATCTTCCTCCGGAAAATCGATATAAGCCTCCAGATGCGCGAGGAGCCTCAGAAGTTCGTCTTTCAACGTTTTAAGCGACCGGGACAGGGCGCCGGACAACTGACGGACCGCAATATCAAGCGAGCGTCCGCTTTTAGCGCGGATCAGATCAAGAACGGCTTCCGCCTGCGTCAGGTCTAATTTCCCGTTAAGAAAGGCCCTCCTCGTAAATTCGCCGGGTTCCGCGGACCGCACGCCATTCTCCAGGAGAAGGTTCAAAATGCGCTTGGTGACCGCTAACCCGCCGTGACAACTGATCTCGATCACGTCCTGCCCCGTATAGGAATGGGGCTCGCGAAAAACGCTCAGGAGCACCTGGTCCACGAGTTCGCCCTGCAGGTCCGTAAATTTTCCCCAGTGGATCGTATTCGCGGAACAATCGGCCACCTTCTCTGCCTTGGGAGAACGAAAGAAGGGCTGGACAACCTCGAAGGCCCCGCGGCCGCTCACGCGGATCACCGCGATCCCGCCTTCCCCGAGTGGCGTCGCGATCGCCGCAATGGTATCATCCATATCGATCTTAGGCATGCGCGCCCCCAGGCGGCACACGACGCGTTCCGCCGTTCTTCAAAAGTTTTCTCGCTTCCCCGACAAGATAAAAGGACCCGGTAATCACCGCGGATGTCCCCGAGCCTGAAACTTTTTTCACGAAAGCGATCGCTTCGTGAGCATTCCGGGCCGGCACGACCACTCTAAAAAGTCCCTTTGCTTCCTCAATTAAAAGTCCCAAGGCTTTCGCGCGGGGATTATCGACACGGGTCAAGACCGCCTTTGTGAAAAACCGGCTTAAAATCTCCAGCATTTTCCGGCTGTTCTTGTCATGCATCGCGCCGAAAACGAGCCAGGCATCTTTCATGTCCCGCCGCCGTTCCAATTCCCGGACAAGTTGGCGCACCGAGATCGGATTATGCGCTCCGTCCAAAAGGAACGTCCCGGACCTGCGGCGGAAACATTCCATCCTTCCCTTCCACGCGCGGCACCGCAAACCGTTCTTTGACAGTTCCTTCTTAATAGAAAATTTGAAATATTTCCCGAGGATCGCGGCGGCTTTCAGCGCCATCCCCGCGTTGCACTTTTGAAAATCGCCGGAAAGGCCGAGAGGAATACCGCGAACGGGAGGCGCCTTCCAAAGAAGCCCGTGATTTTTCCGCACCGCGGCACGGATCACCCGGAACGCTTCAGGGAATTGTTTGCCGGTCACGACATGATTCCCGGGTTTGATGATCGCTGCTTTTTCCCCCGCGATCTTGCGAACAGTAGGCCCCAGAAAAGCTTCGTGGTCCAGATGGATCGGCGTTAAAAGCACGAGCGGCGCCTTCAGCACGTTCGTGGCGTCCAGCCTTCCCCCTAGGCCGATCTCAAAGATCCCCGCCTGAACGCCCTTCTTCGCGAAAAGAAGCATAGCGAGAAATGTCATGGCTTCAAAATAGGTCAAAAAGCCGTATTTCTCAGGAACGGGATCTTTCAGAAGTAGTGCGCGGAGTTCGGAAAGCCCTTCGGCCCAAAGTTCCCGGGAAGCCATGGCGCCCTGGAGACGGATCCGTTCGCGCGGGTCCTCGACATGCGGGGAATGGTAATAACCGGCGCGTATCCCGTTGGCCTTCAGGATCGACTCGAGAAAAAAACCGGTCGAGCCTTTCCCTGTCGTGCCGGCGATAAGGACCGGAAAAAAATCCTTTTCGGGATGGCCGCTGATCTTGAGCAGGTGTTCCATCCGCCGGAGATTGAAAAAAGGATTTTCCGGGAATTGGCTCAGCTTTTCGAGGTCGAGGAACGAATTGAGGAAGCTGAGGGATCGGGTATAGTTCATCGTTTGGCGCAACGTACGACGCGCACAGCCGGAGCCGGGACGCTTCGCGTGTCGTTCGAAGTTAGTGTTTGAAATGCCGCTCGCCCGTGAAAACCATCGCGATCCCGGCCTTGTTACAAGCCGCGATCACGTCCGCGTCGCGGATCGACCCTCCGGGCTGAATGATCGCCTTGATCTTGCGCGCCGCCGCGATCTCGATCGAATCCGGCATCGGGAAAAAAGCGTCAGAGCCCAGCATGGCGCCCTCGGTCTGATAACCGGCCTTCTGGCAGGCAATGTTCACAGAATCGACGCGCGACATCTGCCCCGCCCCGATCCCCACCGTGCTCTTTCCCTGCGTGAGCACGATCGCGTTGGATTTCACGACCTTCGCGCATTGATAGGCGAAGATCAGGTCCTCCAACTCGTTCTCCGAAACCCTGGCCTTGGTCACACACTGAAGTTTCTTCCTGAATTCCGCCAGATGGTCCTTGATCGGCTGATCTTTTTCCTGGACGAGGACGCCGCTGCGGAGGAATTTCACATCGTAGCCGGCTTCGTTCCCGAAGCGGTTGACCGCGATGAGCCGGAGATTTTTCCGGGCCTTCAGGACCTTCAGGGCCCCCGCCTTGAATGACGGGGCCACAAGCACTTCGAAAAAATTGAGCTTTTCCAGGATCTTTTCCGCCGTCTGACGGTCACAGCTCCGGTTAAGCCCCACGATCCCGCCGAACGCGGAAAGCGGGTCGCCCTCGATCGCCTTTTCGGCCGCCGTGAGGACCTGGATGTCCTGCGCGATGCCGCACGGATTGTTGTGCTTGATCACGCAGGCCGCCGGCGCGCGGAATTCCGCCAACACATCCAGCGTCGCTTCGACGTCCATGAGATTATTAAAAGATAGCTCCTTGCCGTGAAGCTGGCTCCAGGCCGCGGAGGCCTGACCGGCGGCATAGAAAGCCGCCTTTTGGTGCGGGTTCTCGCCGTAACGCAGGTCCTGGACCTTTTTGAAATGGAAAACGAATTGGGACGGCAGCGCCGCATTTTCCTCTTCGGTCTTCTTGCGATGCTTCGCCAGGTATTGGCTGATCACCGCGTCGTACGCAGCGGTCCGCTCGAAAACTTTTTGAGAAAGCGCGAAACGCAAGTCGTCGGAAACGCTTCCCCGGAGCGTTTCCAGTTCCGCTTCCACGCGAGCATAATCGGCCGGGTCCGTAATGACGGTCACGGACTGATAATTTTTCGCCGCCGACCGGAGCATGGACGGCCCGCCGATATCAATGAACTCGATAGCCTCCTCCATGCCGAGATTCCCCTTGCTGGTCGCCGCTTCGAAGGGGTAGAGGTTCACGACCACGAGATCGATGGGCTTGATACCGTGGGCTTTGGCCTGCTTCTGATGGCTTTTTTTATGCCGGAGGAAAAGAAGCCCGCCGTGGATCTTGGGATGAAGCGTTTTGACGCGACCGTCGAGCATTTCGGGGAACCCCGTGACGTTTTCTACCGAGATCGCCGGCACACCCGCTTCCTTCAGCGCTTTCAGGGTCCCGCCGGTCGAGATAATTTCAATTTTGTGTTTGCGCAAGGTCCGGGCAAAAGCGATGAGACCGGCTTTGTCGGAAACGCTGATAAGGGCTCGGCGGATAGTTTGACGCGACATCTTTTTAGATCCTCCTTCTGAAGAGACGCTGAAGTTTTAAAGTCACGGGACCGGGTACTTTTGCGCCGATTGCACGGCCGTCCAGTTCACGCACCGGAAGAACCTCCCAAGAGGTGTTCGTAAGGAAGGCTTCGTCGGCATTGAAAAAATCGTGCCTCGTTAAGGGGACCTCACGGACCCGAAATCCCCGTTCGCGCGCGCATTTTATCACAATCCGTCGGGCCACTCCATTCAAGATTAGGTGTTCGGGCGGCGTCAACAGGTCGACCGACGACGGGGAAAAACCGCCGGGCTTCGCGTACTTCACAAGGAAAAAATTCCCCGCCCGGGTTTCCGTGAGAAAATTTCCGCGGTCCAAAAATAGCCAGTCGAACGCCTTCCCGGGGTCAGGCTCCGTGCTTGCCAAAACCGCCTGCTGGTAAGCCGCGGCTTTCGCTTGGTATGGGAAAGCGTTCGGTCCGCCGCGCGGAAAAGACGCCGTTTTTAACACCACGCCTGTTCTGTAAAGCAGGCCGGATTGCCCGCGCGCGCCGATGATCACAAAGACCTTCCCGTGACAAAGCGTCAAACGTACCGATGTGTCCTTTTCGCCGGAAGTCTGAAGCGCCGCCGTAAGTTCCCCGCGCAGCCCCTGAAGGTCCGGGAGCGGCCGGTAACCGACGGTTTTCGCGGACTCGAAAAGTCTTTGAAGATGCTCTTCCGGGCGGGAGATCTTTCCGTTATAAGCACGCATGCTCTCAAAAACACCGGCTTCTTCATCCTGAAGAAGCTCGAGCTTTTGAAGACCGGCTATCTCCTTTCCCTTGGAATAGATCTTGTAGTTCATACTGTTCCGCCTGACGCGCGCCTTTCTATTTCCCGGCCTCCGCCAGCGCTTTTAAAAGCGCCCCGGCCTTATGGAGGGTCTCTTCATATTCTTTTTTAGGGACCGAATCATGCACGATCCCCGCGCCGACCTGGAGGCATCCCCGGTTTTTCCTCAGGATCAGCGTGCGGATCACGATATTAAGGTCCATGTCCCCGTAAAAGTCGATGTACCCGATTGAGCCCGTGTAAAGCCCGCGATTGACCGGTTCGAGCTCGTCGATGATCTCCATGCAACGGATCTTCGGGCAGCCCGTGATCGTCCCGCCCGGGAACATGGCCTTCAAAAGGTCCGGCGCGTCCTTCCCTTTTTTGAGCCGTCCCGTGATCTTCGAAACGATGTGGACCACGTGGGAATATTTTTCAAGCGTCATGAACTCCGCGACCCGGACCGAACGGTACTCGCAAACGCGTCCGAGGTCATTGCGCTCCAGATCCACAAGCATCAGGTGTTCCGCCTTCTCCTTTTCGTTTCGGAGCAGCTCCCGACGCCATATCCGGACCCGGCGTTCCGGTCCGTAAGCAGGACAGGTCCCGGCGATCGGCCGCGTTTCGCACATCCGTCCCTTTTTCCGGACCAATCTTTCCGGCGAAGAGCTGATCACTTCGAGGTCTTTTGTTTTAAGAAAACAGGAAAAGGGCGACGGATTGATCGTCCGGAGCTTCCCGTAAAGCTCGAGTGACGACCCGGAAAATCCGAACGCGAACCTCTGCGACAGGTTCGCCTGATAAATGTCCCCCGCCGCGATATATTCCTTCGCTCTCTCGACCATCCTGACGAACTGCCGTTCGGTCATTCCGGGAACGATCTTCTCCGGACGGAAACTCCTCCCGGGTCTTGCGATCGCTCCTTCGAAATACGTTTTCAATTCTTCTATTCTCTGCCGTCCCTCGACCGCCGTCCGGCGGTTCGCGACCAGATAGTAAACTTTCTTTCGATGATCATGGACGATCACGTCACGGAAAAGTCCGAGCCAGAGTCTCGGCGCGCCACCCTTTTCCCCGGGTTTCAAACGGACCTTGTCGCACAGGTCCGCGATGTCATAACCCCAATAGCCCACCATGCCTCCGATGAAGAACGGGAAAGGATTTGGGACATGGATCCGGTATTGCCGGAGAACTTTCTTGAGGATGGCGAACAATTCCTCGGCCGGATAGCTCTTCCGGATACTGCCCTTCAGGAAAAGGGTCTTTCCCTCAAGCCGAAGCTCCAGGACAGGGTCCATCCCTATATAGGAGTAGACCTGGTCCGGCGGGGCAAAGCGAGGAGAATCCAGAAAAAAGCATGCCGGGGACGCGCGGTACACTTGCCGAAAAACCTCCCAGGGCGTTCTGGAAGAACGGAATTTTTCAACGGTCGGGATCGTCATGGAACGGAAGGTGTCCTTGCCGGAGAAAAGAGGGTTCCGAGATCTTTGCCCCTAATCCAAATGGGAATAGAAAACAAGACCGCTGGCAAGCTTGGGATAGAAATAGGTCGACTTTTGCGGCATACGTTCATTGACCGCACCCATTTTCTCCAGCATTTCCACGCGGGGCGGCCTCAGGAGAAAAACCGCCTGGGCCTCGCCTTTTTGGACCGGCGCGACGGCCCCTCCCACTGTGTGCTCGAATTTCAGCAACGATTCCCAGGAACTTTCCGGCAGTCCCAGGAGCGAGGCGAAAATAAAATACCCGAGCACGTTCACATTGAGATCATACCAGACCATCGGTTTGTCCTGGGGCATGCGCGCCCTGATCTTCTCCTTGTCGATCGCCGTCAGTAAAAAAGCACCGTCTTTGAGCACAAGCCCGAAAGTTTTCCCGAGATCGTCGGGTTCCGTGGTCATCGTCTCCAGCGTGGAAAGAGAAACGCTTTCGATCGTGAAATATTCCCCCAAGCGCCTTTTCATTTCCTGATTATCCATGCCGAGCTCGGAAACGATCCGGTGGGTCGGCAACACAATGAACCCGGGGTCGTCAAAACTCACGAGCGCCATGTACATACAGTCGTAAGGGAAGATGACATTGTCCGAGGCGTGGGTCTCCTGCCGCTTTTGTTTCGCGTATTCCAACGCGGTCTCGTAGCGGTGGTGTCCGTCCGCGATATAAACCCGCTTACGCTTCAAAACATCCTGTAATTTCATAAGAATATCCGCATCCTGGATGACCCAGAGCGAGTGAACGATATTGTCACTGTCTTCGGCTTCAAAAAGGACCCTGGAGTTCATCGGATCGTGGATCAGGCTGCGGACCTCGTAGCCGTCGTCCTTATACAAGCCGAACACGGGTGAAAAATTGGTCTGAACCGCGCGCAGCAGTTTCATGCGGTCTTCGCGCGGGCCCCGGAGCGTTTTCTCATGCGGAATGATAACGCCCTTCTCGAACGGTTCGAGCCGCACGCGCCCCAGGAGGGCATAGCGGCTTTTTTGGGTCCCGCCAACGGGATCCTTGAAGGTTTGCCGGTACACGTAAAAACTGGCTTCGTCCTCGCGGATCAGGATCCCCGTCTTCTGCCAGTTCTGGAACAGGTCGCGCGCCCTCGTGTAGGAGTTATTCGTATCATTGTCCGACGGTTCTTTTTTGTTGAGGATCAGGCGGACGCAATTGAACGCCGATCTTTCGTAAAGTTTGTCCTGTTTCTCGGGAGAAATGACATCGTAGGGCGGCGCGAGCACCGTCGCCATCTCCACACGTTCCGTGTTATAACGCCAGGCGCGAAGCGGCAAAAAATCCAGGTGATCCTTGGGTGTAACAGCCGTATGCGGTTTATTCATAGAGGGTGGGATGTTAACATACGTCACGTTCTTTGACAAGAATATCAGCTGGCCCGGAACGTACTAACGTTCCAAATGCCGGACGAAACGTTTCCCCGCCTACTTCACCTTTGCCCCGTCGGGGATGGGACGTTCTGGAACGATCAGGGTCAAGGCGGTGGGATCCGAAGCGGCTAAAAGCATACCGTTCGATTCCACTCCGCGGATCACGACGGGATCCATATTATCGATGACGACTATCTTCTTCCCCTTCAGCTCCTCGGCGGAATAGTGGGCCCGGATACCCGCCACGATGGTTTTACGGACTTCGCCGACCTTGATGCCGAGAACATAAAGCCGGTCCGCGTTGGGATGAGGTTCCGCGGATTCGATCTCGGCGACCTTGATCTCCAATTTCTGAAAATCTTCGTAAGAGGCCATAGGAACTCCTTTTAAAATTTTATCGGACGTTTTGACGTTTATCGAGAACATCAGTAGGTTACGGGTTCATTCGATAGTTCTCATTTCCTTCCTATAGAACCGTGCGCATTTTAGCACGGAATAAAAATTACTGAAGAAATTTAAAACGTGTTATCGGACGTTATCAATGTAAGCATTTATAGCAAAAAAGCTTAGGAGTGCCTTGTTCCGCTTGATTTTCATCGACTTAATGTTATGATAATGACCCCACGAATAAAATTCTCTCATTGTCTTCATTCAACCGGGAGGAAGTAGATGAGTAAAATAAAGATCGCTATCGTCGGCGTCGGGAATTGTGCGGCCTCGCTCATCCAGGGTATCGAACATTACCGGGCCATTGCCCATCAGAAACAGGGCAAAAATAAAGACGTCGAATGCTTCGGCCTCATGAACTATGACATGGGCGGATACTTCCCCCACGACATCGAGGTCGTGGCGGCTTTCGACATCGATAAGCGCAAGGTCGGCGAACGGCTTGATGTCGCCATCGCCGCAAAGCCCAATTGCGTTTGGCCGATCCTCGCGACGGTCCCGAAAAGCAAAGTAAGGATCGAGATGGGAAATCCGCTTGACGGCGTTTCCGAACACATGGCGAACTACCCGGAGCATCGCACTTTTGTCCCGGCAAATAAAAAGCCCTGTCATGTGGAGAAGGTCCTAAAAGAAAGCGGCGCCGAGATCCTTTTGAACTACCTCCCCGTCGGTTCCCAGAAAGCCACGGAATTCTACGCGGAGGCATGCCTGAAAACGGGCGTCAGCCTCATCAATTGCATGCCGGTCTTTATCGCTTCGAATCCCGCCTGGGCGAAACGTTTCGAGGCGAAGAGGATCCCCTGCGTCGGTGACGACATCAAGGCGCAGATCGGCGCCACGGTCACGCACCGGACGCTGGCGAAACTTTGCATGGACCGCGGCGTGAAGATCGACCGAACTTATCAGCTCAACACGGGCGGCAATACGGACTTCCTCAACATGTTGAACCGTACCCGTCTTGAATCCAAGAAGATCTCCAAGACCTCGGCGGTCCAGAGCCAGCTCGATATCCCCCTGGAAGAGGACAACATCCACATCGGGCCTTCGGACTATGTGCCGTGGCAGAACGACAATAAGGTCTGCTACCTCCGGATCGAAGGCCGCGGTTTCGGCGGATTCCCCGTCACGATGGAAATGCGCCTTTCGGTCGAAGATTCGCCGAACAGCGCCGGATGCGGGATCGACGCGATCCGCGCCTGCAAGATCGCGCGTGACCGCAAGATCGGCGGTCCGCTCATTTCGATCTCGGCCTACACGATGAAACATCCGCCCAAGCAGATCGTGGACTACGAAGCCAAGGAACTTGTCCGGAAATTCGTTCAAGGGACTTGTCCGCGTTAAAGGACCCGATGCTGCGCGAAAACCTCTACCCCAAGATCGAGCCGTTGGTCAAGCAGATCGCTTCCCGGTTGGCCAAACAAGGGGTCTCTCCGAACCAGTTGACGCTTGCGGGCGCCGCGCTCAGTTTTTTTACGGGGATCATTTACGCGAAGGGATACCTCTTTCTGGGCAGCCTGCTGCTTCTTTTGTCCGGGGCCGGCGACCTCCTGGACGGCCCCCTGGCGCGCCTCACGGGAAAAGCGGACTCCTTCGGAGCTTTCCTCGATTCCACCATTGACCGTTATTCGGATTTTTTTGTTTTCGGAGGTCTTGCCCTTCATTTCGCCCGGATCGGTGAGGTCTTCTGGTTCGTCGTCACTCTCGGGATCGTTCTCGGGGCCTTTGCCGTCAGTTATTCCAAGGCCCGTGCCGAAAATTTTATTCCTGATTGTGGGGTCGGCATTTTCGGCAGGTCTGAACGGATCGTGTTGCTGGCGCTGGGGACTCTGATCCCGCCGTTCCTTGGGCTCGCGCTTCTCATCCTCCTCGTCGGCACTCACAGCACCGCGGTCCTCCGGATCCTTCACACGAAAAAGACCCTCGAAAAAATCCCGAAGCGCTGATGGACCGCGCCCCGCGTTCCCGATTCCGTTTTCTCTCACTCCTGATCCCGGGTCTTCTGTTGTTTTCTTCCATGTCCGCGGCGGCTGCGGACCCCAAACCGCTTGAGGCTATTCTCCAGAAGATCGAGTCGCGCCATTACCGTTGGGTCGCGATCCGCGCGGAAGTGCTTCTCTTTTTCGCCGTTTCCGGGGACTCCCGCGCGATGTGCGGCGGCGAACTTCTTTACCAACGCCTGGACGAACGCATGTTCCTCCCCTGCGTGGACCCAAAGAAAAATCTCGTCTTTGTGTTCCGGACGCTGGACCGTCGCTTTGACCTCTACCTCCCGGGGAAGAACACTCTCTACCACGGCTCCATATTCGATATGGAGGACTCTCCGGATATTGAAAGCCACCTCAAACCGCGCGACCTTTATCGGGCCTTAAAACCCTCGGCCTTCGACCCGGACCATACCGAGATCGAACGCAGCGGTCCCATGAATATCACGCTTAATGTTTACAACGAGAAACGCGGCAAGAAGTCGCTGGAAAAGAAGCTTTATCTCGCCCCGGCAGGGGATGTCCTCGGGGAGGTCTATTACGGGCCGGAAGGACAGCCTCTCACGCAGATCCAGCGTTACGATTTCCGCGAGGTCCCGGCCGAGGTAAGCTCTTTTCATTCCATTATCTTCCCCAAGAAGATCACGATCATCTCTCCCGCGACCCAAAAAGGAAGCGCCCTCTTTTTCGCGAACGTAAAAGCCCTGGATACCGTGGACCCGCTGGAATTCCTCTTTCAGGTCCCGCCGGGGACCAAAGAGGTTTTCCTGGATGAAAAAAATTCTCAACTCGCGATGCGCCAGCTCCGCCTCGGTGACAAGCCTTTGAAGGATCGAGCGGTTGAAGCAAAGTCGGAAGGAACGGAAACAGCTCCGGAAGCCAATGCGGACGCGGATGCCGACATCGCCTCGGAGGGCTCCCCGTCGGACCAGGTCCCCGAGCCCGAAGGTCCTATCGTTCAATACCCCGGAGAACCCGGACCCAGGGAAGACGCCTTAAAGAAAGAATAAACTCCGGGACCATACACGACGCGACACGAAAATGGACTCTACACCGCGGACTGGAGCGTCTGCAGCTCTAATTAAAATTCAGGACGACCGCTTTGGTGCGGGTCATGGCTTCGATGGAATACCGGATGCCCTGGGTCCCCATCCCGGAACTTTTGACGCCGACGAATGGAAAGTGATCCGGTCCTCGTTCCGTTTTTCCGTTGACCTGGACCGTTCCGACATCAAGCTGTGAAGCGACCTTGAAGATCCCCTCGATGTTCTTTGAGAACACGGAAGCCTGAAGGCCATACTCGGAATCGTTCGTGATCTTGACCGCTTCGTCGACCGTTTTGACACGGATAACGGGCAGCACGGGCCCGAAGGGTTCCTCCCACGCGATCCGCATGTCCACGGTCACGTTGTCGAACAGAGTCGGATAAATGAGGTTCTTCTCGCGTTTATTCCCGATCAAAAGCTTAGCGCCTTTTTTCATGGCGTCGTCGATAAGCTCCTGGACAAAATCCGCGGCCTCTCCGGAGATCAGCGTGGTAATGTCGGCGTTATCATCGGGTCGCCCCACGGTCATGGCCCGGACCAACGGCAGGATATGCCCGATCAGTTTGTCGGCCACAGGGTCCATGACAAGGATGCGTTTCACGGCGGTGCAACGCTGCCCTGAAAAGGAAAAAGCGCCTGCAACAATATGCTGCGCGGCCAGCGCCAGGTCGGCATCCTCCAAAACGATGGCGGCGTCCTTGCCGCCGAGCTCCAAAAGGAGCGGCTTCATCCCGGTCAGGGACGCGATGTGTTTTCCGACTTTGCTGCTCCCAGTAAAAGCCACCATGTTCACGAGCGGGTGGCTGACCAGATAGTCCCCGATGGCGCGCCCCTGTCCCGTAATCACATTCAGGACCCCCGGAGGCAGTCCCGCCTCGCAGAGCACGCGGCTGAAATAGAGCGCGCTCACCGAACCTTGTGTGGGCGGCTTGAAAACCACGGAATTCCCCGCCACAAGCGCCGGCGCGATCTTGGAAGCCGCCAGGTTGATGGGATAATTGAAAGGCGCGATCGCGAGGACGACTCCGAGCGGGACACGGTTTGAGATCGAAAGCTTCGTTTCATGGAATCCCGGGAACGCTCCTGACGAAAGACTTTCGCCCGTGATATGCTTCCCTTCTTCAGCCGTGAAGTGGATGAGGTCCGCCGTGCGCGCTATTTCGGAAAGAGAGGATTTTTTATTTTTCGCGATCTCGCGGACCAGGATGTCCGCGATCGTTTCTTTTTCCCGCTCCAAGATGTACGCGGCCTTGTGAAGGATGTCCGCCCGCTCGTTTACCGGGACCTTCGCCCATGACTTTTGAGCCTGCGCCGCGCCTTTGACGAAGGCGTCGGCTTCTTCGGGAGTCGTTGCGGGCACTTCGCCCACGAGCGACCCGTCCGACGGCGACAGGATCTTGTCCCTCTTCCCCGACCGGGAGTTGACCCATTGGCCGTCCAGAAGATTCTTGTAGATATTCCCTTCACTGAAGATGCATCGGAACATCGGGACCCTCTTTTTTGAGCTGTTTATCCCCGGGATATCAGTCTGGCCGGAAGTTCCCGGCGTTCCTCCGGAAGCTCCCCGCGCAACCGGTAGAAACGGATCCGCGGTTCCCCCGCTTCCCATGAAAAATAGATCCTTTGCCCGTCCAGTTCCCCGGGAAGATCCACGCGGCCTCTTTCGATATTGCGAAGAAGGGCGCCCGTCGCAAAGATCATCTCCACATCCTTGGCGAGGTCCTCGATCGCCTCTTCAAGAACGTGTATCCCTGCTTCAAGGTCATCGCAGGGATCCAAAAACCCCCGGCTTTTTTCCGCCACACAGACCAGCTCGTGCATGAACAAGGCATCGTGCGTCCGGGTGTAGATCTCTTTTTTTTGCTGGAGCCGCCTCAAAAGCCGTTCCAGCTCGGGAAGCAATCCATTGGCTTCTTCCCACGAAAAAACACGTCTCTTTTTTTTAGAGGTCATAGCTCCCTCCGCGTTCCCCATCTGTCCTAGGCGGTAAAATTCTCGGGCGCGACGTCCGACCAGAGTGCGGGCACCAACCCGCCGCCGGTCGCGACGTTCACGACGCTTTCATCGCTCAAGCGCACAAAACTGCCCGCATATTTCCCGCCCGAGACCAGGATGTTGAAATTGTACTTCCGGTACATGAAATCCAGTTTCTGGTTCACGATCTCCGGGACCGTCATGATCGGCACTGGGATCTGCTCCTGGATCACCCAATTTTCTTCCTTGAGGGCTTTGTCGACGGCCGCGTTCCAGTCCGCGTCCGGGGTCTCGCGCCCGATATGCACCCGGCGCGTCCCGTGGTTTTCCCCCGCTGGTTTCAGGACGATCGCTTCTTTTTCGTCCGTGAGAAAATCGATCAAAAAGACCTTCCGGTGACCGTAAAAATCCTCGGCGTCCGCCAGGCACCGCGTCCACGGCAGATGCTGCCGTTTCATTGCATTTTCATTTTCGCTGAAAAAACGGTCGCATTCCGGCATCGTCAGAAGCGAGAAAAGCGATTTGCCAGACACCAACCGGGCGCGCAGCGGGTTGGCCATGCAAACGGCCTTGTCCTTGTAAGCGCGCAGAAGGTCCTGCACTTCATCCAGCCGCTGCAAAAGCTCGTCAAAGAGAACGCGCCGGTACGCAAGATGGACGCGGAAGCCCTTGTGGTAAAGCTTCCCGCCCTTGTATTGTAATTCCCGCGGGTCCGCGATCGTTGTCTTGTAGCCCTTGGATTCAAAATGGCCCTTCATGTACACGGATTCGGGAGCCGTCCGGGAATTCCGCCAATCTACGATCGCGATCTGCGGCGTTTCATAACCTCCGAACTCTTCATAAACAGAAAGCAAGGTCGTCAAAACGCTTTGGACACGGTCGCTCGCGGTGAGATGATGCTCCTCGGCGAAGGGTTTGACCAGAGGTTCCTCAAGGAACCTGGCCTCGAGTTGGTCCGTATACGCCGCGCCGGCCGGCGCGTCACAATTGAATTCAAGCAGTTTCAGGCTCTCTCCTTCCAAAAGGGCGTCAAACCGGCTGAAAACCACGTTTTGGGAGTAACCGGGGTCGATCTTTACGAGCTCTTCGGCTTCAGGGGGAAGATAAAAACGGGAACGCAGCTGGGCCTCTTCAAAATAGAGCCGCACGGCCGTGTTGATGATCTGGTGGAACGCGGCGGAAACGCGCTTCAGAAGATGCTGCTGTTTTGGCGAGATGAAATATCCCTTATAGAACGCGGGAACCGTGAACCGGCCGTAGGCGAACGCCGGCTGCTTGAGCTTTTCCTTGAAATCCCGGATCGCGGGCACGGCTTTGGCTTCGTTGGCCCGCAGGTACTGATCGAATGCGTAATCAAGGTTCGCGGTCATGGCCTGCCCAAACTTTCATTTTCTCTTCTTCTAAGGTCGTTTGGACTGTCCTAATTTCCTGATTCTTATTTGAATTAATGGAACATCAGGACTGCCCAAACTTTCATTTTCTCTTCTTCTAAGGTCGTTTGGACTGTCCTAATTTCCTGATTCTTATTTGAATTAATGGAACATCAGGACTGCCTAAACTTTCGCGCTCGCTTTTCAGGGGTCGCTTAGGCCGAAATCGGAACTGCCGGGGGGGGATGCCTTCTAAGCCGCCTCTTTGCGATCACTTCCGCTGTTCAAACGGGACGTAGTACTGTTCCTGCGGGCCGATATATTCCGCCATCGGCCGGATCAAACGGTTATCGAGCTGCTGTTCGATGATGTGCCCACTCCAGCCGGCGATGCGGCTTGCGGCAAAGACGGTCGTAAAAAAGTCCGGCGGAAACCCCAAGACATAGAGGACCGGCGCGGAAAAAAAGTCCACGTTGCAGGGGATCTTTTTCCTCTCCCACATGACCTTTTCGACGCGGGCGGCGATCTCGAGCCATTCCGTTTTGCCGGCCTTCACGCAAAGGTCCGCTGCGATCTGGCGGAACGCTTCGGCGCGCGGATCCCTCGTCTTGTAGATCCGGTGACCGAAACCCATCACCTTCTTTTTCTCGTCCAAAAGCTTGTTCACGAAAGAGTCGGCCCGGTCAGGGGTCCCGATCTCCAGGATCATTTCCATGGCATACTGGTTGGCGGCGCCGTGAAGTTCCCCGCTGAGCGTTCCCACCGCGGACGTAGCCGCGGAATACAGGTTCGACAAGGTCCCGGTGGTCACGCGCGCCGCAAACGTCGAGGCGTTAAGCCCGTGGTCCGCCAAGAGGATCAAATAAACATCGAGCGCCTTTTCCATTTCCGGGGTCGGTATTTTTCCGCTCATCATGTACAGAAAATTCGCGGCATGCGAAAGGCTCATGTCCGGCTGGACCGGTTCTTTGCCCTCACGAAGCCTGTAAAAGGCGGCGATAATGGTCGGGAAAACCCCCGTCAAATGATAGGCCTTCCGCTGAGATTCCTCGGGATTCACGATGTGGGCCCGCGGATCCAGACTTCCCATCAGGGAACACATCGTCCGCAGAGCACTCATGGGGTGCGTTGTCGTCGGAATGATCTTCAGGATACGGAGGGCCAATTCCGAGAGAGGACGCTGGGCCTTGAGGGTTTCCTTGAAGTTCTCGAGCTCGACCTGGGTCGGGAGCTTCTTGAACCAAAGCAGGAAAGTCACTTCTTCAAAATGAGATTTCTCGACCAATTCCCCGATCGGCAGACCGCGGTAAAGAAGCCGTCCGTTCTCGCCGTCCACATCGCTCAGAGAAGTCTGGGCGGCAACGACCCCTTCAAGTCCCTTGATCAGTTTTGACGCGCTCGACGGTTCTTTCATCATCAGGCTCCCGGTCCGGATCTACGGCGTGAATGAAACAGGGGTCATTATACCCAAGAATTTTTCAGGTGCACACAGAAGTTTTAGCGGAGCAGCTGTCGCAGCACATATTGCAGGATCCCGCCGTTCCGGTAATACTCGATCTCGACCGGAGTATCGATACGGCATACCACCTCGAGGACCTTCGTTTTCCCCTTGGAGGAGACCTTGCACTTGAGGAGCTTGCCCGGCTTCAGGCCTTCGGCGATCCCTTCGATGCTATAGGTCTCTTCCCCGGTCAATTTGAATGAGGCCGCGTTCTGGCCCTGAAAGAACTGAAGCGGCAGAATGCCCATTCCGATGAGGTTGCTGCGGTGGATCCTCTCATAACTTTCGGCGATCACGGCCCTCACGCCCAGGAGCGCGGGCCCCTTCCCGGCCCAGTCCCGCGAAGAACCGCTGCCATATTCCTTGCCGGCGATCACAATAAGCGGCTGCCCGCTCTCTTTATATTTCATTGCCGCATCAAAGATCGTCATCACAGAAGGTTTTCCCTTCGGCGGAAAATATTTTGTCATGCCACCTTCAATGCCTGGAACAAGCTGGTTCTTCAAACGGCTGTTCGCGAACGTCCCACGCACCATCACCTCATGGTTTCCGCGCCGCGCGCCATAAGAATTAAAATCCTGCGGCTGAATTCCACGTTCGATCAAGTACCGGCCGGCCGGACTTCCGGGCGCGATGGATCCCGCCGGCGAGATATGGTCCGTGGTGATGGAATCTCCCAGCACGGCCAACACGCGGGCGTTCTTGATATCTTTAGGAGGCGCCGGTATCACCGTTATCCCCTGAAAGTAAGGCGGAGACTTCACATAGAGGGAGTCTTTCCCCCACGAAAAAGTTTCTCCCCGCGGGGCGGCAAGGGCCAGCCAGTCCTCGCTTCCTTCAAATACGTTCCTGTAGCGGGACAAGAACAGTGACGGCCGGACTTCTTTGAGCGCGTTACGGATCTCCGCGGCGCTTGGCCAAACATCCTTGAGAAAGACCGGCTTGCCGTCCGTGCCTTTTCCCAGCGGTTCTTTCGTCAGGTCGATCGCCACCGTACCCGCGATCGCGTAGGCCACCACGAGAGGGGGTGACGCGAGATAGTTCGCACGGACTTGTGAGTGAACGCGTCCCTCGAAATTGCGATTGCCCGAAAGCACCGCGGCCACGACCAGATCTTTTTCCTTAACCGCTTTCGCCACCGGCTCGGGCAAGGGCCCGGAATTTCCGATGCAGGTCAGACATCCGTATCCCACGAGATGGAATTTCAGGGCTTCAAGCGACGGCATAAGTCCGCTTTCCTTCATATAATCCGTCACGACTTTCGAACCCGGCGCCAGACTTGTCTTCACCCAAGGGCTCACCGAAAGACCCTTTTTCACGGCTTTTTTCGCCAGGATCCCAGCGGCAATCATTCCCCAAGGGCTCGACGTATTCGTGCAGCTCGTAATGGAGGCGATCACGACTGCGCCCTGGCCGAGAGAGCACGGCTTTCCGTCGATCTCAAAGGACACCCTTTTAGTCAGGTCTGCCTTGCTCTTCACCGTTTCCGTAAGGGTCTTTTTGAAGGAGGATTTGACTTCGGGGAGTGTCACGCGATCTTGGGGCCGCTTCGGGCCGGCAAGGCTCGGGGCCACAGTCGCGAGGTCCAGTTCCACCGTGCTCGAATAGGCAATGTTCTCCCCGAATCCTTCGCGGAAAAGTCCCTGCTCCTTGAGATAGCTCTCGGCAAGATTGATCTGCTCTTCACTCCTACCCGTCAGCCGCAGATAATCCAGCGTTTCCTGGTCTGCCGGGAAAAATCCGACCGTCGCGCCGTATTCCGGCGCCATGTTCGCGACGACCGCGCGGTCCGCGAGCGGCAGGGCTTTCACCCCTGTCCCGAAAAATTCCACGAACTTTCCGACCACGCCCTTTTTGCGGAGCATCTGCACCACGGTCAGCACAAGGTCCGTAGGGGTAACCCCTTCTTTCAGTTTCCCGGTAAATTTGACTCCGACCACTTCCGGGATCAGCATGGAGATCGGCTGTCCGAGCATCGCGGCCTCGGCCTCGATACCGCCGACGCCCCAGCCGAGGACGCCCAGGCTGTTGATCATCGTCGTATGCGAATCGGTCCCGACGAGCGTGTCCGGATAGAGGAACGTTTTGGCGCCGTCTTTTCTGCTGAAGATCACGGGCGAAAGATATTCCAGGTTCACCTGGTGGATGATCCCGGTCGCGGGAGGGACCACGCGGAAATTGCGGAACGCCTGCTGTCCCCACTTCAGGAACTGGTAGCGTTCCCGGTTCCGTTCGAACTCCTTGGAAAGGTTCTTTTGAAAGGCGTCCGGACTTCCGAAAAAATCCGTCTGGACCGAATGATCGATCACAAGATCGACGGGCTGGAGCGGATTGATCTTCTTGGGATCGCCTCCCATTTTGACCATTGCTTCGCGCATCGCCGCAAGGTCCACCACCGCAGGCACTCCGGTAAAATCCTGTAAAAGCACCCGCGCCGGCGTGAACGCGATCTCCTGCCCGCTTTTCTGAGCGGGGTCCCAGTTCGCGAGGTTCTCGATGTCCGTGCGCGTCACGCTCTTGCCGTCTTCGTTGCGGAGCAGATTTTCGAGAAGCACGCGGATGGAATAAGGCAGTTTCAGGACCTTCGCGATCCCGCATTCCTGGAGTGCGCGCAGACGGTAGATCGTGTAATCCTTCCCCGCGATCCTGAGCGTGACCTTGCTTCCGAAACTATTGAGAAGACTCATCGGCCAAACCTTTTTTGTTAAGAAATGTTCAGCTTGAGAAAATTTTGGCGGACATCCGCGGCTGACCTGTGAAGCTCCTGACGCTCCGCGGCCGTCAATGGAATCTCCACGACCTTCCGGACGCCCTTGCGCCCCAGTTGCGCGGGAACGCCGCAATAAACATCTTTCAGACCGTATTGCCCTTCCAGATAAACACAGGACGCAATGGTCTCCCCGGTGTTTTTGAGGATCGCACGGACCATTTTGACCGCGGAAGAGGAGGGGGCATAATAAGCACTGCCCGTCTTGAGAAAACCGACGATCTCGGCGCCGCCGTTACGCGTTCGCTGGTTGATCTGTTCGATCGTTGCGGCATCCATGATTCCCGTAAGGGACTTCCCTTTCACTTTTGTAAGTCCGAGCACGGGGACCATTTGATCGCCGTGCCCTCCGAGCACCATGGCCTCCACGTCGCCCGGCTTGCATCCGAGCTTTTCGGCGATGAAATAGGCATACCGGGCGGAATCCAGTTCCCCGGCCATCCCGATCACGCGCGCGGCCGGAAACCCGGACCTTTCCTTGGCAAGCCAAGTCATAACGTCCAGAGGATTGGTCACCATGACAATGACCGCCTCGGGAGAGTGTTTCGCGCATGCCGTCACGATCCCGCCCACGATCTCCGCGTTCTTAAATAGAAGGTCGTCCCGGCTCATGCCCGGCTTGCGTGCCAATCCCGCGGTAATGACGATGACGTCGGAACCAGCCGTGTCCTCATACCGGTTCGTGCCAAGGATCTTGGAAGAAAAACCTTCGACGGGCGCGGACTCCATCATGTCCAGGGCCTTTCCTTGGGGCAGACCCTCGACAATGTCGATCAGCACGACGTCTGCGAGATCCTTTTCCACGATCCGCTGGGCCGCAGTGGCGCCGACAAACCCTGCGCCGACAACTGTAACTTTGGAATGTTTCACGTCTTCATCCTTGTCTGAAAGATCCTTTGAGCGCCCGATCCCCTAGGCCTTTCGTTTCATGGCCCGAATGATGGCCGCGCCCATTTCCTTGGTGCCGACGGCGGTCGGGTCGTCGCGATCGGCCTTCATATCATAAGTCACGTCCTTACCTTCACGGATCACATCCGCAACGGCCTTTTCCAGACGCTCCGCCGCCGCCTTCTCGCCAAGGTACCTCAGCATGAGGACGCCGGACAAAATGACCGCGGTAGGATTCAATTTGTTGAGCCCCTTGTACTTGGGCGCCGACCCGTGGGTCGCTTCGAACAAAGCGCTGTCGGTCCCGATATTGGCCCCCGGCGCAACGCCCAGCCCGCCGACAAGCCCGGCACAAAGGTCGGACACGATATCCCCGTAAAGGTTCGGCAGCACAAGCACGTCATAGAGCTCCGGTTTCTGGACCAACTGCATGCACATGTTGTCCACGATGCGGTCCTCGAACTCGATGTCAGGGTATTTCTTGGCCACTTCCCGCGCCACCTCGAGGAATAGCCCATCCGTGAACTTCATGATGTTGGCCTTATGGACCGCAGTGACTTTCTTGCGTTTGTATTGCCGGGCGTATTCAAAGGCGAACCTTACGATGCGTTCCGTCCCAGTCACAGAAATGGGCTTGATGCTCACTCCTGAATCCGGACGGATCTTCTTTTTAGATAGTTTTTCGATCTGACTGATGAGTTCGACAGCCTCGTTCGTTCCCTTCTGGAACTCGATCCCGGCATAAAGGTCCTCGGTATTTTCACGCACGATCACGAGGTCGATATTTTTATAGCGGGAACGGACCCCTTCGTAGGATTTGCAGGGCCTGAGACACGCGTAGAGGTCGAGTTCCTTGCGAAGAGCCACATTCACGGAGCGGAACCCGGTCCCGACGGGCGTAGTGATCGGCGCTTTGATGGCGATCTTGTTCCTGCGGATGGATTCCAGCACGCGGTCCGGCAACGGGGTCCCCTCTTGCGCCATAACGTCCATCCCGGCGGTTTGGACATCCCAGTCGAACCGGACGCCGGTCGCTTCGAGACATTCCTGGGCGACCGCGGCAAGTTCCGGGCCGACACCGTCACCCGGGATCACCGTCACACGATATGATTTCATAAAAATCCCTCAGCTTTTGGGGTTATGGGGCTTCATGAGAGCATTGCGATAACAGGCGCCTTCCGCTACAATGCATTCCTTGCCACAAGATTTCTCGTCAATCGGACTCGTATTTTATATGAAGAACGCTAAAATTAAAAGAACGCTCTTGGACGCCCTAGAACGGGCCGGACGGATCGTCAAAGCGAACTTCGGCAAGCCTCAAAAGATCTCCAAAAAGGGCGTTTTCAATATCGTAACCGAGATCGACAAAGCCTCGGAAAAGGCCGTGGTCGACCTTATCCTCAAGCGGTTCCCGAACCACGCCATCCTTGCCGAAGAATCCCCCGCTGTCGAGGGCTCCGAAGGACGCTGGATCATCGATCCCATCGACGGAACGACGAATTTCGCGCATGGGTTTCCCACCGTTTCGGTCTCGATCGGGTTTGAACTGGCCGGACAGCTGTTGATGGGGGGGGTCTTCGATCCGTTCCGGAAGGAGCTTTTCTTCGCCGAGTGCGGAAAAGGCGCCATGCTGAACGGCAGGAGGATCCACGTCTCCAAGGTAGAAACGCTTTCGGACTCGCTCCTGGCAACAGGCTTCCCCTACGACCGGCATAAGAATCCCGATGATTATCTCGGTATGCTAAGAGCGTTTCTCACCCGGATCCAGGGCATTCGCCGCTGCGGTTCCGCGGCGATCGACCTGTGTTACGTGGCCTGCGGCAGGTTCGACGGCTACTATGAAATGAAGCTCTCTCCCTGGGACAAGGCCGCCGGCATGATCATCGTGGAAGAAGCTGGCGGCACACTGACCGACTTTTCAGGCAGTCCGCTTACGCTGATGGGAATCCAGAATCTTGCCACGAACGGCCGGATCCATGGGGAGGTGCTTGCGGCGCTTGAACCTTTTAAACATTTAGGGTTATGACCTTTCCCCGTGGAGACGCGAATGCCAAAGAAAAAATCCGCTAAGACACCGAAACCCCGCCACGTCTGGGCCATTAACCCGAAAACCCGTGTCGCCCCCTCCAAAAAACGCGCTCCCTCCGGAAACGACAAGAAAGTCCTGAGGAACTGGGTGGACGAGCTCTTCGACTGAAGTAAGGACATAACCCCCACAGCAGGACCAGACCCCTGCCCTCTCATAGGGATAAAATGCCTGCCGGAAAGACAATCTACGGGGGAGGTTTTTGTTCCCGGGAGGAGGCCAGCAGTCTTCTAAGTAATCTTTTGGAGGTGTTTTCTATATGCATCTACAAATAAGAAGCGCCGAGCCCGAAGGCCCGGCGCTTTTTACTACAACTCCTGGTGCTACCGTTATTTCCCAGTAACGTTTACCGGGCTCGGTATCGGAACATCCGCAGGAATCGGGAAGGTCACGAGCTGAACGGCGCCAAGAACCGTCGTTACGGCCGTATCAACCATTCCCTGACCAACGCCCTGCCAAACATTCTTCCCAGCGGAAGAATAGTCGTTAGGCGTGGAGAAAAGCTTGGTCCAACCGAGAACCGTGTTGGTCAAGCCAAACCCCAGTTTGCCCGCGACCTTCTCGCCGTAGGTCTTCTCTTCCGTCCACGGACTCGACGCCGCGAAAGCGACCGGCGCGAGAAGCATGGCAAAGAGCACCACTAAACTGATGATCTTCTTCATTGATATTTCCTCCTTGGTTTTTAAAGCCTTGGATGTTTGCCACTTACCTTGCGTATTTTGCCATAAGTTGTTGGCATCAACAACCAATTATTTTCCTAATTCTTATCGGCCCCCTGGATGTTTTCTGAACTTCTTTTTAGAGGCCTTGCCCCGCGCCCCACGTCCCTATATGATATTTTCATGTCTTTCACCCGCTGCGACCGACATCTCATCCCCCAAAAACTGCTTCGCTGGTACTCTTTTCACAAAAGGGATCTCCCCTGGCGTCGCACGGACGACCCGTACAAGATCTGGATCTCGGAGATCATGCTCCAGCAAACTCAGGTCGCGACGGTCATTCCTTACTATCAACGGTGGACCCGGCATTTCCCGACATTGGCCTCACTCGCCCGTGCCCGATCATCCGAGGTCCTTCGCTATTGGGCCGGTTTGGGCTACTACCGCCGTGCGCGAATGCTTCACCGAGCGGCCATCCTTATCCAAAAAGCCCTTAAGGGCAAGATCCCCAGGACCGCTGAGGCGTTGCGGACGTTGCCCGGCATCGGCCGCTACACTGCGGGCGCTATCGCAAGCATCGCCTTTGGGGAAAAAACACCGGTTCTGGACGGTAACGTTATACGTATCCTTACCAGGATCTTCGGGGTCAAACAAAGCGTCGACCGACCCTCGACCCTCGATAAGCTGTGGGAACTTGCGGCATCGCTCCTTCCGGAGAATGCTCCGGGGGACATGAACCAGGCCCTTATGGAGCTTGGCGCCACCCTTTGCTTCCCCGGAAACCCCAAGTGCCCTCAGTGTCCGGTCAGAACGCTGTGCGTCGCCCACAAGAAGAAAAAGGAATCTTTCTTTCCCGTCCGCTCAAAAAAGGAGCGCTATGAAAAAATCAAGATGGCGGCGTTGGTCCTACAGGATGATAAAGGAAAGGTCTGGATTGAAAAACAACGGGAGCATGACCGCTGGGGTGGGCTCTGGATGTTTCCGTTCTGGGAGAGTAAAAAAGGAATGTTCAAAGAGATCGGGAAAGATCTTCGCCGCCGTACGACCCTCCTGCTAACCCTGCGGCATGCGTATACAAGGTACCGGATAACCTTGGAAGTCTACAAAGCACAAATCCCTGAAAGAGACGGCCGTTTTCGATCTCTAAAGCGGCGTCATGGACGGTGGGTGTCGGTCAGAAAAACCGGAAGCCTTGCGTTCCCTGCTCCTCATCGGAGAATAGCGGCCTCACTGCTTGCGGAAAACCTCTAACGGCCCCTTTTTCTCAAAAGGACCCTTCAATAACATGAACCCCTAAAATCCCGTCGCAGGCCCGGCTTACGTTATAATCCCGAAAAAGCATCCTTCGGGCCCGCGAACCGCTTATTGGTTCATGCGATCGTTCAACCAGGCGTCCAAAACATCCTTCTTGAAGCGCCACTGCCCGCCGATCTTCGTCGCCGGAACTTCACCCTTCTTCAGCAGACGGTAGATCGTCACAAGGTGGAACCCGAGATACTTCGCCGCTTCCTTGGGCGTCATGATCTGGGTCCGCTCCTTCCTGGGGTAGTGAACTTCCTGTTTGTTGTCGCTTTTGGCCTGTTCCATAGTTGTTCTCCTTGTTCATTATTGCTATTTTCATGTTCTATAGAGCTATATTCTACACTACAAAGTATCCTATATTTTATAAATTGTCAATAGTTGCTAGTTTTTATTCTTTCCCGCATATTTTGTAACCTATTACTGCAGAAGCGGTTACAAAAAAAGTGGCCGCGAAAAAAAATAATATTGATTGTTATTTTTATTCGTTGTAGTATCTCCCCTCAGTCGGTTTTGATAGGCATCATTCAATCAATCATGTATTTCTGAAATTCTCACAAAAGGGGGTCTCGTGAAAATAGCAAAGGTATTGCTCGCTCTCGTGATCGGCATCGGATTGCTGGTTCCGCAAGGATTGGCAAAAGATGTTTGGGAAATGGCGCAGTCGGAGGCCTATGGTGAAAAATCCGGCGGGATGTTGGGCCGCGGTTTTCTGAACGCCGGCACAAGCCCCGTTGATATTTTCGTTCAAACCGTCAATAAAACCAAATCGGGTCCCCCGCTCATCGGGACGCTCACCGGTATGGCTGGCGGACTCGGTTGCACAGCCCTGCGTGCGGGATCGGGTATCGTAGACGTCGCCCTGTTCTGGGTACCCGGATTCAACGGTTTCCCCGTGTCGCGTTCTTATGACAACTGCCTCGAAGAAACTCCCGAGGCCGTTCCGGCTCCGACTCAATTTGTTGCCCAGGAACCGATGTCGGCTCCGATCGTCACAACGGTTACCGCACCAGCCCCGGTGGCCCCAGTGGTGGATCAGGAACCCGTCGCGCGCCCCAAGCGCGTGGTCAGAAAACATAGCGCCTACGATTACGTGAAGAAATAATTTCCGGACCCGAAAGGGTCCCGAAGCAAAAAAGCGCGAGACCGTTAATCGGTTTCGCGCTTTTTTATTTCCCCGCAGATCTTAAACAGCTATAGCCCTAGATCCTTGAGATTGAATATCGGAGTGTAGTGGTAGGAGGCAAGGGTTTCCATCGCGCCCTCAGCGCGGTCCACAAGACACAGGGTCTTAACAACCCTGGCCCCAAGTTGTTCGACCTCCCGGATCGCTTTCAGGACCGAACCGCCGGTCGTGATCACATCCTCGACCATGATCACCTTATCCCCAGGCTCCAGTGAGGGCCCCTCGATCATCCTCTGCATCCCGTGATCCTTCGTTTCCTTGCGAACGATGAACGCCTTGAGGGGATTCCCGCTTTGCGAACTCAGCACAGATACGGCCGCGGCAATAGGATCCGCCCCGAGCGTCGGTCCGCCGATCGCGTTGGCGCCGGTCCCCTGGATCATATGGAGGATCACCTTGGCGGTAAGAAAGAGCCCCTGCGCGCTGAGCGTTACTTGCTTTCCATCAATGTAATAATTCGATATTTTCCCGGAAGCAAGCGTGCGCTCCCCGCGGATCACAGCCTTTTCCTTGATCAATTGCAGCAGGTCTTCCCTAAGTTTCTGTTCATCCATGGTTTTATAACTCCCTTTTTCGCCATTGGAAGCCGAAGGCACTCCGGAGAACGCCTCCACACGTTCACATTCTACCTCTGCTCGAGGCGCAACTCAAAACTTTTTCGCGGATACGCCGCGAAAACCCCTTGATCATTTGCGCCTCCGGTCCAAGCAAGCCGCTCCTTTTTAAAAGCCCCCGCATCGTTCCGAGGATCCTCGACAAAAGATCGTTCCCGCCCCGACGGTAACCAAGGGCTTTGAGGGCCGTTTCAAAATGCTTCAGAGCGGCCTGCGTCTCTTTTTTGTTCAGAAACCGTTCGTGTTCCTCCCGGTGGCGCGTTCCCGGAGACAATGACAAAGAAAACAACGTGACCATGACCGCTTGCGCCAGATTAAAAGAGGGATACAGCGGGCTGGCGGGGATCGTAACCAGCTGGTCGCACAGCTCGATGTCTTTGTTCGCGAGCCCTTTCGATTCGCAGCCAAAAACGATCGCGACCTTGAGTCGCCCGGAACTTTCACGGACCTTGAGGATGGCTTTTTGAAATGGAAGAAAAGACCCGCGGCCTGCTCCGTTGCGGCGCGTTGTCCCGATCACCAGCTTCCGGTCCTCAACGGCTTTTTCGAGGGACTGGAAGACTCGCCCTCTCTTCAGGACGTCCGCGGCGGACATGGCCATCTTCCTGCCCTTGACGCGCCAGTTCCGGGGAGGCCGGACTAAACGAAGTTCCGAGAAACCCGTGTTCTTGAGGGCACGGGCCACGGCACCGATATTATCCGCGTTCTCGGGCGCTACCAAGATCACCGCAATATTCGTGCTCTTCATCGAATGAAAACCCGCGGGAAGAAGCCTACGGAACCGTTCGCGTCCGCTTTCTAATTCTTCTGCCAGTAATATTCGGTCATATCGAATCGCTGCGTCATTGGGGTCGCATCGTTGACGGCGTTCACATAGAAAGGAAGGACAGCGGCATCATTGATCCCCGAACCGAGCCGCAGGAGCGTATTTCCGAAGGCGCTGAAGAAATAGGTGGCCGGCCAGGCTTTGGGATGGTCCTTTTTCTGGGAGTGGAAGGCGTTGATCATCTCCCCGGGACAGGTCAGGATATTGACGACCCCGCGGCCCTGGACATCCAGAATACGTTTAAAAGCGTTCGTTTTTTGAACGGCGTCGGCGGCATGGAGGACGCCGGTCCCCAGAATAAAAGTAACCAGAAAAACCAGAACGAGAAAGGCTGTTTTTTTCATGACTCACCCCGTTAAGAACGGAAAACGTCTTTGGGCCCGCTTTCCATTGTTGTTTATGCCCAGCGGAACGTTTTTGTCCGCGGGCGGCAAATAACTGCGGTAAAGCGCTAGCGGTCATCCCGTTTTTCAAGGACCGCGAGAAAAAAACCGTCGGTAGCACTTTCCGGCGGCCATAATTTAAAGAACGTCTCGCCCTTTTCCCCGCAGGGAACGAGCTTCAGTTCCGGATGGAGGACAAGGAACTTTTCAATGACCTGCTCGTTCTCCGCGGCCTCCACCGAACAGGTCGCGTAATATAGTTTGCCGTTTTTCGCGAGGTAAGGCAAAGCTTTTTCAAGGATCGCGAGCTGCTCCCGCTGCAATTGTTCGAACCAGGCCTCCGTCAATTTCCATTTGGCATCCGGATTCCGCCCTAAAGTGCCCGTCCCCGAACACGGCACGTCGACAAGAATCTTATCGAACCCGGTCTTCGCGATCTTTAATTCTCCGATCCGTTCGAGTTCCGCCGGAAAGATATTGAAAACCCCGGCGCGTTTGGCCCTTTTTTTCAGTTCGTCCAGTTTGTAGGACCGGAGGTCCGTTGCCACGATGCGGCCCTTATTCTCCATGATGGCCGCGAGCGCGAGACTTTTCCCGCCGCCGCCCGCGCAAACGTCCCAAAGGTTCTCCCCGGGCTTGGGATCCATTTTCTGACAAATGAGCTGGCTTCCCTCGTCCTGCACCTCGAACCAGCCGTCGCGAAAGGCCGGCGTGTCAAATACGTTACGCCGCTCCCGAAGGACAAGGCCGGTATAGGCGCCCACCGTCTGGTTGACCTCCGCCCCAAGACGACGGAACAGATCCACCAATCTTTTTCGACTGATCTTCAAAGTGTTCGCGCGAAGCACCAGAAGCGGCCGCTGTTGAAAGAACCCGAGCAGCTGCTCGGTCTCGTGGACGCCGAATATTTGGATCCACCGCTGAACGAGCCATAGGGGGAACGAATACAGCAGCGCCATCATTTCCTCTTTGGACTTTGGCCCGCCTCCTTCCGGAACCAAGTGTTCCTTGAGGGCGGCGTAGATCTTCCCATCCTGATGGAATGCGCCGCAGAAGTCCTCTCTTGTGACGAGATCCTCTTTCGTAGCGGCAAAAAGACACATATTTTCCGTTTTCTTGGTTTCGCTTATAAGCGGCCGTGATTTAGCGCTCTCAACCCAAGCCTCCAGAAAACTTTTATGGCGAAAAGCGCTGTAAATAGTTTCGGAGAGGAATTTACGGTCGCGAGAGCCGACCTTCCTGCGATTCAGAAAAAAATAACGGGAAAGACAGCGGTCCGCCGGAACGGGATCCTTCACGGTCCCCTGCCAAATCTCAGCCGCCATCCGGAGCTGCGAAGAAAGAAGTCTCTGACGATTTTCTGTGCCCATGTATGTTCCCATGATAACAAAAAGGCCTGATCTTAACGATCAGGCCTTTTCAAATCAGTTCCTCAGAATGCCGGAGGATGAAAAATCAGGACTGCCCAAACTTTCCTTTTTTCTTCTTCCAAAGTTGTTTGGACTGTCCTAATCTCCTCATTCTTACTCGAATCAATGAAAAATCAGGACTGCTCACCGGCCTTCAAAAGCCGCTGACGGATGTCCGACTCCCTGGAAAACCGGTTCTGACGGGACATGTCCAGGGTCCGTTGCGCCGAGGAAAGTTGCTGCTGGATGTACGGGTCATTCTTATTGCTGCGGGCCGTCTTGAAAGCGTCCGCGGCGCTCCACGCGTGGTTCGCGATTAGGGGCCCGAGACCCGCCCAGAAAATACCTCCGGTGGTCAATGTCGCCAAAAGGATCGTGGTCGTTATGGCCGCAACTTCGATACCGGCCATGATCTTCGTCTTTGTAGCGCCGATCTCGCCGTTCATCGCCTGACCCGTCGTGGGAAGCAGCAGGGACGCTCCGAATTCCTTACCGCCCGCCGCAAAGACCGCCGGCGTCATGAAAGCAAATATCAGCAAAAAAGCCGTCAAACAGGAAAGGGTCTTTTTCATGGTTTCATCTCCTTCTATTGGTGTTACCTGATAGCTACAGTAACGGTGTTTCAGGTGGAATCTTAACTCCGCCGGAGCCCTGAATCAATCCAAAAACAACTTCTTTTTCCGATGATCTTTCCGCCTTTCGGGAGAGAGCCGGAACGGTTTTTCCCGCTCATTTCTTTCCGGAAAACTCCTCCGGATCCCAGCTCGAAAGGAATTCCGTAAAAAGCCGGACGCCGAACCCCGTCGCCCCTTTTTGACAATCGAAACGGTTCTGCGTGCAATTGGCCACGCCCGCGATGTCCAGATGGACCCACGGAGTTTTCGCGGGCACGAATTCCTTCAGGAACATCGCCGCCGTGATCGTCCCGGCATATCCATCGCCCACATTCTGGAGATCGGATTGACTCCCCTTGATGCAATCTCCGTATTCGTCCCAAAGCGGAAGCTGCCAGCACCGTTCGCCGACCTTCTCTCCCGCCTTCTGGACGGCCGCGATAAGTTTCGCATCGGTCCCCAGGATGCCGCACGTTTTGTCCCCGAAAGTGTGGTGGCACATCCCCGTCAGCGTTGCGACGTCGATGATCGCTGCCGGCTTGAACTGTGCGCAATAAGCAAGCGCATCGGCAAGGATCAACCGGCCTTCGGCGTCCGTGTTCATCACGGCCACCGTTTTTCCGTTGTACATTTTGATGATGTCTCCCGGCCGCTGGGGATCGTTCGCCACGTTGTTCTCCGCAGCCGGCGCGAGCCCCACGACATGGACAGGAAGCTTCAGGTCCGCCAAGAGGCCCATCGTCGCGATCACCGCGATGGCCCCCGACTTATCGTATTTCATTTCCTCCATGTTCTTGGACGGCTTTATGGAAATTCCCCCCGTATCGAACGTAACGCCTTTCCCGACCAGACAGACGGTGCCTTTTCCTTTGTGCTCCTGCCCGTATTCCAGAACGATCAGCGCCGGCGGCGTCGGACTGCCCCGGTTCACGGCCAGGATCCCGTTCATACCCATCTTCTTGAGTTCCGCCAGACCGAAGATCCGGCATTTAAGTTTTTTCTCCGCGGCGATCTTTTTCGCTTCCTGGGCAAGGCGCGGCGGATTCATCACGTTCCCGGGTTCATTGTTCAGGTCGCGTGCCAAAGTGACCGCCCGGGCGATCTTCTCGGAGCGTGCCAGCGCGGAACGCAATTCCTGAAGCCCTTCCTTTTCCTCCGAAACCAATTCCACGGATGCCGGCGCTCCTGGCGGATCGTCTTTTGTCCGGGTCTTGTATTGCGTGAACCGGTACGCCGCCAAAACCGATATTTCTGAAAAAACCCCGACGGCCGTTTCCTGGTTAATTTCTTTCGTCAAAAATGACTCGAAAAGGATCCGGACTTTCGAGGCCTTGCGGGCGTTGGCCGCGCTGATCACGCTCCCCACCGCTTTCCTCAGGGACGCAACCGTAAAGGTGTTCTTTTCCCCGAGACCGAGAAGCGCCATTTCGGGCGCCTGGCGGTACCCCATTTGGTAGGAGCTGAACACTTCGCCCGTCTTTCCTTCAAAGCGCTTTTTGACGATCGCGGCCTCCGCGGCCTTGAAGAAACCGGGATCGATCTTCCGGAATAATGTTAGGTCTTTCATACCTTTAAAACACCCGACCACAAAAAGATCCGCCTTCGGGGCGGAACGTGTAAAAGGCGCCAAAGAGATCTTCATGCTTTTCCTCCTGAACGATTCAATGTCACTTAAAGAAAAATAGTTTGACCGCTACCGCGACTAAAAAGACCGCAAAAACACGCTTGAGCAAGAAAATATCCAGCCTGAGCGACCATTGGGTCCCGAGCCACACGCCGAGAACGCTGAAGATGCCTAACAGAACGGCGGTCTTCACATCGACCATGCCGGCCTTGCCGTGAAAAATGGCGCCAAAGAGCCCGGTAAACACAATGACAAACAGCGAGGTCCCGATCGCCTTGTGCGGGTCGAACCCTTTCAGCATCATGAGAAGCGGCACAAAGATGAGTCCGCCGCCCACGCCCAAAAGCCCGCTCGTGATCCCGCCCAGCAACCCGATGACCGCCGCGATCCAATCCATCCGCTCTCCCGCGCTAGTGTCCCGCGCCGTCCAGGGCCCGGTTCACGAGTTTGTCCACATACTTGATCTTTTCATGTTCGCGCGGCACATGGAAATAAGTGATCCGTTTGAAATGTTTTTCTTTCTCTTTCACCTGCGCGAAAAGCGGCTTCAGATGCTCGGCCTTGAGCTTGTAGACCCCGGAAAGCTGGCGCGCCACGAGTTCACTATCCAAAAAATAATCCGCTTCCGCGACGCCCAGTTCCGCGGCGAGCGTCAGGCCGCGGATCACCGCCGTGTATTCCGCGACATTATTGGTCGTCTCGCCGATCACTTCCCCGTGGTCGCCGAGCCTGCGTCCGTCTTCACCGCAGACCAGAACGCCGATCGCCGCCGGCCCGGGATTTCCGCGCGCGCCGCCGTCGGAATAGATCTTCGCTTTGATGTCTTTTCCCGGAGATCGTTTCATAAGTCCGCGATGCGACATGCGGTCAACGCGAAACGCAATATTTTACGCATCTGTTTTCTCGCCGCGCTTTGCGCTTTCCGCGTTGCTTTGTCCTTTATGGAACGCCTCGAGGGATTCGACTTCCTTTTGAAGATTACGGATGCGGTTCTTGAGCTCTTTGACGGGGTCCGGAAGGTCACCGTGCTCGAGGTCGATCTCGTCCAGATGCTTCCCGTCGATACGCACGATCTCGCCAGGCACGCCGACCACGGTGCAGTCATCGGGCACGGAATGGATCACCACGGAACCGCCGCCGATCTTGACGTGGTTCCCGATCCGGATGTTCCCGAGCACTTTCGCGCCCACGCCGACCACCACATTGTTCCCGAGTGTCGGGTGACGTTTCCCGCGCTCTTTGCCGGTCCCGCCGAGCGTCACGCCCTGATAGATCGTGACGTTCTCGCCGACCTCGGTCGTTTCTCCGATCACCACTCCCATCCCGTGATCGATGAAAAAACCCGGCCCGATCTTCGCTCCCGGATGGATCTCCACCCCGGTCAGGAACCGCGCGAGCTGGGAAATAAATCGCGGAATGAAAGGGATCCGCAGAATGTGCAGAACGTGCGCGAACCGGTAAAAAAGCATGGCATGGAATCCCGGATACAACAGAAGTACTTCGAGAACTCCGAGCGGCGTCCGGGCAGCGGGATCCCGCTCAAAACAGGCTTTGAAATCACGGTAAACACGGTAGAAAGGCGTCGTCATGGAGTGAATTATACTCGGTTAACCGGGAATGGGCAACGCCTTAGGCCCTTTCCTGGGATCAGACGGAAACTATACCGAAAAACGGAAAAGCATGACGTCGCCGTCCTGGGTCTCGTATTCCTTGCCCTCGATACGCAGCAAACCCTTTTCCTTCACGGCGGCCTGGGAGCCGTACTTCAGAAGATCTTCATACCGCATGACCTCGGCACGGATGAACCCGCGTTCAAAATCGGAGTGGATCACGCCCGCGGCCTGCGGCGCTTTCGAGCCTTTCCTTACGGTCCACGCGCGAACCTCTTTCTCGCCGGCCGTGAAATAAGTGATGAGTTGGAGCGCCTGATAACCGTGCCGGATCAAGGAATTCAACCCGGGCTCTTCGAGACCCAGGTCCTTGAGAAAGATTTTTTGGTCGTCTTCGCTCAGATCGATCAGCTCCGACTCGACTTTTCCCGAGATCACCACGACCTCGGCTTTCTCCCTGGCGGCGATCTGCCGGACGACTTCTACCCATTTCCCTCCGGCCGGAAGGTCATTTTCGGCAACGTTCGCGCAATAAAGCACGGTCTTAAGCGTAATAAAGGCCATATCCTTGATCAGTTTTTTTTCTTCCTCGGTCAACCCGATACGCCGGAGCGGCGTTCCCGCCTCGAGCGCTTTTTTGACCTTCTCGTAGACGGGCATTTTTTCTTTGGAATCTTTGTCCCCCGTTTTCGCGAGCTTCTCGGTCTTTTCATAACGCGTATTGATGGTGTCGAGATCTTTCAGGCAGAGTTCCGTGTCGATCACCTCGACGTCGCGTTCGGGATCGATGCTGCCGGAAACATGGACGATGTTCGGGTCCTCGAAACATCGCACGACGTGAAGAATCGCTTCGACCTCTTTGATGTGTCCGAGGAACTGGTTCCCGAGGCCTTCCCCTTTGGAGGCGCCGGCGACGAGCCCCGCGATGTCATAAAACTCGACCGTGGTGGGCGTCGTCTTCTGCGGGTTGAAAAGCTTGCTGATATCCCAGAGGCGCTGGTCCGGGACCGGCACCATCCCGACGTTCGGCTCGATGGTGCAAAAAGGATAGTTCGACGCGGCGGCATGAGCCTTGGCGATCGCGTTAAAGATGGTCGATTTGCCGACGTTCGGAAGACCGACGATCCCGCATTTGAATCCCATGATGAGCTCCCTTAGGGGTTAAAAGACAGAGGACTATAACAAAAAAGACCTCTGAAAGAAAGCGCGAAGGACAACTTTTAGGCCATTTCTCCCTCACCGTACACTTCCGATAGCTCTCAACTCCGGAATATAACTGTTTAATAAACCATTAACTTGGTCACTTTCTGTTTTTATAATGGTTGTCTGAAGTGTCCAAGCGCCCTTTCCGAACAGTCCCCATTAGATCCATTGGTTAATCGTCAGATTTTATTAAAAAAATGAAAATACGACTTGACTTTATTACATAATATGCATAAAATATATGCATATTCGACATATTTAAGGAGGTTCCAATGCTGTGTAAATCTACAAAAAGATTAGGTCTTGTTGTATTGACCGCTTCGCTTGCCGCGCTTCTTTATCTTCCGAAGGGCCGAGCGGATTGGCAGAAACCCCTGCAGCCGCCCAACCCGGGTGACCTCACATGTGTACTCGCCCACCCCCTCGAACCCACGAAGGTCCTGGCGACATCGAGCCACCAGCTTTTTGAGAATGATCCGGGAAGCGGCCAATGGCGCACGCTGTGGTCCGAAGGAAGCTCGTCATCGCGGGTTCGCCGCATCATTTCCTTTGAATTCTTGCCGGGCCACGTCTTCATCCTGATGAACCAAAACGTTTACATGGGTGATCTCAAAGCGCGGCGCTGGCAAAAGATCTACGAGGACAGAAAGAACAGCTCGGGCAATGTCCTCTCTTTTGCGGTCGATCCCCGTGACCCGAACCGCTGGTTCCTGGGAACGCAAACAGGTCTTTTCGGATCCGTGAACGCCGGAAAGTCCTGGAGCCGTTCCGGCTGTTTTACGGCAAGACACCCGGTCTTCATTCTCCTTTTTGCCGCGGACCGTCTTTTTATCGGCGACGCGAACACGCTGCATGTCCTAAAACCTTCGGGGGAAACCCAGCAGGCCTTCGCGCTTCCCGGTGCGTCGCCTGCCACAGACATTCTGTCTTCCTATGATCTTCCGGACGGAACGCTCCTCGAAGAAGAAACGGCGGCAGCATCGGAACTCTTTGACCTGATCGTTTCTAAGAACGATTCAAAAATGCTGTGGCTCGGTACTTCCAAGGGCGTGTTTGAAAGCAATGACCGCGGCGTCAGTTGGCACGCCCTTTCGTCCAGCGGGCTTCAAAGCACGGAGATCCGCCGGTTGGCCTATTCGGAAAAAGCCAACCGCCTGTACGCCGCGACGCCACGCGGCATCTATTCTTTTTCACGTTCCCGTAACGTATGGGAGGAGCTCTACCGCGGGCTGGCGCAAAAAGAGGCTGAGAGCATCGCCTTGATCGAAGGCGCGCAGGAATCTCTGGCAGCGATCACGGCGGAGGGACTGATGCGGTTCACGATCGCTCCGGGGGAAGTCAACTTACCGGGAACTTTTCAACCGTCCGCGGAACTCCTGGAACTTTTCCGGGAATTGCTCCGCCGTGAACCCGGCGTCCGGGAACTCCACCGGGCCGTGATCCGCTACGCGAACGTTTCGAACGGAAAGATCAAGCGCTGGCACGTCGGCTCCCGGGTCGCGGCCCTTCTTCCGACCCTTTCGTTCGGAAAAGATTATTCGGTCGGCAATAATATCGACCTTGACCGCGGCGGAACGAACGATCCCGACAGGTTCATCAACGGTCCCTATGACGTCAATAAGGGGTGGGATGCGCGCGTGGGCTGGGATCTGGGAGACGCGGTCTACAGTTCGGATCAGACCTCCATCGACTCCAGGGAAAAGATGATGGTCGAGCTCCGTAACGACCTGTTATCGGAGGCCACGCGCATCTATTACGAAAGGCGCCGTCTTCAGATCGGTTTCCTCTTCACTCCGCCCGCCACGGAACAGGAACATCTGGAAGGACTTTTGAGGATCGATGAACTGACCGCGCTGCTTGATGGTCTGTCGAACGGTTTCTTCAGCAAACAGCTTGCGCGGATCTATCGGGAAAAGCCGGAATTGGATCGGCTGTGGGCGTATCAGAAAACGGGTAACGGATGACGGATGGAGAATGGCGTAAAAACAATCCATGAAGGAGGGAGCGAGAATGGAAGATGGAAAATACGGTCAGGGATGGCGGAAGGTAAATAGCGGAGGACGTTTTTCTAAAACCCCTCATCAAAACAATGAGGTAAAACAAGCCCCCGGAAAAGAGCCTGATAAAAAAGCGATCCAGAATTTTCGAGACTTGAAGATCTGGCAACTTGGCAAAGAGATCGTTGTAGAAACTTACAAGATCACTCGCGGTCTGCCCAGCGAAGAACTGTATGGGCTAACAACTCAGATGCGTAGAGCGGCGGTCTCTATTCCCAGTAATATCAGTGAAGGACACAGCCGAAGGGCCACAAAAGACTACCAGCGATTCCTCAATATTGCCGCCGGATCTTGCTCCGAACTAGAAACACAAGTTGAGATATCTTTGGAACTAGGCTATCTGAAAGAGGCTATGTGTGAGGGTGTCATGGAGAAAATCGATCACGAAAGGCGTATGCTTCGCAAGCTTATTGGCAAGCTTTCAGAAAGCTCCATCCTCCATCCGCTCCCCGCCATCCAGGACAAGGAACGAGTTTCCGCCTTGCGGGCAGGCGTCCCGAGTCCCTTGCAGTACTGAACAGCTACTCCGTACGCCGTGCGCGGTCCAGGCGTAGCTGCCCGCACGCCGCATCGATCTCCTGGCCCGCGGTCTGGCGTAGCATGACCCGGACCCCTTTCTTTTCCAGGGTCCGGCAGAAGTTCTGAACGGTTTGCGCGGAAGGCGGCTTGTGGCCGAACTCGCTGACCGGATTGTAAGGAATGATATTGACCTTGGCCTTGAGGGGCTTCGCGATCGCCGCGACTCCCAGAGCTTCTTCCCCGGAATCGTTGACGCCCTCGATCAGCGTATACTCAAAGGTGATCTCGCGCTTCAGGTCCCGGTTGATCTTTTTCAGGACCGCGACCAGTTCTTTGAGTGAATAGCGCCGGTTGATGGGCACGAGCTCGCTGCGGACCTCTTCCTTGCTGGAATGCAGCGACACCGAAAGCCTGACACGACCGTCCACGAGCCTGACGAATTCCAGGATCTTCGGCGTGATCCCGGCGGTGGATACCGTGACGCGCCTCGCGCCGAGCGCGAAACCCCACGGCTCGGTCAGGAGACGGACCGCTTTCAGCGTCGACTCGAAATTATCGAGCGGTTCGCCCATTCCCATGAAAACCACGTTCGTGATCTTCCGGCCCGTCTGGCGCGCGATCCGGGCGACCTGCTCGACGATCTCGCCGGCCGAGAGGTTCCGGATGAAAGGCCCTTTCCCGCTCGCGCAAAAAACGCATTTCACCTTGCAGCCCAATTGGGTCGAAACACAGACCGTCTCGCGGCCCTTTTGAGAGATCAGGACGCTTTCGAGCAAATGCCCGTCCTCTGTTTCGAAAAGGAATTTGCTGGATCCCGCGTCCGCACCGAGTTTTTCAACGGGACGGAGCGCGGTCAGCCGGAATTTTTGGGCGATCTTTGCGCGCGTGGCGGCCGGAAGTGCGGGGACCTCGTCCCAGCTCAAGGCATTCTTCTTATAGATCCTCTCAAGGAGCTGGGTCGCGCGATATTTCGGAAGTCCGAACGACGCGACAAGCGCTTCGATCTCCCGGAGGTCTAGACCGTAGATGGATTCCATAAAAGACCGACTCGCCGGCCGGATCCCGGCCCCTTCGGAGCGGATGGGCTCAGATCCATTTTTTCAGCTTCATCCACAGGAACATCCCGACAGAGGACAGGACGCAAAGCGTGAGAGCGAACGAATAGCCGAAGGGCCACTGGAGTTCGGGCATGTGCTTGAAGTTCATCCCGTAAATGCTCGCGATAATGACCGGCGGCATCGTCACCGTCGCCAGAACGGTCAAGCGTTTCAAGACCTCGTTCAGCCGGAACGAGGAATAGGAAAAATAGACCTGCAGGATGTTGTTGAGATTTTCATGATAGGTCTCCGCCATCCCGTGGATACGGAACAGATGGTCGTAGATATCGCGAAAATACATCAGGTGTTTTTGTTTTATAAAACGGCTTGGGTTCCTCGTCAGCGAATAAAGAGTGTCCCGCTGGGGGCCGATGATGCGCCGGAGGTCAAAGACGTCCTGCTTGATCCGCAAAAGCGTCTGAAGAAAATCTTTTGACGCGTGACGGAACATGTCCCTTTCGAGGGCGTCGATCCTGACGTCGTAATCGCCGAGGACCGGCAGGTAATTATCCACGAGATGGTCGAGGATCTGGTGCACCAGCATGTCGGAACCTTCCCCCATGGCCGTGGCCGGTTTTTTCAGCGCGAGATCGCGGACCTGCGTCGTGCAACTCAGGGGTTCCTGATGAAAGGTCACGACATAATTTTCCCCGACAAAAATGTCCAGCTCGGTCGTCCTTAGCTCCTTGTGCTTTCCGTTCTGCTTCAGTGCGAGCGCGTGAACGACCAAAAAGAGATATTCCTCATAGTCGTCGACCTTGGGATGGGATTGGTCCGTAATGCAGTCCTCGATCGCCAGGGGATGGAAATTGAAGATCTCAACGAGGGAATCGCTCTCAAACTCGGTCGGAGCCTCAAGATCGATCCAAAGAAGCCCGCTCTTTTCCCCGAGAAGCGAAAAGAGGCGTTCCCGCGGGAGGTTCGTCGCGAGCTCGGCGCCTTTTTTAAAGAAAAAACTGGTCAGCATGCCATCTCCTTTTTTATACGGGTAGATAATAACAACTCGGCAATTTATTAGCGACTGAAATTTCTCGGCGGATGCGCGGTCCCGGACCGGCAGTTTTGCCTCATTTCATTTTATTGTTTCGGGTCATTACCGTATTGCCTTATAATGCATTCACATGCGGGGAGGGTAAAGACCGTGCCTAAAAGAATCCTGATCATTGATGACGAGCCTGAGATCTGCAATATGGTAACGGAGTTCCTCATAGACTCCGGATATGCCGCCTCCTACGCCCTGAACGGCCCAGAAGGGCTGTCGTTGATCGAAAAAAATCCCCCTTCCCTCGTGCTTCTTGATGTCGGTTTGCCGGGCATGGGAGGCGTCGAGGTCATGCGCGAGATCCATGAAAAACACCCTTCCCTCCCCGTGATCATTTTGACCGGCTACAAGGACACCGACACGGTCAAAAAACTGGCCGAATACGGCGCCTGTGAGTACCTGACGAAGCCCATCAATCTGGAAACGCTCCTTAATCAATTCGTCAAAGATATCATCGGCCCGCCCCACGAAAAAGTCTGATCGAAGCGCTCTCTTCTGTGGATGTCGCAACAAGGGGTTGTCCTGCGTGGACTCTGTGATCAGCAGCGTCTTTTAAAAAGATCAATGGTGGCATCTGCCGTACGAGGCCTTCCTTGAGCCTCGACGGCAACGTCGTTTTACAAAGGTAAAACGGAGGGAGTCGCCGAAAGCCCAATGCTTTCGGCATTCCGCTCGGTCTTGACGACCTTCGCTTCAGGATTCGCTCTTACGAGCGAATATCGTAAACGGTATCCCTTTAACCATTACAACGCCGCGGTTTTACAAAGATAAAACGACCCGATGACGGCGGCTTCCTTAGCCGCCGCTTCGGCCGTCATTGATCAACAAGATCAATGGCGGAGGGAGTAGGATTCGAACCTACGAGGCGCTTGCGCGCCTAACGGTTTTCAAGACCGCCGCATTCGACCGCTCTGCCATCCCTCCACTCATGACCTCTACTCGGCCATTAATAACCGGCGGCAAAGCCGCCGCATTCGACCGCTCTGTCCTGCCTATGATCGACATTCCATCGGAAGGCAGGACTGCCCTGATTTCCCTATTGTTTTATTTATCAAAATCAGGGCTGCCATCCCTCCTCAATGAGCGCAAAAGTTGACGTTCCTGCTAAGGAACGTCAACTTCCCCGCGCGAATTGATCCCGTGAGCCTGCGGCCCAGCAGGTGAAACGGGATTTCAACGCTTTTCTTTCCGTAAAGTTTTAAAGAATTCGCTCAAAAGGAACTTTGCCTCGTTCGCCATCACGCCGCCGGTCACTTTCACGCGGTGGTTCAAACGGTCATCCTCGGTAATATGATAAAGGCTGTGACAGGCGCCGGCCTTCGGGTCCCGGGCCCCGTAAACCAATTGCGCGCACTTGGTCATGACGAGCGCCCCGGCGCACATCGGACACGGCTCCAAAGTCACGTAAAGCGTCGCGCCCTCAAGCGAACCACGGTGTTCCTTCGCGTGCGCGGGCCGGGCTTCCGGCGTCTGACTCAGGGCTTCCGAGGCTTGCGTGAGAGCGATCATTTCCGCGTGGGCCGTCGGGTCATGAAGCATTTCCATCTGGTTATACGCCCGCGCGATGATCTTGTTCTTCCAGACCACCACCGCGCCCACCGGCACCTCACCTTTTTCCAAAGCGATCGCCGCCTGCTTGATAGCCTCTTTCATGTAATGTTCGCGGTCCGGTTTTTCCATAAAGAGGATTTATTATAGAGGAAGGAAGCAGGCAGTCAATTAATGCCTGTCCCCTCCTTCCTTGCAAATCACGGGCAAATCGAGCAGTTTTCTCCAGCTTTCAATCCATCCGTCCTTGTGGGAGGCGTCGGGAAGTGTTTTTGTCTGAAAGCAACGCCCGTCCCCCATTTTTTTCAGAAAAGATCCCACGGCCGCGAGGGGAATAATAGTGTCCTCTCCCCCGATGAAATGGAGTTGGGGAACGGCAGCTATTTCACCGGCAACATCCATCGGGTCCAGAGACCCTTCAAACCGGCTGACCCCGTGATAATCGTTCACCAGCGTAGGATCGAGATTTCCGGCCACTGTGCGTAAACTTTTTACGTCTTTTCGCCTCGCCGCAATAAGCACCGCCACCGCGCCGCCGCCTGAATATCCGATCAAATGGATTTCTGGACTTTGAGCATCCTTCAAAAACTTGTCGATCGCCTGGCCCACGGAGCGGACGACCTCCTCCGAAAATCTTTTATTCGTCCAGTAAGCCTCATCTTCACACGCGGAATTCATTTCCACCGGCGTGTATTGGCAGGGCCTCGCGAGATAGACAACGTTCGGGGCTGGATCTTCCGCTGCGAGCGAGAGAGCCAATGGTTCCCGGGGGGTCGGATCTCCGGAAACCCTCGTCGGGGTCACCCACGCGTAGCCGTCGCCTTCGATATAGACATGAAGCGGCTGACCCGGATTTTGGATGCGGGAATAAGCGGTTAAAATAAAGGGGTCCGTTCTGACCGTTGTTTTTTGAAGATTACCGCTTGAAGCGACCGTTTCCGCTCTGAAAGACCGCTCCGCAGAAGTGGCGGCACAGCCGCTCAACAGGAACAAAAAACAAACCGACACGAAGTTTGAAGGTCGACGCATGCGGGTATTATAAAACAAAAAACCCGCGCTTTGCGGTAAAGAAAAAGGCCCGGTCTCGCGAACCCGAGACCGGGCCTTAAAAAAATATTACCCGCCGTTAAAAATCGAACCGGGCCGTTGCGTAGTAGGTATTGCTTATGTACTCGTCCTTGAGTTCAAGGTCGTAATTGCCGGTCAGCGTCATGTTCCCTTTGTTCAGGAACGCAAGCTCGCCTCCAACCAGGCACCCATTCCTCGCCGGTTTTGCGCCTTGGGTCGCGAAGGAAGGCCCCCCGCCCGTGAAAGAGGCCCTCGTCTCGAACCGGTCTTCGATATAGTCGAAGAGCCAGGCAGCCTTAACCGAAGGAATGAACGTCCCCACCTTTTTGGCGGCGATCGGATACGCAAACTTGGTCCCGAGCCCCTGTTCCAGCTGATTGAACCCTTTACCGTCGACTCTGAGGTTCAGCGCATTGGCACCCGATTCGCTGTACTGGTTCATATAAAGGTAGCTGTAGCCCAACGAAGCAAAAGGCGTCACCTCGAGTTTCTTGGTCTTTTCAAAGACAAAGGTATAGCCCGCTTCGAACTTCGTGGAATACTCCTGCCCGTGATGGTCCGCCTTGGCAACGCGTTTGTCCGTTGACGTGAGCCAGATCTCGCGGCGACTATCATAATTATCCTGCGTGAAACCGAACATTCCGTCCACGTACCAGGAGTCCTCGCCGGGATTGCGGACACCGCCTTGGGGACCTCTCTTGATGTCATCCCCCTGACGCTGTCTGAGAGAATCATAACTCCCGTAGAACGTGCCCTGCCAACTTTCGACATCGGTGCCCGGATTCCCCGCCGTTTTCGAGTTTACATTCGCGAAGCCGAAGCCCCCGGCAAGACCGACACGGATATGATCGTCCAAAAGTTTATCCACGCCGATCGTGGTCCCGAACAAATTGGCCTGGTATCCTCCGATCATGCCACGGGTATCCTGTTTAATGTTGCTCCCAAGCCCCTGGAGCCAGAAACCGACGCCATGGGCCGCGTCTCCGGTCGCAACCCCGTCCTGAACAGTACCGTTCCGGAAAAAACCAAGGCGGTTGCCGATACTGCCAAAGAACATGTTCGCGAGGGCACGGCTGGCCTGGAGAGCTCCGGAACTTACGTCCGGGATCATTGTCGAGATCGCATCATTGATCGCCTTCGCCGAGGTCATGCTGTCGAGCGTGTTCAGCACCGTCAACATGTCCCCCGTCGGACCTTCTTTACCGGCCTGCTCAAGAGCCACGGCCGCCGCCTGGTTATTGGCGCCCGTCACAAGAGTGTTGTAGGGGTGTGAACGGACCGCGACCAGGATAAGGTCCCCGAGCGAGCTCGTGACATCCCCCGTGAAATCAACGATGAGGCTGGTAGACGTGATCGTGCCGGGAACACCGAGCGCGACCGCCCCGCCTCCGTCCACAATGGTAAAGGGAGTCCCGCCGGCAATAAATGCGCCGCCGACCGTCACATTGACCGTGCTTCCGGCATTAACCCCTGCAGCGGCACCTGCCGCAACGATCTTTCCATAGTTTGCCGCGTTTGTAATCCCCAGGTTCAGTGTTGATCCCGCGTTCTGAGTGTAAGCATTCGCGCCAGTAAGGGTCAAGGTGTTGAACCCGATCGCCAATGTGCCGTTGTTCGTATGCGCGCTGGCCGAGGTAACTGTGTTGGTATAGGCAAGCGTTCCACCTGCGTTTATCGTGGTTGCGCCCGTATAGGTATTGGAATTGCTGAACGTCAGGGTTCCGGTGCCCCCCATGGTGACCGCACCCCCTCCCGAGATCACGCTTGATACCGCAGCGTTACCGGCCCCGCCGAACGTCAAAGTGCCGCCCGCGGTCGTAGCGATCCCGGTGGTATTGAAGGTAAGTGTGTTGCCGGCTGTCGTTACATCGATCTCGCCGCCGGTGGCATTGACAGTGAAACCGCGGTCCGTACTGGCGGTGGCCCCGGTATATGAGAGAGTGCCGCCGTCAAGAACCTGGTTCCCGACCGCATTCGTAGCCTTACCGAGATTGCCGGCCACGCCACCGTTGCCGATGGTCGCGACACTTAATGTGCCGCCGCTGATGGTGGTCACGCCCGTGTAAGTGTTCACGCCGCTCAAGGTAAGCGTACCGATACCCCCCATGGTGATCGCGCCCCCTCCCGAGATCACGCTTGATACCGCAGCGTTACCGGCCCCGCCGAACGTCAAAGTGCCGCCCGCGGTCGTAACGATCCCGGTCGTGTCGAAGGTAAGTGTGTTGCCGGCTGTCGTCACATCGATCCCGCCGCCGGTGGCATTGACCGTGAAACCGCGGTCCGTACTGGCGGTGGCACCGGTATAGGAGAGAGTTCCTCCGTCAAGAACCTGGTTCCCGACCGCATTCGTGGCCTTACCGAGATTGCCTGCCACGCCACCGTTGCCGATGGTCGCGACACTTAATGTGCCGCCGCTGATAGTGGTCACGCCCGTGTAAGTGTTCACGCCGCTCAAAGTAAGTGTACCGGTTCCATCCTTGGTCAGGCCGCCCGTGTTGCTGATGACACCGGTGATCGTGGAGTTGCTCGCTCCTGTATTGTTCACCGTCAGCAAAAAGCCGCCGTTGTTCACATCAGCAAGCGTAATGTTCCCTGTCCCACTGGTCAACGTTACCGCAGCCGTAAGCGTCGATGGACCAGTTATAGTAATGTGCCCGTTTTGACCTCCCGTTGTATCTGTAGTAATGTCGCCGCCAAGATTGATCGCGCCAGCTGTAACATCCACGTATCCAAGCCCTGTCGTCGTGCCGATCCCCGCAAGAGTGACCGCTCCGCCGCCTGCGTTCACGGCGAGACTATCCACCCCGAGCGTTGCGGCATCGACATCCGAGCCGCTAAGATCAACGTCACCGCCTGTACCGGCGCCGACGGAATCCAGTGTAACCAAACCACCGGCACTTAA
>CAIJHQ010000063.1 GCA_903820505.1 Candidatus Omnitrophota bacterium
CCCGCGCTGACATTCACAGCCGTCGCAGCTGCTGTTCCGTTCAGCGCCGTCGATCCCGTAACATTCATCGTCCCCGTCCCGAGGTTCGCCGTCACCGTCCCGCCGCTGAGATCATAATTCGTTGAGGACGTAAGGGTTCCGGTACCGCTGATGGAACCCGCGCTCATATTGAAGTCATTGACCGTATCCGTAAAAGTTCCCATGCTCAACGTACCGCCGCCAACAGTCACCGTAGCGCCGTTCGCCAGGCGGTCGGCAGCTCCGAGCGCCAGCGTTCCACTATTGATATTCACGGCCGTCGCGGCCTCCGTCCCGTTCAAAGTGACGGTACCGGTCGTAACGTTTACCGTTCCCGTCCCAAGATTCGCTGTGGAAACGATCGTGCCTCCGCTAAGACCGTAGGTCGTGGCCGTCAGGGTCCCGGTACCGCTGAGAGAGCCGGCACTCATGTTGAATGTCGTGATCGTGTCCAACCGGCTGCTTCCCATACTCAAACTGCCGGTCCCGGAAACACTGACCGTGGCACCGTTCGCCAGGCGGTCGTTGGCTCCGAGCGTCAACGTACCTGAAGTAATATTCACGGCCGTTGCGGCCTCCGTCCCGTTCAAAGTGACGGTGCCGGTCGTAACGTTCACCGTTCCGGTGCCGAGGTTCGCCGTGACCGTTCCTCCGCTGAGATCATAATTCGTCGAGGACGTGATCGTGCCTCCGCCGTTGAGAGCACCGGAACTCATATTGAAATCATAGACTGTGTTCGTGTAATTGGAGGCGGTGGTATCTAGAGTGCCTCCCGCAATAGTGAGCACCGGATTGACGCCCACAAAACGACTGCTGTTGCCGAGCGTCAGCGTACCGGAGTTAACATTCACGGCTGTGGCCGCTGATGTGGAACTGAGGGTAAATGTGCCTGCGACGTTCACCGTACCGGTACCGAGGCTCGGTGTCACCGAACCGCCATTGAGATTATAGGTGGTGGCTGTGAGTGTTCCGCCGGAACCGGCGAGAGAACCGCCGCTTATAGTGAATGACCCGACCGTCTCGCTGTAACTTCCCATGTTTAAACTGCCGGTGGTGTCAATACTAACCGCGGCGCTATTCGACAATCGCTCAGCCGCCCCAAGCTGCAATGTGCCGACGCTAAGGGTCACATTTGCGGCCGATGATGTCCCATTAAGAACCGACGCTCCCGTCACCATCGCGCCATTCTGATTAATGATGCTACCGGCGCCAAGGTTCGCATTGATTGTACCGCCGTAAAGCTCATACCTGGTGGCGGTAAGCGTTCCGGAGCCGCTAATCGCGCCTGATTGCATTACAAGATAACCTGTTGTATTGCTAAACCCCTGCATATCAAGCGTTCCACCACTCACCCATGTAACACCACTGCCAAGCGCATTCGAAGATCCCACCTTGAGCGTTCCCCCGAGAACAGAGGTCTGACCGGTATAAGAATTCGCGCCGCTCAAGGTCCATGATCCAGCATCTTGCTTTTGTAACAGCAAGCCACCACTGATATTGCCCGAGATGGTATTGGCCGTCGTGGACGTTCCGGCCAGTACTATGATGTTCGTGGCCTGGGCATCCACAGTACCGCTGACAACCAATGTGGTTGTCGCAGAGTTGTTTCGAATCCAACCGTAGGCTGTGCCGCAAATTGTAATAGGCGTACTGATCGTGTTGGTGTGAATCCCCGTGTCGTTAAGATTGTTTTCAACCACGAAACCCTCGGTCAGATATAAGTGACCGCCGGAAAGCGTATAACCTCCGGCGCCCTGGCTGTTAAATGTAATTGTTTGGATATTCCGGGTGGCATCGACAGTAACGGTCCTGCCCACAGTGAGATCTTTGGAGAACGTCGCAACATCTGTATTGGTCGTACCGGATGTGGATCCGGGGGCCGCCGTAGGGGTCCAGTTGCTGCCGGTGTTCCACGACCCTGCGGTCGTAACGTTCCAAGCGGCGTCCGCCGCGAAAAGGGGCGTCACTGGCAGGAAAATAATCGCAAGGATCGCCACCGCCGCTACCATCACTTTCCAGATTTTCTTGCACTGCGTTCTTTCCATCATTTCCTCTTTCAATCCCTTCGCCTGATCGCTCGTGAATTTCAGTCGCTTCGCTCCCAAAATTCACTTCGCAGACTACGGGACGTTTTGTCGCAACTGCGCTCCAAAACGAAAAATCCCGACCACCGGAAAGGTGATCGGGACTTGAAGCTTTTTACGGCCGCTTTGGCCGGCAACTGGCTGCCTCAACTTCTACTGAGGCCCTATAGCTTTGCGTCCCACCCTTTCGAGTGGTTTGCCTGTTCCTGTCATCTCAAAAAACCAACTTTTCCCTCTGATAAGATAATACTACACGAAGGATTTTTATAATACAAGAGCATGATTGTTTGTGCTATGTTTTACTATACAATGATGTCTCTAAACCGCCGAAAAGCTACAATTCTTCAACGCGCCCGTGCAACTTGCCATACCAAGAGGCATTGCCATCGCCCGCTTCAAATACTGAAGCTCTCGGACCGACTCCGCTTGGCGCTTCATCGGCCACCTCGTGATGGGTTTACAATTATTTATTTTATGGTTTACAATTAGTTTACAATCATGTACCCTTTCCTCATGGGAACCAAAGAGCAGATACTCCGGCTTGTACGTGACAAGGGGTCAGTCGTGGCCGCCGATATTGTCCACCTGTCCGGGATTTCCCGCCAAGCCGCGACGAAACATCTTCGGGGACTCGTCGCGTCCGATCAACTCTCGAAGGAGGGTTCCACGCGTGGTGCTCGCTACATCCCCTTTGACCCCCGCAAGGCCGCTTCCCTCAGGACTCCGTCCATAGTCCTCATTCGCAAACTTCGCGGCCTTGAGGAAGATCGTGTTTTTGAGCAATTGGCGCACAGGACCGGATTGACGCGAAAATTGTCGGCCGCGGCGTTCAAAATCGTCCGGTACGCTTTCACGGAAATGCTGAATAACGCCATCGACCATTCTAAAGCGGCCATCGCCAGGACAGAAGTCCGGCTGGAAGGAGGTATCCTCTCCTTCACGATTTTGGACCGTGGGATCGGTGCTTTTGAAAGCATCCGCAAAAAATTCAAGATGGGTAATATTTTTGACGCTGCAGAACATTTACTGAAAGGAAAGCAGACCACGGCACCGGAACGTCATTCCGGACAGGGTATCTTTTTCACTTCTCGTATCGCCGATCACTTTGTTTTGGAAAGCGGTACCTTGCGGCTCGATGTCGATAACCTGCTTCACGATATCGCGCTGCTGGACGCAACACCCGTTCGAGGAACCAAAGTAACCTTTTACCTTCGGCAAAGGTCCCGCAAAGACCTCAAGAAACTCTTTGACGCCTACACCGACGACGACCTCATTTTCGACAAGACCGAGGTCAAGATCCGTCTTTCAAGAACGGCGGGAGAATATGTTTCCCGGTCCGAAGCGCGCCGTCTTATATTCGGCCTGGATAAATTCAAACGGATCACGCTGGATTTTGACGGGGTCCGCGGGGTGGGGCAAGGTTTTGCGGATGAGGTTTTCCGGGTTTTCGCCCGGCGTTATCCCCGCATCCGGATAGAACCCCTGAATATGTCGCCCAGTGTCTCTTTTATTGTCGATCGCGCACGGCAGGAAAGTTTACAATAGGACATTGGCCGGTTTACAATGAGTTTCCAATACTGGCCGTCTCTTTCCGGTACGACAGAAGCGGCATGATCAGATCCGGGCGGTGAGGATTTCGATCCATCCTTCGTTGTCGCGACGGAAATAGCGGTTTTTACTGGTCCGCAAGCGCTCCATATCCTTCAAGGTGAACCGTTTTCCCGCCTTTCCACCCTGAACGCTGACGAGCCGCTTTGCCTGAGCTCCGGTGTAATGGGTGAGAGCGCGGAGGCCGCCTATCCATCTCGCCGTATTAAGGACCGCCCGGGGAATCAACCTTCTTTTTTTGGAAACGCTCGCAAACGGGACCAGATATTCCATGATGAGCAGGTTCTCGTGGTTCTTCGAACGGAAGAGCCGGATGATCATTTTGAGTTTGCTCACGGGCATATAATAGGAAAGCCCCTCCACGGCAATGATCGACGGGATATTCTTCCCGGCATCGTAGGCCCGCTTGGCCCGTTCCGATGTCACGTCACCCGAAACAAAATCGATCTTCTTAGACAGGGTCGGCGCGATCTTCCGGAAGATCTTCTTTTTGACGGCAATGCCCCGCGTATCGACTTCAACGACCCGGTCAATCGCGGCGGCGTGGCTTTCCAGTAATTCGAGCGAGAGAGGCGATTTCCCTGAACCCAGGTCGATCACCCGGCGGGGTTGGCGGGCGGACCCAAGCCGTTCACATACCAAATGCCTTATCAGATACTTGCGGTCCAGGATGATCTCCCCGTACCAGGCGCAAACCTTGTGACATTGATCGCCGATCTTTTCCGCGGCACTGAGATCAAGTGTCGTAAGATACCGTTTGGCCAGACCTTTGCGGTACAACCCGCGCGCCCAGACCATCACCAGCGCCGCCGTGGGCTCAAGACGGTATTTCGCGTGACCTCTGCCGCGTCGCATGAAGACTCTCCTTGGGACCGTGAAGTTTCTTTGAATATAATTCCGGAGCACCGGACCGCGACAGCGATTATAGTTTTTTTATTTTTGGAGGGCCAATCGTTTCTTTTCCACCAGGCGCAGACTGGTCCCTCTCTGCCGTAGTTTTAATGGACAGGCGGTCCGGGGATGGATAGACTTTGTCGAATTCAGGGACGCAACGGCGGATCTTGAGGCCGGAAATCCGGCATCTCCCAGTCCCCTTATATATGGAAGGACCTTCACAATCCCTATGAACCGTCTTATTCCGATCAACAAGGTCGCGGGCATCCCGCCGAAATACTGGGGCACCCCGATCGGCCGTCTTCTGGAATATCAGAACCTCGACCGCCCGTTCAAGCCCTATTCCCAGGCGCAGCTTCTCATCGGTATGTGCATGGACAGCCGCAAGCTCCTCCGCATCCCGGATAATTTCGCGTTCGTCCTCCGCACGGGCGGCGCCAATCTCCGTTACAGTGAGTTCAAGGTCTCTTATGCGATCGCGGTCGGCGGCGTCTCGCACATCGCGCTCATCACCCACGATCATTGCGGCATGGTCAACCTCCCCGCCCGCAGGGACCTGTTCATCAGGGGCCTCGTCAAAAAAGGCGGCTGGAGAAAGAAAGATGCCGAGGAGCACTTCAGGAATTTTTCGCACCTTTTCGAGATCGGGAATGAAACGGATTTTGTCCTGAGCGAGGTCAAGCGGCTTCGCCTGCGCTACCCCAGGGTGCGGGTCGCGCCCATGTTCTATAAAGTGCATGACAGCCGGCTCTTTTTATTGAAAGAATAGACCCATGAGCACTCCTGCGTACCCTGACGGGAAAAAAATTTCGGCGCGTATCGAGATCCTGAATAAGCGGATCCTGGAAGCCAAAAAAAGAGATCTTTATCCTTACATGCATTCTTCGGATGCCGTGGAAGGGGTCCACGTCACGGTCCACGGGCGTCCGATGCTCCAGTTCGCTTCCTATTCCTACCTCGACCTTTTGGGCCATCCCAGGATCAACGCCGCGGCGAAGGCAGCCATCGAAAAATTCGGAACGGGAACGCACGGCGTCCGGTTCCTTGCCGGGACCACCCGGATCCATGTGGAACTTGAGAAGAAGATAGCCTCTTTCAAAAAAGCCGAAGCGGCTGTTGCCATTGCTTCGGGATACAGCGCGAATTTCGGTACGATCTCCGCCCTGCTCGGCCGTCATGATGTGGTCATTTCCGACAAGATCAACCACGCGAGCATTGTCGACGGCTGTATCCTTTCCCGGGCCCAATTCGTCCGTTTTGAACACAATGATATGGCGGCTCTGGAAAAGGCGCTTGGCGAGGCCCCGAAAAATGGGGCGAAACTTGTCGTGGCGGACGCCGTATTCAGCATGGACGGAGACATCCTCGATCTTCCCGAAGTGATCCGTCTTTGCCGGAAATTCAAAGCCCTTCTCATGATCGATGAAGCCCACTCGCTGGGCGTTCTCGGGAAAAAAGGTCACGGCATTGAAGAACATTTCGGGATCGATCCGGCGGAAGGCCTCATCGATATCAGGATGGGAACGCTCAGCAAAACCATCCCGAGCATCGGGGGCTACATTGCCGGGAACGCCAAACTCATCAATTATCTCAAGCATTCCGTCCGGCCTTTTATTTTCTCGGCCGCGCTTCCGCCCCCCTCGGCCGCCGCGGCAAAAACCGCGTTCGAGGTCATCGAGGATGAACCGTGGCGGGTGGAAAAGCTCCACAAGAACACGGACTATTTCCTCAAGACCCTACAGGCCCGAGGGTTCAACACGCTCAAGAGCCAGACCCCGATCGTTCCGATCATTATCGGGGACGAGGAAAAAGCGCTGGAAATGACGCGCCTCGTGCGGAATGAAGGGATCTTCATCGTGCCGATCCTGCCGCCCGCGGTTCAGCCTAACACGACCCGGATCCGCGCAACCGTTACTGCGGGCCATTCCCTTCAGGAGATCGACCGCGCGATCACCACGTTCGAGAAGATCGCCCGATCTCTCCGTATTTTACGCCCGGAGATCCATTAATATCCCAGGGGTACGATCATGAAACAAGGATACGCGTTGATCACGGGCGCATCGGAGGGCATGGGCCGTGAGTTCGCCGGGCTCTTCGCCCGTGACGGCTATCCCCTTATTCTTGTGGCGCGGAACAAAGCCCGTCTGGAAACGCTTGCCGCGGAATTGAAAGCGGCCGGAAGCGCCGACATTCGAACGGTCCCGCTCGATCTGAGCCGCCCCGCGGCCGCGGAAGAATTAAAAGCAGTTATCGACGCTCAAAAACTTGAGGTTGCGGTCCTTGTGAACAATGCCGGTGCCGGCGTTCACGGCTTTTTCAAGGACGCGGACTTGAAGACCACCGAAGACATGCTGAGGCTCAATATGACCACTCTGACCCATCTGACGCGCCTCTTTCTTCCCGCGATGGTGCAAAAAAGCTGCGGCAAGATCCTCAACGTGGCTTCCACGGCCGCATTCCAGCCCGGCCCCCTCATGGCCTGTTATTTTGCTTCGAAGGCCTACGTCCTCTCTTTCACGGAGGCCCTCGCCGACGAACTTTCGGGGACCGGCGTCACGGTCACGGCCTTCTGCCCGGGACCCGTCAAAACCCTTTTTCAGGAAAGGTCCGGCACGGCGGATATCCGCGAAAATGCCTTCGCGATGGACGCGGCCAAAGCCGCGGCGGCGGCTTACCGGGGCCTCATGCGGGGAAAGACCCTCGTCGTCCCGGGTGCCATGAACAAATTGCTGGCGTTCCTGGTGAGGTTGGCTCCCCGGCGGCTCGTGATCCGCGCGACGCGCTTTCTTGAGGAAAAACGCTGACTTTTTTCTCTTTTTAAACTCCGCTCCTTACCTCTTCGGCGGCCGAAGTTTCCCCGTAAAACTGGATCTCGGGATCATCGCCGGAACTGGGGCTATAACCGCCGGATGCTCAAAAGGGTCAGGTCGTCCTGGAGCGGGGCGTTGTTCGAGAACTCCATGGCCTCCCGGTAGAGAGCGTCCACGAACGACTGGCCTTCGAGCCTCGCATGGCGCACTATCGCCCGGCCCAGACGGTCGATCCCGAACATGGTCCCGCCGGGATCTTTCGCTTCCGTGATACCGTCCGTGTAGACGAGAAGCCGGTCCCCTTTCTGCAGTTGAATGACCTCGGGGTTCTGGAAGGTCAGATCGGCCATCACGCCGAGGGGAACCCCGTGCGCCCGGATCTGTTCCACGGTCCCCGTCGCGGCGCGCGCGAGAAGCGCGGGACAATGCCCGGCCGACATGATCTTTACCTGCCCCGTCTTTTCATCGAGAAGCGTTCCGACAAATGTCACAAGGCGCGACCCGTCCGTGTCGTGGGCCACGCGCGCATTTAGCCGGTTCATAAAACCCGCGATGTCCTTGTTCTGCGGCAGGTCCGCCCGGACGTACGCCCGGCACGACGCGATGAGGAGCGCGGGGCCCAGGCCGTGGCCGGTCGCGTCTCCCAGCATGACGAACCCTTCGTCAGACGGAAGTTTGCACCAGTCGTAATAATCGCCGCCCGTTTCGGTCGCGGGCTTGCACCACCCGATCACCTCGAACCCGGGGATCTTCAGCTCCTGTTTCGGAAAAAGGCTCTGCTGGATCTCGCGCGCGATCTTGAGCTCGCTTTGCAATAGTTCGGCGCGCCGTTTCAGTTCCGCCGCCTCCAGCGACGCGATCACATGACGCCGCAACTCCCCGCTGACAAAAGCCGCCGCAACTCCCGTAAGCAGGATAAATATCACGTAGCTCGCCAGGAACGGGACCATGGGCCATGCGACGCCGCCCGCCCGGAACACGGCATAGATCATCACGCCGGCATAACCCGAAGCCGCCACGCCGCCGAAAAGCAAACTCAACCTGGAGCTTAAGCGGAGCACATTCGCCACCGCAAAAACGCCGTAGAGAAGGATGGCTGGCGCGGCAAGGGCATGCAGAGGATTGAGCGGGACAAATTTGACCAGCATCAAAAGCGCGAAACTCGGCAGTGAGGCCTCCGCGATCACGCTGAAGACCCATACCCACTCCGGCAAAAGCCGTTTTTCACGGTCCGCGCGGCGGACGGCGAGCGAAAACCAAGCCGCATAACCTGTCATGAGCCCGATAATTCCGAGCGTGAGAACGAACGACTTCCCCTGCATCGCGATCCCGCCGGCCATATGACGAACGATCGTCAGAACGAGCAACACCCCCACGATCCCGAAGAGCAGGAGAAGTCGCTTGATCTCGCTTTTTTGCGACGCGAGACGGAACGTGTTGATATCGATCTCGGCAGGTTTGGAAGACGCCATCCGTTTATGCACCCCTTTTAAGCTCCACGACTCATGAACGGGATCCGTCAACGCCTGCGACCGCCACCGCCGCCCGAGAACGATCCGCCGCCACGGGAACCACCGCCACCGCCGGAAAACGAACGGCCGCCGCCGCCACCGCCAGACCAGGAGCCGGAATGGTATTGCGAAGCGCGGGAGATCTGCTGCTGGGCCGATGGCCTCTCGAAGCTGACATTCGGACGTGATCCCGAAAAACCGGACGCCCTGGCCTGCTGGATCGCGTTCGCGTCCAGTTGGGACGGCTTGAGGTTCCCGGCATCCCGGTTGGCCTTAAAGTCATTGATCCGTTCGTTGTTCTGGAGCCCGTCCCGCTTTTCCTGGACTTTCTCCGCGACAGGTCCCCCGTTATCCTTGCGGTCCTTCCAATCGTCCTTTTTGTCCTGCCATTCGTCTTTTTTATCCTGCCGGTCGTCCTTCCTGTCCTGCCAGTTATTCTGGATGTCATCGATGTTCTGGTTCAGGTCGTCGAGGCCGTTCCCGATCTTGTTCAGGTTGTCCTGGTATTCGTTCCAGTTGTCCTGCCAATGGTCGTCGTAATAATGCCAGTAGTAATCGTTATAGAACATCGAGTGACTGGTCACCGCCGCCGTGAAAAGCATCGTGTACATCGCCTGATTCAAAAGCATGTACTGCATCATGTCGTCAGACGGCATGTCCTGGATGACCACGGTGTTCGTTTCGTTGACATAGTAACCGTAAGGGTTCGGACTTGCGGCTGCCTGGGCGGCCGTCTGCGGCTGGTTGGGCGAAGACAGATTTTTTTGCTTGGCATAGGCCTCCGACGCGGCCTGCAGCTGCTGGATCGCCTGAGGATCTTTCTTTAGCTGGTCCGTCCATGCCGTGACCACTTTGGTATGACCCTGTTGCACCGAGTCGCTCAGTCGTTTGACCACCTGGATGACCTCATCCCCTTTATCCTTGACCATTTCCCCCAAAAGCGACGTCACCGTCATGTTTTCATCCAGGATACCGATGACCTCCGGGTAGGCCTTGAGCTTTTGGACCGCATCCTGGGCCTCCGCGGGCTGCGCTTTCAGGAGCTTCTCAAACTCCGCCTCATTGAGGACCTTTTTATGTTTGATCAAAGCGACCAGGTCCGGATATTGGGAGATCACCAGCACGGCGTTCCGGATCTCGTCCGGATAAAGCAAGATCCCCTGAAAAGAGCCCTTTGCCTCTTTGCGAAGCTCGCCGAACTTCTCCGCCGACGTCTGATTGAGATAGAACTGCTCCGGGCTCATCGGCGGCGCGTCCTCCGCAAAACCTGACGGCCCCAAAACCATTGCGGAGATCATTAAAAAGAAGATCGTTCTACTCATCTCAATCCTCCCTGATGTTTCGTAAAAATATTCACAGATATATTCAGCCGGCATGCCGGCCTAAAATTCACTTCTTATTCAGATCATCATCCTTGTAATATTTCGTGCCCTTGACGGTCAATTCCAACGCCAGCCCGTCATCCGTCAGCTGAAAAAGCCAGATCCCCGGCGCGACCGAAAGCGCTCCCTGCTTGGCCCCGCCGTAATCAGCTACCTGAGCGGCAGCGGTCGCCTGGGCGCCAAAATCCCATCCCGAATTCACGAACCGGTCAAAAGCCTTTTTTGTATCAAAAACCCAGATCAAGCGGAACGTCTTGACTCCCATTCCCAAGCCGGCCTGGATCTCGACCATCTTCATAAAGACCTCTTTTTTGGTCTTGTTGTTGACGGCGATACCCTTGCCCGTTCCGCCTCCCGCGACAAAGATCTTCATGCCGAAATTACTGAACGTGGCATAGCCAGCAGCATTTTTTATGAGCGCCCTGGCGCTGGGCTGAGCCTCATAAAGATCAGCAAGGATCTCCCGGCTCGTATTACGGATATCCACGCGCGCGCCTTCGTTCGGCGAGGACGCGACTTTTTGCATGCGTTGTTGGAATGACGGTGCCGCCCAGGCACAAGACCCGGACAACAGAAAACATACGATCGTCATAAGAATGATGTTTGTTGGATTTTTTGTGGCCGAACCCTGACGTAACGTGATCATTGAAAATCCCTCCGAATATTGATTTTGTTCATGGATCAAATGCAGCGTCTCCTGTGAAACGCCTCTTACTCTCGCGCACGAACCCTGCGAAGATCTACCACGGTTTCAGATCGATACTCGAGGACTTGCCGATCACTTCTCCCGGCTTCCGGTTCAGGGTTTCCACCAGCTTGACCGACCACTGGTCGACCCGTTTCTCGGCATACCCGTACCAGCTGAAATCATCGACGCTCACGATCGTGAAAGGTTCCTTTTTCCGGTCCGCGAACTTCGCGAGGATCTCGCCCGTACGGGCGTCCTTAAGCAGGATCTCGATGGACACGTAACTGGGGTTGGTCTGATTCACGGCCTTGACCGCCAGTCCGTAAAGCGGTATGAACCCGGCGGCCTTCATAAGCACTTTGTTCGGCGTCAGTTCCGTCAGCGCCATCTCCACCCGGAGAAGACCGGAACTCGGCAGCGTGCTGTAAGTGACCTTGAAACGTTTTTTGGGATCGGCAAAGAACGCCTGTTCGAAAACGGAGCGTGTATACTTCGCGAGCTTCGCGATGTCCCCCTGGATCTCGCCGCTCCGGCCCATTTCCTGCCAGAAATCCGAGTCCATCAGGTGTTTCGTATCGACCGGCAGGATCACGACCTTCTGGTACAGTTGCCACTTAACGCCCGGTTTGATCCAGGCCGTTTCGAACGGAAGATCGCCCCGGAGGATCATATTCTTCTGATCCATGAACCCGCTGGGCTTCGGCTCTCCCGCCGCACACACCGGAAGGAACGAAACGACAAACAGCCATAACAGAATATCCCGCGCGTGCTTTATAGATCTCATAATGTCGCCTTAAATATCTCCCGGAGTTCATCAAAAATCGGCGGCCTGGCCGACCGTGTGGACTTTGGCGCGTATTATATGACTCTCTATTGTGTTCGTACAGCCTTGAGTTGCCCTTCGAAATATCAGGGCACGAATTTTTGACCCGCAGAAAATCATCGGAGGAGGTTCGCGACCAGAAATAAAATAAAAAGGCCCGGAGACAACCGCCTCCGGGCTTTCAAATCTTACCTGCTCACCAGTTTGATGAACGCAACGCTCGATCTCAGCGGCGTTGTCGCTATTTATTATAAAGACGTGGAGGTGGAGGGAATTGCACCCTCGTCCAAAGGATCCGTCATCAAGGGGTCTCCATGCTCAGTCAGCAATCAGTTTAATTCCTCAAATCTCTGCCGACGAGATTTTGAGGAACGATCCGTCTAAATCTTTTCCCCGGATCCAACGGCGAAACCCGGAAAGCAGCCTGCTTTTTTCGCCAGCAGAGCCTAGCAGGCATCCGCCCTGTGACGTCGCTAGCAGTTAAGCAGCGATTGGAAGAGGCATCGGAACCGAAACCGGCCCGACAGCTCTTTCATTCCAGCTGAGTGTATCAGCATTTATAGTTTGCCACGTTTTTTAAAGAGGCACCTGACGAACCTCTGCATGCTCCCTCGAATGCTAAACCCCCTGTCGAACCTATTCACCCCCAGGGAATCTGCCAAAGAACAATGGAACACCCGAAGTGTATCACCGAAAAGGGATTCCCACAACCCCGGCCGACACGGCGGGCGCATCCCACTTCAGACGGTTGTTTTTAAGCCGAATCCATAGGGAAAAGGAGGGTTTCCCATGGATACGGAAAAGGATCATCTGAAGGAGCGCTTGATGGCACAATTGAGTGCGCGGCTGGATCAGGTTCTCCAAACGTCCACGGTTACGTTTTCTGACATTGAAAACATTGTGGCTGAATTCCAGCGGCAAGCGGGTAAGGAGATTGCGGAAGGACTTTTAGATTTAAAAAAAAACCGAAAGAAGGCTCCTTAAGACCCTCCTGCCCGAAATGCAAGATCGCCTTGAGTAAGGATCGAATGAAAGAACGGCACGTGGACGGGTTACAAGGATGGATTGCTTTCAGCCGGCCGCGGTATTACTGCCCTGCATGTGACAAGGGATATTATCCCAGAGACCGGGAGCTTGGTTTGGAGGAAAGGTCCCGGATGAGTTCGCAGAAAGAACAGCAGTTAGCGCTTTTGAGTGTTCGGTTGTCGTACGAAGAAGCGAGAAGGGTTTATCGGGAATTGACCGGGCATGGCGTGGGAAAGATGACGGCGCATCGAACGGTTCAAAGACTTGGCAAGACGGTGAGAGAGGAAACGCACGAATCTTCTCCAAAGCGGGAAAAGAAATCCCAAAGTCAAGAGAAGGGGAAAAAGCACACGACGGCAGACGGAGCCATGATTCATATTCGGGACGAGGGGTGGAAAGAGGCAAAAGTCGGTGCCTGCTACGAGGTTGATCGCAATCGCCGTGCCGGAAACGTGAAGTATGCGGCAACCCTTGGAGAGAGGAGCGGGTTGGGAGCCATGCTTTATGATCTGGCTGGAAAACCGGAGTTAGAGGAGACGCAGGCGATGGCGTTTGTCAGTGATGCGGCGCGATGGCTCGGAGAGATCCCGGAGATTCATTTTCCGCTGGCCACGGTCATTGTAGATTTTTGGCATGCCGCGGAATATCTTTGGAAAGTAGCGTCGGTTTTTTACGGGCAGGGTACAGTCAAAGCGATTCAATGGGCGCAAGCGAGGATCCGTTGGCTCCGGGATGGGGACCAACGATCCCTTCGCGGAAGTCTGGCGAGGTTAAGACCTAAAACAGAGGAACAGAAAAAGAACCTCGAGGATGCCCGTCGCTATTTCAAGAATCACGGGCATAAGATGGATTATCCGAAATACGAAGCGATGGGATTTCATATCGGATCGGGCATTGCGGAAGGAGCGTGCAAGCACGTGATCCAATCTCGTTTTAAACAAACGGGAATGCGGTGGTCGCGAGAGGGCGCCGAAAACCTGCTGCGGCTGAGAGTTTGCTATCTTAACTCCGGGCACATTCCGGTCATGGAATCATGCTTTAATTAACCGTCTGAAGTGGGATGCGCCCCGACACGGCTGTCCGATGGGACATGCCAACGAGGAACAGCTGCCTATTGACGCGTCGCGCGCTTGACGGCGGCCTGGGTCTCACGCGTCTGGATCCGCTGTTTGATGTCCGCCCGCTTGTCGTACTGCTTCTTCCCTTCACCGATGGCGACTTCGACCTTCACGAACCCCTTTTTGAAATACAGACGGAGCGGCACGATGGTGAATCCTTTGCGGGTCGTCTGTCCCATCAACTTGTTGATCTCGGCCCGTTTGAGCAGCAGCTTGCGCGAACGGACGGGGTCGATCTCCTGGTGGCCCTGGATCCTGGAGTACGGCGAGATGTGGCAATTGATGAGAAAAGCCTCATCACGCACGATCCTTACGTAGCTGTCTTTGATGTTCACGCGCCGCTCGCGGATGGACTTGACCTCGTGACCCTGAAGACTCACGCCCGCCTCGAATTTATCGCGAATGAAGTAATTGTAATGGGCCTTGCGGTTCTCGGAGATCACCTCGAAAGCGTTCTTCACGGGCTTGGGTTCGGATTTTTCGGTCTTCTTTTTCATGAGTTCCCCTGCGGCTTCGCCGTCATGTCACAAGACCCGGATCACGATGAACGTCGTGTCGTCAAAAGGCGGGGCTTTGCCGATAAATCTTTGCAGGGCAGCCTCGATCGCCACGAAAAGGTCGTGCGCGGAAAGAGAGCTGTTCTCTTCGATCAGTTTTGTGAGCCTGTCGATACCGAACATCTCGCCGCTCTCGGCTTTCGCCTCGATCACACCGTCGGTATACATCACTATGAGATCATTCGAAGCGAGCTGCACCGTCTCCTGCGGGTATTCCTGCCCGGACATGATCCCCACCGGAGAACCTCCCGACGCAAGAGTGCCGAACGTTCTTGTTTTATTCTGGAACCACAGCGGCCGGTAGTGGCCCGCGTTCGAATAGGTCATCCGCTTCGTCCGCTTGTCATAGAGCACATAAAGGGCCGTAATGAACATCCCTTTCCTCGACGAGGGATCCGCGGCGATGTGGTCGTTCGAGCGGCTCAGCGTCGCCCCCGGCTCTTTTTCCTGAGAGGAGATCACTTGGAAAACGCTGCGGGAGCGCGTCATATACAAAGTCCCGGGAAGCCCCTTCCCCGCGGCGTCCGCGATAATGAATCCCATTTTGTCGTTGTCCGTAACGGGAAAGAAGTCAAAGTAATCACCTCCTACCTCTTTGGCGGGAACGCTTTTGGCCTCGATCTCAAGCCCTTCGACCGGAGGCGGATGGGCGGGAAAGATCGACTGCTGGATCTCGGTCGCGATCTCCAGTTCGCGTCTCACCCGTTCATGCTCCCGGGCGCTTTCCTCCTTTTCGCGGATCATCCGTTTCAAGGCGTCGGTCATCTGATTAAAAATAACGGCCATGCGGTCAAATTCGGTCTGCGAAAAACGCCCGAGCTTGTAGCCGAGGTCCCCGCCCGCGATGGTCTCCATCCCTTGGACCACACGACGGATCGGCGCCGTCAGCCAGATCGAGCTCAAAAGGCCGAGACCGAACGAAAAAAGGACGCAGACCCCCATCGCCATGAGAAAACGGTTCAGAAAGACCGACCGGAGATGCGCGACGGTTTCCCGGGCGATATCCATCCCGAGAAGCCCTACGATCTCGCCGGAAACCGTTCTTAACGGCGCGTAGGCCGAAATCCACGACCCCCACTTATCGGCATGGACATCCAGGCTCACATAAGTCTCACGGAGTCCCCGCGCGATCTCGGGATCGTTCGCGGTCTCATACCGTTCACCGCATCCCACCGGCGTGCGATCCCGGTCCGCGTTCGTCACGAAACGCAGGGAACCCGCACCGGTGTCGGGCACCATGAGATAAACATCGAAGATAGCGTTATTAACGGCGCGAACGGCCTGAAGTTTCCGGATCAATGCCTTCGTGGCAGGAAGCTGTTCGCAGCCCTCCCTGAGCGGGATCGCCCGGACCTCTTCGCCCGCGATCAGCCCGGCGCTCGCCTCGGTCAGATTGCCCATGTATTTCCTGAAACCGTCTTCGCGCAGCCGGGTCGCCCGATCATAAAAAAACGCGAAGAGGCCCCCGAGAAGAAGGACACTGCAAAGTAAAAAAACAAGGGAGAGACGGACCGCGAAGCTTTTAAACATGCCGCATTGTAGACTTTTTCGATCCAAAAAACCATTCCTAAGCTGTTCCGAGACACCCGACGCAACGATACGGAACGAATGGATGACCGGTAGCGAACGCCTCACGGAATGGGGATTGATTATTGGAGATAAGCGCCGAGGAGGAGACTTGTACTCCCCCGCCCCCGCACTTATGACACCCGTCATAAGTGCCTGCAGGGCTCCCTTCAATTCCCTGCCGCACCGTACACGACCTTCCTTGCGTCGTGACGGTGCGTACTTTTACACAGGATAAAAATGCGGCGTCGCAGAGAGCTTCTTTGAACTCTCGCGATGCCGTACTTGTTCATTGGGAACAAGTGCTGAGGAGGGGACTTGAACCCCTAAGAGGTTGCCCTCACTAGACCCTGAATCTAGCGCGTCTGCCAATTTCGCCACCCCAGCATGAGGAAGGGAGAATTTACTGCAGCGGAACTTCCGGCAACTGCGCCGTAGAACTGGAACTCCCCGTCGTGGCAGGCGTCGCGGGCGACGCCGAAGCGGACTGCTGCGGGCTCGCAGACTCGAAGGGAGCGGCTTCAGGAGCATCCGTAAAATTTACCACGGGTATCACGACGGGCAGCGCGGGTGCCGCCACGACAGGCTGCGGCTGCGAAGCCGCAGATCCGGCGGGGACAGGCGCGGACGCCTTCGTTGCGCCTGCCGCAGGTGCCGCCGTCAGCTCCAGGCGCGGGAGCAGATTGATGTTTCGGAATTCAAGCACGCCCTTCTTGGCCTCCCCCACGCGCGCGTTCGTGAACACAAACACGACCTCGTTCACGGGCGTGGGCCTCGAGGCATTGAAATCAAATTCCATTTTCTTCCACGTCCGCTCAAAGCCGCGCGGGGAAAACCGCCGTACCGTATTGCCCTTGGATTTCAGTTCGATAAAAAAGCTTTCGGGAACACCTTCATCGGCACTGCGCTGCACTTCCATGGAAAACCCGCTGTATTGGGAGATGTCGAAATTCCGGGTCTTGATGTAAACCCCGTCGAACGATCCGGCAGGAAAAACGTCGTACTCGACGTCGAGATAAACACCGCCAGTGTCGGAGTCCCTGAAGAACTCGCGGCCGCAATAACCGACATTGGGAGTGAAAAAGGTCCCGTGATCGAAAACGTGTTCGAAGAACGATCCCGCGTGCTTGGACAGGTCGATCTGCTCCGCTTCTTTGACCGCCGTTTTTTCCAATAACTGATACGCCTCTTTTATAAATCCCCATTCGCCCCGGGTGACCCGCGTGATGGGCTGGATAACCCCCTCGGCCACGCTGACCTGTTCGAGACCGCGGATCAGCGTGCCCCCCTTACGGAAAAAAAGCGAGGGCGGACTGACCTCAACCGAACCCCGCAAAACTCCGACCCAATTCCTGCCCCCCTTCACGCGAGATGTTTCGATCCTGAAAACGGAGCCCATAACATCGACGTCGTACTTCGGTGTCGTGATCTGAAAATCGGCCTCTTTCGTGGCTCTTTTCCGGTCGAACGCCTTGGAGGTCACGCCAAAAAGGACCCCCTGCCCGAAATGGAGTTTGTAGACCTCCCGCTTCCCCACGACGGCCGATTGAATGTTTTCAAGTTCGGAACTTCCCTTGATCCGCAGGCGGATCTCGTCCTCGACCTGAAGACTGATCTGACCGTCAGGACCGGTCTTTACCTTTTGGGACGTGCGGAACTCCTCGCCCTGTTTGGGAGGACGCCAGTCATGGCTCTTGGGGTCATAGATCTGGGCATCGCCTTCAAAACTCGACACTTCGAAGGCCAGAGGCACGGAGACCCGGGGAGTGAACTTCACCACAAAGGCCCCCGCGATCAGAACGGCGACAACGGCCAGAAGAGGCTTCAAGTAGAGGGGCATTTTTGGCTTTTGTGACGTCATTTTCATGGAAAGATTCTACTCCCCCTTATTTCGGTTGTCCACCTGATGTTCGGTCAGGCCCGCACTTTCGCCCCTCAATAGCGGACGGGAAAAATCCGGGCAGCCCTCATACGCAATAATAAATTACAGGTCATCAGGATAGCCCAAGTCGCCATCCGAAAATAAAAGAAAAAGACTTGGGCAACCCTGATTCTCTTTAACAAATGATCAAAGGTATTCAGGATAGCCCAAGTCGCCATCCGAAAATAAAAGAAAAAGACTTGGGCAA
>CAIJHQ010000064.1 GCA_903820505.1 Candidatus Omnitrophota bacterium
CTTGTTCCGCATTTTGTCCCACTCTATACCCTGTATCTATCTCCCCCCCCGTCGGCGCAAATATCCTGTAGTCCTCACCTTGATAAATTCGCCTCGGCCCACCATATAGCGGCTGAACAGCAATATCTTCTATACTGAAACCCCGTTTCTTTGGGAAAAAATCGAGAGAGTGCTCTCCGCGAATAGGTTCTAAATATTTAGCACCTCCCCACTTCGTCCGCGCTTCGGAACGACCACCACGATATTCTTTGGTAAGATCACGCGGAGGCTTCGGGAACCGGCGGCGCTGGTCGACCCGGGGCCCTTTTCCCTCCACCTGGCCGGAAGCGACAACCGCTCCCGCCCGCATACTCGGGTATTTCAATCCTTCCGACTCGACCGTGTAGTTCGTCGTGCCGACCTCGTCAGATACAACATTAATAAAAGCCATCGGCTCCGTGAAATCCCCCAGATTGAACGTGTAGTTCTGCTGGCCTGCGGCCAAAACCAGTTGAAACGTGCGAGCCACGTTCGAAGTATTGACGAACTCCACCTTGAGCCTTGCTCCCGGAGTGCCATTCAACGCGAACGTAACGCTCGACCCCAAATAGGCGATTGTTCCCAAAAACACACCCTCCGGGTTAAAATAACCCCACCGGACGCTGCTATAGGTAAAATTCCCGCTGGTCGGGACTGTGCTCGCGACGTTAAAAAGGGTCGAACCCGTCTGGTTCACCGTGATATGCGAACTATCCGGGACCCCCGCAATCGAACCGTGATCCCCTCTGACAATGGGTAACCCGGGAAGTGCCGTAATGGCCGCCTGATTATAGGGCGTCCCCGGCACCTCGGCGGAATAGAAAAGCCCCTCGGTCATCAATGTCAGTGTCCCCGTCGTCGCCTTCGAATCATCCACTACAAGCGACATGAACATGATCTGGTCCGCCCTGAATCCCTTGACCTTTTCCTTCTTGATCGCGTCCTGTACCATCGCAAGCGTGACGGTAATTCGTCCTTTTGCTTCCACGCGGAACGTGACTTTTTTATTCCCCGCGTCCTTAAGCTCCAGTTTGTAATAACTTAGCTTGCCGGTCCGCATGGCCTCAATCACGAGGTCCTGCGCCTGTATATTGAAAGCCTGCACGAAAGAGATCAGCATTCCCGCCCACCGCACTTTCGCGGGAATTTTGGAAAGGTTATAGATAAGACTTGCCGCATTGGGCCCCGTCTGTGTCACCTTCGCCGTATCGTAACCCTCAGGCCCCATCGGCCCGACCCTGGCGTCCATGAGATCCGTTAACACAGCATTCGGCGTCGGAGTTTTGATCACCGGCATAACGACACCCCGTGCTGCGGCGAAACCCGCCGCCTGTTCGCCCAAGAAGCTCCGATCGGCCAATGCCGGCATCACTGCAGCCGCCAAGGAAAAAGCAACAAAAGCCACACTCCCCAACCAAGATCTCTTCGCCGGTCTTTCCACCATCCCCGTAACACGCGCCTCGGAACGGGGCAAAGAGGACGAGGCAACCAGTGGCAACCAAGGCCGCGTAACTCCCAATACCGCATGAACGCGTGTGATCGTTGTTCCCCTTCTGTAGATATTTTTCGCGCTATCAAAACTTATCCATGCTCCCAAATTGTCGTCACCGGGATCGAAGGATTCCGTAAGCCATGCCTGGGGCATAAAATCTCCAGGATAGCTGTCTGAAAGCATTTGAATGGAAGTGCTTGGCTTATACCCCCACCAGGAAGTAGGATTCTCATTGGCTAAATACACTGGCGCATCGCCCATCAGCTGAGGCCTCCGAACAATGAACCGGTTCATCGGCCCTGCCACTGAACGTCGGACCATTTTCCCTCTCTGGGTCCAATAGATCATAAAATCCGCGTCATGCGCACTGGGGGTATTCATAGAGCTGAACTGCAGAACCTTAAACCCTTCATGCTTCTTATTCCGATCCCTATCGATCGGAAAAGTCTTTAGCGCCCTTAGAGTGAACGAAATTTCCATTTCAACTTTATCTAAAGATGCGGAAGGTCTTCGAAAAATGACCTGGAGATCCGTGGCCTGAAAATTACCTTTTTCGTCCTCCAACGTCCCTTTCAGCACGATCGTGCCGTCCTCCAGGGTCTCAAACACGGCCTGAGTAATTCTTGGGTTGTGATAGTAAACGCCTCTACTCCAATATCCCGGTCCCACGAAGCTGGTCCCCCAACCTACCTTCTCACCCGAAGGCCCCTGATAGCCGGCAGGCAAAACCCCGCGGATAAATCCGTTCCCTTTGACGCTGAACAACTGATTGCTTGGGTCCTGGTACACGATCTTGAGCTCGGTAAAATTCCCATAGGGCGTTTGGATCGACCGTGCTTCCGGACCGGTGTCTGACGCGCCTATGACCGTCCAATCCCCAGACTGAAAGATCGGCTGTTCGGTAGCTCTAGCCAGCGATCGAGAGATTGTGCTCTGGCCCGCACCCACAGCGGCACTTCCCTCAAGGCTCAGTCGAGGATTGCCTGTGGTAACGAAACTCTGCCCCACACAAGAGGAAGCCCACATTGCAAACCCTAGCATCAAGTTCCTTGGCGCTTTTCTCCAGAGAGAAGCCTTTTCTACGGACCGCATCTCGGAACGGGCCCCTACAGCCATGGCCCCCGATCTCTTGCTCGTCCAGGTAACGACCCCCTGCTTCGCCTGGTTATCATCCACCACGATCGATATGTACCTGATATCTGCCGGATTGAAATCCGTGACCTCTGCCTTCTCCACAAGCGCGTCCGTTATTTCGATGGGACCATTCGCCGTCACATGGAACACGACTTTATGGTCTTTCGAATCAATAAGTTCCACTTTGATATATTCCGCCGCGGAACTTCCGTTCTTGCCCGTTCTGTTAACCCCGAGCACAAGGCTCTTTTTCTGCGCTAAATTGAAAGCCTTTTTTAGACAGATGAGCATCCCTACCCACGAGGCACTGGTCGGCGCGTTCACAAGATCGTACTCCAGAGTCGCTTTTCCCCTCGCCTTGTCATAGTGGAAATCTTTTACCGTTTTAGCTCCCTTGGGCATCGACGAGACCGTAAAGATATCGAGGGGAGTAGGTGATTTTGCTGTCGGCACCGAGATTTCGGGCATGAAACTGAATCCCTTGGCCGTCACGGTCATCGTATCCACTGTCACATCCGGGTCATCGTCCACGACCGATACGTACCGGATCCGGTCCAATCTGATCCCCTGGACTTTTGCCTGCTCCAGGATCGCCTTCGTCACTTTAATGGGACCCTTGACCGACACACGCACCGTGACTTGCCGCGGCGGCGTTCCCTCCGGCTCTTCCGTCGCCGGTTCGTCTTGAAACGTCAGTTTGTAATATTTTGCTTTATCGGTCTTAACATCGATCACAAAATCCCGTTTCGTAAAATCGAAATAAGTCGGAAGCGAGAGAAGCATCCCTCCGTACCGCTTGATCCCTTTCCCGTTGTCCAAGTTAAGGGACGCGACCGCCGTTGCAGTGCTCGTCTGGTGAAATTCCGTCACCGTGCCCATGAGACGGGGCTGAAGCTTTTCGATCGTAACATCCCCGTGAAAATCCGAGACGGGGCTTGACGTGTTCGTCTTGATCTCGGGGGTATAACTCCACCCGTCAGCCGTCAAGACCAATCTGTTCGCCCCTTCGTCCCCATCCGCGATGATCGTCATGTACTTGATCTTCTTCGGATCAAATCTTGTGACCCCCGCCGACCGCGCGATCTCCTCCGTGATCTTAATGCGACCGCTGACCGTCACCTTCAGCGTCACCTTGCACTCAGGCTGGCCTTCTTCCGCGTTAATAAGTTCCACCTTGTAATATTTCGCATTGCCCTTTTTAACGTCGATCACAAGATCGCGTTGCGTCAGGTCGAATTTGAACTCATCCTGGAACGCTCCGAACGCTCCCGCGTACCGCTTCATTTTCAAGTCGCCCGCCCGGTTCAGATCATAATCGATAACGATCGTCCCGTCCGGCTTCGGCGTAAAACCTGTCACTGTATTCACGAGTTTGGGCTCCAGCTTCCCGAACGTAAGGCCCATGAGGGAAGAAAGAGGGTCCGTCGTCGTTCCCATGATCTTAGGCACAGAAGCCAGTCCATCGACCGTCACCGTCATCGTCCCTGCCGGAGCTTTCTGGTCATTCACGACGATCGATATGTACTCGATCTCTTCCAGGTTAAAGTCCGGGACGCCCGCCTCCATCACAAGGTCTTGGGTCACTGCGATGCGACCCTCCACCAGAACGCGCAACGTGACTTTGCGGCCCTCCGAATCCTGAAGCTCAACATCACAATAACTTGCCGTGGTGTTTTTGATCCCGAGCACAAGGTCGTCCGCCTTCAAGTCAAAATAATTCGGCACATGGATCATTACGCCGGCCCATCGCTTGATGGCTTCCTTCACTTTGGAATAATCATAAACCATAGTGAATTCGCCATCCCCCGGCGTGAGGCTCTTCACCGTAGTCACTCCCTTAGGTTGCAGTTCCGAGTATGTAGCATCGCCGTTAAAATCCGTTTTCGGTTCGCTCGTCCTCTTTACGATATAGGGGATATATTTCAATCCGTTGATAAACAGCTCCGTTGTCCCCACAGACACCCTCGGGTCGTTCACGACGATCGACATGTACCGGATGCGGGACGGGTCGAATCCCTCCACCTGCGCCTCGGCCAATTTCTCCTTGGTCACCGCGATCCTGCCTTTCTTAAGCAGTACACGCAGCGTAACTTTTTTCCCGTATGCGTCCTCAACTGCTACCTCATAACTGTATGCCGTGCTGTTCTGAACCTCGAACACAAGGTCCTCTTGCGTCAGATCGAACTTATCGAAAGCAACCATCATCCCAGCCCAATGCCCTCCGTTTGTCCGATCGTTATTCAGGTTGTAAGTGACGGACGCCGTCTCGAGGTCCTTGTCCTGCGAAAAATCCGTCACGTTCGTTCCCGGATTGAGTTCGAGGGGTACGACCATGCCTTTTTCGTTCAGGTTTGTTAAAGGAAGCCCCGTCACATCTTGGATCACGGGCTTGTACGCCATTCCGGCCGTCCTGACATATAAGGTACCCGTCTTTTCTTTCAGAAGCGTATTTTCGAAGGTGAATACGATCTCCTGTATCTTTGTTATGTCAACGCCGGGATTTTGTATCGCACTTATTGGGATTGAGATCGGTACATAGCTGGTGGAAAGATTCTGAGGCTTGAACATCGCCACATTGCCGTAAATATCCTTTATTTCCAGCTTGAAACAATCTCCGGAGACGGCTTTGTCCATTTTCATTTCAAAAACGAGTTCGGAAAGATCGCTATAATCCTGTCCCTCTTCCGTGCGAAGATAAACACCGTGAGCACTGTCTTTGGTCGTCACGATATAGGCCACCATAAATTCTTCCGTTGAAAATTGCTGATAGCCGAGGACAGGAGGCGACGTTTTAACAACAAAATCGGCGAGAACAGGTTTACCGCGGAGCATTGTGGCGATGCCCGCATTGACAAGAAAATTTTTAAAACGGCTTGGACCGGCTATCGCTTGTTCCGCGACCAGGACTCCGGCCAAAGCGGCGCCTCCCCTTAACAGATCCCTCCTCGAAATGGGCCGTGGTGCGGGCGTCGGCGATACGGAGCCCCTTTGTGTAATATCCGCTTTCTTCTCCACGGGACCCTGCCCTTCAACGAATCCGACCGTCGGTCGTCGGGAACTCCAATCGGCCAATACGGGCGCTACGGCAGCTGCCAGGGAAGCAGCAGCAAAAATCAACGTTTTCAACCAAAACCCCTTGGGACGAATAGCTTTCTCTGCCGCTGCTTCTGTTTTCACTTCCGGACGGGTGCCGACTACGGCAGTTACGGCGGATTGTTTACCGTCGGCGCCTGTTTTCGCCCACTCTTTTTGAAGAAGTTCATACTTCTTCTCGAACTTCTCTTTGAATTGTCCCGCAATATCCAGAACGGTTTCCGCACCTTTAATCTCCAAAACGACCCCGTTGAATTTCCCGGTCAAAACTGCCACGCCCCGGGAAGATTTCTCACGGATCATTCTTTGTGCGAAATCAGTAAGGAACTCACCCATGCGGCCCTCGATCATTATCGGCGGTTCGATGGCAGGAACGACGGGTTGGGCGGCGCGCGCCTCCGAGCGGGATACTATTTTAATCGTCGGTTTGCCGTTCTCATCACGGCCCGAAACAGCTACTCTCCTCTGTTCCCTTAACCACGGCGAGCCGTCCATAAGGCGAATCGCAACATCCTCGCCGACCTCTGTCGCTAGTGTGTTATAAATCGTCTCAAGAATCGCTCCGACATTCACCCCTTGAGCTTCCATGGCCGGCAGCGACTCCACTTTCGCGGAAGGCGTCAGATACGAAACTGAAAAAAGGTGTTCGCGGTTCTGGAGCATGGTCGTTCGGTACAGATTCTCGTCAGACCGCTCGGAAAGCCGCGGGGTCACGATGCCGTAGCTGACGGCATTTTCGCGAAAGAGATCGCTCATCCCATCGGTATGGAAACCGCCGGTAACCAAAATGGCTTTGGAGATCTTGCGCTCGCTCATGACCGATTGTATTTCTTTATAAAAAACATCTTCGCGTTTGCGTGCAAAATCATAAAAATCAAGGCTGGCGTTAAAAACACCGTTCATCCTGACGCTGAAAGCTTCCGGCATGACCTGCTGGTCCTTCTGTAGCAGGCTGTCGCCCGAGGCCATGACGGCTTCCCTCAACCGGGCAACGAGCGACGGAACGGCGATGCGGTCCTTGGCTTCCACGACCTGGCCCCACTCGGCGCGGTTAAGTTCTAGATGAAGCAGTTTTCGCAAGAGTTCGCCGTCCCTGTAAAGGGCCAAAAGCGTCCGCTGTTGAGGCTCCTTGGCCGAAATATCGAGCATCTGGGCGAAAAGATTTTCGATCTCTACGAAAAGGGCCTTGGGGTCCAGTTCCGAGCGAAGGATCACATGCCCGGCATAAAGGCTGAACGCGGGATAATCGCTGAATTTGAAACCCTTGGAACCGGCTTCCGCAGCAAGATGTTCCAGCAGATCACGCGGCGAAACTTCTTTTGAGGACCTCCCTATACTGGCAGTCCCTTCATGAAATTTCTCGAGCGCGTCGAGCAATTCTTTAGAAACACCCTTCCCGCGGAGCATCTTAATGAGCGCAGCCTGTTCTTCGACCGCTTTCGCCTTGTTCAGATCCTTCTCCATCTGCTGGATCACAAGCAGACGCGTGATCTGAGGCCAACTGACCTGGGAAAAAAGACTTTCAAGATCAATATTCAGGATCTTTTTAGATTGCTTCACAAGACCCCGGACAAACGGCATGAATTCGCGACGCCCCTGTTCAAAACGCTTCCAGTCGGCGATCAGTTCGCGGGTTTCAGGCGTAAAGGTCTTGGAGGCGGCACGATCGAGTTTGGCGTCAAATCCGTTAAAGAAGCGTACGACATCCGTCGCTGCACCGAAAACTTTTGTCAGTGCTTCATAGTTCGATCGGTACAAGGAAGCCTTTTCGATCCCGAAGGCCTCGGTTTTTTTATCGGCCCCCATGAGGTAGTATTCCGCGCCACCGAGCTCTCCCTGTTTGGCAAGTTCATCACAAAGCTTGAGGTTCCTCTCCGCGTCAGGGAAAAGACGCAGGTAATCAGCGTTGAGTTTCTCGGAGGCCCCTTCCACAAAGATCGTTTTGAAGCCGTATTTCTTGTCCATATAGCCCAGGAGCTCTTTGATTTTCATCTGAGCCTGATAGTTGGCGTGGGCATCCTGGATATGAAGAATAAATTGAGGGTTCACAGAAGAAGGCGCCTCGTAAAGGGAATCCAAAGTACCCAGCTCTGCGGGAATGTCGATGTTCAGATAGGCTGGTTGCTCGCCTCTCAGAGCCATTTCAATTCCAGCGCCGGGATTGGCGAAAAGGATCTGACTGCTCAGGAAGAAAAATAAAGTCACAAAGTTGAAAAACTTTACAATTCCTGAGCCGCAATTTTCGTTTTTCATTTTTTCTCCTTGCGAGGATATTTAAAAACTTTTAAAACACATTTCAGATGTATCAGAAATATACCACTATATCTTAATTTTTTCAAGGTTAAATGAAAAACATTTAATGATAATATTGTAGGTACAAACGAAAGGCGTATTATGTTTAATCATTTTTTTTATTATTTATACATAATTTAATGTCCACGTCTCCTTCCCTCAAGACTAGATGCGCATTAAACCACAAAACAGACAGGAGAAAAAGGCATAAAAAATCCCCCGTCATTGGGGAAGTTGCGATTCTGATGCGGGAGGGGTCTTTTTAATCAAATTCATTACGCGGAAGGAGAAAAAATCCGTGAGAATTCGTTTCTTCACGGATCGACGCCGAGGCCCTTTGGAACTTACGCGAATCGGCTTTTTTGTAAGTGGGTCGTCAGATGGGTAGGGGACGAATCACGCATCAACACGTCCCTCGGATATCTTGCTATCTTCACGATGTAAAAAAACTGGACCGGAGGGGAGTTGAACCCCTGACCTCTACAATGCCATTGTAGCGTTCTCCCAACTGAACTACCGGCCCATGACAAATTTTCAAATTCCGAAGATCAAGAACGGACAGTCTAATGTAAAAAACTATTTTTTCAAGGGCGATTCTGGATCAGGCGGAACTTCGGAAAAGACCCGCCTTTTCGCCCCTACGCCAGCATTAGAAGAACGTTTCTGGCTTAAGCGGCAGCCCTTCCTGCGCTCCCGGAACCGCACAGAAAAGAACGTCCCAGACCCCGCAACCGAAGCGCGTCACGGTCCGGAAAACCCCGTCAAAGAACCCGGCCGTGTCCCGAAAGGCGCGGCAATTGACAGTCTCGCGGTCATACTTACCGATCGTGTAAGGGACCTCCCATGGACAACTCACGATGTTCTTGATCCCCCGCCCAAAGGTCCGCCCCATTTGATTGAAATAACCGGATTCCTGGGCCATACCAACGGAAGGAACCGCCAAGAAACAAAGAATACCCGCCAAAAGCAGATCTGCCACTTTTCCGCGCATGATACCTTATCCTTTCCGAGACGAACTCGCCCCGCCTAAACAAGTTTAAAGTTTTCCACCGCCCGCGCCGATGACCTTTGTACGCCGCGAAAAATGACTGAGGCGCCATGGAGATGGAGCTATGAAATCCGCTTACAGCTGTCCCGCGTGTCAATGGTCAGGGAATGAAAGCAGCTTTGTGACCAAGATCCTCTCCATCATGTACCGCCCCAAACACGACAACATCCAGGCCTTCAAACAGATCAAATGTCCCAAGTGCCACAACCTCGTTACGATCATCTTCGAGACGCTTGACGGTACTATCGCGAAGTAACCATTCCTGACTTCCCCACTTGGGACTGCCGAACCACGGACTGCCCCAAACGCCACAATCTCGTTACGATCATCTTTGAGACGCTTGACGGCACCATCGCAAAGTAAGACCCTGACCGCACCGGCCTTTATCGCCGGAACCATCCGAAGTGCGCAAGCTGAATGCCAAGCCGCGCAATATATTTCCGCAGTTCACCGGAACTAAAAAGCTGGTATTCCCGTTCGCGCGGGAACGTGAGCGAGCTGATGGCACAAAGCTCGTCATCCACCCACCCCGGATGGCACATCACCTCGCTGACCCCTTCCGGTAATGTAAAAAGAAGATGACGCAGCACCTCGTCGGTCCAGAACGTATGCGGATCCAGATTGCCGTAAAAATGATCCGTCGTCTTGACGTTTTTACAGGAAGTCCTGGCGTGCGGCTCGGAAAAAAGACGCGTCCGACGGACCGGAAGCCCCTGTTTTTTTGCTAAAGAGGTCAACGCTTCGAAGAACGGCAAATGATCGTGCAAATGGTGATGAACATCCACATGCGTCGGCAAACGCTTAAAAAGTTTCACGAATCGCTGGAATTGGGCCTTGAATTCTTCCGCGATCTGGCCGATCGGGGGGAACTTCTTTAGATAATCCGGGAGCCGCTTGAACCGGCCGTCTTTGCCGAGCAATCCCTTCACGAGGACCGGTTTGGATACCGGTTCTCCGAAAGTCAAATTCAAATGAAGCCCGAGCCCGAGCCTCTTGCCGGCGGCAAGCTCTTTTACCACGTCCGCCGCTGCCGGCAAATTGACCATGAAGGTCGTGCTGGTCACGATTCCGGTCGCGTGCGCTTTTAAAATGGCCTCGGTCACTTTCGGCGTCAGATTGCAATCATCGGCATTGACGATCAGTACCCGCTGTTTCATGGTCTCTCAGCTCATGGTTGAAATTTAAGGGATCACGACTACGACGGTCGCGATCGCATATTCACGCTCGTGCGCCAACGACAACTCCACCTGCGCCTTGGCAGGTATCCGGAACCGGCGGCGGGCTTCCGCGCTCAACTCGATATAAGGTTTTCCCGTCGCCAACCGCTTCACTTCAATACCGGAAAGCTTCTGGCCCTTTTTAGGCCGCGCCCGCAGGGCCTTCAGCACCGCTTCCTTTGCCGCGAACCGCACCGCATAATGCTCGAACCTCATCCGTTTAGAACCGCAATAGGCCTGTTCCTCCGGACTGAAAATACGGTCCAGAAAATTTTTTCCGGACCGGCGGATGGCTTGCTCCATCCTTGCGACTTTGACAAGATCGATGCCCTGAAGGATCTTCAAAAACAGTCCGCCCTAGGAAGAAGCGACGTTCGTGCGAAGGAACCAGTACGCCAAAGCCACGATCACGAGGGTCGAGATGATATAAAAATTATTGAACCGCCAGAAGTCCCAGCTTTTTTGCCCGAGGGAAGCGGCGTCCGGCGCTTTCTTTTTCTTCAGGAGAACGTCGTACTTCAGGCTGAGGACCTCTTCCTTGCGGAAACGGATATAAACGCCGCCGATCTTGTAGGCATGGAGCGTTCCGCCGCGAATGAACTTCTCGATCTCCTGCTGCTCGATCTCGAGGAACTTCTTCACTTCATCCAGAGTCAGCATATTGTTCATAATGAGGATACCCTCTGAAAATACCGGGAAAGCGGTTTACCGTTTACGGACGTTTCGGAACGATCAGACTCTTGCGCGTTCCTGCTGGATCCATTGGTCCACTTCGGCCTTGGTGAAAACCCAACTGCCGTTCTCGAAGCGGGCCGGGATCTTTTTGGAATGGGCCCACTCCTCAATAATCTTGGCCTCAACCTCCAGGTACTGGGCCACGTCTTTCAGGGTCAGGGACACATCCAGGCCGTCGGAGGATGTCGCGCCCTGCATGCTCACGACCCCCTGCAACACGGCGCCCTCGATCATGCTCAGCCGTGGCGCTGAAATATTCCCTTTAATGGTCGCTCCCCCGAGGATGGATAAACTGCGAGTGGCAAAAATGTCGCCGGAAACTTTCCCTGCGACCACGATATTGTCCCCGTGAATGTTCGCCGTGACCTTGGCATTCTCGCCGATCGTGAGGTTGCCGCGCGTGTCGAGCTTCCCCTCAAAACTTCCGTTGATCCTCAGATTAACGGGATCTTTGAAAGAGATCGTTCCCTGCATGCTTGCGTCAACATCAAGGATCTTTTCCTGAATCTCGGGGTTCTTCTTGGCCATGGTTCGGTCTCCTTTGGAGCTGTCTTGGCTGTCTTTGTCATTAGTTCGGGGGCCCGGCCGGGAACGCCCCGAATCCTGCTTTAGCTGATCAGAATTGAGACTGTCCTAGCGGAACCGCGGGATAAAAAATCTGGGTTATTATCACCATTTTGCGCGGCATTGTCAATGAAAGTGGCGGGACCAGAGATCGACAGGCCGAAACGAACACGAGAGAAAACCGGTTCACTACCTTCTATTCGGGACATTAACCGTTCACCGCCCTCCGGGAAGGATCTCCCCGCCACCCAGGCAAACCGCCCGCCGGTACATGACCGCAAATTGCCCCGGCGTCACCGCCCTTTGGGGTTTGTCGAAAACGATCTTTACTTTCCGGCCCGAAAGAGGGATGAGAGTTCCGGCCGCCGCGTTTTGACGGTAACGGATCTTCGCCTGAATTCGAACGGGCTTGGAAGGCACCCCCCCGATAAAATTACAGGGAAAAAGAACGATCTCCTTGCTCAATAACCTTTCCTCGTCACGGACCACATAAAGAACATTCTTTGACGGATCAGAACCGGTCACAAAGAACGGCCCGCCGGAAAAACCAAGGCCCTTGCGCTGACCCACCGTATAAAAGTGAAGTCCACGGTGCTTTCCCAGAACGGTCCCGGCTTCATCCATGACCGGCCCTTCTTTGACCCCGATCTCTTTTTCGAGAAAGCACCCCATGGAGTTCCCCGAAACAAAACAGAAATCCTGGCTCTGTTTGCGCTTGAGAAAGATCTCGAACCCGTGCTTTTGAGCCAGTCCGTAGATCTCTTTTTTAGTATAGTCCCCAAGCGGCAGGATCGTGCGGTGAAGCTGCTCCTGCGACAAGAAGCTCAATGAATAGGTCTGGTCCTTCTCCGGGTCCAGGGCTTTTAATAATTCATAGCGTTTTGTCCGCGGGTTTTTCCGCACACGCGCGTAATGACCGGTCGCCACATGATCGATCCCGTGACGGTGCGCCCATTCCAGAAGTTTTTTGAATTTAAGATACCGGTTGCACATCACACAAGGGTTCGGCGTCCGGTGTTCCCGCAACTTCTCCAGGAAGTAATCGATCACTTCCTTTTTGAAATCGCGCGAGACATCGTGAACGTGATAAGGGACCCCCAGCGTTCTGCAAACGTTCGTCGCGATCTGAAAAGACTCGGCGCTGCAGCAAACGTTCTCCCGCAGACAATTCTTCGGGTCCTCCCAAACCGGGTATTTCAGGGAAACGCCGACCGGATCCCATCCCTGCTTCTTCAGAAGTACCAGCGCCATGGAGGAGTCGACGCCTCCCGACATACCCACAACGATGGGCTTTCGTTTTGACCTGGTCGTCACGGGCGGGTCACGGCCTTCCGAAGCTGTGGTAGAACCCCGACAGCCGTAGTGAGAACGCGAGGTCGGAGCCGGAAGAAGACGAGATCTTGATACGCCGCAAAAGATAGGGATCCCCTTCCCACTTGCGATCATGAATATGGCTGGCGGCACAGCCGTAGCGGTAACCGGCGCCACGGACCATTTCGAGGATCTTTTCGTTGAACGACCCGGACGGATAGGAGATCGCCTTGATCTCGTGGCCGAGCTTGTCCTCCAGGATCTTCTTCGAAATAACGACGGATTCCCAGGCCTCTTTTTCGGGAATGTCGGCAAGCGGTTTGTGATGAAGCGAATGACTGCCGATCTCAATACCCGGCGTCGCCGCCATTTCCCGGACCATTTCCCAGGTCATGAACCCGGGCAGGCCGACTTCCGCGGGGGTGACAAAAAAAGCGGCCGCAAACCCCATTTCCTTCAAGATGGGAAAGGCCCGCTCATAATTGTCCAGATAACCGTCATCAAGCGTGATCGCGACCTGGCGGTCCAGGAGATCCTCTTTCCATCCACTTTTAGCACAAGCTTCGAGCCCGGTCACGCGAAAACCTTTTTTCTTCAGGAAGGACATCTGCCGCTTGAAAAGTTCGGGAGCGATGGCCAGTTTCCCGGGAAAGCGTTGCGGATCCAGACTGTGATAGGCAAGGATCGGAATGAATTTTTTCATCGCTTCGCCCTGAGGACATCCTCATAGATCCGCTGAACCTGCTCGCCCATGTTCTTCGAAGAATAATCGAGTGCCGCGCAGGCCGCCGCCTGCCCCATTTCCGAACGTAGTTCGGGAGACCTCGCGTAGTCCGTCAGGCAACGCGCCAGCTCCGGAACATTGGATTCCTCGAAAAGCAACCCCCGCTTCCCGTGGTCCAGAAGCTCCGCGATGCCCACGGAATTGGAACCGATGACTGGCAGCCCTACGGCCATGGCCTCAAGGATCGAAAGTCCGAAGGCCTCCGGCCAGAGGTAGGGTGCGACAAAAATATCGGCCACCTTGAAGGGCTTCTCGGTTTCCGTTACGTTGCCGAGGAAACGAACATCGTCCTCAAGCTGTAACCGGGCAACCTGGTCCTTCAACTTTCTTATGTAGGCCTCATCCCCCGCACCGGCGATCAACAGCTTTATCCTGGGGATCTGTCCGCGCGCGACCGCGAACGCCTCGATCGCGATATGAGTGCCTTTCACGGGTATCTGCCTGGAAAGAGTAAGGACCACCAGGTTTTCATCCTGATAACCGTAGCCTTTACGGACCGCCTCCCGGTCCGTCCGGGCGACCCGCGCCCGCAAACCATCTACATCGATGCCGTTCCGGACCACTTTGACCGGCGGCAGATTTTTCTCGCCAAAGATCTCGATCAGTCCGTCCCGCATCGTCTGCGAGATCGCGATCACGACACGGCCCCAGCACGGAAAAAGACGGCGTCCCAGGCGACGCTTATAAAACATATGCGCCGTGGAAAGGTAAGGGGTCTTTACGAAGAGGGTCGCGACTGCGGCCAGGACCTGGGCGACGCGGGTATGCGTGTGAATGATCTCTATGGAATTCTCTTTGAGGAACGAAACAAGCTTCGGAAGCTGCCGCCACAAACATGGGGAAAGTTCGCTTTTGCAGCGTGGCACATCTCCAACGACCCCTGCCGTACAGGAACGGAACTCTTCGGAACAACTTCCCGCGCTCCCCCACAGATAGACTTCATGCCCCGCTCTTGTTTGCTCCTTGGTGAGCGTCAAAAGATAGGTCGTGATGCCACCCGTGTTCAGGTGCGTTGTCATGTGCAGGATCTTCAAACTTTCCACTTCCTCTTTGATTCAAGAACCGTTTTCCAACCGGAAACGTCTGCAATTCACCTGTGAGTAGAAACCAAAAGAATTCGCACCCCACCCCAAATCCGAATTGGCAAGAAGAGCGTCCCCCAGTGACACCAATTCGAACCGCCTCTGAGATGGACGCCAGGATCGTAATACCCCCGCTTGTCCCGGTACCCATCTATAGGAAGATAGCCCGGAAGGTTGCGGAGTTGCGGCATCTTAACATGACCTTTACGGCCATTGCAAAAACTTTGGGTGTCTCCAAGCAACTGGCGATCATAGCGTTCCGGTACTGCCAAAACAAAACCTAGCGGGATTCCAACGCCTTGAGAAGTTGGGCTGTGGTGTAGACTTGCAAAGAAAGCTTTTCGAAATCACGGTCATTGGACCAGATTGGGGTATCTTCTTTCAGAGCCAGAGCCGCAAGATGGACGTCATCAAGATCCCGCTCCTTGAGAAGACGCGTTGCATGAGGAGTGTGACTGTGATAATGCTTCTCATCAAAAACTACCATGGGGAGCATCTTAAGCTGCAATAATAACGACCGTTCATCCAAACCATATTTGGAAGCAAGGCGAGGGATATACTCTTCGACTTCCAGGACGTTAAACCGGGTCGTGATCAATTCAATCTCGGACCGCAGAAAGACCTGAAGCGCTGCTTTTCCGATCACCGCCGAAAGAATGACATTACTGTCCGCGGCGAGTTTTCTTAAATTCCCGGAAGTCATTCAGGATCTCTTTTTCTTGGATCTTTTTCTTGGAAAGCTCACTGGCAAAGCGCCCGCCGAGAGTCGCCACAAAATCCCTCTTCAGCTCGATCGGAATTTCCTGAGTGGCTTGCAACGGAAGAAAGCACCCCACCATCTTGCCGCTCTTCGTAATAATGACCATATCCCCTTTGCGGGTATAGCCTGAAATACCACTGCGAAAACTTCTGATAGACGCTAGCTTCATGAATCACCTCTTTCTCTAAAAGTAGCCTACCACTCATTTAAAAATGTGTCAAGTATTGTGTACACACAAAAAGTTCGAAAAAAGAGCGTCCCCAAGGGGATTCGAACCCCTGTTACCAGAATGAAAATCTGGTGTCCTAGGCCGACCTAGACGATGGGGACGCGTATGTTCCTGTCCCGCCCGTACGGCAACCTCAAGTTGCCGATGGGCCGTACTTGCGCCATCGAGCGCAAGTGCGATGGGGACGCGAAAGAAGCGGTAAAAGAGAGGCCGATTATACTGATTTGGTTCCCCGGTGGGAAGGGATTTTACGCGGAAGCCAGCACTTTGGCGTACGCCTGAACGGCCGTGAGCGAGGCGCTCAGAAGGGCCTGGAACTCGGAGGGTTGATGAACCGCGTCCCGGGCGATGTTCGGATCCAGGATCGCGTGGAGCATCGTCACGATGCCGGCCGCGAATTGGTCCTTATCCTCACGAATGTTCCCCTCGAGCAGCCACCGGCTGTTGACACCTTTCCGGCGGCCGACCTTGCCCAGATCAGACGCGGATCCCGACGCGATCGCCACATTGTCCCTGGCAGTGATCCTGTTCAACGAAACAAAAGGCACTTCCGGGCTTATCTGCACCCGGACCTGGCCCGAACCCAGGGCGATCCCGTTATCCCGGGCTGTTTGATCGACCGCCGCGCGAATCGCCCGCTCCAGATCCGCGTTCGCAACGTTGATCACAAGTTTTTCATGAAGCCGGACCAGTGTTCCGAGCACCGCCGGGAAATGCTCCCGGACCAACGCGGCCCATTCCTCTGCATTTCCGTCAGCCACGCGCAAATGAAGCTGCGGCCGGTCCTCCGCCGTTGTGACCGAAGGGACATTGATCCCCGCCGGCAAAGCTTTTTGGACAGTATCCAACAGCTCTGACAATTGTTTGTTCGAAATTTGCCCCTCACTGGACTGCCGCTCCCGAATAAGCCTTCCGGCGATCCAGAGCCGCGCTTTGCGCGGGTCCCCGGTCAGGAAGGTGATTCCCCTCTCGGAATATAGATCCCCCGCGTTTCGCGCCGCGAATTCGATCGACGGAACGTCCTCCGCAGAAACCCATTGATCCACGATCTTCTCGAAGATACCGCGTCTCTCGACCTTCCTCAAAGTTCCCAAGAACGATCCCGTCGGCTCCCGGAGCTCCGAACGCCGGAATCCGGTTTCCTCCGCCTCGAACAACTCCCCTTGAACGAGCTGCAAACCTTTTGCGGCCTGGCGCATAAAGTCCACACCTCTGTCCAGACGATAGAACGCAATGCGTTGAAAATCAGTGATCACACCATTCCTTAGCACGGGACACAGCTTCCCTTCCCTAAGCTCCACGTCCCCATGCCACGTCTTTAGAAATCCCTGTTGATATTCCGGCCCTCTTTGTCTGTCGGACGGCGTCATCCCCGGGTCCGCGGACCATTCCAAGATCGGAGCGGACAAGACGCCCAAGATCGACCGCAAATTCCTTTGTTGCTGGGGAGTTCGATGGTGGAGGTGCCCGACTGCAATCGCCCAAAGTTTCGCTGTCCGCCGAATATAATCCTTGATGGCTTTGTTATTCAACCGAACGTCCGCCTGGTCGTTGGTCCCGGAGAACGGGACAAGCCGGTATCCTGACTCCCTCCACAACATGCAAATATCCTGCACCCCGTTCGCCTCGTTTACCAACGCGGCCAAACCCTCGTGCAAAGACGTTAAGATCGCTTGATTCCGCGGACCGTCCCGATAGCGCCATCTTTGTAGATCTGCAGAGATCTCGTCCGCCGTTCCCATCGCGAAAGCGACCTGACCGGGGGTCGCGTACCCAACTCGTATAAAATTGCCCAGCGTCTCCCTCAGCCTGCCAAGACTTCCATAAACGATCGTTCCCTTGTTGACGGACATCTGTCCCATTAAGAGAATAAGACCACTAATCCTGTCGAGAAGCCCCTCGTTCTTTTCAAGGAGCCTATTCCGGATCGCCTCGAGCTTCTCATACTGGTCGGCTGAAAGAGCCTCATCCAGCGGATCCCCGAATGCCTGCGTTTCTGTCCGCATCTCTGAACGCGGGATCGAGGAGTGATCCAAGACACTGAATCGTCGAGGGCGCGGATCTTCTCCAAGGCCCTCTTCAATAAACTTCAGCATCGTTTTATTGCCGGCATACGGCGCCTTCGGCAAAAAACTCAGGAACGTTTCGTCAACAATGTAGGAGTTATCACGAAAGGTAATCCACCGGGACTGTTCTTTGCGAAGTGGGATGAATTCCATTTGGGGAACGTTCAGCGCCGTCGCCACATGAGAAAAACCCGTGTCAGGGGTGATCACAAAATCCACGGCGTGCATGAGCGCCTCCACCTGCCCTATCGAAATGTTTTCGGGTGCCTTCAATAGGAATTTCAAATTTTGCTTTCCGATCTTCTCCCCAAGCTTCCGCCAAATAAATTCTAGCGTGCCTCGAAAAGCCTGGTCTCTGCTACCCCCAGAAGAAAAGATCAAATAAACGTCCCCCCAAGGGCGTTCCCCGCCAGAATCAGGAATAAGGATACCGCTCAACAAATCGACCCATTGGAACTCACTAAAAAGTTCAGGATTGGACTCCGCGAAAGTATTCACATAAATGAACTTGTCTTGTCCGCGAAACACTATTTTCTGAGCCTCTTCGTGACTCACCCCTTTATTCACGAACATATCCACCAAGGTGGTCTCGACCCAATGTCTTTCCTTATCGGTAAGCCGAAAAGCTGAATGACTCACTTTTTGCAGATCAAACCCCCGCGGGAAAAGTCCCAACGCACGATAGACCCGAAGAACCATTTCCCAGAATACGGCATTCTTTGTGAAATTCCGCGTTTTGTTTACAACATCTTCCATGCCTTCAACCGTCTGGGTTCCGGCAACAGGGTCCCATTTCGTTATTTCCGGGGAGTGCAATTTAGAAGGATTATTATGAACACCGTTCAGGCCCGGATTTTTGGCAATAACATTCAGGTTTGAAAAAACGACTGGCAGACGGCCTTCCTCCAACGCCCCGTCCATTGTCAGTCTTTTAAAGAAGGGCAAAAGACGCGGCGCCATTGAAAAATCGAATACGAGGTCGTATCTCTCTTTTACGAGCCAGCGTCCCAATGCCTCGCCGTCCCCCGAATTCATCAATTTATCGATGGCTCCCGCCGGTGCCGTAACAATGGAGTTCCCGCCGTTCTTCCTCTCCTCGATAGTCTCCAGGGGTTCGATGGGCGTAGCACCCGGACCCAGCGTTCTCTCCACGGGAGGATACTGGGAATCACTCACCGGATAAACTTTACCGCGGTAGCGCTCGGAAGAAAAAATATTCTGGTAGTCGATCGCCGTATGGATCTTCGCGTTGGGGAATTTCATGAGAAGAGCCTCTATGAAAGGAGAAAAAAGGATCATATCTTCCCCCAACTTTTCCTGGCCATGCCCCTTATGCCCCAGAATAAAGATCTTCTTTACCTGATCCCCCGGGATCGATTCCAACGGCCGTTCGACATCCGCTTCCCTCATCTCGGACCTTCTCTTACCGCCGAACCAAGACATCAATCCCTTTTTCGGGTTTTCGGAGGGCCGGAGAAAGTTCCTTAAAGCATTCCGACCGTTAAAAAATTTGTCCCAAATATACACCTGATGTCCCGGCGCCAAGTTGTCCACTGCGTCTTTAAATCCAGGCGGATTTCTAGTATATCCGTCCGTATTGCCGCTTATGAAAACGACCGGCACTTGTTCCAACCCCGGTTTCTTGACCACCTCAAGGGCAAAATTCGACATTAACATGTCGATAAGAAGGGCATCCGGCGTGAATGTTTCAAGCACCTTCAAAGCCTCAAGCCGCGAAGCGGCCACTGTCACCTTAAAACCGTCCGCCTCAAGAAATCCTTTCACAGACTCCGGACTGTCCTTATGGTCATCCACGAGCAAAATAGCCTTGATCTCTCTTCCCGAAGATTGCCTGATCTCGGACCGCTGTTTCCCTTCCTGTGACTCCGGAGCGCTCTCATGCACAGTCTCGGGCTGAGGTGCGATCTCTTCCATCATGTCTTCGGGCCAAAGGGTAAATTTTTCCTCGGGATGTTGGAAAAGATCCTTTAAAACACTTGTAAAATGGATAACCATGCCATCCCTGCCAGTAGTCATCTTATCCAAAATGTGTACCGGATGTTGTTTGCTTAACGAAATCAGCACGTTGTTAAACTCCGGCGGATTCGGGTCTTTTCCATACCCGCTCATGAAAACGACAGGCAGCCGCCCCAACCCGTTTTGTTGAACCACCTCTGAAGCCAATATGTGCCCGTTCTTTTCCGGCATAAAAACATCCGTAAGAAGAACATCTGGCGTAAACTCCTTTAGGATCCTTAGGGCGGCGTCACCCGAACCCGCCGCTCTCACCTCAAATTGTTCCTGCTCAAGGTACACCTTCGCCATTGTCAAGACGCTCTTATCATCATCCACCAACAAAATTTTCCGAATCGGGTTCGGCAGAGGTTTCCTTTTTCCGAACGTACCGATGTTCCCGCGCTGAACTGCGGACGGTACTCGGGACTCAAAGGTATCCTGTTTATCTTCGACCACGTTTGTCCCATGGGTTTTCCCTCCCACAGAAAGTAGTTCCTCAAAAATCGGGGTCTTGCTACCCTCAGTCACGATGAATCTTACAAGGTCTCTAAAAAAATTCCCGACTTCCCCGGCGCCACTGACCGTGATCTTCACGATAGAATGCTGTCCTGCATTCATCGTTAGGAGTTCAAACAATTCTCTGCCATTCGCCTTTTTACCGTTAGCCTCGAACTCGACCTTCAGACCCGGGTAATCTTCACACAAAGTCACGATCTTCGCGGAAGGCCGCGCATGGATCCCTTTGACCGTCATGACCTCGAATTCGCGGACAACTTCCTCCCGGACCTCGGAACGTTCCGGCTGGGAACTTTCAACGAGCTTCCCGTCCGGTCCCACGACCGTTGTCCCCCCAGATCCAAAGATGATGGACCTCATATCAAGGGTCTTTTCAACGATCCTCGCAACTACCTTTTGCCGTTCCGGAGAAAGCAGGGCCCCGTCCTTCTCCGTGACAAAGACCCGGCTCATCGGAGGAAAACCCTTAAGATTCTCGAATTGAAGGTTCTCGATATTCAAATGAAGAACGCGGGACAGCAACGTCAAAAGAACAAGATATTGCCCGCGCCAATCCGCGGAAGCGCTGTGAATAGTGAGAACGCTCATTTCCTTTTTCTTGTAAATTTCATTATCCGTGAACGAGGCCTTCGTTCCCTGGTTGGTGATCCTGACGTCTTTTTTGTCAACCTGGACCGTATGGCCATAAATTTCATCCGCTCGGCCAAAACGGATATCCGCGATCTCTTTTTCCGACGGGGTCCCTTTCTCCCCGGGCGGGACAGGAGCGAAAATCGAGGCGAGCTGCGACACCACGTTCTTCTGGACCTGGGGCATCTCATTTTCGTGAGGGAAAAAACCCAAGAAACGGATCCCTACCGGATCCTTGGGAGAATTCTTGACGACCGCGTCTTCGACGAAAAAACCGTTTTCGTAGAGGACCCTCGCTTCAAGAGCCCGGTCTTCCGTCGTTCCCGCCGCGGAGCCGATGACGACCTCATAGGCCTGATGGTATTGGTGAGGAAGCGGGAAGAATGCCGTCGCTCTTGTGGCCCGATCGCCGGTCTCCTGGAGATACAGAAGGTGCCTGAAGAAAAATAAATGCTTTAAGAGATTAGGCGCATCTAGGGTCCTCATATAATAGGTTGAGACCCGATCGCCAAACTGTATGAAAAGTTCGTCGAACGCCCCATTTGTTGTTTCAATAAGGGAAACCAGAACCTTTCGAAGTCCTGCATCTTTTCCGCCCGGGGTATGGGACAAATAGTCCTCAAGAACGCTTCTCCAATTCTCTTGCGCGATAAGATCCTTTACGGGCGGCAAAAGCTCGCCTTTCCCCTTCGTCACCACCGCTTCGGTCGCATGCTTCAAAATCTGCATCGCGGATGCGTAAGATTCTAAACTCTGGGGAACTTTTTCGGACATTTCTACTCCCGCGAGAAAGAATCTGTCTAAATTCGCCAGGGGCGAATTGGATCCCCGACGCGCGAGCATGGTCCTGCTTTCCGGATTGGCGACCGCGATCTGTCTCGCGAATGCCGCCGCGTACAGAACGGAAAGAAGATCTTTGTCGGACCTCATGCTTTTTACTACTTCTGTCACCTGCTCCAGAATGTCCCTACTAGAAAGGAACCCGTGCCGAAAAAAAGGATGCTGATGGACAGAAAGCCAGATGAGTTTTTCCTGAAGCCCCGGTGTGTCCATGTCCAACTCTTTTAAAAACCTCTGCGTGATCTTCCGGACATTCCCTACGGAAAAATGCCCGCCTGTTTCCATTTCAACGATGGGATGGAGCAGTACGGCCAAACGTACCAGCTGCGCCTTGTCGGGATCGGACCGCAGCTTCTTATAGACATCCGCGGCTCGCTGGTAAACGTAACCCTGTTGCTTCACACAAAGGTCCTCCAGCGCCGCCAAAGTCCTTATTGTCTGCCTCTGTACGGAAAAAATGCTCTCCTCTCCCATTAAGAACTGATTTAATTCCTCAAAGCCGGGAAGATACCAATCCAACAAACCGACTTCTTCCATGCGCCACATCACATAGCCGATGTCTCCGTTCGTCCTCATCACATCCCTGAAAGACCGGTTGAAAGCTCCCCGCAGGCCACCGCTCCGCTCATTGAACCGTTGAAGGTTTTCCCTCACCACGGTCTCCATCGCCCTCTGCACAGAGTGACTGATGGCAGCCCCCTTGACCGCAGCCCACACAAAAATCCTGAACATCAATTCCGGATCCCTGCGGAAATTCTTCAGGGCTTCGCGCACGTGGATATAACGTCTCTTCCCGCCGATAAGCCCCCGAGTCCGGCTGACGACCAACCCGTAACGGGTCCGGATGACAATGGGGGCCTTTTCTCCCTCGATCTGTTCTTCCTCACGGTAGATGGGATGAATGAATGACTTGACGACTTCGTGGATCGTCTGGCGAACGGTTTTGGAAACACTTTCGACCTGATCGTGAAAATGGCGGAAAAAATCATCGATCCTCTGTTTCTCCTTTTCATCCCCCGCAGCCGGAATGTCCTGAGCGGACCTCCCTTCGGAGAGCCAGTCAGGCCGGCCGTTCTGGGTCACCCATGCGTCGACGAATTCGCTCATAATGGCCGGATAGAGTTTCCCGTTGAACTTTTCGGGATCATTTTCTTGAAGCTGACGTTGCACAACTTTAACGGAGTTGATAAAGTCGAAAGCCTCCAGGATATCTTGAACATTCGCGGAAGGCACCATTCCGTACTTGGGCCCTGCCAATAATTCCAGGATCCTTTGTACCTCCCCCCGATCAACCGTTCCGCCCTCCGAAAGCCGGAGCGCCTTGAGTTCGTCGAGGTCTTGGGACAGCCAGGTCTGCATCAAACGTTTCAGAAAAACAAATTCCGAAATCCCTCCGATACCGTTCTCGGGATCTAGATTCGGCCGGTAAAAAGCGTCATGGAAGCCGGCCCTTTCGTAGCGCTGTTGCCATCCCTCCACCAGCACGGCGATCCTTTCCGAAGCCGAAAGGTAACGGTGCGCGAGATCCTTGGCCAGGTCATCCAATGAAACGCTCTCCGCCCGGTGCCCGTCAAAAACAGCGCGAAGCTCTTTTTCGGGAATGCCCCGAAAGACCTGAAGGGCGTAGCTCACTCTGGGGACGCCGTCCATGGCAACGCTGACGGACAACAGCGGTTTTTTCGCTCCCGTGTCGGGCACGTTGAGCTGCCGCCTCCACCATTCTAAGGCAAGAAGAAATTTACTCGACTCTGCCACCGCACCGCAAAAGCAAACCTTTTTACCCTTCCCGTTTGCCCAAAAAACCAACTTCTCCAACGCCACCATGAGATCTTCCGGCAACGACTCAAGCAGAAAAGCACTGGCGTCATATTCCCGATCCACGTACTTTCTTTTTGTTTTCCAATAATCCATGGTCAGATCATTGTTCCCGACGTTCAGACGAACAATATCCGGATCATCAAGGAACCGATCCATCTCCGGACCCGTCAATAGGGACATATACTCCACCATGATCCCGAAGCGGATCTCTTTGCCGATCTTTTCGATCTCCCGCCGGGCTTTTTCGAGTGACTCCGGATCGGAAGAGAGGCCCGCGATCTCCCACAAGGCGACCTGTTGCGCCAACGGCCACAGTTCATCTTTGATCCAACGGAACTGTTTATGGGTCAAGATAAGCGGAAAGAGCGGCACAAGCCGTCCCTCACCGGCTTTCCGCTGAGCAATGATCATAGCCGCCAGTTCGAGCACCAATTCCATTTCACCGAGCGAACTGTTCTCGTAAAAATCAAATCCTTGGATTCCCCTGGAAGGATCCTTTTGAAGTCCCGAACCCGGATGCGCTTTTGCGATCCCCGCCAGCATTTCAAGCACAGGACCGTTCTTGCTGTCCGCTTGCAGGTCCAGGGTCCGAATAGGAACATCTTTCCCGGAAGCCACCTCCTGTCCGAGGCTTTCTTCATACGCCATCGCCCGTGAGATCAGTATGTCATGAATGGAATCGGCAACAATCTTCCCACGGGGGGCTCTTTGAGTGAAATGTTCCGCCAGGCCTTCGGGAGCAATGCGCTCCGTCCCGTGAAAACCCTTTAGCCATTGCTCCGGATCCCAAGTTCCTTTTCCGATCGCTTCCGCCAGATTCTCCAGGGCCTTATTGAGCTCCGGCGGGATCACATCCCCGCGAACCAATCCGGCCTCGCGGTTCAAAGCGGTAGAACCCATCGCCTCACTGTTGACCGTTATGGGAACAGGCGACGGCATTTCTTCCAGACGCTTCTGGGCTTGCTCCAGCAAACGGAACTCCTCGCGTTTCCGCCTTTCCTCGGCCAGGTCCGCGTCATTGGGATTCACGATAAGAGAAGCACCTTCCTCCTCCCGGGGCATGATCAGAACGGGAGCTCCCTGAAGGCCCGGAAGGTGCTTTGCTTCTTTCTCCGAAATCTGAAAAACCGGAGGAACGTAAGACCGCCCGCGAAGCAAGATAACCCAGTGGGTCGTTCCCGAAATATTCATCCCGACGATCCCTTTGATCTGACGGCCGTAACGGTCCATTTGAGCGAAGACCTGGGCGCTTGTCGAGTGGGGCGGAACAACCAGAACATATTCCGCTCCGCCGCTCAGAGGGGCTTCCTGTCCATCGTTCGCCGCCTGAGGGGTCTCTTGCAACGCCTGCATTAATTCGCGAATAAAGACCTCGCCGGTCATGGCCGTGTCCGTCCAATTGGCGAATCCCTCGGTCCCACGGCCCGGACTTGTTGACAGACGTACGGGCATAATCGAAAGCCAGAATTGATCCATCCATTGTCGCAAAAGGGACCTTCTTGCCCAATGACCGTTCTCCGGGATGCTGGACGGCATTACCTTTTCGGCGAACCCATTACAAAGTCTTTGTTTGGCGAACGCCGCGTTCTCGGCGGCTGAACTGTCTATCTTTTCATAATCTCTGAGATAGCTTTCACATTCTTTTATCCGTCCGTTGATGGCCCGCAATTCCCGTTCAACTTCTACCCGGAGGGATTCGATCCCTTCAGAGGTTACAAGCCGTTCCCCGGGCGTCCCTGCTCTCAACTCCAAGATCCTCGCGACGATCTTCGATTGATCTTCATCGGGCTCCACACGAAGTCTTAGGAGCAGCCCCAGAACCGCCACGTCTTTAACTTTGGCCTCGCGCTTTTTTGCGAGCTCTTCTTTCTTCATCTTAACGAAATCCTGAAGGGCCACGGCCCTGTCCATCTGGACCATAAATTTTTTTTCGTGTTTTTCGATGATCGACTTCATAAGCTTCTTGAGCTTATCTTCAGATCCCTCGTCTCTTTCGAAGAAATAACGGGCCCGAGCAAGATCCGTGATCAGCAAGATCACTTCGCTGACAGCGATCGATGCCCTCACCGAGCTATCCGCTCTCTCTTCCTTTTGGGTGGCGGGATCTTCTTCGCGGGCAGGCTCCTCTTGGGCGGTAAGATCCTCTTTGTCGTAAGCCGTCCGGACTTCCTGGATCAGCCTCTCTTTGTCCTTCTGAATGGCCGTCAGGAACTGGACAACCGGATGGGAAATAAAAATATCCGCTTGGGGAAC
>CAIJHQ010000065.1 GCA_903820505.1 Candidatus Omnitrophota bacterium
CGTAAGTTCATAGCTGATCAAAGGCAGGATATTTTCGATCACTTCACTGATCTTCACAGGCTCAAGCTTGATCTCACTGTCGATCCCCGCCTTGGCAAAGAGGGACAGCCGCCTGATAATGTCCATGGCGCGATCGGCCTGCTCAATACTTTGTTTCATGACAGCATTGGCACTCTCGAAAGATTTCCCGTTGTCCGAAATAACACCGTTCTCCTGTCGCTCCAGAAAACTTTCCGCAAGTCCTTTGATGATGAATAGCGGGTTCTTGACCTCATGATTGATACTCGCCGCCAATACCCCGATCGCCGTCAGTTTGTCCCTGTTCGCTGCTTGAGCGAACTGTTCCACATCGAAAAGTTTTTGTTTGATCATGATGTACGCTAATGCGAAAGGGTAAACGGGAAGAAGAAACATTCCCTCCTGCGGGAATTCCACTCCAAAAATCGGCAAAAAAGTGACCGCTCCACCCAAATAGCCGAAAAATGCCGCCCAGAAAAGCCCCCAAAGCGACCGCCTCTCCGGCCCCGTTACCTCCCTGGCTTTAGTCACTAATTGGAAAAAAGCAAAAGGAACGACCAGGAAGTAATTGAGTGTCATCAAATAATAAAAAATACCGGGTGTTGCGTAGAATTTAAAGTTGAGAATAGGTCTCACTGTGGGCACAAACCACGGCGTATAAAAAACGGCCAGAATTATAAAGGGTACCAGATAGACCCAGCGGAGTATTTTCTTCCGGGCTCCTTCTCTCCCGGTATAAGCCAGGCAAAAATGCAGCCATAAAGTCGGGATGAATGCCGCGGAGCAATTAGCGATCCTTGCCGCATGCAACGCGGTGCAGTACGAAACATTATCACTGATCTTTATAGAAAAAGGCAGCGCCCATCCTGCGTACGATAAAGAAAGTAAAAAATAAAGTCGGCCAATGCGATCCTGCCTTTTAAGACAAACGAAGATCCCCAAAAGCAGCGAACAAAATCCAAAACATAGGACAGAGAAGTTGTAGGGGTTCATTCTTGCGGGAGAGGATGAAGGGGCGTCGGTGGAAAACGAACGGTGAAAACGGTTCCTCTGCCGGGGTCGCTAGTAACGGTGATGGAGGCGTTGTGGCGCTTGAGGATCCCGAAGCTGACGGCAAGCCCCAGCCCGGTGCCGGAACCGACATCCTTGGTCGTGAAAAAGGGATCGAAGATCTTTTTGAGGTTCTCCTTGGAGACCCCGATCCCGTTATCTGTGACGAGAAGCTCCACATGCGCTCCCGACGAACGGGTCTCGATCACGATCGTCCCTTCCGTCTTTCCGCCGGAGGACGGATCCGTCCAATGCGGTGTGGCGGAGGCCGCCTGGATCGCGTCCCGCGCGTTCACAAGGAGGTTTGTGATCACCTGCTCGAGCTCGTTCGCAATGCCCGAGATCAACGGGATCCGGCCAAGCTTCGTCTCGACGCGGATATTTTCCTGCTGGAACTGGAACCCGAGAAGCGCGCAGGTCCCTCTCACCGCCTCATTGAGGTCTACCGGTTTGTGCGGCGCTTCTTCGGCGGTCTTTCGCGCGTATTTCATAAGCTTCTGCACGATCGTCTGGCAACGTCGCGCACCCTCCTCGATGAGATCAAGGGACTCTTTAACATCCGGCGTAGCCGTCATCTTGAGGATCTGCGCGTTCGTCAGCACGGCAGTAAGAGGATTGTTGATCTCGTGGGCCACGCCGCCCGCAAGAGTACCGAGCGTCGCCAGTTTCTCCGCCTGGACCAGCTGCTCCTGGGTCCTTACCAGTTCACGCGTCCTGTCTTCCACGCGTTTTTCCAGCTCCGTGTTCCAGCGTTTGAGCTCCTCGCTCAGCGCACGGATATCGTCGTACCGCATGGAATTCGAGAACGCGATCGTCATGGGCGATCTGAGCTGCGTCAGGAACTGGATCTCACGGAATCCGAATCGATGCAGGTTCGCTTTCCGGCCGAGGTGAGCGACACCGATCAGCTTCTCACCCAGGACGAACGGCACGGCAACCAGCGATTGCGTCACCGCGAAATAATCTTCGATCGCAGCCTTAAAGGACTCTACTTCCGGGTGCGCTCCCACAAGGCCCTCCACCACCACCTCTCCGTGCTTTTCCATCCACACGAGGAACGGATGGTCCTTCGGGAACGGTTTCAGATTGCGAAGCCCTTTAGCGATCACCGGCACAAATTCGTTCTTTTTATCGTCGAGCAAGTAGACCGAAAGACGGCGGACATACAGGCGGCGGCGCAGCATCCGGGCAAAGTTCTGCAAAAGGTCCCGGAGGTTCTTCAGATGGACCAGTTCCCCGGAGAATTCGGTAAAAAGCGCGAGCAGGTTCGCGCGCCGGCGCTGGAACAGATGATCGAGCCGCGGCTGAATGGTCCGGAAGTAAAAATAAAAGGTTATGGATACGGCGAGGTAATAGAGCGTGGAACTCCAGACGGACGACGGGTCCCGAAGCCACTGCGTCCAGTAGATGACCGCTCCGAAGGGAACGATCGCAATAAGCGTCGTCAACAGCCACATCAAGGTCTTGTGGATGACCGTTTCGATGTCCATGAGACGGTAGCGGATCACGCAGTACCCGATGATCGTCGTGAAAATGAACAAAGGAAGAAAGGCCACCGGGAAAACGGGGATGCCGTAGTTGGGAAAGTATTCCACGGAGCCCACGAACGAGATCGCGAACGCCAGGAACATGAGCCGGATGTTCTTTTTCAGAACGGGCGTTTCCGCGCGCCGGTGGAGCCAGACGAAGTTCGCGAAGGCAAAAACGATCACGGTGCAGAACCACACGATGAATAGAGGCTCCAGGAACCCGGCCTTAGGGAAATAACCGGTGGCGTAAGGATACAATCCGCTCACGATCCACGGCGTCGTCACGCACAAGACATAGAAGCACGCCGCGGTCAGATAATTGAAGAGGACCCAGCGCTTTTTGGCCTTCAGAAGCTCCGCGTTCCAGGTCGTGCTGAAAAAATAGACCGCCGGGGTGACAAAAACGATCCCGAACCAGGTGTAATTCCTGGAAACGGCCAGCGCGAGCTCTTCCTGCGACATGAAGCATACCAGCCCGACACCCGTCAACCAGACACCCGCCGTGAGGGTCGTGACCAGATAAGCGATATGCGTGACCGCTTTTTTCCCCTGGAAGAAAACGAAAAGACCTTCGAGGGATATGAAAACGCCGACCAGGAAATGCGGCAGCGCATACACATTCCAGTGATAATTCCCGGGATCAAAAATAGAGTTCGTCATAGGAGACCGCCCTGTGCATCACATCATAAAGCACTTCCATGTATTTGTGGACCTTTTCGCGGGGCCCTTTCAGGCTGACGACGCAGACTTTCCCGCCGTTCGCGGTGGGAAGCGAAAAATTACCGAACGAGAGGAACCCGTCGGTGTGAACATCGCTCGCGGGCGCCACAAAAAAATCGGCCTTCTTGATGATCGACACCCCCAATGTTCCTGAAAATGACTGGAACGGACGCGCCAGGAATTTCGCGACCCCAGCATAGATCACCGGCGCGGCGACCGCATACGCATTTAAAAGCCAGTAACTTTCGCTGCGGCGCTTCCGGGTGGAGAAAAGTTGCCGGTTAAACTCCTGCTGGAACGCAAAAAAACCGCGGTCGGGCCGGTGCCTGTCGAAATAAGTGCTGGGACGGATAAAGATGAACCCGAGCGTCCGCGGCTGTCCGGGCGCGGCGCGGAGGTCCACGGGAACCGAAAACTTGATGTCCTCAAATTCCTTGTACTGGGCCAGCTTCCAGAGAAGGAGGGCCGCTGAAGAGATGACCTGCCCGGCGCGCCGGCCGAAGCGCTTGTTTAATTCGTTCCTCAACTTAAGGAACGGCTGGAAATCCAGAAATTGGTAGGCCTGACAGACCTCTCCCTTGCCGCGAGCGGAGGAGCACGTTTCCGGAGCGTTTCCTTTTTCATCGCCGGGACCGGGGAAAAAGATCTCCCCGCGTGTCCCCCATTGTCTTTTCAGATCATTTAAAATTTCCTGGGCCGGAACGCCGTCGAGAGGAATATGACTGAATTGGACCCACAAGTCCGCGGCTTCAAAGCTCCCGGTGAACCGGCACACCATATTCAAAATGCCGAAACCGGGATGCTTCCTCTTGACGAAAGAAGGCGCCTGAAAACGACCGGCCTCCGAGACGGAAAGAACGTTGGACCGGGCTTCAAACTGAATGAAGGCGGCGCTCAAAACGCGGCCCCCGAATTCTGCCGCTCGGGTCCTCCATTCCTCAGGGATCGACCCCGAGTGTCTTGACAGCCAGTGCTTCCATTGCTTTTCCAAAACAAGCGGGCGCTTTTTGTCCGCATGATCCCGGGTCTTGTTATAATTTTGAATGATCCCTTCAATGAGAAGATCCTTCACATGTGCCGGCATTGCTTCGAAATTCTCAATTGCCGGCCCCTCATCGAAGCAGGGAGCGATGCGCGATAAGTTGCCGTCCGTGTCAAAATGAGCTTCCACAATATCCAAAAATGGCCGGGGCCGGCACGCGGCATGAAAGACCCCCCACTGCAGCCTCTGGTGAAAAACAGGATAGGCCCTCAGGAATCGTGCCAGCCGTTGGAGGCAATGCCGTTTGGCGGATTCCTCAGAATTATCTAAGCCGTTCTTGAGATCGGAGCGAAAATCCAGACCGAAAGCCGCCAGAACAAATTTGGACTGTTCCGTTCGCAAATAGCATTGCGCTCCCTTCCGCCAGCCGTCGGTGTTCCCGGCAACACCCGCCTTTCTCAGGAACCCAAGGAACTTGACCATCAGAAAAAAAGTCAGCGTCCCAAAGTTTAATTTGTCCGTGAATTTGTCCATTCCCAAGGCTTGCATGACCCGGCGCACGATGCGGGACCCGTGCGCCTTGATCCGGAAGATCCCCCGAGGCTCGACATAGGCGTTCTTGCGGTACCAGGCAACCGCCTTCGCGAGCGTGTCTTCAAAGGGCGTCGGCGCATAACCGAGTTCCCGGACCGCTTTGGAAGCGTCGCAGGTGACGGACATCCTGGAGAATTTGACGCCTTCCGTCGGCATCAGAGATCTCCTTCGAAACACGAAATGGGAAACGGCCTCATCAAGATAAGTGAATCCCAGCAATAATCCGTACGGGATCCTGAGCCGCGGCGCCCGGACCCCCGTGATCTTCTCCAGGAGTTGGAAGACCTCCAGCAAGGTGTAATGCCGGGTGTTGGCAAGAATATACCGTTCTCCGGGCCGCCCGCGCTCCACCGCCGCGATATGCGCCCGGGCCACGTCATCGGCATCGGCCACGGACCAGAGGGCATCAAAATAACCCGGATAACTTTGGTTCAAAAATTTGACGATCACGTCGCCGGAAGGAGTGGGCTTATGGTCCCGCTCCCCGATCACGATCGCGGGATTCAGAATGACGGCCGGGAGACCTCTTTGGCAATATTTCAGGACTTCCTGCTCAGCCAGATATTTGGAACGGGCATAGTGGCTCGCGCCGTGTTGTTCAAAGCCCGTGTTCTCATCCGAGGGACCTTTCCCGGGCTTGGCACTGATCGTCGCGATGGTGCTCGTATGGATGAATTTCTTGACCCCGTACTTCAGGGACGCCTCCAGCATGTTGACCGTGCCGTTCACGTTGATCTTGTAGATCGCTTTGGGATCTTTGACCCAGAAGGGATAGAACGCGTACAACGAGGCGAGATTAAACACGATCGAACAACCCTGGACGGCTTTTTCGACGGTCCGGGCATAAGTCACGTTACCGTCCGCCACCTCGACGTCCAGATTTTCCAGAAGAAAACTGTCTTTTTTCTGGCGGACGAGGACCCTCACCTCGTACCCGGCGGCGATCAAATGCCGGATCAGGGTCGACCCGATGAAACCCGTCCCGCCCGTTACCAGAACTTTCATGATCCCACGCGCCCCCGCGGTTATCTGCCCGGCCGAAAGAGAAAACGAAGAGCCCTCGCGGGCCCGGGGTCCCGGCGGCCGTCCCGATCTCCCGACCTTTTGACGCCGTTCACCCGGCCCTCCGCCCTCACTCTCAACAGCGAATGGCCTACCGGGTCTTGATCATCCGGATCTCGTCATCGGTCACAAGACGGTGGCCCCAGAAAAAGGGCGCGAGCTCGAACCCGTGTTTACGCGCCATCGCAAGGATCTCGGCCATTTTTTCTTTCGTGATATTCCCTTTCCCCCAGGAGAAATTTTCGAACCGTTCCTCCAACGCGAGAACGATCGCTTCGGAAAAACAGCCGTAGAGCACCTTGGAGGACGGAAGCCCGATGTCAAAACCCGCGTCAAATTCACATGGAAGCGAACAAATGCCGCCGGCAAAGATCAGGATGTCCCGGCGGTCCGTATCCGCGTAGGCGATGTTCTTTGGGTAACCGATGTCGCAGATAATGGCCCCGGGTTTGAAGCTGTCGAGGTCCACGATCGACCGGGACGCGCTCGCAGCCGCGATCACGATGTCCGCGTTCCGGACCGCCGCGTCATTGTCATGATTCCCGGAAAATTTTGCCGGTCCGCAGGCGCGCAGGACTTTTTCCATGCGCTCAAGATTTTTGGGATCCCGGCTCGTGATCGTGATCTCCTGGACCTTTTCCGCGAGCACCTTCGCGCAGGCGCTCCCGATGTCCCCGCTCCCCCCGATCACGGTCACATTCGCCTTGGAAAGATCCAATCCCCGCAACTGGGCGGCCCTCAGTACCCCTTCCACGGCAAGGGCGGCCGTCAGGGTATTGCCCGTCGTCACGGGAATGTTGATAAGTTTGCGGAACTCGTCACCGTAACGCTCGCCTGCGATCGAGGTAAAACCGCCGAGCGCCACCACCCCGAGGCCGAGTTTTTCCGCGGTTTTACAAGACTCCACGACCTTCTGGACGACCCGCTCGATGTCCTTGGTAAGCATGTCCGGGATGATATTGCACGCGATGAAAGCCCCGTGGGAGGTCTTGCCGCTTGAGGCCTTGAAACTTTCGATCTCATGGGTCACGTAAGACGGCATGAGCTCGAACACCTTGCTCAGAAATTCGTCGGAGGGGACCCGCATGTACGAGTTGAAAGTCCTGAGATAGTGAACCAAGTGGGTCAGATTGTAAGGGTGGCCGATCACGCCGAACCCCTTGATGTCCCGGCTGTACTTGGCCCGGGTCTTTTGATATCGCTGCTCGAGGAGGATCTCCTCAAAGTGGCTAAGCATGGCTTCAAAATTCTTTTTTACGCGGTCGGCGACCATCCCCCCGACGGCGTTCTCAAGGATGGGGATCCCTAACCGGATCGAGGCCTCGACAAAAACTTCCGTACCGCCGAAGGCATGCTCCTGTAATTTCCAGTAGCCTTCAAATTTTTCGAGGTCTCCGTCGATCGCCCGGAAGCGAATGATGCACTGGCGAAGATCGATCGTGCTGCTGCGGAAATCCAGCACATCCTCCTCCTGCCAGGAAATAGGGATCTCCCCCATTTCGACCTTCCATAGAGTAACTGCTTTGAAACGGCCGCGGCTCAGCACCCGACATTCTTTGACGTTCGGCATGTATCGCGCAAAATCCTCAACACACGTCAGCAGGCGCAGGACTTGCCAACGCCTTGCGGGCAACACACGGCTTGCGGTGACGCGGTATTCGCTGCCACTTTTTCCGGCTCTAGTAGAATCATTCATTAGTCAATATTATCGGCTGGAAACCAACTCTTTGAAGTCGGGGATCTTGTTATTACCGGGACAAAACGCGGAAATAAAATGCGGGAACCCGCTGCGCCTAAAGAAGTTACGGTAGGGGCCCTTTCCTGCTCAGGAGGGATGGACGACAGGAAACCATACGGACCGAGAAACAGAAGGGATACCTCCGACATGCTTCCGGCCGGACACATAAAAAAACAGCCCCGCTTTTTAGGCGGGGCTGTTTCTACTGACAAATACGTCTTCGGAACGCTTCGATTAGTTCTTCGAGAGCGTTACCTGATCGATCAGAATCGAACCGGACTTCGGGCTCGAGTTGATATCGTCAAACACAATGACAAATTCGTTCAGGGAGTTCCAGTTCTCGATCCTGCGGAACTTCTCGAACGGAATGGAGATCTTCTGCCACTGATCCGTGATACCGCTCACGATGTAGGCGGAAGGCTTGTTGTTCATGTCCTTGAGTTCGACCTTAACGCGCTTGGTGTAACCGGCCTTGGCATCACCCTTGATGTAGAAATTCAGAGTGTTGTAAGCGGTAGCATCCTCGCCATTGAGCTTCATCCAAAAACCGTTATAAGCGGGGTTCGGAGAATCAACGTCATAGTCCAAACGGACCGAATAACCGGAAGGATCCCCTTGGCTGTCATCAGAATCAAACGACATCTTGGTCCCCTGAGTCTCGTCGTTCGGATCCTTGTCCCACCCACCGAAGTCACCTCCGATGTTGTTGGGCTTATCCCCGGTATCAAAATCCGCAATCACAAGCTCATTGGCCGCAGCGGCCGCATGAGCGACGGAAATTCCGAAACCTACGATCATTAACGCGACCAGCGTTAACACTAGACCTAAATTCAGCTTCTTCATTTCGAATTGCTCCTTTCTTGAAATAACACTTAGTGGCGAGGGTCGGGCGAATTATACACTTTTGAAAACTTAATTACAAGGACTGACGGTAAAATATCTTATATATTATCCCCCTCGAAGCTCCGCACGCAGCATAGATCCGGATTCCGAAGAAAAACAAAGCCTCAGGGGGAAGTTTGACCGAACAAATGATGCATCACATCCTGAAACGACACAACCTATTGATATGAAATAAGTTGCGAGAGGACACCCTGTATCCCGATTCGACTTCAGATCTTGGAAAAAGAGTCCAGGACCGACTTCATTTCATCGGCCTTATGACGCACCTCTTCCGTGGGAGCCACACGGACAAAATCGTTCACTTTCGTCTTAAGTTCCTCGATCCTGTCCTGTTCTGTCTTGAGCCTTCTCAAAACAATATTAATGTCGTGCGCCATTTCATGGAAAAAATCACCTTCGCGAAGTTTGATCTCGTTTGGAATTTCTCCGCGATTGACGCGAAGCAGCGTCTGACGGAACCGGTACACCGGCCCGGCCACGCGGTGAAGGAACATAATGCCGTAGACCCCGATGATCGCAAGCGTCAGGATCAGCACCAGGGTCACGCGGAAAACGATCTTGAGGCTCACGTCCGAAAGGATCTCAAAAGGGTTCACCTTCCCGAAGTAGAACCCTCCGCCGAACGCCGCGTCGCGGATCGTCTGGTGGATGACCCACGCGATGGCCGCGGAGGCCACCATGAAAAGCGCGATCAGCATGAATGAGAATTCACGCTGCATGGGACGGTGGATCACGATATTCTTGATATGCCGCTTATAAGTCCGCTGGACTTCGGGTACCTTTTGAACGTTCGCGTTCTCTTCCATGTTGTTCTCCTCGCCCCCGTTCCGCAAGGAACAGGCGTTGTCCTGACAGTGAATTTTTAAGAGCTTGGCACTACCTTTTTTAAGAATAAATTCTGTGTTTTTTCCCTGGCCCCCGCAAAGAACAAATGAAGGATCCTGCCAATGTCTTCAGTGATCATCACGAGTGCCGGCAATACGAACAAGATCAGGATCGTGGAACTGCACAGCCCGCCGATGATCGTGATCGCGAGCGGGGACCAAAGATCGCTCGCCTGGCCCAGCCCTCCGGCCATGGGCAAAAACCCCAAAATGGCCGCGATCGCGGTCATCATAATGGGCCGCAACCGGTCCACGCCCGCCTGGATGAACCTCTCTTCCCTGCTCCGGTCTTTCGGCAAATGAAGCGCATGGTCCACGAGCAGGATGGCCGCATTGACGGAATACCCCGACAGCATGATCATACCGATATACACCTGGTAGCTTCGCGGTTTCTGGGTCAGCCAGAGCGCGAGAAAGATCCCGATCGCGTTCAGCAGGATCTTCACCATGATCAGCAGCGGATAAGAATAATTTTCAAAGAGACACGCCATCACCATGTAGACCAGAAAAAGGGTGACCAGCACGGCGACAATAAGCTGCGTGTTCGTCTCCATCAGACTCTCATAATTCCCCCCGAAACGCCAGTAGTAGTCATCGGGCAATTTGATGTCCCTCACGGCTTTCTTGACATCCTCGGCAACGGCCTGGATAGGCCTTTTCAGATCACCCTTCACGAACACGTAACGGTGTTTGTCCCTCCGGTCAATGCTCTGGGGACCCGTAGACGGATAAAAATTGGCGATCCCGCTGACGATGACCTGGGCGGCATCCTTTGTCCCGATATAGATCTGACCGAGGTCGTCTAATTTCTGACGGTAGATGGCCTGAAGGCGCGTGATCGTCTCGATCTCCTCCCCTTTGCTCAGCTCATGGAACTTGGTGGGCCGCATGCCGCGGATCTGGGCGTGCATGCTGTCGGCGACCGCTTTTACGCTCAACCCGTACATCGCCGCCTTGCCCTTGTCCACCACCAGGGAATATTCCGGACGCTTGCGGAGGTCGGTCATGACAAGGTTCGACAGCCCGTTGATCTTGGCCATCCTGTTCGCGAACTCCTTGGCCAGTTTCTCCAGTTCATCGCCGTCCTGCCCGAAGATATTGATCACAAGCTTCCGCGACTCGGAGGAACCGGCGCCCTCATCAACGATCAGACTATAGTCCGAGTGGATCTCCTTGATGGCCGCGTTCCCCTGTTCGTCGATGATCTTCATGATCTCCTCTTTGGAGAACTGGCGTTTGCGGGCCGGCTTCAACCGCACGAAAAGTTTCAGGTCGTCCTTGCTGACCGTCGTGGAAAAAAGCGAAACGTCCGGGATCTTCGCGAGGATCTCCTCGAGCTTCTTCATGGCCTCGTCGTTGGATTCCAGACGCGCGCCCGCCATCGGGAACGTAATGATCGCGAACTCGTTCTCCTCAAAGGTCGCGGGCAGGTCCACGGGCTTCAAAAAGATCCCGATGCCGGCCAGGATCGACAGGGTAAAAATGGCCGGCACAACGACCCAGCGGCGGCGGATACACCAGCGGATCGCATTCACGTATTTCTCCCGGGCCTTATCGATAAAAGAGCTCGCGGTGTTCTCCCGGTGGGCGTTAAGGGCCCTGAGTCCGAATTGACGGATGAGCATCGGGATAAGCATAAGGGCCGAAAAGAACGATGCGATCAGGGACACCGAGATCGTAAAAGCAAAGCCCCCGTAGGTCTGCTGGATGTTTTTATCGATAAAAACGATCGGCAGGAACACGACAAGCATCGTCAGAAGCGACGCCAGAAGCGGAAGCCATACCTCTTCGCTGCCGTCGCGGATGGCCTCGATATCGGAAAAGCCCTGCTCTTTTTTTGAAAAAATATTCTCCATAATGACCACGGCCGTATCGATCAGGATGCCGATGGCGAGTGAAAGACCGCTTAAGGTCATCACATTGATGCTGATATTGAATGCCGCCATAAAAATAAAGGTCGCGATCAGGGAGCACGGGATCACCGCGAGGATGATCGCCGCGAGGACCCAGTTCCGGATGAACACATAGATGACGCCCATGGTGAGAAAGAGCCCGATGTAAAGGGCTTCTTTAACGTCCCCGATGGCCCGCGCGATGGTTTCGGCGCGATCGTTCACGACCACGGTCTTAAGGCTTTGTTTATTCTCTTTTTCGAAGGTATCCAGGACCTGATTGAGATCGTTGGCCACGTCCAGCGTGTTGGCCAGGCTGGCTTTTTTGACGTAGACCGTGACGTTCTGCTCGAGGTTCAAGCGCGCCTGGTCCGTGGCCTCGAGGTAGGAATCCTTCACGGTCGCGAGCTCCTTGAGCGAGATGATGGAACCCTGACGGGTCGCCTTGATCCCGATATCGCCGATGTCGTTCACCGTCAGGAACGATCCCATACTACGCACGGCCAGAGCGTACTTGCCGGTATCCACGTTCCCGGCGAGAAGATTGACATTGCTTTGCCCGAGCACGTCCATCACGCGTTCGATCGAAATATTGTAGGCCACCATTTTATCGCGGTCGAGCTCGACAAGGATCTTCCGCTCACGGCCCCCGTACACCTCCACGCTCGCGACGCCGTCCACGCGGCTGAGGACCGGCTTCAATTTGATGTCCACGACCTCCCGGATCTCTTCGGGCGCCATATTGTCCGAGGTCACCGCAAAGACCAGGATCGCGGCCTGCGCGTCATCATAGTTCGCGATCACCGGTTTTTCGATCTCTTTGGGAAGCAGCGGTTTTACGCGCGCGAATTTTTCGCGGATCTCAAGGGCCGCGAACTTCATGTCCGTTCCCGTTTCGAATTCCATCGTCACGCGGGATTCCGCCTCGCGGGAGCTCGAATAGAGGCTCTTCATATGACCGACCGTCCCCACGGCCTCTTCGATGGGTTTGGTGATCATTTTCTCGACGTCCTGGGAAGGAAGTCCGCCGCGGGCGCGCACCACGATGCTCACAATGCTCTGGCTCTGGCCCTGGTAAAGTTCGACCTTCAGCCGCATGAGAGAGATGAGACCGATCACGATGATAGCGGCGAAAACAATGGCGACAAAAACCGGCCGTTTAAGTGAGAAGCTTGGAAGTCCCATGGTCAGGTCTGAGGGGGTGTCCCGGCGCTTTCTTCAATGATCTCTTCTTCGACCCCGAGACATTTCTCGAGAAAGCGGTTCACCACGATGTAAAGACACGGCAGTACGATCAGGGTGAGGATCGTCGACGAGAACAGCCCTCCCATGGCCGTGATCGCAAGCGGCGACAACAGACCGGCCCCTTCCCCGAGCCCCAACGCCACGGGAAGCATGCCCATAATCGTCGTGGTCGAAGACATGAGCACGGGACGCGTTCTTGTGCGCGTGGCCTCCCAGACCGCCGCCGCCATTTCCTTGCCTTCCGAACGGAGCTGGTTGATGTATTCCATGAGCACGATGCCGTTGCTGACGACCACGCCGCCCAAAAGCACCAATCCCAAAAGCGAGATCACGTTGAAAGAATTCCCCGTTATCTTCAACGCGAGGATCGCCCCGCCGAAAGACAACGGAACCGTCACCATGATGATGAGCGGTTGAAGGAAAGATTCGAACTGCGCGGCCATGATCATATAGACAAGCATGACGGCAAGCGCGAAAGCGAAAACAACGCCGCCGAAGTTCTCTTTGATCTCTTTGGCTTTCCCGGAAAGCTTGACCTGGAAATCCTGCGGGATATCGTCCGGGACCGTGAGGCCGGCCAGGAACCGCTGCACATCAGCCAGGACATCTTTGTCCTGGCGGGTTTTGTCGATCTCGGCGGAAAGGGTCACGGTCCGCTCCTGGTCCATGCGCCGGATCTCACTGGGGCCCTCGCCACGCTCAATGGACGCGATCTCCTTCAGCGGCACGTGAATATCCAGGGTTTTCGAATAAAGAAGCAGGTTGCCGAGATTGCTGATGTTCTCCTTGTCCTTGTTGCTTAAGCGCACCCGCACGTCGATCTCTCGCCCGGCCTCACGGAATTGCGTCGCGACCACTCCTTCGATCGCGGCCTTCGCGGTCAGGGAAACGTCCATCGCGGAGACTCCGTAGAGGGCGCCACGCTTCTTATTGATCTCCAGTTTGGTCTCGGGAGACTTCTCTCCGATGTCGTCGGTGATGTTAATGACACCGGCGATCTGCCCCAACTGCGCTTTGAGCCGCTGGGTCAGGTCCTCCATGACCTTAAAATCATACCCCTTGAGCTCGATAAGGACCGGCTTGACGCCCTTTCCGCCGACCGCGAACTCGCTTTCCTGAAGCACAAACTCGATCTTGGCGGATTCTTTTTCCAGGTTCAGCGCCTCAAGCTTATTGGTTAGTGATGCCACCACCGCGTGAGAATTGATCTTCCGCTCCTTGTCCAGCGTCACGAGAACGAGCGCCTGGGACGGCCGGAGCGTTTCGATCTTGATCTCGCCGCGTCCGGTCTTTTCGCTGCCGATCGCGACCGAAATGTCCTGCACGGTCTCTTCGGAACGGATCACTTCCTCGACCCGCTTGCAGATACCGTCGGTAATGTTCAAACGGGTCCCCAGGGGCATGTCGATCTTCACATAAAATTGGCCCTGGTCGACCTTGGGCAGCACTTCCCGGTCGATCGTCGGCACTACCCAAAAAGTCGACGCCAGGATGGCAAAGACCGTCACGAGGATCCCCGCCATGAACCGGTTTTGCATGCCCTTGGTCGGCATACTGAGGATCTTTTTGTCCAGCGAGCCCGTCAAACTGAGAGGTTTGTACTCCTGCTGTTTCACCGGCACATAGATCGAAAGCATGGCGATCAACGACAACGGAATGAAGGTCGAGATGATCTGCGAAAAAATGATGCTCCAGGCAAGGTCCTTGAATATCTGGCCCGCGACGCCCGGCACGAATACGATGAGCGGGAAAAACACGGCGATGGTCGTCAGGTTGGAAGAAACGACCGGCCACACCACCTCGGTCGCGCCGTCGATGGCCCCCTGCTCCGCTGCGGCTCCTTCCTGGCGCTTCCGGAAAACGTTCTCCAACACGACGATGCTCGTATCCGTGATCATCCCGATGGCGATGGCAAGACCTCCGAGCGACATGATGTTCACGGTCACATGCGCCGTGGCCATCAAAAAGAAAACTCCGAGAATGGTCAACGGCAGGGACACCACGACAAGAGCTGAGATCGCGATCGCGCGCAGATAGATGAGAAGGGTGAGCAGGGCCAGAACGCCGCCCTGCATGGCCTCCTTGCTCAAATTTTCGATGGTATTGCGAATAAAGACCGAATGGTCATAAATGATCTTGACCTGAAGTCCGCGGGAAGCCAGGTCCTCTTCGAGGAACTTCAATTCCTTGCGGAGACGGTCGACGACGCGAATGGTGTTGGCGTTCGACTGTTTTTGGATGGACACGGAAATATTCTGGGCGCCGTTGTAGCGGGAGATGCTGGTCTGCTCCGCAAGGCCGTCGACGACTTTTCCGATGTCCTTGACGAGCACAAGCCGTTTCTCAATCATTTGTTTACCGACCTCTTCGCGGAGTCTTTCGATCGTCTCGCGAGGGCCCTCACTGCTGTCCCGTTCCACAAAGCTTGTGTCCTGACGACGGCCCTTTTCAACGTTATCGACCCCCACCACCGCAAAACCGATCTCGGCCGGCGTGCGGAAATCCCCCACCGTGCGGATCAGATATTCATAAAGACCTTTCTTGATGCTGCCTGCAGGATAAGAAACGTTCGCCTGATCTAATGAGTCCACGACTTCCAGAAGGGAAAGATGGTTAGCCTGGAGGCGCGGCTGATCGATCTCGACAAGGATCTCACGGTTCACGCCCCCGGAAATACTTACCGACGCGACACCCTCGACTTTTTCAAGCCGGTCCTTCAACATTTTTTCGGTCAGGAGTTTCATGCGGACCGGAGGCAGGTCCGGAGCGGTCACGGAGAGCATCAGAATGGGACGCGACAACGGGTCGAACTTCAATACCACTGGGTCTTCGGCTTCCTTGGGAAGGCGCTCTTTGATAAGGTCGACCTTCTCGCGAATGGCCAAAGCGGCAAAATCAATATCCTGTCCCCAATTGAACGCTGCGATGATGGTGCTCCGGCCTTCGCGCGAGACCGACTCGATCCGTTTCAATCCGGACACGGAACCGATGGCCTCTTCGATCACGCGGGTGATAAGGGTCTCGATCTCCTCAGGGGCGGCGTTGGAATAATCCGTAACGACCGTGACCTGCGGGAAAGTGATCGGCGGGAAAAGTTCTTGAGGAAGGCGGTTCCAGGAGAGTACCCCCAACAAGATTAGTCCAGCCGTCAGCATGTAGACGGTGACTTTTTTCTTGATGGAGAATTCCGGCAAACTCATGGCTTAGAGCTCGGCTTCTTGGGTCTCGATCAGGCGGATCTTCTTCCCATCCTCCAATCTCTCAAACCCGGTCAGTACGATGATTTCTCCTTCCGTCAGACCCGCATCGATCTGGGAATAATCCGGGCGGGTATATCCCACGGTGACGGGCCGCTTTTCAACGGTCCCTTCCTCGATCTTTTTGGCGTCCTTGTCTTCCGCTACCTTTTTCGAAGACCCGGCTTTAACGTTCTTGGATTCGGCTGCTTTTTTCGAAGACCCGGCTTTTGCCTTCAAAGCTTCTTTGGCATCCGCAGGGAGTTGTTCTCCCTCTGCCACGACAGCGGAAGCCGCTTCTCCGGGTTTTTTAATAACATAAACAAATTTCTCGCCCTCTCCTCCCTGGATGGCATCCGTCGGCACGATCAAGGCGTCCTTTTTGCTGTACAGCAGTATCCTCACCCGGGCGAACATGCCGGGGATCAGCACCCCCTCGGGATTCTCGATGCGCACCTTGGCGGTAGAGGTCCGGCTCGTTCCGGTGATCTGCGGCGCGATGTTGTCCATCACACCCTCAAAGGTCTTATCCGGATAGGAATCCACGAAAACCTTCGCCTTCTGCCCCAGGGTGATCTTTTGCACATCACGCTCGACGATCCCGAATTCCGCGTAAACATACTCCGTATTGATATGAGTTCCGATCAGCGTGCTTTGGCTGATGCTCTCCCCTTCTTCTACGTTCAGCCCTCCCAACATGCCGGAAGAAGGAGCGTAAAGGTTGGACTTCTCAAGCATGGCCTCGTTCGCCTTCATCTCAAGGCGCTGGGCTTCCGCCTCGTATTTGGCCGCGTCCATTTCAAGTTTCTTTTTTTCGAGGGTCGCTTGCGGGATCGCTCCCATCTTGAGCAGTTTCTCGTTCTCCGCCACTTCATTTTCCGTGACCTTGGCCTGGGATTCCGCTTTATTAAAAGCCGCCTGGGCGCGCTTGAGACGCAACAGGATGTCATCCTGCTTCATCGATACCAGCAAAGCGCCTTCCTCGTAACGTTCCCCTTCCTTGTAATTGATCGAGCTGATGACGCCCGGGATCTCAAAACTGAGCTTGAGCTCCATCGATCCCTTGATCGTCCCCAGCACGTTCATGGAATCCTCATAATTGAAACGCCCGACCTTGAAACCTTTGACGGCCACCGGCGCGTCTTTCACCGCTTGCTGTTGCTGCTGCATGGTTTCTTTGAGCGAGGGCTTTGCCTTCCCCGTAATCCCAGAAAGTATGGATTTGCCAAAAAAGATCGCGACCACCAAAACTACCACGGCGGCGATAATGAAATTCTTTTTCTTCCGGAAAACCCACGAGCCTTTCACGGCTTCCGGGAGAGGAAAAGGAACGAGAACGGGCCCTGTCATATCGATCTTGCGTTTGAAAGGAGCCGGAAGAGGGCTCTTCTTTGCCTCTTCACCCTGCCCCACGGGCAACGGTGACGCGGGAGTAACCGGTCCCTGCTGCAAAGATTGGGGAGACTGCGGAACTTGGTCTTCCGGCTTCACGTCTTTTTTGGTGACCTCCGGACGCACGCGACGAAGCAGATCTTTCAACTTGCGGGGGTCCGACCTGAAACGCGGCGGCTGTGACCCGTCCGGCGGTTCTTTATTTTCCATGGGGGCTCTCGATCCCTAAATAATCCTGAATACCCACTGCGTGGTTCAGGGCGGCCTTTGCCGTAAAATAATCTTTTAGCGCCTTGTGCACTTCAATCCTCTCACGAACAAGGTCCGCTTCCGCTTGCAGGTATTCGGAAAGCTCGACCTCTTTCTGGCTCAGACGATGTTCCGCAAAATCCCGCAACCGTTTACGGTACTCCATACGTTTCAATGTCGAACGCACCTGGATCAAGGACTTCTGATAATCGTAAAACGCCTGTTTGACGTCCTGAAGCACCTGTTTCTCCGCCTTTTCCAATTCCACGACCTGGTTGAGTTTATCGACCTCGGCCTGCTTCACGTTCACAAAGGCATCCAGGCCGTCGAGAACTCCAATGTTCAGTCCGTTCTTGACCAGCCTCGTTCCCGATGCCTGCTGATACTGCGAGATCGACGGCGCTTTTATATCATGGTCAAACGTATAGTTCACTTTATTCCCGCCGACGTTCCAGTTCACTTCAAGAAAAGCACGCCACTCCTTTTTCAGCTGTGGGTCGTCGACATACCCCGGCCCCATAAAATTCTCCTGCGAAGCGGAACCGATATAAGCCTCTCCCAGTTTTCCGTACTCATAAGTTAAAAAAACCTTCGGCAGGAACTCGCCCCAGCGGATCCTTTCGCCGAGCCGCGTAGCCTGAAGCTTGGCGGCCTCCACCTGCAATTCCGGGCGACTGCCGTAAGAGAGGTCGATCAACTTCGGAAGTTCGGGCGCTTTCCTCTCGTCCTTGAAAACAGGCGTGATCCCTTTGAGACCGAAACTGTCCGCCGTCTGGCCCGCGATCTGCTCCGCGGCAATACTGTCCAGATCATAGATCGGCGTCAAATTGATCTCGTCATTGAAAGAAAGGTCGAGGTACTTCTGGAGATCCAGTTCCGCGATCTCGAGCTCTTGGCTCGCGGCCTCGAGGTCAAACTGCATCTGGCTATACAAGGACTGCACATTAAGCCGTTCGATCTCGGAAATAAGCTTTTCCCTGAACTTCTCCTCAGACATTTCCGCGAACCGCTTCATTTTGTCGACGGTCGCCTTGTTCTCCTGGACCGTTTGCAGCGTCCTCTGGTACTCAAAGTAAGCGCGAGAAAGGTCGAACACGAGTTCCGCGATCGTTTTGTCGTATTGTTTTTTTGCCGATTCCAGGGTCGCTTTCTCCTGGAGGAAGGTGTTCCACAGAACGCCGCCGTTAAAAATGGGCTGACGCAGGGACATGCGCCAGTCCTGCCCCGTGAAAGGGTTGCCGCTGAGTTGGCCCGTCCGTTCGTTGATGTTGAAACTGGCTTCCGGAAAAAGCTTGCGTAACGCGTAGGCCACACGCCGGTTCGAAAGGGCGATGTTCTCATGCGACGCCTTCGCCTGGGTATGAACGGCCTCGGCACGCAGGATCAGGTCGCCAAGACACTTGGGGCCACCTTTGAGGAAAAGGTCCTTTTCCTGGATCTTTACGGGAGTGATCGTGGTGGAAATATAAATGCGGTCCAGGTAAGGCATCATGCGGGACCGCTCCTGACGGAGCGCCTGAACCTGATTTTCTAGGGCGCTCTTCAACGCCTCGTCCTGCGCCTTCGAAATAGCCTTTTGATCATCGTCTTTCTTTGATCTCTTTTTTTTCTTCTTGGATTCTTCCTTTTGTTCCTTTTTTGTCGCTTTAAGATCTTCGCTAGAGGCTGTTTTTGCCGCCGGAACGGCAACAGCGGGAATCGGAGAAGACACGGCTTCGGGGGTCGCAGCAGCATCTTTTTGGGGTGCCACGGTCCCCTGTCCTTGGACGGGAGCGACAAACAACACGAAAACAGCAAATATTTCTAAAAAAACAAAGTTTTTTCTCATAAGTTTTGTAGTGGCGGCATTTTACCACAGCCAATGTCGAAATACACCGCTAGTTCTATCGGCAAAAAAGAAGATAGTCTAAAGCTAGATTACGCTTGAGACGCCGTATGCCGACCCCGCAAACAGGAGGGCACCGTGACCAAAAGAAGGGTCGAATTGCGCTGCAATGTATTCGTGATTCGAAATTTCATTTCTCCTTCAAAAAAAAGGTTCTCCCCCTCCTTCAGGACGACTTTTTTCCCCTCGATGTCCCCTTCAACCTGACCGATGAGTGTCATCATGAAAAAGATCCCCGAATGATCCAGAAGTTTCTCGTCGAACCCCTTCTGCCCCTCAAGGATCATTTTCCCGCAGAACATGGCCTTGTTCAACGGCGTAAAGGATATCAGTTGGACGCCGCGGGAAGAAAAATCGATCTTGCAGAGCCCTTTCTGGGAACCTAGAGAGAAAAAATCCTGCTGTTGGAGCTCCATCTGGCGGAAAAGATCGCTGACCGTCATGCCGAACCCCCTGGCAAGCGCCTGCAACGTGGCGATCGAAGGATTCTTGATCCTTCCCTTTTCGAGCGCTGTCAGCGTCTTGGGGTCAAGTCTCTGGCCGCGCCGACAAAGCTCCACGCTTCTGATCTCCCTTTCCTCCCGCAACCGACGGACCGAAGCGCCTATGTTGAGTTGATGTTCGGCCGCGCTTTTTTCAAAAGACCTCTTCTTGATTTTTTGCATTCTCAACCCGCCCTTCCCCGTTCAGTGCGTATCACACTATTTTTTTAGGATCCACGGTACGGCACCGCCGCCCCTTAAATTAATCTTGCGGCGGCACCAAAACGACCTTGCCCAGTACGAATCTCAAAAGCTTCTCTTCATTCCGGAAAAACCACGCCAATTTGCCGTCCACGCCTTTCTTGTTGACCTCGTGGACCACCGGCGTCAACCGGATCTCTTCACCGGCGCGGGGAGTGATCCCCAGATAATCCCAGCGGATGGCCCCCTCAATGATATAGCCTTTTTCATCCGTGTAGCTCTCCGCAAGGACCTTCCTTTTTTCCACGGGATCCTCGCCGCCTTGGAACCAGGACCACACGGCCGTATTTCTATCATCCTTCCGGGATCTGAACCCAAGTTGAAAATCCCTTGGATCATTCCAAAAAAGCCCGTCGCCCTCCGGATCCACGTAAATTTCCAAAAGATCGTCCTTCCAAATATTTTTGCCGGTCCGTTTGACCACCACTTCCCCGTCAGCCACCTTCGCGATGAAATAAAGATACTCGGGATCCCATGCGAACCGCACCTCTGCCTTAAGAGCTTCCCGGCCGGTAAAATCGCCGGACTCTCTGTTCCCTGCCGGCGTCATGACAATGGCTCCTCCCGCGAACCAATCCTTGAGAAGCGCGTCCACTTTGATACCCTGCGGAACATAAGACGCGCGATATACCGGAGGATCCGGCCACGGGAGCGCCATCGTTCCCTCGCGAAATCCGACCTTTTCAAGCGCCCTTTGGACAGGTTGACATCGGCCCATCATCTTCCAAATGAGACCCGTCCGGTAATTTTCGATCATGAGGAGCAGTGGCCCCTGATCGATGCCCAATACCAAGGGGCTGAACCAATTCTTGCTGACGTTCAAGGCGTCCGAAAAACCGTACCTTCCCCAGGCCTTATTTCCATAGGCCGCGTAAATATGCTCCATACACACGAGGGACTCTTCCGGCGTAAAAACAATGGAAGCCCCGCATGCCGGCGGCGAAACCGTCCCGTCATCCAGGGCTGTCCACCCCGGTGGAGCTCCGTACGCCCGGTAACCGACAGGCCCATCCGAGGCCGAAAGCCCCCAAAGGTCGGTCCCGTAACCCGCGAATTTTGAGGCCCGGTCCGCACAGAAAGCGCGGTTGGCGAGCGTGGCGTTCACGGAATTCTGAAAATAGTCCGCCAGGCCGTCATTCTTCCCGCGCAAGTCGAGCCAGATGTGCGGGAATTGGTGCGTGAAAAGCGGCGGCATCTGGATCATCCGGTAATTCCGGTAACTTCCCGCCGGCCGCAGCATCTCCCGCCAGCTTTCCGCGGGAACAGGATGCGTCGGTGAACCGATCGCCAAAACGTAGAGGAGCAACCCTTCGGAAAAAACGTCCCATCGGCCGCGGAAAAACCCCGTTTCGGGGGCCCACGCCATCGCAAAGGTCTTCCCGCCGTTCATCATCCAAGGGAAGTCGACGCGTTCGTAAAGTGCCCACACAAGTTCACGGACCTTCGCGTCGTCATAATATTCCGCCGCAAAAAGCGCTCCCGCCAGGAAAAGGGCCGTATCGATCGGGGAAAGTTCCGACTGGTTCGCGCGTTCACCCGTTGTGATATTCAGGAAATGGTAAAAAAACCCTTCGTGTTCCGGCGCCTGATGTAAAAAAAACTCCAGCGTTCTAACGGTCAGGGCAAGCGCTTTCGCGCGACTCATCCACCCGCGTTCTACCGCCACGGGATAAGCGCTCAGCGCAAATCCCACCACCGCAATGCTCGCCGCCCCGCTGGAAGATGTCCTGTCATGATTTGACGCGCTATCGCGAACGAGCCCGTTGTAGGGGTTCACTTGTTCTTCGAAATAACGGAAGGCCTTCTCCTCGACTTGCTCGAGGAATGCGTCGCGTTCAACGGATAAGGAGGGCTTCTGCGCGAAAAGAGGGAAAGGATTAAAAAGCACTGTACATAGCAAATAGCAAATAGTCCTTGGTAAAAAACGACGGGAAAAACACATGACCTAGAGTTTCTTCATTAGGGTTGAAATCATTTTGCAGAGGTGCTCGATCTTCTCCGAAAGAACCCCTAATTGCATTTCATTCAGATGGCCAAGTTTTTGCGCGATGATAGCTTCCGTTTCTAGCTCAGCCGCCGAACCCAATGTTATATGCGGGAATTGTCTGTATTCTTTTGGATGGAATCGCTTAAATCCCTCGGCGATATTGGAAGGGATGGAAACGGCCGAACGTCTCATCTGCGAAGTTAAACCGTATCGCTCGTCTTGTGGAAACTCTTTCGTTAAAAAATAAACGCTTTCTACGATTTCGATCCCTTTGTTCCATATTCTTAATTGTTTAAAACTTCTTATTTTTTCCATTGCCTTCCCCTACACTGCATACCCTGTACCAAGCACCATGTACTAGGCGCCGAAATAGATCAGTTTTTTTACCAACTGCAAAAGCGCGGCGAGCGAGCTCCCCTGATAACCTTTTTCCACGACCGCAGGATTCCCGCATTTCCGGATCTCCGCAAGATCCTCGCTTGAAATCGAATCAAAGAAAACGATCGTGGGAATGCCCCGCTGCCGTTTCTGGAGCCTTGCATAGAATTCGCGACCGTCCATCCCCGGCATTTTGATATCGAGAATAATGACCTCCGGCCTTTGACGATCGATGGCGGCCAGGGCCTCTTGACCGTCCGAAACATGGAGGACTTCGAAACGAGGGTCCTTCCGGCCTTCGAAATAGTCGCTGACCATGGCACCGATCTCTTTCTCGTCGTCCACAACCAAAAGACGGGCAGTCTCCGGCATCGGAAGCGTTTCCACAAAACGTTTACCGAATACGGCAAGCACCGGCTCCCCGGAAAAAGCCCCGTCAAAAAGAGGCGCTGCTTCTTCCGGAGGACGATCGCCGAGATAATAAACACGGAAAGATGGATCGATGTGCTTGCGAACTTTGATCTTGGACAGAAGCGTCTTGACGCAAAAAGACGTGCTTAGAAAAAGAACCGCGGGCAACGTCTTATCGAAGGAAGCTGCAGCTTGAGATGGCTCATGAACTACTTCGAAAGCTCCGGGGACATCGCTAAAATAATCACGCAAAAAAACTTCCCAGGGACCTTCTTTTGATTCCAGAAGCAGGACCCGTTTGGACGCCATAGGTCAACAGAGGGACTTAGGATCCCCTCTGCTTGCCGATCTGATCCTCACTGATCTTGCGATAGTAGCCCGTGAGACCCGCGACGCATGAACTGCCGCCGGGCGCATCAAAGAAATAAACGGGAGCGGAGGCGTCCAAGTTTCCGATATCCGTCACGCAAACCATACGCGTACCATCCTCCGACGGGATCGTTAGAGGACCGGTCGGGATGGAATCGGCGGCCGCTGGAAACGTAAAATGCTTCGGATATTCGTCCGGGCTGACGCAGCCATAATTGTAAAGGTGTTGATATTTCATTGCCACTGGTGTGGAGCTCAGCCGGTATTCGATCTTGTATTGTTTGATGCACTCAGAGATCGTCATGAGAGCTGCAAGGGCACGGTCCGCCGCCCTCTTCTTCATAGCGGTCGTCCAACCGGGCACCGCCACGGCCGAAAGGACAGCCGCTATTACCAACGCGATCATTATCTCCATCATTGATGCGCCGAACTTTTTTTTACTCATACGTCCCTCCGCACACACCCAAAAGACCCTGCCAGCCTACTCGCCGGAGTGTAGCTGATGAAACTCTCAATTGGAAGGGACGTTCGGATGATCTCCCCCCCACGTCCCGGTAATCGTCAATGTGACCGTCTTTCCTGCGTACGAACCGGCATCAGCGGCGCGAGTTGCCGTGCCCGTTCCGGCGCCGTCCACGGAATAAGTGAATTTTGGCGTTCCAGTGTTCGGATTATCCAACCCTAGCTTCGCCCAGTCGGCATCGCTGGCGGGACTCAAATAAGATCCTGTGTCCAGACGATAAGCCATCTCTCCTTGGCGGATCGCCCCCAAAATCCCGGCTCCCTCCGAAACATTGGCCTTTTCTGTCTGAGAAGCAAGCCGCGGAAGGGTCATTGACGCCAGGATGGCCAAAATGATAACGACCATCAATATTTCAGTTAGAGTATAGCCGTTCTTTGCCATCTTCATCATCCGCCTTCTCTCCTTTTCCCCGTCCTCACAAGGGTGAAGGAAACTTCACGCCGACGACCTAAATCTCCGGTTAGACCCTACACCCCTTCGAAGCACTGAGAAATTGATATCCAGTGCAACTAAAAGTACCGCCTTCAGTTAGGGTGATCGTAAAACCGTCGAACGAGCCCCCCTGCCTTGTGGCGGTGCACTTCGTTGTCGCAGAAAAACATTCGTAAGTCCAATGATCGTCCGCCATCGCTTTAAGTGGTAATCCGGTAGTTCCGCCTTGGAACGCCGCATTATCGAAATCTTGCCACGAGGTGAAGATCTGCCGATCAATGGCCGTAACCATGGCCGACCGGATCCCTCCGAGATTTTGCTGCGCTTCAGCAATGTATCCATTTTCAGATTGCTGAACCAAACGAGGCAGGATCATCGCGGCCAACACGGCCAAAATGACCACAACGATCAAGATCTCAATCAGCGTGAAACCATTCCGTTTATTCATCCTCTCCACCTATCAGCTCGCCCTCCTGCACGGGGCCCTTTTGTTCCAGCGCTTCTTCGACTTCTCTCGCATTCCACCGCCGGCCCAACTAACCGGCATTCAACCGGCCAAAGTCCCGACCGCTAAACCCGGCAACCCTTTGAGGCGCTGATCAGGGTGTAAGTGCCGCATGAAAATGCACCCGCCTCAGAAAGCACCACTGTGCCGCTATTGTAAGCCGTCGGACCGTTCTGTCTTGTCGCGGTACAATTAGTGGTCGCGGCAGCACACACGTATAGCCAGTTGGTGCTGGTCAGTGCCTTCATGCCTATGCCAGCAGCCGCTCCGGACGCTGCTGTAAACTGCGCCTGGGTGATATCCTGCCACGCCGTGTAGATCCCGCTGTCGATCGCCGTGACCATAGCCGAACGTATTGCGCCCAGATTCTGCTGCGCCTCAGCAATGTATCCGTTTTCCGTTTGCATGATCATTCTCGGAAGGATCATCGCTGCCAATATGGCTAGAATAACCACAACGATCAAAATCTCAATAAGTGTGAAACCCCTTTTCTTTCTTGTGTTCTTCACTGGCTTATTCTCCTTTCGGCGCAAAAGCGCCTTGCCCACTCCTCACCATTCCCTGCTCCCAACCGTGCTGCAACACCCACATCAACCCAGAACGCCAGCGCGCAGGGCACAATCCAAAACTCTACCCTCAAACACTCTCCGGAAGAAACCCGGTGGCTTCGCCCGTTAAACCCGGCAGCCCTTTGAGGCACTGATGAGCGTGTAGGTAGTGCATGAAAACGCACCCGCCTCAGAAAGCACCACTGTGCCGCCATTGTAAGCCGTCGGACCACCCTTTCGAGTTGCTGTACAGTTAGTGGTCGCGGCCGCGCACACGTAATCCCAGTTGGTGCTTGCTATTGCCTTCATGCCTATGCCCGCCGCTACCCCGGTCCCCGCATCAAAATCCGTATCGGGAATAGTTTGCCACGCTGTGTAGATTCCGCTGTCGATCGTCGTGACCATAGCCGAACGTATTGCGCCCAGATTCTGCTGCGCCTCAGCAATGTATCCGTTTTCCGTTTGCATAATCATCCTCGGAAGGATCATCGCCGCCAATATGGCCAGAATGACCACAACGATCAATATCTCGATGAGTGTGAACCCCTTTTGTGCTCTTGTCCTTTTCACTGATTTATCCCCTCTCACTATAAGATTTTTTACTACCAAAGTACCCCGCAAAAGTAAGTGTACCCTACAATAGAACGCATTACAAATTTATTGTATAAAAAACAGCCTCATAATGCTCATTTTAAACTAAACATTATAGCAATTAACAGTTCTTTATAGCTTACCGCCCATTGATAACTCAATGATCGGAAGAAACATCGAAATAACGACCGTTCCGATCACACCCCCCATAAAGATCAGGAGTATCGGCTCAAGAAGCACCGTCAAGCGAGCGAGAAATCTATCGACCGTTTCTTCGTAATAGTTGGCGATGATCGCCAAAAAATTTTCCATCTGCCCGGTCTCTTCGCCGGTGCTGAGAAGTTGTGTCATAAAAACAGGGAAAATTTTCCGTGCTTCCAGTTGAAGGCCGAGCCCCTGTCCCCCCTTTACGGCCTGTGCGACCTGCTTAATATGCGCTTCCAGATAACTGTTCTCGACGAGCCTCCCGCTAATCTCAAGCGCCTGGAGTATCTGAATACCGGATCGCAAAAGAGTTCCAAGGGATCGCGAGAAACGGACCACTGCGACCTGGAGCGACAGTTCCCCGAAAAGAGGTGTCCCCAGAAAATAGTGATCGATCAACAAACGGGATTTTGGATTTTTTTTGAGAAAGAAGAAAGCGACGGCTATCCCAAAAATAAAAAGAAGCAGAAGAGGGGCCTGGAAACGAAGAAGGTTGCTGATCGTGACAACGATCCTGGTAAGCGTCGGAAGTTCCGCATTCTGTTCGGCAAAGATCGCGGCGAATTTCGGAACGATGAACAACATCAAGAACGTCAAAGCCCCGGTGACCGCAAGGGACAAGATGCCAGGGTAAAAAAAGGCCGTGATGATCTTGCCCTGGATACGGGCTGCCGCCTCCTGGTAACGCGAGATCTCCTCGAGACATTCTGGCAATTTCCCCGTTGTTTCCCCGACCTCGACAAGATTGACCCATATCCACGGAAAAACATCCGAGCATTCACGGAGCGCCACGGCAAACGAGCTTCCCTCCGAGATACGCTTTGTGAGTCTTTGCAAAACGTCCCGAAAATAAGGATTGGACGTCCCCTTCCCGACGATCTCCAGTGAACGTAGGAGCGGAATGCCGGCCTTTATCAGTGTCCCGAGTTGGACTCCGAAAAAAATGAGCTCGCGTACGGAGACTTTTTTCATGAAAAAAAACGACCCCCGGGGGGCCCCGGAGCCAAAACTGAGAGCTTTCTGAAGGTGATCCCGGGACCCCTTCATGGGTTTGACGGAAACAACGATGAATCCCTGCTTCAAGAGCTGCTGGATCACATCTTCCACGCTCGCGCCGCTCATCTGCAGGATCGACACGGGACCCCCCGGAGTGGAACGAGACCGCACATTGCATTCAAAGAATTGCTGTTTCTTCGGAGGAAAGGGTGTTCCGACGTCGGCTTTCGGCAGAGGATCACTCATAGGTCACGCTCAAAATCTCTTCCAGGGTCGTCATGCCTCTTTCAACTTTCTTAAGTCCGCTCTGGAATAAAGTATCATATTTTTTTTGCTTTTGCATATTCCTCAAGGCATCAAGATCGACGTCCTTGCTGATCAATCTCCGGAAATCCTCGTCGATCAGCAGGGCCTCATAGATGGCCGCACGGCCCCAATAACCGATATTGCGGCACTGGGCGCATCCTTTCGCCTTGTAGATCAGGTCCGTGTTGAGATTGTACTGTTCCCTCAATGTCGCATCGACATCCTGGGGCTCCTTGCAAAAAGGGCAAACAAGACGGACCAGGCGTTGCGCCGCCACAAGCGCAAGGCTTCCCGAAACAAGATACGGCTGAATACCGATGTCGATCAAACGCGTCACGGCCGTGACCGCATCGTTCGTGTGCAAAGTGCTCAGAACGAGATGACCCGTCAAGGACGCGCGAATACAGATCTCGGCCGTTTCAAGATCGCGCACTTCTCCAACGAAGATCACGTCTGGGTCCTGGCGCAAGAACGCACGCATGCCGGCGGCAAAGGTCAGTCCGATCTCCGGCTTCACCTGGACCTGGTTGATCCCCATAATCTGATATTCGATCGGGTCTTCGATCGTGATGATATTAACCTCCGAAGACAACCGCTTGTTAAGGGCCGCATAAAGTGTCGTGCTTTTTCCGCTGCCTGTCGGCCCGGTCACAAAAACAAGGCCGTGCGGCCGCATCAACGCGGATTCGAAGAGCGATTCCTGCGCGGCTTCAAATCCCAGCGATTTCAGGTCCAGAAGGTCTGTCCGCTTATCGAGAATACGCATCACGAGCTTCTCGCCGGAAATAATGGGAATGGTGGAGACGCGAACGTCAATGCGCCGCTCCTTGTAGTTCAGCGAGAACGCACCGTCTTGCGGTATGCGTTTTTCGGCAATATCCATTTTCGAAAGGATCTTGATGCGGGAGATCATCGCGTTGTGCATCTCTTTCGGCGGGGATGGGAGTTCGTAAAGGACACCGTCAATACGGTACCGCACCGTGACCTTTTCACGAAAGGGTTCGATATGAATATCGCTGGCGCGGTCATCGAGTGCTTTTTTGATCATTGCGTCGACCAGCCTCACCACGGGGACTTTTTCGGCCTCGCTGATCGTCGTTTCGAGATTGACCTTTGCATCTTCCTTTTCGATGATATAGCTCTGTTTCGCCTCATCGATCTCCTGGGAAGTGACCAACTCTTGTATGTCCGTACTGCTGTAGTAATGTTCGATTGCTTTATTCAATTCGTGGGCCGTCGAAAGAACCGGCAGAATATCGTACCCCGTCATCTTGCGAACGTTATCAAGAAAAATGAGGTCCGGCGCCTTGGCGACCGCAAGCTTCAGGACGCGGCCCTCGCGTTCCAGAGGAAGGACTTTATATTCCCTGGCGAATTCGGCCGGAATGGCCTCCTTGAGCCGCTGATCGACTCTGGGTTTTAATTGGTCCGGAGCAAGAAAGGAAACTCCCAACTGCTCGGAGAGAACCGCACGGAGATCTTCCTCTTTGAGAACCTCGGTCCGGATCAGGATCTGCCCCAGAGGTTCTCTGGATGTCTTCTGTTCCGCCAATGCCTGTGCCAATTGTTCGCGAGTAATGAGCTTCCGCTCCAGCAGCAATTCTCCAAGCAAAGCATTTGTACGCATCGGTCCCTCTAGCCCTCAACGGGCTTTTCAGCTACGTCTTTTCAAACTCGTTACGGCGTTTTTTTTGCCGTTTTTGCAGTTTCCTCCGCCCCGACAACCATGGTACTCTGGCTCAGGGTATCCAGTGTCGCGCTCATCAGTCTTTTACGGACGTCGAAATATTGTTCGTAATCCCGTGGCTTTTCGGGTCCTTCCTTCAATTCTTTGTACCATTCCTTCTGCTTGACCTTCCAGAAAGGCGCCCGTTCCTCCTCGAACAACATCCGCTTGTCCGGAACCGTCGGTGTTTCAAGAACCGAGGAATCGCGAATGATGTAGGGCGTCACAAAGAGGATCAACTCACGATCTTGTATCTTTTTGGAATTGCTGGTAAAAAAGGCCTTCCCGACCACTGGAAGATTACCAAAAAACGGGACCTTGCGGTTGTTATTTTGCTGTTGGCTCAAAAGAAGACCGCCAAGAGCGATGGTCTGACCGTCATTAAGCATTAGCGTCGTACGGGCTGTCCGGACCGTCGGGTCCCCCGTTTCACCGCTGGATGCGCCAACCCCGTTGACCGCAATCCTGGAAGGATCGAGGGTCGCGAATGTAGGCTCCACGGTCATGGTAACCCGGTCGTTCGTGTTGATAAGAGGCACCACGCGGAGGATCGTTCCGATCTCGCTGCGTTCCGTGCTATTCGTCTCCGTTCCGGCACCCCCGGCTTGCGTGGACGTTGTTGTGCCGATAGCGGCATCGGTCGCGATCTTGATGATCGCGGCGTGATTGTCCAGGACAAGGATCTTCGGTTTCGCTAAGACCTTAAGCTTGTTCGCCTGCTCCATAGCCTTCACTGAAATTTGAAAGCTCGAAAAATCCCTCATCCCGACCGTATCATCCGCAGCCGTTGCTGAAAAAATAGTTCCCGTGTGGTTCGCGGGATTGAACTGCTTCGGAATGTTCGTAAACCCTTGCGTAAGCCCCTTCCACATATTCGCGGAATAGGCTGCCCCGTCTCCGGTATTATTATCTAAAAAAGGAAAAGAGGTCGCCTGCTGCGCTCCTCTTATGGTTCCGAAGACACCGTTTGCATCGCCCCACTCCACCCCAAGTTCCCTGTCCAGGTCCTCAAACGTTTCAACCAAAAGCACGTTGATGAGCACTTGGTCCAACGGACGGTCTAACTGAATGATCGCGGCCTCGACCATGTTCAGCCGGTCCTCACTATCGGTCACGACAAGACTGTTGGAACGATCATCCACGGACACCTTCCCTCGCTCGGACAGGATCTTTTGGATCGCCTTGTAGATCGCTGACTCCTCCAGGTTGGGTCCTTTGTCATCAACTTTAAGGGTCACCAACCCCCCACCCGTGCTGGACCCGCTGCTGCCGCTGCTGCTGCTTGAACTGGAACTGGACCCCGAATCATCGGTCTCGATATCTTTGATCCTGGCCGCCTCGATAAAATGGAGTTTGAATACTCTCGTTATCAGCTGGGGCTGCTCGGGAGCGTCCGCCGAAGCGCGAAAAAGATAAATATTCCGGCCGGGGATGAAATCGTAATTCACGTTACAACCGAGTTTCAATGCCTGGAGCGCATCCTCAAGACTCACGTTATCCAGGGTCATGTTGACCTGCCGCTCCCCCACTTCCTTGCCGGCGATGAAGTTGATCCCGCTGAGGGACGAGATCACGCTCAGAACGTTGATCAGCGTCGCGGCCTTGAAATCGAGGAAGTATTTTCCGTCCGCCATTTTTTCGACCTTCACCCCCTCCGCGGAAGAATCCGCAACGACCGGGTTGGCTGCGGGCTCGTTAGATTGCGCCGGGGCCCCGGGCATCGGCTCCTCGCCCCATAGCCCCTGGGGAACGCTTGAAAAAAACAGGAGCAGGAAAAGAAAGGCCCAACTTGACCGAACATATTTTTTTCTCATGGTTTTTAGCTCTTTCTTTTATGATCGCGTTTTTAAAATTATGACTCGGGGAACATTTCGGTTTTACGCCGCCCTTCAGTGGATTTCCTTACAGACTCCTTATCAACAAGTTGGAGTGTCTGCATGGCTCCGTTTACAAGAACATCGGCTTCTCTTTTTCTAACGGCTAATAATTTGATCCCGTTCTTTTCTTCTGTCGGATAATAGATATCATCGTTAATGATCGCGTAGGCGTCCTTGGAACCAAAACCGACCCCTTGCAGAGTCACCTTGGTGGATTGCTCTGTTTTTGGGGCCACTTCCTCAACTTCCGTTTTACTTTTCAATTGAGACTGGAAAGGGTCCCGGACCTCTTCTTGGGCCAATTGAACCGCACTGCCGACCCCCCCTCCCTGAGCGGACGCCGACCCCGAGCTCTCCGGCGCCTCCTGGCTCGGGATCTCCTGAGCAACCGCCGTTCCTCCTCGTGAACTTACCGTCGCTTCCTGTCCCGCTACAGCTTCCCTGAAGCTGACTCCAAACGTAAAAAAATCAAGCGCCATCAACAAGAAAATAAAAAAGGACGCGCGATATAGAGCTCTGTTATTGGGCATTGCTTTTTTTTACCTTTGGCTTGAGATAGGTTTCCAAATAAACAATAGTTTGAAGTTCCCCTTCCCTTTTGTTCCGAAAAAGGACGGGGGCCCGTGTGACAGTGACCCCGTTGATCCTGATCGCGGGATTGAACGAATCGACATGTTTTAAGAATTGTATCAGCGGGAAAAACGACCCTTTGGTGTTCACATCCACGAACAGTTTCAGGTAGTACGGCCCCGGTGCCGTCTTCGGGGTCATCCCCTCTATATCCACTTTTTCCCTGCTGGCAATATCCGCAATTTTCCCGAGGACCAGGGAACGCTCGGGCATCGTGAGGAAAAATCCTTCCAGTTTTTCGAGTTTCGCCCTCGCCGTTTCGGTCTTTTCGTAAAGGTCCAACCTTTCCATGGAAAGGTCCATCCTTAACTTTAAAGAATGGACTTTTTCGACAAAGGGCCTGACGACGATCGCAAGGCCGAGAAGAACAGCGATGATCCCCACTCCGACCTTCATCGCTATTTCCTTTTGTTGTTCCTTGATCTTTATGTCCGCCACGAAAAGAATCCCCTATTCACAAATGACCTTAAAGCGCGTTACATTACGATCCATGAATTTTTCCCGCTTTGTTTCCTCCAACTTGAACTCCGAAAATTGCTCCTGAAAAACCTTGTTCGCGGAAAGGCCCTTCACCCAGGAATTGATCACCCCGGCCTCCTTTTCAGGGCTACCGAGATAACAGACCCCGCTGATATCCAAACGTTTCTTCATGCCCTCAATCGCCTCACCTGCCTGCCCGGTGGCCTTTCCGAAAGAAAGCTGATCGATCAAAATGGACTTCGGCAGTCCGCGCCCGATGGTTTCAAAAAATTTATTGACCGGCGCTTTCACCTGAAAAAAATTATTGAGCTGTTTCATCTTCGCATTCATCGTTTCCAGCTCTTGCCGGAAGTCGACTACTGATTTTTTAGCCGCCTCGGGGTCCTTTTGGGTCAAGGGCGCCAGAATAGCGTCGCTGTGGCGCTCCAAACGCCGCATCACGGGTTGAAAAAAAATAAAGTGGAGCAGGAGGAAGAGTACAAAGGCCGCGAGACATTCCCCGGCGAAAAACCCGAGCAGGTTCTCCGGTTTAGACCTTCGCTCGGCGGCAGGCAAAAGCCTTATCTCTCCCAAAGGGGAGCGGTAATTGAGGGCTCTCAGCGCCAGCCCGTAGGCAACGATGATCGTACTGAGGACATCGGGAGAAATGTTTTTTTCGTTCGGGAAAGTCGCGACGTCGAAGCGGATCGTATAATTCAGTGAATGTTCAAGAAATTCCACCCAAAACTTCAAGTCCCCGCGCCCCGCCAAAAAGATCTGCTCGACGGTTTCGCCGCCCGTCAATTTATAGAAATAATCAATGGAAGCTTTGAGCTCCTCGAAAAAACGGGGTTTGTCGTCTTCCATCTTCCCGGTCAATAAAAAATCCCGGGATAAATAGACGATCCCCTTCGCGGCGAAGGTGACATTGACGTTGCCATCGCTCTGAATGACCACGAAGGCGTGGGTCTTCACTTTCCCGATCATATTGAGCGTGGAAAAAGCACGCCCTACCGCTGAGTACACCGGTTCGACCATCAGGACTTTCGCGGAAGCGGCATGAAGGTCGGAGAGACAGGTATCGAGGACCTCGCGGCGGATCGCCGTGGCGGTCACGGAAAGGACGTTCTTATGGGTCATCTGCAGGTAAAAATCAAGGACTGATTCGGAGAACTTGAACGGGATGTAACGGCTCGCCTCGAAGCGGATGGCTTCGTGCTCTTCTTTTTTCGGGACCGTCGGCATTATGAAATGACGGGTCACGACCTGGAAAGGACTTACCGCCACGGAAACAAAAGCGCCGGGTTCCTTGATCTTCTCAAGGGCCCGATAGATCGCCTGGGCCTCGGGGGTGAGCTTCTTGATCTTGTGAGCCTCTTTCCCCACTACCGGCTCCGCGGGTTCCGAAGGGTTAATGGGCTCGATGGCATAACTCTTGATCTGCGGCCCGGTTACCGAACGCACGGCGGATACCGCGATCACTTCATTCCGCCCGATGTAAACTCCCACACCTTTCGGCATAAATCTCTGATCCCCAATTGCCTTTAAGAAAAGGTAACTCCGTCACCTTCTTTAACCACCTGAAGGGCCTTCTCATCAAGAACGGTCCCCGCCGACATCGAAGGATAAACTCTCTCAAGGCGTCCTTTGGCCAACGGCTTCCCGTCCTGGAAAATATTGATCAGCCCGCCCGCCGTCGCCCCTTGCTCGGCCCCCAAGTTGACGATGATGAACTGGTACTGTTTATTGACCATCACCACCTCCCCTTGCGGTTTCGGCGGCACCGCTTGCGCTTTTTGGGCAGATTCATTCTTCTGATCTTCCACGGCCTTGGCGGCGGCGCTGAAAGCGGTCGCCAGACCACCCTCAGAAACCAACTTATCGATCGCCTGCACGTGCGCCTGGAGCGTTTTTACGAATTCATCGCGGACCTGGAGGAGATTACGCAAACCATCGATCTGCTCCTCATATTGGGAGGTGACCCGGAGCAATTCTTCGCGATAAGACTTTTCCATCGCAGTGAACGCCGCCGCTTTCGCCTGTGCGGCACCCAATTCGCCCGCCAAAGTACGGATCTGGGTATTGAGCTTCTGGATCTCTCCGCGCTGCTCGCCGGCAACCAGCTTCAACGAAGCCGTGTTCATTTTAAGCTGCTTGTTCTCCCCGCGGGCCTGGGCCAACTTCAGATCGATATCCTGCTTCAAGGACATTTCATCCACATAAAGAAAAGAAAGGAGACCGGCCAGCAACCACCCCAGTGCCAAAACCGCCGTCCCCAAACGGAAAAAAGATCCTTTTTCTTCCGAAGAGGTTTTTTTGACCTTTTCCGGAGACCGCGGGGTCGAAGTGACGGTCTGAATGCTTAAGGTCTCGAAGATGGGCGCTTTTTCCTGAACCGGGTTCTTGTCAGGCGCCGCCACGGGCCTGGCGGGAACGATCTTTTGGGCCTTGTAATCATGAACGATCCGTTCCTCCAGCGCCACCCAGCTTCGGACCTCCTGCGGGTCGGCTTTAGGAAGGGTCGAATGAATGTTTTTAGAGGGAGGATTCCTTGATAAGACGCTGTGCCCCCAGCTGTTGTATCGTGAAGAACTAAATAGCTTGAAAAAGGAAAAAGTCCTCTTGGGAACCGCCTGGGCCGCCAAGGCCTGACCGTTCCGGCCGACGATCTGAATCTTTCTTTCTTTGAGTTTCTGCATGCCCCGCCTCCCTTGAATCCCGAATAGATTCCGCTCAAAAAGACACTGCGCCCGAACTGGCACAATATAACTTAGTATACTTTCGGCCAGATAATAATTTCCTTAATAAAAAAACCGCCTAAAGACCCGTGTAAATGGCTTCGATGGAAACAGGGGAGGAAAAAGGAGAGGGCCGTTGCCGGCGTTTTGTGAGATTTAGGAGCAGGGGAATTGAAAATTATGCCGTTTTTCAAAAGCAGTGATCGCGGTTTCTTCTCTGAGAGTGATATCGATATCGTCCAATCCCAGAAGAAAACGCTCTTTAACCGAAGGATCGATCTTGAAATGGAAAACGGCCTCGGGCACCGTATGTAGCGTAACCGACTGTTTCTCCAGATCGATCGTAATTTCAACACCGGGACGCACCGCGATAGCCCGGAAGATCTCAGAAACCTCTTCTTCGGTAAGCTCAACGGTCAAAAGACCGTTTTTGACGCTGTTATTCCTGAAAATATCCGCAAACCCAGGGGTCCGGTGCTTCATTTCGGCGGTCCAGGGCGCGATCACGGCCCGGAAACCGTATTGGCAAATGGCCCATACCGCGTGCTCACGGCTCGACCCGCAGCCGAAATTATTACGGGCGACCAGAAGCGTGGCCTTCTTGTAGGGCGGCTGGTTGATCACGAAATCCGGATTAGGTTGCCCGTTCTCCAGATACCGCCAATCATGGAATAGTTGCTCCCCGAAACCAGTTCGCGAGATGAGTTTCAAGAACTGCTTCGGAATGATCGCGTCCGTGTCCACGTTGGCCCGGTCAAGGGGAATCACGATACCTCTAACACTCTTAAACGCCTTCACTTTTTCCCTTCTGGGACCCCATATTCAGTCCCGGGGCTTTATTTTACGGATATCAACGAACCGTCCCGCCACCGCTGTAGCCGCCGCCATTTCCGCGCTGACAAGATGGGTCCGGCCGCCCTTCCCCTGACGTCCTTCGAAATTCCGGTTCGAGGTCGACGCGCACCGTTGGCCGGGATGAAGCTTATCCGGATTCATCGCAAGGCACATACTGCAACCCGGATCCCGCCATTCACAACCCGCGGCTTTAAAGATCTTATCCAATCCTTCAGCCTCCGCCTGCCGTTTCACCTGCTCCGAACCCGGTACCGTGAGCACACGGACGCCCGGAGCGACTTTGTGCCCTTTTAAATATTTTGCTGCGCCGCGGAAATCTTCAATGCGACCGTTCGTGCAGCTGCCGATAAAAACCACGTCGACCTTGATATCCGTGATCGGCGTGCCGGACTTGAGCCCCATATAATGCAACGCCTTCGTGACATCCGCAGCGTTATAGCCCTGGACTTTGTCCGGCTCGGGGACGCGCGCGTCAATGTCCGCGACCATGCCCGGGCTCGTCCCCCACGTCACCTGCGGCGCGATCTTGGAAGCGTCGATCGTGAGCTCGCGGTCGAACTTCGCGCCGGGATCCGTCGGTAATGTCCTCCAGTATGCGATAGACTTTTCGAGATCCTTGCCCTTCGGGGCGTAGGGACGATCCATGTCGGTGAAATACCGGACCGTCGTTGCGTCCGGAGCGACCATACCCGACCGCGCACCCGCTTCGATCGCCATGTTACAGAGGACCATGCGGCCTTCCATGGAAAGAGCCCGGACCGCTTCCCCGCAAAATTCGATCGCGCAACCTGTCCCGCCGGCAGTACCGATCGCGCCGATTAATTTCAGGATAAGATCTTTCGCGGTCACAGGATACGTCACTTTTCCCGTGAATTCGACTTTAAAGGTCTTTGGTCTCTTCTGAAACAGACATTGCGTCGCGAAAACATGTTCCACTTCCGAGGTGCCGATCCCGAACGCGAGCGCGCCGAACGCCCCGTGCGTCGCCGTGTGGGAATCCCCGCAGACGATGGTGCAGCCGGGGATCGTGATGCCAAGTTCCGGGCCGATGATGTGTACCACGCCATTCTTGTCGCCGGAGACATCGAAAAGCGTCACGCCGAATTCCTTGCAGTTCTTCCTTAAGACCTCGACCTGCGTCTTCGCAATGGCATCCTTGATATTGAACCGGTCCTCGGTAGGAATATTGTGGTCCATTGTCGCGAACGTCAGCTCCGGGCGGCGGAACTTGCGGCCTGCAAGACGCATCCCCTCAAAAGCTTGTGCGCTCGTCACTTCATGGACCAGCTGGCGGTCGATATAGAGAAGCACCGTTCCATCGGGGAACGTCTTCACGACGTGTGCATCCCATATTTTTTCGAAAAGCGTTTTTGGCATAAGGCCTATCAGTATAGTGAATTAGACTGAATGCGCAAGATTCAAAAAAGTTCCTTCTGAACGGGGCCCGGCTGTGCTTCCTTACTCGTCAACCCGCTGATCCCCAATCCCAGAAGGCGGATCGCTTTTTTCCCGGCCGACGTCTTTTTTCCAAGGAGATCGCAGGCGATCTCGTGAATAGTTTGCCAGTCCTGCGGCGGCGCGGAAAGCGTTTGGGACCGTGTGATCTGCTCAAAATCGTGATATTTCACTTTCAGAACAACCGTTCTTCCCGCGCGTCCCTCTTGTTGCAAGTCATGAAAAACATGAGCGGCAAGTTCCGCCAATTTCCCGCGAAGCCAGGAAATCTCCGTCATATCCCTCGGAAATGTTTCTTCCGCGCTCAACTGCGTCCGCTCCCAGTGGGGATTCACCTCCCGGTCGTCCTCCCCCCGGGCCATCCGATAAAGCCCCTTCCCCCATTTCCCGAGCTTCTCGTATAGCGGCCTCACCTCGACGCCCCAAAGATCGCCGCAGGTCTTGAGCTTCATGCGGCCAAGGATCGCTTCGGTCTTCGGACCGACGCCCGGAAGTTTCCGCACCGGAAGATCTTTTAAAAATTCCAGCACCTTGTCCGGCGGGACCTCCGTCAGGCCGTTGGGCTTTTTCATGTCGGAGGCGATCTTCGCGAGGAACATGTTCGGCGCCACTCCCGCGGAAGCCGTCAAACGCGTCACGGCAAAAATGTGCTGTTTGATGAGCCCGGCCAATGCGACGGGATCCTCCAGTTTTAAAAGATTTTCGGTCACATCCAGATACGCCTCATCCATGGAAACCTGTTCGACGAGCGGCGTGTAGGTCCGGAGAATTGACATGACGGTCCGGGAGGCTTCGCTGTATTTCTCGAAATGCGGATGAACAAAGATCCCCTGCGGGCAAAGACGTTTAGCCTGGGCTGTCGGCATAGCGGAATGGATACCGAACACGCGGGCCTCGTACGAGCAGGTACTCACGACGCTGCGGCTCCGGGGATCGCCGCCCACAATGACGGGTTTTCCCCGGTATTCCGGATGATCGCGCTGTTCCACGGCCGCGAAGAACGCGTCCATATCGATGTGGATGAATTTTTTTGGCCAGATCATAAAGGAATGAGAACTGCGCGGTAAACGATCGATAAAAAACGGCCGCGCAAAACGGACCGTGTACAACTTACAACCTACGACTTATCACTTACAACTTACCGCTTATCACCAATGCCAGGTCCACAAGCGCGGTCCCGCCCGTCTTGCGGTCCTTGACCTCGACTTTCCCCTGGGCAAGATTCCGCTCGCCGACGATGATCTGGCACGGAAAACCGATAAGGTCCGCGTCATTGAATTTGACGCCGGCCCGTTCGTCGCGGTCGTCGAAAAGGACGTCCTTGCCGGCCGCCGTGAGCCCCGCGTAGATCTTTTCCGCGGCCTCCGCCACGGCCGCGACATTGTGATTGACCGTGATGATCTCCGCCGCGAAAGGCGCGATCGCCTCGGGCCACTGGATCCCTTTGGCGTCGTGATGCTGCTCGATCGCGGCCGCGAGGACGCGGTTCACGCCGATCCCATAACACCCCATGATGGCGGGCTTGCGCTCGCCCTTTTCATCAAGGAAATGGGCCCCGATAGATTCCGAATAGCGTGTCCCTAATTTGAAAATATGGCCGATCTCCATGCTGGTCGTCAATTTCAGCTTCCCGGTACCATCCGGCGCGAGATCCCCTTCCTTCACGAAACGGATGTCCCCCGCGGCCGCCGGCTTGAAATCGCGCCCGATCGTCACGTTCTTCAAATGTTTGTCTTTTTCGTTCGCGCCGGTGACCCCGTCCGCGATCCCGAGAATGTCCCAATCCGCATACACCGGGATCTTCAGCCCGACGGGCCCCGCGAATCCGACCGGCGCGCCGGTCGCTCCCAGGATCTCGTGTCCGTCGGCTTGCCGCAATTCCTTCGCACCGGCCAGTTTCCGCAATTTACTTTCATTGACCTCACTGTCCCCGGTCACCAGCGCGGCAATGGCTTTCCCGTCCGCCATGTAGATCAAGGTCTTGATCATCTGCGACGGCGCCACTTTGTAACGATGCGATATTTCTTCGATGGTCCGGAGATTCGGCGTATCAAATGCCTCGGGACCCGTCGACTGCGGCTTCGGCGGCGTGAACTTCGGATCTCCGCGCGTCGCGATATCCTGGCTCGCGAGGTACCCTCCCTCGGAACTCGCCACACGATCCTCTCCGTAAGGACAGATCACCATGAATTCCTGGCTCATCTTGCCACCCATCATGCCGGTGTCCGCGTTCACGACCTGAAAATCCAGTCCGCAGCGCGTAAAGATCCGGCGGTACGCTTCCGACATCTTTTGATAATGGGCATCCAGTCCCGCCTCATCGCGATCGAAACTGTACGCGTCCTTCATGATGAACTCTTTGGTGCGGATCACCCCGAAACGCGGGCGCGCTTCGTCGCGGAACTTGTTCTGGATCTGATAAAGGTTGAGCGGCAGATCGCGGAACGATTTAATGTTGCTGCCGACCAGGTCCGTGATCACTTCTTCGTGGGTCGGGCCGAGCACGAACTCGTGGCCCGCGCGGTTCTTGAAGGCGATCTTATCCTCCCCCAGCGTTTCATAGCGGCCTGATTTTTTCCAGATCTCCGCCGGATGGAGCATGGGCAAAAGGACTTCCGAAGCGCCGGCGCGGTTCATTTCCTCGCGGATGATCTGGATGATCTTCAGGAGCGTGCGGTAGCCGAGCGGCAGGTAACTGTAAACGCCCGAAGCGAGCTGGCGGATCAGCCCGGCCCGGAGCCCCAGCTGGTGGCTGACGGCTTCGGCATCCTTGGGAACGTTTCGGAGACTCGGAATAAGAGTTCGGGACCAGCGCATAGAGACCTCGTTCGCGAAAGGGGCGGTGTTTAACTTCCCCCGAGATGTAAAAGGTTTTTTATTTTCACGATAATTTGCATGTTCGCCATGTCATTGTAAAGCACAAAGACCATAAGGCCCATAAGCAGCACAAAACCGCCGGTCGTGATCCGTTCCTGAAGGATCGGATTGAGACGTCGCCGCGTGATCACCTCGCACAAAAGAAAGATCAGGTGCCCTCCGTCCAGCGCCGGAAAAGGCAGAAGGTTGATCACCGCCAGCGAAACGCTGAGGATCGCCAGAAGCTGGAGCAGCGTCGCGATCCCGGCCTGCGCGGCCTGTCCGCTGAGCTGGATGATACCCAAAGGCCCCATCAAATTTTTCGGAGAGAGCTGTCCCGTGATCAGATAGAAGAGCGCCTTGTGCGTCAGCACGGTATGAAAAACTTCGAGCTCCCAGGCCTTGTGCAGCGCCGGGATCACGGCATACCTCTCCGTGATATAAAATTTCGGGTCCGGAAGGATACCGACGCGCTTCAGGGAGAACAGTTTCCCAAAAACATCTTTGATCGCGTCGACCTTGGGTTTGATCATAACGGTCAGGGGCGCGGCCGTTCCGTTCGCGGCGGGCCGTTCGACGTCGAGTTTGATCTCGCCCCCGGAGGTTTTATCAAGTTCTTCAAGGATCGTTTTCCAGTTGGCGACCGGAACATTATTCACCCGGAGGATCTTGTCGTTCACTTTCAGCAGGCTGGCCTCCGCGGGATACCCTTTGACGAACCCGCCGACCACCGTTCCGGGAAGCGGACGGCCGATCATGAACACGCACCAGAAAAGAACGAACGCAAGCGCGTAGTTCATCACGACCCCGGAAATAACGACGAAGATCCTTGAACCGGCAGAAGCGGCAAGAAAATCCCCTGGCTTCGGTCCCTCCGGACCGACCTTCGAAGCCTCTTCCCCGGCGGGGCTCACGAATCCCCCGAGCGGAAAAAGGGAGACCGAGAACCGCGTCTCTTTCGATTGCCAGTGGAAAAGCTCCGGTCCGAACCCGATCGAGAACTTCTCGACGCGGATCCCGGACAAACGGCACGCGATGAAATGGCCCCATTCATGCACGATCACGAGCACTCCGAAAACGATGAGCGCGGGCAATAGAGAACCCAGCGAATGAATCAATGGGGACAAAGGGTTCATAACAACTCCTCCGCTCTTTCACGCGCCCAGGCATCCGCGGCAAAAATGTCGGGAAGCGCCGGCTTTCTGACAAGGCCGTGCTGGCTCATGACTTTGGCGATGATCTTCGGGATGTCCAGGAACCCGACCTTATGATTTAAAAAAGCCTCGACCGCCACTTCATTTGCCGCGTTCAAAACCGCCGGCAGGGTCCCGCCGATCCGGCTGGCGGTGTATCCCCATTCGAGACAGGGAAAACGGCGCAGGTCCGGTTCTTCAAAATGGAGCGTCTTCAGATGGGCAAGGTCCAAATGCGGCAAATGATTTTCCAGCCGCTCCGGATAGCTCATCGCGTACTGGATCGGGAGCCTCATGTCCGCGACGCCCAAATGCGCGAAATGCGAACCGTCCACAAATTCCACGAGCGCGTGCACGATCGCCTCAGGATGGATCACAACCTTCACTTTCTCCGCCGGCACATTAAAAAGGTTCGCGGCTTCGATCACTTCAAGCCCTTTATTCATGAGCGTCGCCGAATCGATCGTGATCTTGGGACCCATCTTCCACCTGGGATGGTTCAGCGCCTGCGAAGGGGTCACTTTCGACAAAGAGCCTTTGAACTTCCGGAACGGCCCGCCTGAGGAGGTAATGATCAATTTTTTGACGGAGGACGGGTCCTGTTTTTCAAGGCATTGCCACAACGCCGAGTGCTCGCTATCAATCGGCAGTACCGCGACGCCGCGCCTGGCCGCCGTTTCCAAAAGCAGTTTCCCCGCCATGACCAAAGGCTCTTTGTTCGCGATCGCCACGGTCTTCTTCGCCTGGACCGCGGCAAAGATAGGTTTGAGGCCCACGGCGCCGACCATCGCGCAGATCACTTCATGGACCGCGGACAGTGTGGCGACCTCCGAAAGACCGTCATCCCCCGTGACCACGCGGACGCCTAACCGTTTGAATTTCGGAGCGGCCTGCTTCGCTTTCTGGGGATCATAGATACAAACGTAGCGGGGGTGGAATTCTTTGGCCTGTTCGTAAAGTTTTTCGACGTTCCGGTTGACCGCCAAGGCTTTTACGGTGAACCGTTCCGGATGGATGCGGACAATGCGCAGGGCGTTCTCCCCGACCGAACCGGTGGATCCGAGGATCGTGAGGTTCTTCATAGCCTTTCCAGGCCAAGAATGACCGTCAAATAGAAATAGACGAAAGGAACCGTGAACAGCAGGCTGTCCATGACGTCCAGCATGCCGCCGAGACCCGGGATATGCCCCGAATCCTTGGCGCCGGCGTCGCGCTTAATGAGACTTTCCGCCAGGTCCCCGAGCAGCGCCAGCAGACCGACCAGCGTCCCCAGCACGAAAAGATGGAAAAGGGAGACGTGAAGATAAAAGACAGAAAGCAATGAAAGTGAAATGGTCGCGACCATCTGCCCGACGGCGCCTTCAAGGGATTTTTTGGGACTGACATGTTCCAGAAGCTTGGTCCTGCCGAATTTTTTACCCACAAAGTACGCGGCCGCGTCCCCTCCCTTCACGATTAGGATGGTATAGAACACCCACCACGCGCCCTCGGGAAGGGTTTTGATCTTGAGCAGGTACGCGAAGAACCAGGCCACGTACACGATCCCGAACACGCTCACCGCGACGCTCGTGATGGTGCGATCCGGGGAACGGCGGTTGAACAGAAAAATAAAAAGCGCCACGCAGGCCATCAAAGGGATCGTCGGCTGGAGCGAGAAATAACTTGTGAACGGGAGAAGACCGCCGAAGAACAGCCCGACTCCGCGGTGGACGATGAGACCTTTTTGCTCCGCCAGCGAAAAGAATTCATTGAGCCCGACCAGGATAAAGGCTTCGACGACCAGAAAAAAGACCCATTGCGGGCCGCAAAAGATCGCCACACAGGCGACCGAAACGAACGCCGCCGAAACCGCCAGCCGCTTCACTAATTGATTCATAAGTTTTTTCCGCTCACGGCGCATGTATGGCCGAAGCGTCTCTCGCGCCGCCGGTAATCCTCGATCGCTTTTTCGAACTCGTCCGGGGTGAACTCCGGCCAGAATTTCTGCGTAATATAAAGTTCGGCGTAGGAGATCTGCCAAAGAAGAAAATTGCTGATCCGGAATTCCCCGCTCGTGCGGATCAAAAGATCGGGATCCGGCATGGCCGCCGTGTCAAGGTTCGCGGAAACCGTTCCTTCATCGATCCCTTCCGGAGTCAACTCGCCCTTCAGGACCTTCGCGGTGATCTTCTGGCAGGCTCGGACGATCTCCTTGCGGCTGGAATAGCTCAGGGCAAGCGTCAGTGTCAAACCGGTGTTGCCGCGCGTTTTTTCGATGGCGTGCGCTATTTTTTTCTGGAGCGCTTCCGGCAGATCGCTTATCTCCCCGATCACGTTAAAAATGATGTTGTTCTTGAAGAGCGCGTCGATCTTGGCGTCGACGTAGGAAGAAAGCAGCCCCATCAGGAAATCCACTTCTTCCTTGGGACGATGCCAGTTCTCTTTGGAGAAAGCGTAGAGGGTGAGGTAACGGATGCCTTTATCCTGTGCGGCGCGCGTGATCTCCTCGACGCGACGGACACCGACCTCATGCCCCTGGATGCGCATGAGCCCTTGTTTCTTGGCCCACCGCCCGTTGCCGTCCATGATGATCGCAATATGTTGCGGGGTTTCGTTAGGCATGGTCGCCCCCTTCACAGAAAGATCGTCTGATGACGCTGGCTACCGACCGAGATGATCCTGAGGGGGGTGCCCGTCAACGATTCCAAACGTTTGAGGTAACGGCGCGCGTTCAACGGAAGGTCTTTCCATTTCCGGGCCTTCGTAATGTCCTCCGTCCAACCCTTCATTGTTTCATAGACCGGTTTGGCCTTGGAAAATTCAAAGATCGCGTTCGGATAATCCTGTGTGACCTTGCCGTCCACTTTGTAGGCCGTCGCGATCTTGAGTTCCGGAAGTCCGGACAACACGTCCAGTTTCATGACCGCCATCTCGTCAAGCCCGTTGATCCGGACCGCGTGACGCGCGATCACGGCGTCGAACCATCCGCACCGCCGCGGCCGGCCGGTCGTGGAGCCGAATTCCTCGCCCTTGGTCTGGATGAACTTCATGAGCTTCGGCGGAAACTGCGACGGAAAGGGCCCTTCCCCGACGCGGGTCGTATAGGCCTTGATGACCCCGATCACGCGATCGATAAAGGTCGGGCTGATCCCCGAACCCGTGATCGCGCCGCCGACAGTGGCATTGGAGGAGGTCACGAACGGATAGGTCCCGTGGTCGACATCAAGAAGCGTTCCTTGCGCGCCCTCAAAAAGGATGTCTTTCCCCGCCTTGGTGGCGTCAAAAAGATATTTGGGAGTATTGATCGCGTAATCAAGCAGTCTTACGCGGTATTTCTTGAAATGCTCAAAGATATCTTTGAAGGAAAGGGCCGGGGCCTTGTAGATCTTTTTCAGGAGCTCATTACGTTCCGACAGGACGTATGCCAGCCGGTCCTTGAAATAACTGAGCGACTTCAAATCCCCGACGCGGATGCCTACACGCGCCATTTTGTCCGCGTAGCAGGGCCCGATCCCTTTTTTCGTGGTGCCGATCGCTTTTCCCTTCTTGGAACCTTCTTCTTTCAGCCGATCCAGTTCCTTGTGATAGGGGAAAATGAGATGGGCCTGGTCGGAGATCAGGAGCCGTCCGCGGACCTTGATACCCTCTTTTTCGAGGACCGCGACTTCTTTAAAAAGAGCCTCGGGGTCGATCACGGCCCCGTTGCCGATCACGCAGATCTTTCCCGGATGAAGGATCCCGGACGGGATGAGGTGAAGGACGAATTTCCGGTCGTTGAACTTGACGGTATGGCCCGCGTTGTTCCCGCCCTGGTAGCGGACGATGATATCGCTTTTCCTGGCGAGAAGATCGATGACCTTCCCCTTCCCTTCATCGCCCCACTGGGCGCCGATCAGGATCCTGTTCACCCCGAAGACCTCCGTTTAAATAAATCAACAACAGCCCTGCATTGGGACTATTTCGAAAACCCGGCGGGAAAATCCCCGACGGGAGTTACAGCTTGACGACCTTCACGTCGAGGACCGCTTCGCTCTTCTTGATCTGGGCCACGACTTTCGCCGGAACTTCGCTGTCGGTATTGATCGCCGTCATCGCAAAAGCCTTCTTCCCTTTGCCGACGCGGCCAAGCGACATTTCCGCGATATTGATCTTGTTCTTTCCGAGCACGGTCCCGATGGTGCCGACGACGCCCGGCAGGTCCTCGTTCTTCACGAAAAGGACCCAACCCTCGGGTTCGACATCGATCATGAACTCGTCAATGCGCACGATACGCGGCTGCTGGCTGAAAAGCGTTCCGGTCACGCGATGGGTCTGTTTTCCGATCGTGACCTCGACATCGATAAAACTCGTGAAATCCACCGCCTCCGTACTGCTCCCTTCGGAGACCGTGATCCCGCGCTCTTTGGCCATCGACGGCGCGTTCACGAAGTTGACCGTTTCACCGCAGATCGGCGTCAGGAGCCCTTTGAGGACCGCGACCGTGAGCGGCGCGGTTTTGAAACGCGTCGGATCACCGCCGTAGCGGATCTCGGCTTTTTTGATGCTTCCTTCAAAAAGTTGGGGGAAAAGCGCGCCGAGTTTTTCGGCGAGAACGAGCCACGGTCTGAGCCCCTTGAGTGTATCGGGATCCAAATTCGGCAAATTCACGGCGTTCCGAATCGCGCGATCATTCAAGGCGTCGATCACTTGTTTTGCGACATCCACCGCGACGTTCTCCTGGGCTTCCTGAGTTGCCGCCCCAAGGTGCGGAGTGCAAATGAACTGAGGCAATTTCAATAACGGATTATCCGCGGCCGGGGGTTCCACCACAAAAACGTCGAACGCCGCGCCCGCCACGTGCCCGCTCTGGATCGCTTCCGCCAGCGCGGCCTCATCCACGATCCCGCCGCGCGCGCAATTGACGATCCGGACACCTTTTTTGCAAAGCTTGAACGTTTCCGGATTAAGGAGATTCTTCGTCTCCGCCGTAAGCGGCGTGTGGAAGGTAATAAAATCCGAGTTCTTGAGAAGTGTCGGAACGTCCACGAATTCCACGGGGTATTCCTTCACGCTTTCTTTGGAAATAAACGGATCGAAAACCATAACCTTCATGTTAAAGGCGTTCGCGCGCGTCGCGACCTCGCGGCCGATGCGGCCGAAGCCCACGATCCCGAGCGTTTTCCCGTTAAGTTCAGAACCCTGGAATTTTCCGCGCTTCCATTCGCCTTTTTTGACCGAGGCGTCCGCCTGCGGGATGTTCCGCGCGACCGCCATGAGCATCGAGAAACTGTGCTCGGCCGTCGAAACGGTATTGCCTTCTGGCGTGTTCATGACGATGATGCCGCGCTTGGTGGCCGCTTCGAGGTCCACATTGTCCACCCCGACGCCCGCGCGTCCGATGACGCGGAGCTTCTTGCCGGCTTCGATGATCTCTTTCGTCACCTTCGTTCCGCTGCGGACGAGGATCGCGTCATAGCCGCCGATGATCTCTTTCAGTTCTTCGGGTTTCAGCCCGGTCTTTTCATCCACCTGGAGGTTCTTCTCTTTGCGGAGGATGTCCATTCCTCCCTGGCCCAGCGGGTCCGAAACAAGCACTTTCATTTTGGCATCTCCCTTGTTGTCATAATGTCGTTAAAGGTCCGTGCCGTCCGCATTATTTGCAGGAACAGCAACAGGAGCCGGAGGAGGACTTCATCTCCTTGAGGGTCTCTCCGAGCACTTTCAGCCCAACATCGAGATCCTTCTTCGTGATCGCCCCCATATGGCAAACGCGCACCACTTTTCCCTTCATCTGGTCGCCCTGACCGCCGGCCATCGCGACCCCTTTTTCGTCACGCATCACCTGAGTGAGTTTTTCCCCGTCCAACCCATCGGGCAAACAGGCCGCGGTGACCGTGGAAGACGGCGCCTTGGAAAAAAGCTGAAGCCCCATTTTTTGCAATGTTTCGCGCGTGTACGCAGCGTTCGCCGCGCAGCGCTTGAACACGTTGTCGATCCCTTCCTGCTCGATCAGCTCCAGGGATTTCTGGAGCCCTATCACCAGCGTGAGCGCGGGGGTCCACGGCGTGTCGCTGTCCTTCAGGGATTTTTCGTAATATTTCAGGTCATAATAATAACGCGGCAGTTTGGCGGTCGCCATGCGCGCCTTCGCCTTTTCGCTCACGCTCAGGAACGCGAGGCCCGGAGGCAGCATCAGCGCCTTCTGGGACCCGGCGATCACAAGGTCGACGTGCCAGTTGTCCGTCTCCAGACGGTCGGCGCCGAGGCCCGAGATCGCGTCCACGATCAGAAGCGCGTTCGTTCTTGCCACGATCTCCCCGATCGCCTTGATGTCGTTCAACACCGCGGTCGAAGTTTCGCAAAGTTGGACACAGACGGCCTTGATGTCCGGGTCCTTTTTGAGAGCCTCTTCGATCTGAGCCGGCGCAATGGCCTCGCCGTTCGGGACTTTGATCACGATCGGATTGAGACCGAACGCTTTGGCGATGGCCGTAAAACGTTCCGCGAACTTGCCGTTCTCCCCGATGAGGATCTTGTCCCCCGCCGAATGAAAATTCACGACGGCCGCTTCCATAGCGAGCGACCCCGAACCCGCGAACGTGTAGACCGGAGACTTCGTCAGAAAAACTTTTTTGAGGCGTTCCGAAACGTCCCCGAAGATCTTGCGGTACTTCGGAGTGCGGTGATGAAAAATGGGCTCCGCCATCAGTTTACGGACCGCTTCCGGAACGGGTGTGGGGCCGGGCGTCAAAAGAAGTGTGGGATTGATCATTTTTTTGGAACCTCCATGCGGGTGGTGATGACTGAGTCGACAATGCCGTAATTTTTGGCTTCTTCGGCGGACATGAAATAATCGCGGTCGGTATCCTTTTCGATGCGGTCGAGCGGCTGGCCGCTGTGTTCTACGAGGATCTTGTTGATCTGCTCCTTGAGCTTGAGGATCTCTTTGGCCTGGATATGAATGTCGGAGGCCGTTCCCTGCACGCCGCCCCAGGGCTGATGGATCATCACGCGGGCGTTCGGGAGCGCGTAACGTTTGCCTTTGCTGCCGGCCGCGAGAAGGACCGCGCCCATGCTCGCCGCCTGGCCGAGACAGTAGGTCGCAACATCGCACTTCACGAAACGCATGGTGTCGTAGATCGCGAGACCCGCCGTCACGGAACCGCCCGGGCTGTTGATGTAGATATTGATGTCCTTGCCGGGTTCCTCCATGTTCAGGAAAAGGATCTGTGCGATGATCAGGTTCGCGATCACATCGTCGATCGGCGTGCCGATAAAAACGATCCGGTCTTTAAGAAGCCGCGAATAGATATCATAAGCCCTCTCCCCTTTGCCGGTCGTTTCGATGACCATCGGGACCAGATAACTCATCTTGAACCTCCTTTATTGGGTAAGCGGCACACGCGCCGCACATCGTTCGATTATTGGACCTTCGCGTTCCGTTTCAGGAACTCAATGACCTTTTCATTCCGCACCTGATCCGACAGGGAGTCCACCGCCTCCTTGTGTTCCCCGTAATATTTTTCGATCGCTTCCTTCGGCTGGCGGTACTGTTTGCTCAGCGCTTCGTATTTTACCTGCAGGTCCGCGTCCTCGGTCTTGATCCCCTGCGTCTCCGCGATCTCATCCAGAAGGAACGCCAGATGGATCTGCCGCCGCGCCTCCGCTTCGAATTCCTTGTGCATCTTGTCTTTTTCTTTATCAAAAAGTTCAGTGGTGCCGCCCTGGGAAACGAACCGCTGGCTGGCCTGGTCCATCAAATACTCGGCGCGGCGCTGCAAGAGGCCGCCCGGGATGTCAATCTTGTTGTGCTTGATCAGTTCGTTGAGAAGTTCTCTTTCGAACGCCGCGTCCTTTTCCTCCCGGGCGCGTTTTTCAAGGTCTTGCATCAGTTTCTGCTTCAGGTCGCTCAGGTCCTTATAGTCCCCGGCCTGTTTCGCGAACTCATCATCAAGGACCGGAAGGATCTTTTCTTTGATCTCCTTGACCTTCATCTTGAAAACTGCGGATTTGCCGGCCACCCGTTTGTCCGCCGTGTCCGACGGAAAAACGATCCGCACATCCTTCTCTTCGCCGACCGCTGCTCCCGCGAGTTGCGTGGAAAAACCCTTAAGGTATTCGTCTTCCTTGAGCTCGATCCAGTCGTCGTTGCGTTTCTCCATCTCTTTCCCGTCCACGGTACAAACATAATCCGCGATGACGAAATCCCCGAGCTTGGCCGCGCGGCCTTCGACCGCCTTATATTGGGCGTGCATTTCCTGCGTCTGCTTCACCGCTTTTTCCACCGCCTCGGGCTTGACCTCGGCCTTTTCTTTCTTGGCGCTCAGTCCGGTCACCCGGCCCAGCTTGATCTTCGGACGGATCTCAATAAAGGCTTTGTAGACCAGTTTTTCTTTCGTAAATTGGATATCCTTGATCTCCGGGGTCGCTAACGGATTCAGCTCTTTTTCACGAAGCGCCTTGGGAAGGGATTCCGAGAGAAGCGTCTCAAGCACCGAATCGTTCGCGTTCTTTTCATAATGCATGATCAGGACGTCGCGCGGGACTTTCCCGGGACGGAACCCGGGCACTTTGGCCCGCGGCGCGATGGCTGTGTAAAAGCTATCAAATTCTTTTTGAATGCGGTCTTTTCCGACCTCAAGCGTCAGGATCTTTTCGCAGGGTTTGCCGTCCTGGACCTTGATCTTGAAGAACGCTTCGGGAGCCCCGGAAGTTTCGCGGTTCGGAAAATTTTCGGTGGGAACTTCTTTTTTCTTTTTTAATAACACAAAATCCGCCTTATCTTTTGATGATCATAAAAACACTCCCGAACGGCGTGGCAATCGTCCTCAAGCGACAAATGGAGCGAGTGGAGGGAATCGAACCCTCGTAGCTGCCTTGGCAAGGCAGAGCATTACCACTATGCTACACTCGCTTGTCAGATGAGACTTGCAACCCCGGGAAGCTGGTATTCTAGAAGCGTGCCCTACCTTTGTCAATGAAACCAAACCCGTCAAGACAGTCAAAAGTGCGGTATCGTAGACGGCCTTCCCTGTGCCGTCACGACACAGTACTTTTTCAACAAGAAAAAGTGCGGCCGGAGGGACTTGAACCCCCACCCCTTGCGGGACAGGATCCTAAGTCCTGCGCGTCTGTACTGATTTCCATCATAAATCGATTTTTTGACGTTGCGGCCGGAGGGACTTGAACCCCCACCCCTTGCGGGACAGGATCCTAAGTCCTGCGCGTCTGCCAATTCCGCCACGACCGCAAGTTCAAAAAATCGATTTTTTTAATCGAAATCAGTGCTGTCCTGATTTCCCTGTTTAAAAATCCAACGAGAATCAGGACTGCCAATTCCCTGCCTACCGGCAGGCAGGCGCCACGACCGCAAGTTCAAAAATCGTCTTTCGCTATATGGAAAAGTGCGCCCTGAAGGACTTGAACCTTCGACCCAGTGATTAAGAGTCACTTGCTCTACCAACTGAGCTAAGGGCGCATAAACCTTTTAACAATTCACGACCGCATCCCGACTTAAAATACTTTTCGCGCTCACGGGCAGACTTGCGATCATGACATAATTCAGAATAAATTAACACAAACGGCCGGCGCATCCTCGTAGATCGTGTCATCCCGGAATTATGTTCGGATAAACGCTTCTTAGGATTCCCCGAAATGCCAATATAGAGCGCCGAATCTTTAAGACTGCGCAATGCATATACAAAATACCGATCACTCATGTCACTTGCTCCCTGCCTGCCGGCAGGCAGGTACCAACTGTCCGCCTTCAACCCCGTTGAAGGTCGGATCCGTCCTCGCTCGCAAGCGAGGCGGAAGCTAAGGGCGCGTAACTTCTTTTGTTTCCAATGGATAAATACATCGCGGGAGTGAAGAAATCACGCCTTTTGAAGAAGCCTGGAAATCATCTTCCCGAGAGCGGGTATTCTACTGAAGAAGGGCTTAATTGACAAGAAAAGGCTTTCAGGGATTTGAGGCGGTTTTGTAGATCTCCCGGATCCCCCGGGTCATCTGAAGATACTCCGCCGCAGAGGTCGTCAGCTCTTTTTCCGCGAGAGGCAGCTTCCCGAACTCCTTGTTCAGCGCCGCCATCCGTTTTTCGGTGATCGGCCGGGACTGGTAGTAGTCATAAAAATAAGGGGTCACCTTATCCCCCGCATTTAAGAAATGTTCCTGTACGGTGATCAGGGCCTGGGGGTCATACCCGCTCTCCGTAAGATAACGCAAAGCGGCCGCGTCACTGGCGAGGAGTCGTTCTTCGGGCGTCTTATGGGAACTTTCATTGTAAGCCTGGACCAGAACAAGCCCCAGGCTCGCCAAGGACCCGAAAGGGCCGAACATCGGCGCGAAGGACGCGCCTGCCTGTACCGCGGTGTTGATCATTTCATGATTGGAAAAACGCGGGTCCGGATATTGTATCTCCCCGATCTCGTGCGCCAGGACCGCAGCCAGTTCGGCTTCGCTTTGAAGGAAATTCATCATTCCGGTCGTGATGTAAATGTACCCGCCCGGAGCCGAGGTCGCGTAGATCTTTTCGTTATAAAGGATTGTGAACCGGTATTCGAGGTCCCGCCGGCGAGCACGCGCCGCCAGTTTGCGGCCGGTATCGTTCACGTACCGCACGACCTTGGGGTCCGTGTAAGGATAGAACGATGCGAGAATCTGCTGGTGGATCTGTTCGCCGACGATCTGTTCCTGGGTCATCGGCTTGCCCTGAGGCGTGATGTCAGAGATGTCCCGGTCAACAACGGAAGCGCAACCGCTGAAAACAAGAGCCGGGAGAAGAAAAAATGCCGTGCGTCTCAAAAACATTTCCGGAAAGATCTCCTCGTGGAACCGTGCTTTCTTCACCGAACGGTGGGCCTAGTACGCGCGTTCGGTCCTCTGGACCTCGATGACATCCGGAGAGGCCGGCGGGGGATTCGTCCTGAGCGACGTATCGAACCGGTAATCGCGTGTCGGCGCAGCGTAATAAGTGTTCCGGTAAAAAGCGGGCGTCGTGACCCCTCCGCTGGTCGTTTCCAAGCTCACGGAATCCCAAAGACACATCAAATTCCCGCGGACATGAAGCGTCTTGGTATTCCCCCACGACTCCTGGAGATTGATCAAATTCTCAAGACCGCCGCTGTACATCGGCACCCAAAGCGGCATATAGTCAAAATCAGTGAGGTAGCCGGCTCCCTTGTAAGGTTGGGACAATGTAGCGACCACCGAATGTAGTTTTAGCGGAACCGTTTCCGGACTTGTGGCGTCGACCGATACTGTGTACTGGATAAGGTTGGTGTAAGTGGCAATATCATTGTAGAGAAATTGATCCGAAAGAGTCCAAGCGTGGGTCATTCCCGGAAAAACAGAAGAAGCGGGGATTTGAGTGTCGGGAAAGAGCTCGACACCGTTCATGTTAACCACGCTCGTGGAAACAGACGCTCCATAAGGAACGAGACTATCCTTCGTATAAAGTGTAGCCATCGCTACAAATAGGGGAATGTCCCACTGGGGATTATCAACATACGCGTTGGGATCATACGTCGGCGAATAGGGTCCAAAAGACTTCGAAGCGCTAGCCCTCCGATTGTTGTAATAATAGATTCCCGTATTATCATCCAGCCAGTATTCACACGACGCGGGGGTTACCGGTATCCCGCTGGCATTCAAGCCACCCGTGCACGTAAAATCCCCCATCGAACCGCTCCCGTCTTCATAAGACTTCAAAGGCTTCCAGTACGCGCCGGTGTACACAACACGCGCGGGCTGCAAGACCGTCGTTAGCGCGTACTGACTGTCCGAGTATCTGCACCCCGTGAAATCCACATGACCGCCGGCCCCGGCGCCGTCACAATTGGGATACCCCTTAACAAGCTGCGACGGGACCGTACCCGTAATGACCGCCGCGTTTATATAAACGTCCGTAGTCACCGGCCGGCCGCCCAAAGCAACCCCTATCCCGTAACCGGCCCACTCATTCGACAGAACGCCGAAACTGTCGCAAAAGACCGCCGCCGGAGGGACCGTGCAGGTGGATGTTCCCCACACGCCGTACTCCCATTCGCCGGGAGTGGTGCAGGCCCGCCCCTTCCCGTAGTCATAAAGATTGAAATTCCCCTTGGCCCAAACGCGCCCGTTCGACGCAAGCGTCCATCCTCCCTCGGGAAGCTGAGCGCCGTTATACACTTCGACCAGCGCGGTATAGTTACTCGACGAATCGAAAGGCCCCGCCGCCGTTTGCACATAAATCGCCACCGTATTGTCGAGCGTAAGACCGCGGGTATTCGCGTACGCCGTGACCGCGGCAACGTCCACCATGAAAACACCTATGGAACGCCCCAGACGGTAATCCGACATGGTACTTCGCGTGATCCCGGCCGGAAGCCCCGGTGCGAACGCGAGGTCCGGCGTAAAAGTGATCCCGTCCGCTCCTTTTTTCCATGTCTCGAATCCGTAAGAAGTACAGGCCGCATCCGAGCAAAGCACCCGGAGGTTCGTCTTCGATTGGATCTTGTAGTTCGCATCAGGGTCGCTGGTACCGGTCAGCGGTTCAACGATCAAGTGAGAACCGCTGGCCGAATCCGGACTGACCGAAACGCTTTTGGTAGCAAGCGTCCCGGCTCCGGTCGTCGGCGCGTTGTCCCACACCACTTTGCTGCCAACTCCGGACCAGTCGGGATTGGTGACCGGCTTGCGGTCAGAACCCGTCTCCCCAACCAGTTGCGGTGGATTGGCAGGATCGTACGCGCTGGAGATGCTCATGTAGGCGTCATAATCGACCGCCTCCGTATAATACGCTCTTCCATGAAATACATAGCTGGTGGCATCGCCCGAATTGTCTTTAGCTAACGAAGCTTTGCACACCCGCGATGAAGGCGCTGAAAAATTCGCGAGAACGCCCCCGCTCGACTCCGCAATGCTGATCGTATGTGTCGTCGTCGCAGTACTTGTTGTCGGCCCATACCAAAGTTCATTCATAAAGTAATAAAAATAAGGCATGAGCGGATTTTTTACCGCAGGCGCCGTCCCTGATCCTTTGACATGATCGACCCACTGCCTGAACGCCTTTTGATCGGCAGTCCAAACATTCGGACGGACTTCCACGCGACTGGCGGAATCGTAATAATTGCTATCGTGGGTGCGCAGCTCCTCCTTGATCGCCTTCGCGTATTTCGAATTAAAACAGTTATCATCGTTTGCGGCGCAGTCCCCGCCGTTGTCGCTCAGAAAATAATTCTTTGCGATGGCACGCTTGGGACCAAAATAAATGTTCCCGCTGCTCTGCAAAGCGTAGGCCTCCGTCCAAGCATCGCTCGCAGCCGTGATCGAGAGCGTCGTGCCGTTCCCGGTCAGCAGGTAAACGTCCCCGGCGGCATAGATCGGCCCGTAAAGCGACATTCCAAGCGCCGCCTGGATCTCGAGGTCGCCGGCGTAGAAAATACTGTAATCGTAAAGTTTCCCGATGCTGACCAGGATCTTTTGGGAGATCCGCTGCTGAGCCCCGGTGTCTGAATGAGTGACCGAAAAGGTCATCAGATATTCGCGGACGCTGCTGGAAACGATGTTACTGCATATAAAATCGACGCCCGCCGGAAAAGGATCTGTGACCGAAAGAACGGCCATGTTGGCAATCCAGGGGATCGTCCGGCTCGGGCTCGCACCCGTCGTCATTCTTGTCTTCCATGACGCATACTCGGCGATCAAAACCTCTTTGAATGTCTGACCGGCACTGATGCCGGGCGCGTCCTCGGCCGCGGAGACCGGGGTGGAGCCGGTCCCGTCCGGAAATGAGCCCGTCGCCTGGACATAATCTTTCAAAAGACGCACGCCGCGGTCCACGACGAATCTTTCAACGCCCTTCGCCTGGATGCGCTTGATGGCGCGGCCGATCTGACGTTCCTGCCGTACTCCTTTTGAATAATCATTCGCCAGAAGAAGCGCGACACTGATCACGACGAACATCGTGAAAACAAGCGCCGACCCTTTTTTATCCCGGCCTATCCATTCCCAGACCTTCATCATGTTTCTTCCCCTATTTCGCCAGAGAAATGCTCTTTGTGAATCCGTGCTGCCCGCTTTCTTTTTGTCTTTCACTGCGAAAACTGAAATCAAGCCGGTTCTGGTCCGTGGCCACTCCAAAAACAAATGAAACTTTCAGGTCCTGGCACGCGGCCTGACTCTGTGTCGTTAGACAAGTCTCACGGCGCGCCGTGTCGGTACTGTCGATGCCGCCGCTCTTGTCGTAATCCTCAAGCGGCGCATCCGGCAGGAGGATTCCCGTCGAAAGAGTTGATGTCGTCGCCCCGTTGACAAGCGTCAGAGCCCTCGTGCCGATCGTGTACCGGTACTTCAAGGTCGCGCTCAGTTGAAGTTCAACATACCCCGAGCCCCAGGCAACCTGCGGGTAGGGATCCGCGGCCGTAACATTCAACAGATCCTCTTCGACCCTGAGAAAAACGGTGTCCATTTTCATCAAAAAATCCATCCCCGTGTTCGTCTTATCGCTGACGCGGGCCATTCCCATCAGAATGGACGTTCCGCTGAAAATAATAGCGGGAAAGATCACGCACGCCAAAATGACCTCGAAAAGCGTCAGCCCCCGTTTACTCCTGATCCATGAATGTTTCATTGGTCACCCATTGTAAAGAGAGGAAATGGCGTCCTGAGTAAGTTTTGAGCCCCTCCGGCCCGTCCACTCTATGGAGACATAAACTTCTTTCCAGTCAGGCCGCGCAACATCCGGAGTGGTAATGACGTACGTCAACGTACCGCCCGTGAGGCTCGGAACGGTCTCGGTCTTGGTCCCGTCCGTCAGGGAGGTAACATCCTGCCCCCGGAGCTCATCCAGTTTCCGCTCCATAGCCAGCGAGGCCTTCATCCTGTCCTCGAGGGTAAGTGCCGCGCGCCGCGGGAATGAGTTGACCGCCGCAACACCGGTCGCCATGATGGTGAAGATCATCATGCAAACGAGAATTTCGAGCATCGAGAGACCTTCTTTGCCCCGCATCATCTCTTCCTCTTTTCGCTAAATCCTTTCAGTGGCTAAAAAAAACGCCCGTATCTTCCTTTCAAGTTCTATCGGCCACAAGCATAAATCCCTTACGGCCCTCCCACTAGAACCATAACACCCGCATACCCCGGAATCAAGTACGGCTATTGCAAAAATCTTTTCCGGGCCTGAAATGCCGTGCCAGAACACCGAAATCCAATGCGCCCGGCGTGACTTGAACACGCAACCCTCTGTTCCCTGCCTACCGCCTGCCTGTCCGGTAGGCAGGGCAGGCAGGCGAAGACTTATAAATTGCGCCCGGCGTGACTTGAACACGCAACCCTCTGCTCCGAAGGCAGATGCTCTATCCAATTGAGCTACGGGCGCATGATTCTCAATGAATCATTGCGGCACCGTCGAAGCTTATGGATGGCTTCGTACGGTGCCCGCATCTCTTTCCAGGCCCGTAGCAAAATTGGACAGTTCCAATTGCCTGCCTACCGGCAGGCAGGCCTATCCGCCAACGTTTTGTGGCGAAAGCTACGAGCGCCCGTTCCGGTCCTTAAAAACAAGTGCCAAGGCTCCGAGATCGCCGACCCTGCCTTGGAGTTCCGACTGCACGATGCTGACGGTGCGGAAAGCCTCGGGCCAGGCGTGCCGCTTCGCGCTCTCCATCATGGTTTTCCAGAAGATCTCATGCGCCGAACGGAGCACTCCACCACCGATCACGATCTTTTCGGGGTTGAGGATGTTGAGAAGGTTCGCGATGCCGATCCCCAGATAATAACCGGCCTGCTTGTAGCTTTCGATCGCAAGCCGGTCGCCCTCGCGCGCGGCCATGCCGACGTGCCGGGCACCAACTTCCGGGCAACCCGCCGAGAAATTCCGGATCAGCGTGTTTTTCCGGGTCATATGCTCCCGGACATAACGGGCGATCGCCGTTCCGGAGGCATACACCTCAAGACAACCCCTCTGCCCGCAATTACATTTTTTGCCGTCGGGAACGACGCTGATATGCCCAATCTCCCCAGCCACAAAACCGGAGCCTTCATAGAGCCGCCCATTGAGGATAATCCCGCCGCCCACTCCGGTGCTGACGGTGATGTAAATGAAATTCTTCGTGTTCCTTCCGGCGCCAAATAGACTTTCGCCGATCGCCGCCGCGTTGGCATCATTCGCCATAAAAACAGGCCGCCCGGTAGTCTTGGAAAGGATCTTGCGGAGCGGCAGGCCGGTCCATCCGGGCAGGTTCGGAGAACGCGGTACGATCCCCTTTTTCGAGTCTACAGCGCCGGGACAGCCGACGCCGATCCCGACGATCTGTCTTTTGGGAACGCTGGCCTCACGGATAAGAGCTTTTACTTTCGCGGCAAGCTCCCGGACGCAGTCACCGCTTTTACTGCCGGTCCGTGTGGGGATCTCTTCCCGCACCAGGATCCTGCCTTTGTCGGTGCCCAACGCGAGGGATATCTTGGTGCCACCGATATCGATGCCTACGGCATATTTCATTGATCAGTTTCCCCCGTCAGGGTTTGAAGACCGGGCAGCACGCGTTTTTTAGTCACAAAAAATGATCGGGAATCAGTGCAGCCCAAGTCACCCTCCATGAGAAGAAAACAGAGACTTGGACAGCATTGTACCGAGAACGGAGTTTATTGACAATGAAAGCTTCGAGGGCGCCGGCCTGCGCTTACAAAACCCGCCGCTAGAAGGTCGCGATTCGCGGGGGAAGGATCAAAGATTGAATTGCAGGTCGTAGAGCTTCTTGTACATTCCGCCCAGGCGGAGAAGGAATTCGTTCGTGCCCTGCTGGACGATCTTTCCCTTATCCATCACAAGGATGCGGTCGGCCTTCTGTATGGTGGAAAGACGGTGAGCGATCACGAACACGGTGCGGGCCTTCATCAGATTCTCCAGTGCTCCCTGGACTTCTTTTTCGCTTTGGGTGTCGAGGTGCGAGGTGGCTTCGTCCAGAATGAGAATGGGCGGGTCCTTGAGGAGCGCGCGGGCGATAGCAAGCCTTTGCCGTTCGCCGCCGGACAGTTTCAGTCCCCGTTCGCCGAGATGCGTCTCGTAATTCTTCGGGAGCGCGTCGATAAAATGGTCCGCGTACGCGAACTCCGCCGCCTTTTTCACGTCTTCCAGACTGGCATCCGGCCTTCCGTAGGCAATGTTCTCCCGGATGGTGGCGTTAAAAAGCACGGTTTCCTGCGACACGATCCCGATGAGCCCGCGCAGGGACCAGAGCGTCATGTCCCGGATGTCGCGGCCGTTGATCTTGATCACACCCTTCTGGGGATCGTAAGAACGGAGAAGAAGGCTCACAAGTGTCGTCTTGCCGGAACCGCTCGCCCCGACGAGGGCGATCACTTCATTCTGTTTCGCACGGATCGTGATATCATCGAGCACCCACGACTCCTGATCATAAGCAAAGCCCACGCGGTCATAGAGGACTTCCCGGACCGGTTCGTTAAAAGTAATGGCGCCCGGGCGGTCCTGGATCGTCGGTTTAGTGTCCAGGATCTCAAAAATGCGCGTTCCCGACGCGATCGCCTGCTGGATGACGCTGTTGACCTTGCTGATCTTTTTCAGCGGTTCGTAACAAAGGTAAAGCGAGGTCGCAAACGCGGCAAAGCGGTCCGGCGGCAGGTACTGGATCCCATAATACACCGCGATCCCCGCGCCGATCGCGCCCATCACCTCGATCAGCGGCCGCTGGATGATGGTGGCCCTCATGGTCTTTTTGAAAAACTCGAAGACGCTTTTATTGATCTCCTCGAAACGCCGGATCTCGCGCTCCTCGCTGCAAAAAGCCCGGACGATATGAATGCCGGAGAGGGTCTCGCCGATGAACGACGTAATGTCCGCCGCCCGCTCCTGCATCCGCCGGGTCATTTTCCGCAGCCGCTGCCCGAAGTAAATGATCGGGACCGCGACGATCGGAAAGATCAACAGCGCGTAAACCGCGTACCAACTTCCCCAGTAGAAAACCAGAGGAATATTGAAAAGAAGCACGAAGGGTTGCTCGATGAGATCCACCACCACATCCGTAATGGCCCCCTGGATCTGAGCCACGTCGTTCATGATGCGGCTCAAAAAATCGCCCGTCCGGCCTTTGGAGTAAAAATCACTGGAAAGGTGGACCAAGTGGCGGTAAAGGTCGTCGCGGACCTTGCGGACGGCGCGGATCCCGACGTTGGCCATTTGGTAATTGGAAATATACAGAAAAATACTCCGCAAGAGAAAAACCCCGACGATGCTGAGCGGGATCCAGATCAGCGAGATCGAAAACGCCGGGAACTCCGGAAGGTACCGCGCGATCCAGGGCGGGAGCCTGCCGAAGGACGCCGTGCTGACCTGAATGGCGCCTTTCTGGAAAAGCCCCTTCGTGGTGATGAAGATCGCGACCGAGACCAGTGAGTTCGCCGCGGCATAGGCCAGCATGAAACACATGGCCATCGCGAGCCGCCACCGGTGCGGCCAAATATAAGTAAGCAGTCTTCTGTAGACGTTCATGGATCCTTTGTCGTTATAAAAAACGCGTGGCGCAGAAATTCTTTTTGCCGTGCGTCGACCGTAGCTCCCTTAGAGGCCGCCACTGTAACATATTCGTTGACAGCGCTCAAGGTTATGATTTAATCTCCAAGAATGTCGCTTCCCCGGTTTTGATAACCCCAAGATTATGAAGGAGTTAGAGTGACACAGCCTCTGAAGGTCGGCGTCGTCGGAGTCGGACACCTCGGCAAAGAACACGCCCGCATCTATCGTGAACTTCCGGAGTCGGAGCTCGTCGGGATCTCGGACCTGGACCCCGCCAAGGCCGAAAAGGCCAAGGAACTCGGCACCGTCTACTATAAGGACTACCGGGACCTTCTCGGGAAGGTCGAAGCCGTGAGCGTCGCGACACCGACTTCTACCCATTATGCCGTCGCGAAAGAATTCCTCAAGGCCGGCATTCATACCCTGATCGAAAAACCCATCACGCTGAGGCTCGAGGAGGCTGATGAACTGCTCGAGTTGGCCCGCAAAAAACATTGCGCCCTGCAGGTCGGCCACATCGAACGTCATAATCCCGGGTTCAAACGCATCGAAGAGATCGCCAAAAACATCCGTTTCTTCGAGATCCACCGGCTCGGGCCTTTCACCGGACGCATCAACGACTGCGGCGTGGTGCTGGACCTCATGATCCACGACCTGGATATCGTCCTCGGCCTCGTCAAATCCGAGGTCGCGAGCTTCGACGCCATCGGCGTGAACGTCCTGACGCCGTTCGAGGACATCGCGAATGTCCGCATGAAGTTCGAGAACGGCGCCGTCGCGGACATCACCGCCTCGCGTCTTACATTCGAAAAACAGCGCAAGATCCGGATCTTCCAGGAAGACGCTTACATCTCGCTCGACTATGGCGCGCAAACCTGCAAGATCTTCCGCAAGGACGGCGCGTCGATCGCGCAGGAATCGATCGATATTGAGAAGGCCGAACCATTGAAAGAAGAACTGAAATTCTTCATAGACAATATCCGGACCGGAAAAAGCCCCGGGAAGCCGGACACCGCGGCCCGTGACGCACTGAAACTCGCCCTCGAGATAGCCGCGACCGTCCAGGCCAATCACCCGAAACCTTCAACCGGAGCGGCCCGATGACCCGGAAGATCTTTATCGTCGCCTGCGAGGCTTCCGCGGACCTTCACGGCGCCCACCTGGTTTCCGAGATCAGGAAGATCATACCCGACGTCACATTCTGCGGCGTCGGCGGCGCTAAAATGCAAGCGGCCGGCGTCAAGATCTTTGACGACATGACCACGATCTCGGCGCTCGGGCTCGGGGACGTGCTCCGGAATTATTTCGAGTACCTCGAAATTTTCAATAATACGATCCGGCATATCCAAAACGAAAAACCTGACGCCCTTGTCGTCATCGATTCTCCGGCCTTCAACCTGCGGCTCGCCAAAAAGGTCTCCGGCTTTGTTCCCGTTCTTTACTATATCTCTCCCCAACTGTGGGCCTGGGGAAAACGACGCATTCACATCATCAAGAAGCACGTCCGCGAGCTGCTCGTGATCCTGCCTTTTGAGGAAACTTTTTACGACGATGAGGGCATCAACGCAAAATTCGTAGGCCACCCGCTGCTCGACGCGATCCCGGAGTTGCCGGAGACCGGAAGTCTCCGGGCCGGCCTTGGAATTCCCGCGGGGCAAAAGGCCATCGGGCTGTTCTCGGGTTCCCGCGAAAAGGAAGTGCGGCGGATCCTCCCAGTCATGCTCAAGGCGGCCGCCCTTTTACAGAAAGACATCCCCGGAACTTCTTTTTTTATTTCCCGTTCCTCGAATGTCCGTCCGGTGGTCTATGAAAAGATCCTCGCCGAAGCGGACCTCAAGCCCGCATGTCCCGCCGTGCCTTTCTATGAGCTTGTCAAAGCGATGGACTTCGCGCTGATAACGTCCGGGACCGCAACGCTCGAAGCCACGCTCATCGGCACGCCGTTCTTCCTGCTTTATAAAACAGGCTGGTCGACCTATTTCCTCGGAAAATATTTGATCAAAGTCCCCTACCTCGGACTCGTGAACTTGCTCGCGAATGATCGCGTGGTCCCCGAATTCATCCAGGGGAATGCCCACCCCGAAACCATCGCCCACGAGGCCAAGGTTTTCCTCCAAAGTCCGGAACTTCAGGAAAGAATGCGGGAAGAATTCCGGCAAGTCCGCGGTAAACTCGGCGAAAAAGGCGCGAGCGCTAAAGCTGCCAAAGAGATCTGCGGCTTCCTCTCCCAAAAAGTATAAATCGCCAACCTCTAGATACCTGCTCATAAGTCTTTGGAGTTTGCATCTTTGTCATTCCCGAAGATATTTATCTACCTGCCGGCAGGCGGGTCAGGAATCCATAACTTCTGGATGCCCGCTTAAAACATGCGGGCATGACAGTGCTTAAAAGACTTTTGCTAGGTTACTCAGTCTCATCCTTGCTGAAGACTGACAATTGAGACTTTTAGGCTTACACTTCCCGAACTTTTATTTCTTTTCTGAGGAGGGTAAGTGTCGCCCTGATAGTCATAAAATTAATGAAATAATAAGGAAAGCAGGACTGCCTTGCCCTTATCAGAAATTTTAAAGTGGGCAAGACTGTCCTGATCACATTAATCTTTAAATCAAGAAGGATCAGGACTGCCTCTGCCCGATGATTAATTTTTACTGTCGGCCGGCAGATGCTGCCAGGCGAATTCGGGAGAAAGGACCGGCTTGTAGTTCGCCGGACAAGGTAGCGGAAAGGTCACTAATTCATAAACCCCTACCAACGCCCGCCCCATCATGAAAGCCGCTCCGCGAGCGGTACCTGTGATCCAGCTTGGAGGGAACGTGTCGTTCTTCTTCTCTTTGGCGAGTTCATTGGAGATCTCAAGCGGAGAGAGAGCGATGTTGAGAAATCCGCGCTGGAGCTTCCGCTGGGGTGTTCCTTCGTTCTCGATCTCGGCCGCCGAAAGTGACGTCGAGCAGACCAAGAGAATAAATAATACGCCGAGGAGTTTAAAAAGGGTCTTCATGACGGGATGTAATTTATCATCATGCGGGGAGACAGGCAAATTCTTTCTTTGGAAGGATCAAGACCCGGACAAATGCCCCTTCGCGGTAGACGTGGGAAATCCATCCTGGCTCCCTTATTTATTTCAACAAAGAAACACGGCCCTGCCCCAACCTTTCGATAGCTTAAGGGTTGGTTGGGACCGGACCGGCTCCCATATTTATTTCTAAAAAAAGAAACCCGGCCCCGCCCCGACTTTATTAAACATCAATGGCTGTCGGGACTGCCCTAACCTCATTATTAATTCTTTCTTTAATGAGAGTCAGGGCCGAGAAGGGGTGCTTCTCATCATCACCAGGGGAGGCGACTGGGGCCGGGCTCTTGAACCGTCTTCTAACCGAACAAATAGATCAACTGCCCTCCGAGCGTATTTTGCTGATGATCTCCGCCGAACACATTACCGTCACCGGCATGGGCATAGTCGATCCGGTACTCCGCCCGGGCGATCATGTTCCCGTAAAGTTTGTACTCGAGCGTCAATGTGTTCGCAAGGTCTGTAGCGGCGCCGGCGGTCCCGGCGCCCGTCCAATTACGGTAACGGCAGCTGTCATCGAACAGCTCGAAGCGGTAGGCCATGGCCAGTTTGTCCGTGAATTTATATCTGGCATAGGCCGCGTAATCGAACCATTGGGCGGTATGGAACGTATCGTCCTGGGCCGTATCCACGCGCGGCTGGTTTCCCATGTCGAATTCGCCGGCAAACGAAAGTTTCGTCGTGGCGTCCCAGCCAAGCACGTTGGTGACAAGAAAACGCTTGCCGCCGCTCGCAGCATTGTTCTCAGGCCCGAAATAGGTCGCCGTGGTCCATTTGACGTCTTTCAGCGGGCTGAAGCTAAAAGCGTTCTCGAATGTCTTATACGAATTATTATCGATGTCCACGTCCCAACCGTTGTTGATGCCGTTGTAAACGGTCACATAGCCGTCAAAAAGCGCGTAGGTCGCCCGCACTCCCGTATGTGTGAACGGAATGGCGTAACCGAACGAAACGGAACGGCTGACGTTCCAGTTGGACGGTCCCTCGATCACTTCATTCCCGGCCAAAGTGACCATGCGCCCGGCCCTGATCTCAACGGTATGCGGCAGAATCTTGCTGTCCGACCAAAAACCTAAGGGAGCGACCCATTGAACGTAAGCCTGTTCAAAAGCGAACGCGTTCGTCGAAGAGATTGTATTGTCTCTCGTTAAATTGTTGAAATAGTACGGCACATCGCTTCCCATCATCATGTCGATACGGAATCCGGCGCCGCCCTCCGGATTCGCGGTTTTTTCGAACCAGATCTTGGCCGCGTTCATGGAGAACGTATCGCTGGCCTTGTCGGTAAGCGAACGGCCCGTGTTCCCGGTCCCGCGGGGCTCCCCTACCTTATTCTGGAACTGGGTTTCGACATAGCCTCCCACGCGGATATCTTCAATCGTCCGGAGTAATCCGCTCTTGGACTCAGGTGCCGGCGGAATATAAGCGACCTGCGCGCCCGGGGACGGTCTTTCCATCGTCATCAGCTTGCTGTCCATCGCCTCGAGTTTGCGGCTCAGAACTTCGATCTGGGCCTTGAGCGCCGCGACCTCGTTCCCTTCCGCGAACGCACACGGCGTCAACATACACAGAGCGGTCAGCCAAACTCCCGAAAAAAACCCAAAGAGCCTGTTCATAAGTCCCTCCATTAAAATTCCGGACGTCATCCGATCGCGATCCCGTCGGTTTCGCCCGTGCGGATCCGGATCGTTTCCTCGAGATCGAGAATGAAGATCTTCCCGTCCCCGATATGTCCCGTACGCGCGCCCTCCGTGATCGCCTCTACCGTCGGCTTCACGAACTCATCGTTGACCGCAATCTCAAGTTTGACCTTCCTGAGAAGACGGCCGCCTTCCTTGTGACCCCGGTAAACCTCCGCGATGCCTCTTTGCCGCCCGCGGCCGAGCACGTTCGTGACGGTCACAAGATGGATCTCTTTTTCTTCAAGTATCCGGAGAACTTCATCCACCCGGTCCGGCTGGATCACAGCGATGACATATTTCATGGTTTTTCCCTCCTTGCTGTTGTTTTAATTTTTCGTTTGTCATTCCCGCGCCACCGCCTCTGGCGGGGTTCCGTCCGAAGGCGGGAAAAGCGGGCATGACAAGCTTTTTCTAATCTAAAATGGTGTAACCCGATTCGCGGTGCTGCGTAAGATCGAGACCGATGCGCTCTTCGTCTTCCGACACGCGCAGCCCCATCAATAGGTCGACGAGCTTGAAAAGAACGAACGAAACGACAAAGGAATAAACGATCGTGACCAGGACCGCTTTGAGCTGAACAAGAAAAAGCCCCGGGTTCCCGTAAAAAAGACCGTTGTTCCCCGCCGCATTGATCTCCTTGTTGGCCCAAAGTCCCGTCGCGAGAGCTCCCCAGATCCCGCCGACGCCGTGGACCCCGAAGGCGTCCAACGAGTCATCGTAGCCGAGTTTGACCTTGACGACCGTCACGAAGAAATAGCAGATCAGGGAGACCCCGATCCCGATCCAGATCGAATCCACGGCGCTCACGAACCCGGAGGCCGGCGTGATTGCCACAAGTCCCGAAACGGCGCCGGTGATCATGCCGAGCATCGTGGGCCGAGAGCTGAATTTCCAATCGAGAAAGGCCCAAGTCAGTCCCGCTGCCGCCGCAGCCACATGCGTCGCGACCAGAGCGCTGACACCGATTCCGTTCGCCGCAAGGGAGCTTCCGCCGTTGAACCCGAACCACCCGAACCAGAGCAATCCAGCGCCGAGTACCGCGAACGGCAGGTTGTGTGGCGGAGACATGTGATCGGGATATCCTTTCCGCTTGCCGAGGATCAATGCGGCGACGAGAGCGGCGACACCGGCGTTGATATGGACCACCGTGCCTCCGGCAAAATCGAGCGCGCCGAGATTCCTCAGGAAGCCTCCCACGCCCCAGACCCAGTGACAGACGGGGTCATAAACGAATGTTGCCCAAAGAAGGGAGAAAACGCAGAACGACGAGAATTTCAACCGTTCCGCGAACGCCCCGAGGATCAGCCCCGGGGTGATGATCGCGAACATGGCTTGAAAGATCATGAAAAGCTGGTGCGGGATCGTGGCCGAATATTCCGGGTAAGGCAGAACGCCGACCCCATAGAGCCCGAGCCATCTCAGATCCCCGATCACCCCTTTCACGTCCGGCCCGAACGACAGACTGTAGCCAAAGATCACCCATTGAAGCGTGATCAAAGCCGCGAGCATGAAACATTGCATCAGGACCGAAAGGATGTTCTTTTTGCGGACCAGCCCGCCATAAAAGAAAGCGAGCCCCGGCGTCATCAGGAACACTAACGCCGCGGACATCAGGACCCAGGCCGTATCTCCCGCATTGACCGCAAGGGCCGTTCCCTCTGCCGCCACCGCGATCTTCGGGAACATGATCAAAAGAAGAAATCCTGCAGCAGCATAAAAAAGTCTAAGCTTTTTTCCCATTTTTATTTCCTCCTTGCGGTACACATTTAAGATCCTGTTTTTACGCCGGCTTTCAGCAAACGTTCGGATCGGTGTCTGATAAACAGATGAGCAAGAGGGATGCCAACTTGAGGATTTTGAGGAAATTAATAAAGATGGAAGGTCTTAAAATGAAACAAGCGGGCCCTCTCCGGGATGGAGAGAAACCCGCCTGCCTTTGCCCTTATCAGAAACTTTAGGGTGGGCAAGACTGTCCTGATCACCTTAATCTTTAAATCAAGGAGGATCAGGGCTGCTTTTGCCCTAACCGCGATTGATTATAAAATAATGTGGTTAGGACGGCCCGGTCTTCTCAGGCAAAATCCTCTGAGAAAACCGGGACCGCCCTTTGGGAAGCTTACAGCTTAAAGAGCATTTCGGCGTACGTCGGGACCGGCCAGAGGTTCGCCGGCGTCAGCCCTTCCAATGCATCAATATCCTTGCGCAGTTCGCCTGCCGCAACAACCACATGGTCACGAAAGGCTCCGGCGCGTTTCGCGAGGTCCTTCACCGCATGCGCTTTCTCGATCGCTTCCTCAAGCGCCGCGAGTTTCCCGCTTGCCGCCCCCAAAAGCGCGCTGACCTTCCCCAACAATTCTTTCTGGACCGTGAAAGGAGCGGCGACCGATTTGAGCTGCGAGACCGTCTTGGCGAGGTCCCTCGTGAACTCGATGACCGCGGGAAGATACTGGCGATTCACCATGTGGACCGCCGCCCGGGCCTCGATGTTGACATGTTTCACATAATGCTCCAGATAGATCTCGTAGCGCGCATGCAGTTCCCCTTCGGAAAGGACCTTGTATTTCTCGAAAAGCTTCACGGCTCCCGGCGTCGCCATCGAAGCCAACGCCTCGACGCCCGTTTTGATGTTCGGGAGACCGCGTTTCTTGGCTTCCGCGACCCACTCGTCCGAGTAGTTATTTCCGTTGAAGATGATGCGCCCGTGTTTTTTCATCGTATCGCGAATGATCGCGGTCGCCTCCCTGTGGAGACCGCTCTTTCCGGCCTTCTCAAGGCGTGTCGCGATCTCATCAAGCGCTTCCGAGACGATGGTGTTGATCACGATATTAGGCCCGGAAATGGAGGCTGAGGATCCCACCATGCGGAATTCGAACTTATTGCCCGTGAACGCAAAGGGTGAGGTGCGATTCCGGTCCGTATTATCTTTCGGAAGCTGGGGCAGAGAATCCACGCCGACCTGAACAAAATGCTGGCCGCGATTCTCGACCTTCTTGCCCTTGGCGATCCCTTCGAGGATCTCCGTGAATTCATCGCCCATAAAGATCGAAATAATGGCGGGCGGGGCTTCGTTCGCACCGAGACGAAGATCGTTCCCGGGATTCCCGCAGCTCGCGCGCAATTTATCGGCATGACGGTCCACCGCCATGATCATCGCGCTCACGAATATCAGGAACTGCTCGTTCTCGGCGGGGGTTCTCCCGGGTTCCAGGAGATTCTGTCCGTCGTCCGTCCCGAGAGACCAGTTGTTATGCTTCCCGGAGCCGTTCACGCCCGCGAACGGTTTCTCATGAAGGAGGCACACAAGATCGTGACGCAGGGCGACCTTCTGCATCGTTTCCATCACGAGCTGGTTGTGGTCCGCGGCAATATTCGTCGTGGAAAAGATCGGCGCCATTTCGTACTGTGCGGGCGCAACCTCATTGTGCTTGGTCTTTGACGAAATGCCCATCTTCCAGAGTTCAATATCGAGGTCCCTCATGAAATCGGCAATGCGGTCCTTGATCGCGCCGAAATACTGGTCCTCGAGCTCCTGCCCCTTCGGAGCGGGCGCACCGAAAAGAGCGCGGCCGGAAACGATCAGGTCCAGCCGTTTTTCATAGCACGTCTTGTCGATCAAAAAGTATTCCTGTTCCGGGCCGACCGTCGGCGTCACACGCTTGACGGTTCTGTTACCGAGCGCCCGGAGCACGCGGACCGCCTGCTTGGAGACCGCTTCCATGGAGCGGAGGAGCGGCGTCTTCTTGTCCAGCGCCTCGCTCGTGTAGGAACAGAAAGCCGTCGGAATGCAGAGCGTCACATTGCTTGAGGCATCGGTCTTCAGAAAAGCCGGCGATGTACAATCCCACGCCGTATAACCGCGCGCTTCGAACGTTGAGCGCAGGCCCCCGCTCGGGAACGACGACGCGTCCGGTTCCCCCTGGGTCAGCTGCTTTCCGGAAAACTCCATGATGACGGTGCCGTCCTCGGTCGGCGCAATAAAGGAATCATGCTTTTCCGCGGTCCGGCCGGTCAGAGGCTGGAACCAGTGCGTGTAATGCGTCGCTCCCTTCTCGATCGCCCAGTCCTTCATCGCGCTTGCGACCACATTGGCGACCTCGAGAGAAAGAGGCAAGCCCTCCTGGATCGTTTTCTTCAGGGCTTTGTAGGTATCCTTCGGAAGCCTTTCTTTCATCACCCGGTCATTAAATACGTTACTTCCAAAAATCTCGGTTACGTCGATCTGTTTATGCATAACATCCTCCCCTTTTTAAGAAATGAGAAAGCAAGTTCTGTGCCAATTACCGTATCGGGTCACCGCATGAATTGTACCCGTAAAAATCCTTTTATACTACAAAAATGTAGACGTGCTATGAATCCTACAATTTTGTATACTTACCTGAGATTGTACGTCTTCACCTTGTATCCCAGGATCCGCTCCGTCACCCCGAGCATCCTGGCCGCCTGCCGCTGGTTGCCGCCTGTTTTTTGGAGAGCCTCCTGGATCAGCTTCTTTTCGAGTTTCTCAACGGCGTCCGGGAGGTCTCCGGAAACTTCTTCTCTCTCCCCGTCTGCCGGTGCGGCGAATCTAAGCTGGATCGCGGCCGGATGTCCCTTTTCCCCGGGGATCGGGAAAAGACCCGCTTCCAACGTTTCGGATTTGCAGAGAATAACCGCCCGTTCGATCGCGTTCTCCAGTTCACGGATATTGCCGGGCCAATAATAATTCGCCAGGTATTCCATGGCCTCGTCCGAAACATACCGCACGCTCTTTCCGTTCTCGAGGTTTGCCTTTTTTAAAAAATGCGAAACAAGGAGAGGAATGTCTTCCCGCCTTTCCCTGAGCGGCGGCAGGAGGATCGGGACGACATTGAGCCGGTAATAGAGGTCTTCCCGGAACTGTTTCTCCCGGATGGCCTTCTCAAGATCGCGATTCGTCGCCGCGATCACCCGTACATCGACCTGAAGGGTCCGGGTCCCCCCGACGCGCTCGAACTCCCGCTCCTGAAGCGCACGGAGAAGTTTAATCTGCATGTTGGGCGAAATATCGCCGATCTCGTCCAGAAAAAGGGTGCCGCCGTCCGCCAGTTCAAAACGCCCGGGCTTGTTCGCGGTCGCGCCGGTAAAGGCACCTTTTTCATAACCGAAAAGTTCGCTTTCGAGAAGCGTTTCCGGGAGCGCGGCGCAGGAAACCTTGATGAAAGGCCCCTTCGACCGGTGGCTTGAATAGTGGATCGCGTGAGCGACGAGCTCTTTCCCCGTGCCGGTCTCGCCGCGCAGAAGAACGGTCGAACGCGTCCGGCTCACCATCTCAATGGCCTCGTAGACTTCCTTCATGCGCTTGCTTTCGCCTAGAATGTTGGCCGGATGGAATTTTTTGGCGAGCTCCCGCTTCAGTTCGGTGTTTTCGAATTGAAGTTTCGTTTTTTCCTGCTCGCGGAGCCGGTAGTTCGCGACGTTCTGCGCGATGAGCGAGCTGATGATGGTCAGGAGCCGCAGGTCTTCGTCCAGGGAAACATCCCCCGCGAACAAACGATCCACGCTGAGCGCGCCGATGGTCTCCTGATCGATCTTGATGGGAACGCAGATGAAGGCGATGCGGCTGCGCCTCAGGTCCTTGCGCGCGCCGGTGCGGTTGAGAAAAAGCGGTTCCTCCCCGATATTCGGGATCGCGATCGGTTCTCCGGCTTCCACGACCTTCCCGGTGATCCCTTCGCCAACCTTGTACCGGCCTTTCTTCAAAGCCTGGGTGTCCATCCCGTGCGCGATCTCGATCGTCAGGTTCTCGCCTTCGGCGTCCAGGAGCGTCAACGTCGCGCGTTCCATTCCCATGTTCTCGTGAAGAACATCCAGCGCCCGGTTCATCCGCTCCTCGAGCGGAAGCGGCATGCCCATGCGGCGGGTGATCTCATAAAGCGTCTTGATCTCGAGGATCTCGCGCCGGAGTCCGGTGAGGGACTTTTCCTTTGAAGCGTCGAACGGCGGCTCTTTCTTCACACTTTCCCTTCCACGCCGTAAAGGGCGATGCCGGCCCGGTTGGCCTTTTCCACAAAGAGGTCCATCCCGATAAAAAGCGTCTTGTGGGCCTCGAACGCGAAAGCTTCCGCCTTGGCTTCGATCAGATTCTGCAGCGTTGTCAGTCCCACCGCCGGCACGTCAAAGCGCATGTCCTGACCGGGCTTGGCGACCTTGACCACAAAGACCTTCCCGCGGCCCAACGCGCCGCCACGGCGGATCGTCTCGTCCGTGCCTTCGATCGCCTCCGCGGCGAGAACGGCCTTTTTCTTCACGACCACCGTCTGACCGATGTCCGCGCCGGAAAGTTTTTTGGCCATTTCGAATCCGAAGGCGATATTCTCCATCGCGTTGCGGCTCGGTTTCCTCTTCCCGAGAACGCCGGGCCCCGGCATGCAATGTTTCAGGAGACACGTCGAATCCAGCAAAGTAACTCCTTTTGTGAAAAAATAATCCGCGATGCCGCCGAGCAGGGAATCGTCCTTATGGTCCCGCAGCTTCAAAAGGACCTTCATCATGTCGAGGTCCAGCCGCACGTTCTCCTTGAAAAACCGCACCTTTTCGATCTTCCCGGTCATGATGGCCTCATGGACCCCTTCGCTCCTGAAAAAATCGGAAAGTTTTTTGAGTTCGCCGACCTTGACCCGGCAACAGGCATCCGCTATTTTTTCAAAACACGGATCGGCCTCCTGTTCGACGGCTGCCACGACGACCCGATAGCCCGCCCGCTTGGCCTCCTCGGCCACCAGGATCGGAAAACGCCCGTTCCCCGCGATGATGCCCATGGTCTTCATAAGATCACTCTCCGGTTGGAAAAACAAAAGCCAGCGCCGCATTCTTCTACAGATCCACGCACAGTACCGAGAATCTATAAAACTTTAATGTGACGCGGTGCTAGCCGCAGATGCCCCGCTCGGACTTTTCCAAGAATTCGATCAGGGTCTGCATGGAAGGACTTGAAGGGATTTCCTGCTTTATCATTTTAATGATGTTCTTCAGGATGAGTCCGGACCTGAAAACGATCTTGAAGGCCTTTTTGATATTGGATTTTTCTTCGGGACTGAACTCCGCGCGATCGAGCCCGACGGCATTGACGCCGAACGCCTTGGCCGGATGACCGTCCACCATCATGAAAGGCGGAATGTCCTGCACGACCTTCGAGCAGCCGCCCGTGATCGAAAGCTTGCCGATCCGGACGAACTGATGCACCGCGCTCAGCCCTCCGATGATCGCCTTGTCCTCGACGGTCACGTGGCCGGCCAGCGTCGCGTTGTTCGCAAGCGTGGCCCCGCTGTGAATGATGCAATCATGCGCCACGTGCGCGTAAGCCATAAGAAGATTGCCGTCCCCGATCACGGTCTCGGTGCCTTCCAGAGTCCCCGGATTGATGGTCACATATTCGCGGATGCTGTTGCGGTCGCCGATCTTCAGATAACTTTTGCCGCCGTCGAATTTTTTGTCCTGTGTACGGCTACCGATCACGGCCCCGGTGAAGATCTCATTCTCGGCGCCGATCGTGGTATGACCTTCGAGGGTGACGCGCGGGCCGATCTTGGTCCGGTCACCGATTTTGACGGTCCCCTCAATGAGCGCCCAGGGGCCGACCTCCACCCCCTCGCCGAGCACGGCGTCGGGATGAACGATCGCCGTCGGGTGGATCTTCACTTGTCGACTACCGCGAACTTCACATCCGCTTCGCATACAAGGGTATCCTTCACGTAAGCTTTTCCGGAGCACTGGCCGAACTTGGAGCGCTTTTTGACGACCTCGACCTCCATCCGGAGCTCGTCCCCAGGACGGACGGGATTGCGCCATTTCACACTATCCACGCTCATGAAGTAGGCGATCTTCCCGCGATTGTCAACCTCGCTCAACATGATCACGCCCCCGACCTGGGCCATCGCCTCGACGATCAGCACTCCGGGCATCACGGGATGA
>CAIJHQ010000066.1 GCA_903820505.1 Candidatus Omnitrophota bacterium
CCGGCGCTCTCAACGGCGGCGGCACGATCACGGCGGGGACTTACGGTCTTAGCGGCGGTTCGGTGAACGCGAACCTCGGCGGGGGAACGATGAACGTCACTGGCTCAACGGCCCTCAACGGAGCTGCGGGAGCTACAGCCGTGAATCTCAGCGCCGGCACGTTGGCGCTCGGGTCCAATGACCGCCTGTCCAACAGCGCCACGGTCACCCTTACCGGCGGCGCCTTGAACATGGGCAGCTACACCGATACGGTCGGGGGGGTGACATTGTCGAGCGGTACGATCAGCGGCACCACGGGGAACACGCTGACCAGCGGGAGCGCCTATGATGTGCGGTCTGGTACGGTGTCGGCCATTTTGGGCGGTTCGGTAGGCTTGAATAAAACGACCGGCGGAACGGTCACCCTTTCGGGAGTTAATACTTATAGCGGTACGACAGACATCAGTAACGGTACGTTGGCATTGTCGGGTTCCGGCAGTATCGCTAATTCCTCTCTGATCAGTATCACAAGCGGTGCGACGCTGGATGTGACGGGATTGTCAGGCGGTTTCACGCTGGGGAGCGGCCAAAGGCTCAAGGGCACAGGTGCTGTGACCGGCGACCTTACCGTCGGGTCAGGAGGCATCATCGCCCCCGGAAGTTCCCCCGGCATCACAACCGTCAATGGTGACTTCACACTGAATGGTACCCTTGAAGCGGAACTGGGCGGAACCACTCCCGGGACAGGGTACGACCAGATCCTCGTTTATGGTGGCGACGTTGTTCTCGGCGCGGGAAGCGTGATCAAACTTGTTCCTTATCCTTTGGTAGGCGGTTTTACTCCGACGGCGGGTGACACGTTCACACTGATCGATTGGGACAATGGCAAGAACTTTACGGACCTCGGGTACACGGTGGACACGAGTCTTTTCGGTCCGTCCAGCGAGTGGTTGTTCAGTCGGGTAGGCACCTCCTTCCAGGCGCAGTACAATGGCGCTTCGCCCGCGGTTCCGGAGCCGAACTCCATGGCCGTCAGCGGCCTCGCGCTCGCGCTTCTGGCGTTGCTGAAACGGATGCGGAGGAAAATAGCGTCCATAAGCAGCATCCCCTATTTTGATTAGAAATCAAAATAATATTGAATAAAAGTAATATCCTGGTATTCTATCCTCATGGAAATACGACTCCGTAGTTGTTACATGAACAAAGTGCCATCCCGCAGTTGATGGAATTGCACGCAATTTAGATGACGGACCGGTTCTTGTCCGCGGAAATATGGCTTTCTCTATGGATCCCGTACAATTTGAAGATCTCAAAGCGTTTTTGGCGCTGAACCGTCTCAAGATCGACGGGCGGCGCAGGGTTGTGACGTTGCTTGCGGAAGGGAAGACCGCGCACGAGGTTTTTGAGCAAATAACCTCCGAGGATTTTCTTAAGGAACTTGTACCTTCGGAGGGCGGCCAGGCCTTTGTCCCCGAAAAGGAGATTGAACTTTGCGCTGCGAAAAAGATCGACTTTCTGACCTTCACCGATCCCGGTTATCCGTGGCTTCTCAAAGAGATCTCCGATCCGCCGCTGGTCCTGTACCGGAAGGGGAACCTTGAGAAAGCGGATCAGAACAGCATCGCGATCGTGGGGACACGGCACCCGAGCTTTTACGGCCGCTCGCAAGCGAAACGGTTTGCGAAAGAGCTCGCCGCCAAAGGGCTCACGGTCGTTTCGGGACTGGCGCGAGGGATCGACCAGGCGGCCCATGAAGCGGCGCTTGAGATCTCCTACGGACGGACGATCGCGGTCCTTGGTTCCGGACTGGACGTGATCTACCCGAAGGAGAACGAGCGGCTTTACGAAAGGATCTCGGTGCAGGGCGCGGTCCTGAGCGAGTACCCGCTCGGCATGCCGCCGTTGCCCGAGAATTTTCCGCGGCGCAACCGGATCCTTTCCGGTCTTTCCTGCGGGGTGCTCGTCGTGGAAGCCCATTCACGGAGCGGGTCGCTTATCACGGCCCATCAGGCGGTCGAGCAGGGGCGCGAGGTTTTCTCGCTTCCGGGTCCGGTCGATCAATTGACTTCGCGGGGAACGCATCAACTTCTCAAAGAAGGAGCATGTCTTGTGGAAGCGCCCGAGGATATTTTTCTCATCCTTGCAGACGGTCTGAAATGGGAAAATAAATTTAAGCCGGCCATGATCGAGCAACCCCTTTCTTTGCAAGTGCCGGGTGATGAAATGAGGCAGTCTTTTCCTCCCCGGCTTTCGCAAGCCAACGGGGGGACGGAGATTGACAAGAAGATCCTTGCCACTGAAGGTCCTCAGGATGAGGAGGGCGCTACCATTGAAACCCTCCTTAAAGAAGAAGGTCCCCTCGCGCAAGACGAAATTCTCGAATTCACGGGTCTTGAGCCCTTGAAATTACCGGCGTTACTGCTCCGATTGGAGCTCGCAAAAAAGCTAAAACGGACGCAGGACGGGAAGTATGGACTTTTGAAGTGATCAGCCATATCGCCAGAATGGTGACAGCCGCTTTTGGTGACTGCCATCTGCTTGCGGAGGGTCAAAAAGGCCGCCGACGGGAAATATACCGCGCTAAAGACCTAAACCCCGGAGGGGGAAGGGCCGTTACTATAAAGGTTTTGACATCGGGAACTTTCCCCGCTAGAGTTTTTCCGTGGGAGGGGCGGTTTTCCTCATTGTTTTTTGTGACGGCTTGTTAAATCACGAGTTTTTTTAAACGAAAGGAGTTCAAGTATGGAAGGATTGGTGCCAGCAAGCAAGGGGAAGCGGTTCGCGGCCGGATTGGTCGATCTTATTGTGATCCCCATTCTCCTCGGGATCGTCATTGGTTTGGTGCTTTTGGCGGTGCCGGACGTCGTGCGCAGTATTGTGCTTGTGCTCGTCAATATCGCTTGGTTGATCGTCCGTGATTCCGTGTTCTCTCCGGGCAGGGCGATGGTCAAGATAAAGCTCGTCAGCCTTTCGGGCGAGAAAGTCTCGATGGTGCAGGCATTGATCAGGAATGTCCTTTTGATCATTCCGTTCGTGCTTGTGGTCGGTTACATTGTTGAGATCGTTTTTGTCATTTGGAAGGGACACCGTTTGGCGGATGGTTGGGCCAAGACGCAGGTCGTGGAAGCGTAGGTTCCGTTGGAATGTTTTAAGGTTTGAAGATCCTCCTCCGTGGGCGACCGCGGGGGAGGATTTTTATTTTGGGGCTTTGTGATTCCGAACAAGGGTGACAGTCACTCTGGAAAAGGGGGTAACATGAATGTATATCTCGATGTTCTAAAGAAATATGCGGTGTTCAGCGGGCGCGCGCGCCGTACGGAATACTGGATGTTCTTTCTTTTCAATCTTCTGATCGCGTTCGTCCTGGGTGCCATCGAGGGGATCTTTAAGGGTTCCGGGCTGCTGGGGACGCTCTACTCCCTCGCGGTATTCATCCCCAGTCTCGCTGTCGGAGCGCGCAGGCTCCACGATACGAACCGGAGCGGGTGGTGGCTTCTGATCTCCTTGATCCCGCTTATCGGCGTTATCATTTTGATCGTGTTCCTGGTGCAGGACAGCCAGCCGGGCGAGAATAAGTACGGACCGAATCCGAAGGCAGCGGCTTAGGGGCGTTGTATTCGTTCACGGGAGCCGGAGCGTTGGCCCTGTTCGAAAACTAAAATCCGTTTTTTTGCCCGGAGCGGAGCCGTTGCCGTATAAAAAAGGGGAGGATGCATGGAGGGCCAGGCGAGCATTAGGGACATGATCCGTTTTTCCTGGGATCAAAGTAAGGCCATTCTCTTCCCGTTCCGTTTTAAACATTGGTTGAAGATCCTGATCATTGTCTGGCTCGCGGCGTCGGGCGTCCAGGGGTGCGGCCTGAATTTTCAAGCGCCGGGAAATACCCAAAAAATAAAGACGCCGAGCATGCGGCAGGCCCCCTCTCGCGTCAAGTTCCTTCCCCCGGAAAGCGGCAAAGCGGCCGGGACCGCGGCGCCTTCGGCGGTCACTGCTCCCGCGCTACCGCAGCAGCCGGAAACTTCCGCCGTGAACGCGCCTGTCCGGGAAAATACCGCTTTCCCGGTAACCTTGGTGATCTTGGTGATCGGAGGCGTTCTTGCTGCGGTGGGTTTCGGGGTTCTCTTTATCTGGCTGAGCTGCCGGTTCAATTTTGTGCTTCTGGATGTTCTTGTGACCCGGGCGGTTTCTGTCCGCGAGTCGTTCCGCCGACATCAAGAAATAGGCAACTCCTATTTTGGATGGTCCCTGGCTTTTCTCGGGATCGGTTTGGGAGCGATCGCGATCACCGGTCTGTTGATGGGGATCCTCATCTGGCTCGCCAAGGGCCACCTGGCACTCAGTGTTCCCGCGGCGATCGTGGGAGGCCTTTTAATAGTGGCGCTGCTTTTGGCGATGATCGTTATCGGGCTAGTCGCGCATGATTTTGTGTCGCCGATCATGTACCGCGAAAAAATTTCCACGAAAGAAGCTTGGCACAAATTCTTTCGCGCGGGGACCTCTAAAGTCCGGAAGGTCGTCCAATATATCCTTGCCGTCATGGGGCTCACGATCGTCGCGTCGATCGTCCAGACGGTCGTCAGTCTGGTCGCGATGCTCGCGGGACTTATCGCAGGCGGAGTGCTTTTGATCCCGGGGATCCTTTTGGTCATAGTGATCCCGTCGCTCAAGGTTCCTCTGATAGTTCTGGGAGCAGGGCTGGGACTGGCATTGATCGTCATCGTGCTCGCGGTCATCGGGATGGCCATGCTGCCGGCTTCCATTTTTTTAAGGATGTTCGCGCTCACCTATGTAATGCGTCTTTGCCCGGATTGTGATCTTTTAAACTTCAAGGGGCGGCCGTAGTGGATCTTTAGCGGCGGAACGATCATGAGAAAAAACAAACGGAAAGCCCCGCGGATCTCTGGGAAGGGCACTGTTGGCTTGAAAGATGTTCTTTCAGTCTACTCGGAGCTCGCGAATCTCAAAAAAGCGGCCATTAAAAGCGCCGAGGCGCATGCTCTTTCCAAAAAGCGTTTTCTGGACATCGAGATCCGCATTAATCTTCTAACCCGTTTACTGACAACGCTTTGCGTGGAGAATCTCGGCATACGGGCTCCAACCCTCAAGCGTGTTATCAAGAGGATCGAGAAGGAAGCTTTCCGGGATTCCCAGATCATGGAACTGGAATCTTTGTACAGTCTTACAAACCCGCCCCAGAAAAAAACATCCCCTTCCTCACCCAAGGGCAAGAGCGACCCTTGGGAGCAGATCTCCTAACCCATTTCCACCAAAAAGGTTAGAAGCGTCCGATAAACTTGGCGTTTACAATTTCCCGTATTTTGTTTAGAATCCCCGCTCGCATAGGTCATATCTTAATGTCATTTCCGGGGAGGATCTGTGGCGGCAAAGACAAAAAAGAAGATAACTAAGAAAACGGCACAGGGGCCGAAGAACCTAGTGATCGTGGAGTCGCCCGCGAAGGCCAAGACGATCAACAAATTCCTCGGCAAGGACTTCCATGTGGAAGCCTCTATGGGCCATGTCCGGGACCTTCCCAAAAGCCGGATGGGAGTCGACCTCGAGCACGATTTCGCTCCGGAATATATCATCATCCGGCGCGCCTCCAAAACGGTCAAACACCTCAAAAAAATGGCCGAAGGGAAAGAGGCCATTTACGTCGCGACCGATCCTGACCGCGAGGGCGAGGCCATCAGCTGGCATCTGGCGCATATCTTTTCGGAAGCGGAAAATGGCCCGAAGATCCACCGCGTCGAATTCCATGAGATCACGAAGGCCGCCGTTCTCAAGGCGTTCGAACATCCCCGCGATATCGCCATCAATCTTGTGAACGCCCAGCAGGCGCGCCGCATCCTCGATCGCGTCGTGGGTTACCAGTTGAGCCCGCTGCTTTGGCGCAATGTCGGCCGGGGGCTTAGCGCCGGGCGCGTGCAGTCCGTCGCGCTCCGCTTTATCGTGGACCGCGAGGCCGAGATCCGGAAATTCGTGCCGCAGGAATACTGGACGCTGGACGCGAGGTTGTCCGCGACGGAAGGACCGGAAGCGGAAAGAATATTTCTGTCGCGGCTGGACCGAATCGGGGGCGAAAAACCCGCGCTGACACAACAGGCGGAGACCGAGAAGGTCAAACAGGAACTGCAGTCGGCGGTCTTCAAGGTCGCCGCGATCGACAAGACCGAAAAACGGCGCCGCCCGCAGGCCCCGTACACGACGAGCAAACTTCAGCAGGAATCCTACAGCCGTCTCGGTTTTTCGGCGGCGAACACGATGCGGATCGCCCAGCGGCTCTATGAAGGCATGGAGATCGGAGGGGAAGGGAGCGTGGGTCTGATCACCTACATGCGTACGGACTCCGTGAATATCGCGGTTTCGGCCCAGCAGGAAGCGGCTGATTTCATCAAAGAGAAATTCGGCAAGGAATACCTCCCTGAAAAACCGCCCTTTTATAAGTCCCGCAAAGGCGCCCAGGAAGCGCACGAAGCGATCCGTCCGACCTCAGTACTGCGCACCCCGGATTCGATCAAGGCCTTTGTCGAGGCGGATGAACTGAAGCTGTACGAACTGATCTGGAGGAAATTCCTGGCGTCCCAGATGGTGCCGGCGGTGGATGAACACACCGCGATCACGATCCAGGCGGGAGAGGAGTACGGGTTCCGGACGACCGGCAAGCGTAACCTTTTTCCGGGATTCACCGCCGCGTTCGGGGAGATCAAGACCGAAAAAGAAAATTCCAAAGAGGCGGCGGAGGACGAGGTTCCGGAAGTGGAAGAGATCCCGGCGCTGCAGGTCGACCAGCTCCTGAAAATGCACGAACTGATCGGGGAGCAGCATTTCACCAAGCCGCCCGCCCGCTTCAACGATGCCAGTCTCATCAAGATCCTCGAGGAAAAAGGGATCGGCCGGCCGAGCACTTACGCGCCGACGATCTCCACGATCCTGGACCGGATCTATGCCGAACGGAAAGGCGGGGCCCTGATCCCGACCGAACTCGGCGAGACCGTGGTCCGTCTTCTGGTGGAGCATTTTCCGAAGATCCTGGAGACGGAATTCACCGCGCTCATGGAAGCGGAACTCGACGAGATCGAGGAAGGGATCATGGATTGGGTGAAGGTCCTCAAGGATTTTTACGCGCCGTTCAGCGAACTGCTGGAGCGGGCGAAGACCGAAATGAAGAGCGTCAAACAGGCACCCATCCCCACGGAGCACGTTTGTACGCTTTGCGGGAAACAGCTGTTCATCAAGTTCGGCCGGTTCGGGAAATTCCTGGCGTGCGCCGGGTTTCCGGAATGCAAATACACGCGTTCGCTTCCCACGGGTTTTTTCTGTCCGGAGCCGGGTTGCGGCGGGGAACTGGTGAAACGCAAGGCCAAGGGCCGCCGCGCTTTTTATGGGTGCTCCAACTACCCGAAGTGCACTTATGTCGTCAACGATCTGCCGAAAAAAGAGGATGGAGCGGACATCGCCGCGGAAAAGAACCCCACTTCCGAAAACCCATGAGCACTGAAAAACGGGTTGAAGATTTTCTGAATTTTCTCAAGACAGAAAAAGGCGCCTCGGACCATACGACCAAGAATTACGGGATCGATCTTCGCGAATTCAGGAAGTTCCTGGCCGAAAAGGACCTCAAGGAGGTCACCTACCTGGACATACGATCCTTTCTGGCTTTTTTGAAGGACCGGGGGTACAGCAAAAGCTCCATTGCCCGGAAACTGGCCTGTCTCCGTTCCTTTTTCAAATACCTGGTGCGCGAAAATATTCTGTCCCAGAATCCCGCGGCCGGGATCGCGACCCCGAAAAAAGAAAAAAGACTGCCCTCTTTTTTGAATCCCGACGAGATCACCAAGCTTCTGGAAGCGCCGGCAAAACCCAGCTGGGAAGAGAAACGCGATAAAGCGATCCTCGAGATGCTTTACAGTTCGGGCATCCGCGTCAGTGAGTTGGTGGGGCTCAACCACGACGACCTGGACTTTTTCGGCGGGCTGGCCCGCGTCCGCGGCAAAGGGAAAAAGGAACGTGTCGTTCCCGTCGGGCAGGTGGCGCTCCGGTGCCTGCGGGATTACCTGGACAAGAAACCGCCGCGGGAGGGCGCGCACGCGATCAAAAAACCGCTTTTCGTGAGCCGGCTCGGCGGGCGGTTGACGGACCGCAGCGTCCGGCGGATGATCCTGAAATACGTCAAACGCACGGGACTCGGCAAGGAGATCTCGCCGCACACCCTGCGGCATTCTTTCGCGACGCATATGCTGGACCGCGGAGCGGACCTGCGCAGCGTGCAGGAACTTCTCGGGCATGCGAATCTTTCGACCACGCAGATCTATACTCATGTGACCACGCAGCGTCTCAAAGAAGCTTACGCGACAGCGCATCCGAGGGCTTAGAGCGATGCTAAGGATCTTTTTATACAACCTGGCGTTCATGATTTTCGGGATCTTTTATTTCCCGATCTTTCTCATGAAGCTTCGCCAGGCGGAGGACCCGGCGGCCCTGTGGCGGGAACGCTGCGGTATTTTTCCCGCGTCCTGGACCGGAAAATTTCTCGGGAAAAAGATCATCTGGCTTCACGCCGTCAGCGTGGGGGAAGTGATGGCCATAGAGAAATTCCTCCAGGAGTGGCTGGAGGCGTCCCGGGAGTACGATTTTGTGCTGACGACCGTGACACCGACGGGCCAGCGCATGGCCCGGAAACTCGCGAGCAGAAGGGTTCATGTCTGTTACTTTCCGTTCGATCTGACGGGTGTGGTGCGCCGCTTTCTGGAGACTTTCAAACCGGCCTGTCTTCTGCTCGTCGAAACGGAGATCTGGCCGAATCTCCTGACCGAAGCTGCGCGGCGGGGCGTGCCCGTGGGGATGATCAACGCCCGGCTGTCGGAGCGCTCGCTGAAAAGGTACCGGGCGTTTTCGTGGATCTTCAAACCGCTGTGGGGAAAACTGGATTTTGTCCTGGCGCAAACTCCGGAGGATGCGGAGCGTTTCCGCCGGCTCGGCATTCTGGGCGAATCGGTCCGGGAGATGGGGAACATGAAATTCGATCAGCCATCGGCCTCCGATCAAGTGAAAGGGTTGCCGATGACAGTCCCAAGCAACCATAAAAAGTTTGAACGAGGTTTGGGGCAGCCATCGGCCTCCGATCAAGTGAAAGGGTTGCCGATGACAGTCCCAAGCA
>CAIJHQ010000067.1 GCA_903820505.1 Candidatus Omnitrophota bacterium
AGTTTGATCTGGATTTTTAAGAAATGCATCAGCTAAAAAAGCTTCAATGTCTCGATACAAAATACGTCCCGTCTTCTTTGAAAGCGCCGCATCTATCCAAGATTTAGTAAAGTCGCTCTCATGAGCAGATGCATAAGAAAGCTGGTTTTGACGGCTAGACATCATACAAAGAAATGAATCTAAACGACTAACTTTTAGCGATTTTTGAAACCCATCACTTGTATCTTTAATGTACGGTGACCCTGACTGACATGCATCGATAATCTTTACCGCAACCGAAGGATTTACACTACGCAGCAAATCATCAATATTGGTATTACTAATTGATGTCGTATTTGGTTTATTAATGTCAAAATCTGAACAACATAGCATTGCATCTGTATGGTAATAGCCGTGACCAGAAAAATAAATCAATGCTTCAGATATATCAGATTTTTCATATTTAGAAAAAAACGCCCATAATTCATCTTTTACTTGGCTAGCGTTTGTTTGCTTCTGAATACATTTAATTTCTTCATACTTTTTTGTGGCCTCTAATAGCGAACGCATATGTTCAACATCTTTTGCACAAGCAGGAAGCTTGTTTTGTGTAGCATATTCTGATACACCGATAAGGATTGCAATGTTCATAAGTTTTTGATAAAATGTTAAGATAGATGCATCTTTTGGTCGCTTCAGAAAACGGATTTTAAAGTACGTTAAGGATTATTGGATGCTGGAATCCATCGGTAAAGCGTAGGAACAGATACTCCGAGATCTTTTGCGACATCCTGAGGCGGAACACCGTTCGACAGCAACTTTTTTGCTGAAAGAATTTTACTGTCCGTCATCAGGCGCTTACGGCCACCCTTCCTGCCAAGTTGGCGGGCAATTTCCAATCCTGCACGTGTACGCTCAATCGTTAGTTCCCGCTCCATTTCAGCGAGGCTTGCCATGACATTAAAGAAAAATCGGCCTGATGGTGTGCCTGTATCGATGGCATCGGTAAGACTTTTGAACTGAACTCCCTGTTTCTGAAGTCCGGCGACCAGATCAACTAGTTGCTTGACGCTACGACCAAGTCGATCAAGTTTCCAGACAACAAGCGTGTCTCCCGTCCGCATCAGTTCAAGTGCTTTGGCAAGTCCGGGGCGTTCGGCTCGTGTACCACTTACTTTATCCTCGAAGAGTTTTTCACATCCAGCCTTGATTAAGGCATCAATCTGAAGATTAAGATTTTGATTCTGTGTTGAAACCCTGGCATAACCAATAAGCATATCTCTTTTCCTTTTTTCTATTCTCAATACTCATATAAAATAGAATATATTAAGAATCAATATCAAGAACTGTTTTTGAGAAGCCTAACGCGTTTTTTTTGATAGTTTGATCGCTCTTGAAAAGTATTCTCAAAAACCTTCGTTTTTAAGAGGAGTAATGCCACGTCGTTCAGTTATTTCAGCATCAGAACGCGACAGATTGCTGGTTATGCCGAATACTCAAGACGAGCTGATCCGGCACTATATATTCAATGATTCGGAACTGTCAATTATTCGTCAACATCGGGGTGCTGAAAATCGCTTGGGATTTGCTGTGCAACTCTGCTATATGCGTTATCCTGAAATGGTAATACCTCCAGATGTCGAACCGTTCGCTCCACTGCTTTTATAGGTTACACAGATCGTTACCGATACCTTAACGTTCTATTTTTTCCGTTTCGTGAGCAGACCCCAACAAGGGCTCTATTGGTAATTTGCATTTTTATACTATTACTGCGATATTTTAACTACAGACTTTTCGGGAAGTCATTTCAATAATTATTCTCGAAGGATATCATATGCCAAAAAAACCTGTAAATGATGGCAAGCTATGGACTTCAAATGATATGCAAACATTAAAAACCTTGGCTAAGGAAAATACACCTACACGAGTTATTGGATTAAAGTTAGGAAGAACAGAAAATGCAGTTTACTCAAAAGCTGCTGAAGAGAACGTCTCGCTAAAGCCGACAAATCAAGCACCATACAACCGGAAAAAATAGCATGCTAAGGGATTTTCTGTATTTGTAAACGCCTGAACAACCCCTCTTTGTTATTCACTTCTTGTCAGAAGGCTTAGAACGCTTGTGCTCGTCGTCGGGGTGCTGACGTGACCCCAAAGTTTGCATGAGATCCTTTACCTGGGTTTGTAATCCCTCCACAAGACCACGCAACTTTGCAGCATCTTCGCGGGCGGTATCGCGTTCATTACGCATCTGATCGGCCTGTTGTTCGTATCGGTTGCGCTCCTCCTCGATCATCAATAGACGTTCACTCACTTGAGCCAACTTGACGGCTTGTGCCTGGTGTTGGGTATGAGTTTCAGTCAACCGGGCTCCAAGTTCTTCAGCATTTCCCCTGGCTTCGTCCAGCTTGGCCTCCAGATCCTCTACGGTCTGAGAGGCATCTGCCAATTCTCGCTCTGCCTGTTCACGATGCTCACCTGCACTACGGATGATTTCGGCCACATGGCGCTCCGCAGCCTTAAC
>CAIJHQ010000068.1:0-7500 GCA_903820505.1 Candidatus Omnitrophota bacterium
AGGACCTCCGGTGGCTGATGTGTTAATCACATCCCAGATTATATCAAAAAAAATATCGCCGTCAACTGTTTTCGACGATTTTTTGAACTTTTCCGGTCCACGCCTGTAGGGGGGGGGCGCTTCCAGGGGCTGAACTATTACCAAACGGGCTTGCTTTTTAATAGGGCGAAACCTATAATGGCACCTTCGTGAGAGGCTGTTTATTGACGATATATCATAAGATAATACTATTTATGATAATAAATCATAATCAGGAGCGGTGTCAACCCTTTTCGCTTAGGAAACCATGATGATTCCTTTAAATCCTGCGTTCCATTCGGAAAAGGCCTTTTTCGCGGTGTTTCTCAGCTGGTTTTTGGCGCAGCTCATTAAGGTGGCCCTCGGGGGGAGCCAGCAGAAGCGGTTTGATGTTCGCTGGCTTTTTGATACGGGAGGCATGCCGAGCGCTCATTCGGCGACCGTCGCGAGCCTCGCGACCGTGGTGGGACTTTATTACGGGTTTAATACGATACCATTCTTGATGGCGCTGATCATGTGTCTTATTACCATGTTCGATGCCGCGGGAGTGAGACGGCATTTGGGGCGCCAAGGCAAGATTCTCAATGAGATCCTGGACGAGTTTTACGCGAAAGGCGCTGTTCCGGAAAAGCGGCTTAAAGAACTTCTGGGCCACACGCCCTTTGAAGTCCTGGGGGGAGCTCTTATGGGAATCGTTATCGGAGTCCTTTTCTGCAGGTAAAAAAATGAAACTACATAATTTTACCGGAATATTTTTAGCGGCAGTCATTCTCTTTTGTCCGAGCAGCGGATTTTCCGCGGAGGACGAAGTGGTGACCATGTCCCTGCCGGTCGTGACGTCCGGAGAAAAAAAGACAACCCCTGATGCCGCAGAACCTGGAACATCCGCCAAAGAAGTTGCCGAAACCGTAGACTTCGTTGAGGAAGGCGCGGAACCGGTCCCGATCGCTTCGGTGTCGGTGGTGCCGAAAGCTGAAAGCGATGAAACGGCAAAGAAGGACGAGGACGCGGAGAAAAAAAAGGAAAAGGCCGAGCCCAAGACGCCGTCCGCAAGTTCCTCTCAGGCGGCGGAAGTTCCTTTTAGGGACACGCAACCCGTTTTTGAGAAGGCCGCTTCCGGTGAGATGCAGAAAAACTGGGAAGCCCTGTTCTCCAAAGAGATCGCTCCTGACAGCATTGTCTATACCGTAAAATCGGGGGATAGTCTTTACGTGCTGGCAAAGAAATTTCACACGACAGTGGATTTGATCAAGAAGATCAACGGCAGGGACACCGACGCTCTTTATCCCAACATGAAACTCAAGATCTATACGGCGCCCTTCTCCATCCTGGTTAACAAGGGGGCGAACACGCTTATTCTGTACGCGAACAATAAGCCCGTGAAACAATACTCGGTCGCGACCGGAAAAAAGAATTGCACGCCCTCCGGGACCTTTAAGATCGCCAACAAACTCGTGAACCCGACCTGGTTCAAGACGGGCGCCATCCTTCCTCCTGGGAGTCCGGAGAACGCGCTCGGTTCCCGGTGGATGGGATTTGACAGGCCGGAGTACGGCATTCACGGAACGATCGATCCCAAGAGTATCGGGACCCAGGCTTCACAGGGATGTATCCGGATGCTGAACGCGGACGTCGAAGAACTTTACGGCATGGTCCCTTCCGGAACTTCAGTGACCATTCAAGACTAACCCATTCCTTCACAGGAAAGTCTATGTCCCCCAAAACGAAAAAGAAAAAGGTCAGGAGCGAACCGGAAGCCGTGTCGGCCGCTCCCAAAGAAAAGGTGAAATTGGGGTCCCGCGATATTTTTGACGCCTGCCTGCCTTTTGAAAGACCGGTCGTCGAGATGGAGAAAAAGATCAACGAGCTTCGCAAAATGGGGGGCGGCGAGATCGATCTTTCCGGCGAGATCCAAAGCGCGGAAAAAAAACTCGAAAAAGCCATTAAGGATATTTTCGAAGGCCTAACGCCCTGGCAGCGTGTCCAGGTCGCGCGCCATCCGCTGAGGCCGTATACGCTGGATTATGTGAATTATCTCACTACGGATTTTCTCGAGTTCCACGGGGACCGGCGTTTTAGCGATGACCGGGCGATCATCGCGGGGATCGCGAAGTGGGGCGGCAAGGAACCGGTCTGCATTATCGGCCACCAGAAGGGGCGCGATACAAAAGAAAACCTCATGCGCAGTTTCGGGAGCGCTCATCCGGAAGGGTACCGGAAAGCCATGCGCATCATGCGGCTCGCGGACAAACACAACTTCCCTATCCTTTGCTTCATCGATACGCCGGGAGCCTATCCGGGCATCGGGGCGGAGGAGCGCGGACAGGCTGAGGCTATTGCTTGCAATCTCAGGGAAATGGGCGATCTTAGAGTTCCCGTGATCTGCGTCGTGATCGGTGAAGGCGGAAGCGGCGGGGCCCTGGGGATTGGGGTGGGGGACCGGATCTACGTGATGCAGAACGCTTATTATTCCGTGATCTCGCCGGAAGGTTGCGCGGCCATTCTTTGGAAAGAGCCGACGCGGGCGCCGGACGCTGCCTCTGCTTTGAAACTTACGGGACCGGACCTTCTCCAACTCGGCGTGATCGACGGCGTGATCCCCGAACCTCTTGGCGGCGCTCATCGGGATTTCGCGGCGGCGGCAGAGAACCTTCGTAAGGTCATTAACGAAGCGTTGGAAGAATTAGGCAAGATCCCGCGGAAGGACCTTCCGGACTTGCGCTACCAGAAATTCCGTAAGATGGGCGTATTTTCCGCTAAATAATCCCGGCTTTCCGTCCTCTTGATTTCAAAAACCCGCCCGCACCTGTCCATTAGACGTTCTTCGTAAGCCGTCTCTTCAGACTCATCAACCGGTCCAAGATATCCTTTTCGGGGATCATCTCGCGCAAATCCTTCCTCGAGATATCCAGAAGGGCGACTTCGTTGACGCGTTCGATCTGGTTCGGGAACCGGTGCAATAGATCGCAGGTCGAGATCCCTTTGCGATATTTTAGATCAAGCAACTTCTCGTAGATCCTCATCTTTCACCCCTTCTGCGCCTATCTTCTCCCAGGCGCCATGAGCACCCGTAGTGGGATTATCGTCGCTTTCAGAGTTTCTTTAAAAATAAGGTTCTTCTTCGATCTATATATAGCGTACCTATAAAAAATAACCACTATTAGCTGTGCGTTATTAAAATAGTTTAAATTTTAGTTGACGAGGGAATGTAAATATGTAGATTGTAACATATAAAATGTAGTTTACATTTTATAAACTATGAGATGGATTATGGTGATGGTTTTGGCGACAGGAATTTCAGGATGTGCGACAGGGGCTAAGGCTCCGGCGATTCCCAGGGATCGCAACGAAGCTCTCGCGCAGGCGAACAAGTTCTATGCGGACCACGAATATTACAATGCCAAAAGTTCCCTCAAACAAGTCCTCGACAAGAATCCTCAGGATCCGGTCGCTTCAAAGATGATGGCGGACATTTTGGACAAGGAGATTGAGCGTCAAAAAGAGCATCTTCTGCCGCGGGCTGCCGAAGAAATGGACGACGACGAAAAACAAAACGAGATCAAAACCTGGATGGAAAGAAGCCGGGCCCTTTTTGCGGCGAAGCAATATGACCTCGCGTTGTTCGCGGCGGAGAAGGTCTTTCTTTATGACGGAGAAAGCGCCATCGCGTCCGAGCTGATCGATCAGATCAAAGCGAAAGCCCTCAAGGAGGGCAAAGCGGAAACGCTTTTCGTCCACAAAATGTACAAGGAAGAGATCTCCGATCGCCTGCAGCAGTACCGCCAGCAAGCGGAGGACCTTGTTACCAAGGGACAATTTGGTCAGGCGAGGTTCACGGTCGAGAAGGTCCTGCTCCTGGAACCTGAAGATCCGCAGGCTTTGACGCTTTATCAGAGAATAGTCGCTCAAGAGGAACAGATGGAGGGCGCGGGACGATGAAACGCGAGAAACTCTACAAGATCGGCGAAGTCATGCAATATTCCGGCCTCTCCCGTCAGACGCTTCATAACTATACCGTCGCCGGTCTCATTCATGAGGCCCGGCGAACCATCTCAGGGCACCGGCTTTATGATGAAACAGTATTTGATCGTCTGGAGCAGATCAAGATCTTGCAGTCTAAGAATTATACATTGACCCAAATAAAAAAAATTCTGGAGCAGCAGGAGAGTCCGAAATGATGTCCGGCTCTTTGGTTGTTTTAATGGAGAAGGAGACCCCCCATGCATGAAGATGAGATCAAGATGTGGAAGAAATACAAGAGGATCAAGAGCCTTGCCTTACGGGAAGAGATCGTAAAGAAATATTTGTACCTTGTGAAATACGTGGCCGGACGCGTGGCGATCGGGCTTCCGCCGAACGTGGAATTCAACGATCTCGTGAGTTACGGCATTCTCGGCCTTTTCGATGCCATCAATAAATACGATGTTTCCCAGGGCAACAAATTTGAGACTTATGCCGTGTCCCGTATCCGGGGCTCGATCATGGACGAGCTCAGAAAGCTGGATTGGGCGCCGCGCCTTCTGCGCAAACGTGCCCGTGAGATCGACAGAAAGTGCAAGGAACTCGAAGAAAAGCACGGCCGTTTGGCCACCGATGACGAGGTCGCGAAGGCCCTGAAGATCTCGACCGGGGACCTGAATTCCATCTACAGCGATCTGAACTCAACGACCTTCCTGTCGCTGGATGAAGTGTGGCAGAACGACGACGGGAACAAACCCATCTCGCGCCTTCAGACCATCGAGGACTCTCTGATCACGGACCAGTTCCAGTTCGTGCACCAAAACGAGGTCAAGGAACTTCTGGCCGAGGCGATCGATACGCTTCCGGAGAAGGAAAAACTCGTAATCGTTCTCTATTACTATGAGAACCTGACGCTCCGCGAGATCGGCGAGATCCTGGACGTTTCCGAGTCGCGGGTCTGCCAGATCCATACGAAGGTCGTGACGAGATTGCGCGGGCATCTCATGCGCCGGGCGGGTCATTTGACGCTGGAAGCCTGATTATTGCGGTGATTTAAGACCGGATTTTTCGGTTTAAAGACAAAGACATTAAGTTTTACCACGCTGCGTCGATACAGGTATTGTCACAGCGAAGGAAGCCGTGCATTTTGTATCTTGCGGCCGCATGTGGCTACAAAGGTAGGAAGCATGCACAGCGTGGCGGAAAACCAAAGAAAAAAATTCAGGATCCAGGCGCCGAGCGAAAAAACGAAAGCCGAGAAAGACCGCGAGGACGTCCGGAAATATCTTCGTTTGATCCCCACTGAAGCGGAGCCTAATCTGGGGCGCGTCCGCGAGATCAAAGAAGAGATCAAGAACGGTACCTACCTGACGCGGGAGATCATCGAAGAGGCCGCCGCGCAGCTGGCGCTGAGACTTTTAAGGAAGGGAATAGATTAATTTTTCGTTTGGATCGAGCGTTTGCCGAGACCCGTAAGCTCGATCCATTTTTGTACGGCCGCAAGCCGCATGAATTTCTCCCACACGACCCCTTCGTGCAGGTAGTTCTCCAGCATTAAGAGAGTGATCCCCTGGTCGATGCCGAGATATTCGGCGGCCCACCAATTCTTGTCCCGGTTGAAAGCGTCTTTGAAACCGAAATTCCCGTAAAGTTCCTTCTGATAATTTTCATAGAAGAACCGTGCAGCCCGCAAGGACTCTTCCGGCGTGAAGACAATGGAGGAGAGCGCGGCATACGGAGCGATTGTGCCGTCGTGGAGTCCGCCGCCGGGTTTTGCTCCGTAAGCCTTGTAACCGCCCGGACCGACCGAAGCGGAAAGACCCCAAGAGTCTCCGGCGTATGATTTAAATTTTCCAGAAAAACTTAAGGAATAATCGCGGTTCGCCAGCGTGGCCTCGCGGGAATTCTCGAAGTAATTGATGCCGCCGTCATCCAGTTGACGGAAGTCGATGTAGGCGTGGGAGAATTGATAAGTAAAAAGAGAACCCGGCGAAGAATAAACCACCCTGTGACCGTTGTATTCTCCTTGCGGACGGAGCCACGCTTCCCAAGCTTGCTTCGGGACGGGGAAGGTCGGCGAGCCGATCGCGAGGGCCTGCAGGAGCATGTGCTCGCTGTACGAGTCCCAATAGTAGGGCAAAAAATGCGACTCCGGCGTCCACCCCATACAAAGGAAATTTGAACCGTTCATCATCCATTTCCAGTTCACTCGGGCATAGATCTCATGGGCCAGTTTTTCGACCTCGGTACCGGGGTAATACTGGGCCGCCAAGAGCGCCCCGGCGACCACAAGCGCTGTATCTATAGAAGAAGCTTCAGACGTCCAGATACGTTTTCCGGTCCGCTGATCAAGGAAGTGGTAGAAAAAACCCTCTTTGTGAGCGGCCTTCGTCTTGAGCGTCCTGAGGGTGGTGAGGAGTCGCCCGTAGGCGTAACTTTTCGGAATCCAACCGTGGGAACCACCGATCGCGTAAGCCGCGAGCGCGAAACCTGTTGTCGCGATCGAAGAAGGGGAACCGGGGCGTGAAGAATCCCGCGTCAGTCCTGTGTCCTTGTCTGAGAGCCGGACAAAGTATTGAAGCGTGTCCCGTTCGATCTTGCTGAGGAGCTCGCGATCTTCCGGAACCGGCTCGAAAGCCTTCACGGTCGAAACGGATGAAATAATAAAAAACAGGATCGCGGAAAAAAGACCGGTAAGACGTCTAAGCATCAGCGCTGGTTTGGATCTTGGAGAGTTTCTCTTGGATGATCTGGACGGCCCGGGCGGGATGGCTTTCTTTTGAGGCGGTTTTAATATCCGAAAGGAGGGCGTCTGTTTTTTCGAAGGTTTCGTTGAATTCCCGCGCGACGGGATGACCCTGGTCGCCCTTTCTCAAAAAAACGCGGGCCCGGTAATCCCCGTCCCCGACGGCATCTAGAGCCTTGCTGAAACGGAAAAGCGGTCCGGCGACCTTGTGAGAGACAAAAATAGTTCCCCATGCTGTGAACAGAAGCAAAAGTCCGAATTTCCAAAGAAGCGAGCGGTTCGTGTCGTTAAGGATGTTCTTGAAGATCTCGCGTTGGCGCTGGCTCAGCTTCTCGGTCTGTTTGAATAAAGAGAGCGAAGAAAAGTCCGAGGAAGAGGGAGAAGCCGTGGGGTAACGCGCCTGGTCGTACTCGACCATCCGGGAGGCCGTGACCATTTCGTTGCGGATCTGTTCGTTTGAAAAGGCGTCGAGGACTTTGCCCCAGATCCCTATGTAGAAGCCGAAAATGGCAACGATGTTGATGATCAGAAGGGGCGCCACCACAGAGATCATGTAGTGGAGCTGGAGAGGTTTGTCGATAAAGAAATGTCGCCGCCGATTTTCCGCCATAGATTTTTCCCGCACGGCTATCTTAATGAAAAGGAAATCATCTGTCAAAACGTTATTCCTTGTATATAATAACGCGCAAAGCGTGACGCTCGACAGGTAGGAATAAAAGTCATTCTGCTTTGCGCATGGAAAGGCGAGGGAGGTTTTATGTGCGGCATTATCGGTT
>CAIJHQ010000068.1:17500-65726 GCA_903820505.1 Candidatus Omnitrophota bacterium
ATCTCGGTGAGCGGGGCATCCTGGACCAGGACCAGCGTGTCGTTGTTCTGCACGATCGCCGCGACAAGGTCGGGGACCGCTTTATCCGGGAGCATTCTTTTCAGCGTGCTGGCCTGCGAGAGAAGCAGGATCTTTTCCCGGTTATTTCTGGCCTTCTCAAGCCAACTCCGGACGGTTCCCAGCTGTGCCTCATGGCTTTGGGACATGAATTCAGATTCCCGCAGGGGAGCAACGGAGATCGAGCTGTCTTTCGGGCCTTGCCGGAAAACTTCCCCGGTTTTCCGGAGAGAAGACGCTTTTTCGGAATCGGAAACGGAGACCCGTTCTCCAAGAAAGGCGGCGACCGCTTTTAGGACATTTTTTGTTTGCAAAAGGATCTTGTAGGCTATTTCAAACCGTTCGTCCACCCATGCTGTCGCATTCCGAAGCTCGGAAAGGGTCTGGCTGTCGGCCCGCGTTCCCTGCATTCTCTTGATATATAGCTGTTCGTTGGAAGGTCCGGTGCCGAGGTCCGGCATGATCGTAATGTAGGAAACCCCGGCTTTCCGAAGCTTTTGGGACAAACCGTCCGTATGAAATCCGCCCGTCACGATGGCGACCGGTCCCCGGAGGGCCGGGTCGTTCATGATCCTGTCAAAAAAGATCTCATCGCGTTTCTGGACGCAGTCATAAAATTCCATAGAAAGTTTCCAGGCGTCGCTTAGTTCGGCTCCCTGCAGCTCCGTCTCAAGGACGGTTTTTCCCTTCTCGATCGCCTTTAAGTTCGAAGGAACAGCTTTAAGGAGAAGTACTCTTTTCGCGAGGGAGAACCGCTCGGTCCGGCTCCAGAGGGCCGCCTCTTCGGGGCGCTTGATCAATTTTTCGAGAACGCGGCTTGTCAAAGTGTCCACCTGGCCCGTCAGGTCCACGAGCGAGACCTTATCGCGGAGCGCCAGAAGTTGCCGGAATTTCTTGATCTCGGGGTAAATACCGTATTTTTCGGAAGAAATGTTCCCGCTCCGGAGAAGTTCTTCGAAATTCCACGATGTGTTCTTGTATTCGCGCAGAAGGTGCTTGATCTCGGTTTCGAGACGCTCCCGGGACGCCGCTTTTTCGAGCCGCATGATCTCCCGGACCAGAACGACCTGATCAAGGTCCGGGAAGTCCGTCCGTTGGGCGTCCGCGTTCTTTAGGAGCGCGGAAAAATATTTTCCGAGATCTGCGGTATCTTGAAATTGCCAGTAAGCTTCTCCGAAAGAAAAAAGTTCCGCTGCCCAGTCTGCTTTTCTTTGGTCCTGGAGACGTGCGGCATAAGCGGCCAGTTTTTCGCGGATCTCAGGTTCCGCCGCCAGATGTTCTAAGAAGATCTCCCGGTTGCGTTCGTAGAGGGCCGGATCCTCGACTCCCACGAACTGGATCGGTAAAGGGGAAAGGATCCCTGCGTAGAGCGGGCCCGACAACAGGTCCTCGTTCAGGAGCGATCGCGCGAGCAACTGTTTTTCGCGGGACGTCGGGATGGCGCGGCTTTGTGGCAGACCGGTCGACGTCCAGGCGCCCTCCAGGGCCACTGTTTTAATACCGCATACCGAACGCAGGTGATCAACGATCGCCGCGATATTTTCCTGGGCCGTCGCATGGGCGTGAACGTCCTGGATCTGGATGACCGTGCGATCGCCTTGACCGTTGAAACGCTCCTGGATCTTTCCGAGCGACTCCGGGATCGCAAGGCTTGACAAGGGGAGAATCGTCGCGGGGGCCTCTTCCGCGGAGCGTAATGTGGGTGAGAAAAAGAGACCGCATGATGTTATTAAAATCAAAAAAACCAGAGAAATTTTTTGGCGCACGGTGTCCGATCTTTCGCGAAAATTAACTGCCCGCAGTAATGGCCCCGACGGCCACTAATATATAGCCTAAAATCCACCTTAAATCAATAGCGCATATGGTAGAACTGAGAAAGTGCGACGACACCATTATTGTAATAATTTATAGCAATTCCGATTAATTGTTAACATTCTTTAAAACAACAATAAATCTTTTTTAAAATAATTTTTCAATACCTTGAAATTTCAGATTTTTATGTTACCTTTTCGTGAAAGTTCTATTTCTCCCAAATCCGGAAAGGCAAAAAGCACGCTCAAATCATGAAATTTTTATTGAGATTCAAACGGTTTTTGGCGGCGACAGTTACAGTTTCTTTTCTCGCCACCAGCGTTCCGGCTCCCCCTGCACAGGCTCAAGGGGTAGAGGTCCCAAACCGGTTCGCCGGTTTTGAAATCCCAGCCGAGTTTGGCAAAGTCACTGAGATCATACCCCAGCGTTCGCCCGATTCCCCGCTATTGATCCACATCCAGGAGGCGCATGCCAATTACGACGCGCAAAGGAACATCAAGAACATCCTGGAATATCTCTCCCGGAATTACGGCGTCCAACTCGTGCTTCTGGAGGGCGCCGGGAACAAACTCGACCCGACGTTATTTAAATTCTTTCCCGGGGAGCCCGAGCTTCAGAACAAGATCAATTCCAGGCTTATGGAGGTGGGCGAGCTTACGGGAGCGGAAGTTTTTCTGATCGACAGGACGATGGATGCGGCGTTACGGATGCCACGGGAAACCGTGGAAGCCTGGGGCGTTGAAGAGGCAGGTCTGTACGCCAAGAACCGTGAGGATTTCAGACAGGTCTTTGAAGGGAGCAAACTCACACGATCTTTTCTGGATGCTTTTTATCTCCAGTGGCAGAAACTAGCCGCGCTTATTTTGAACAAACCCCTCAGGGAATTCTTAAGCCGGGAAACAGCTTTTGAAAAAGGGGAACTGCCGCTTTCGGACTGGATGACCTTTCTTAAAACAGCGGCGGTCCGCGATCTCAGGCTCGACCTGGATGACGTTCGGGAACAAAAGGAATGGCCGATCCTGGTCCGTTATTTCCGGCTGAAAGCGATCGATCCCAAGATCGACGGGGTCAAGGCTGAGACGGAGAAAAAACTGTTCCTGGAAGATATCCGGAGACGTGGGGCACGTGTCCCGGGTTTTGAATCCCTCATAGGGGAGATAGAACAGGTTTTCGAGCAGGCGAAAAAGCGCGATCTTCCGGTTTATAAAACCCGCTTCGTTTTCGAAAAATTGCTCGACCGGCTTCCCAAAGACTTTTCGTTCGAGGCCTATCCCAACCTGAAGCTCTACCTCCAGCAGATCATTCTCCTGAGCGAATTACAAGGTGATGTTCTGCAGGATGAAATAAAAAAAATGACCGGAAAACTGACCGCGCGCCTCATCAAAACCGAAAAAGAGCGGCAGTTCGCCGGGATCCTGCATGACTACCGCCTCGTTAAAAAACTGTTCGAACTCGAACTGAACCGCGACGAATACCAAACACTTCTTTCAAGAAAGATCACGCCCGAGGAACTTCTCCAAAACTTGCGGGATGACGGAGGGCGGAGGGCGGAGGGCGTAAAACCAGGCTTGTCGCCATCCTCCATCCTCCATCCATCATTTCGTATCCAGAGAATGAAAATTCTCTATGGGACGGCAATCCGCTTTTATGAGGGGGCGATCGGGCGTGAAAACAAGATGGCAGAACGGGCGTTCGCGAGGATGCGGGAACGCAAACAGACGAAAGCGGTGTTGATCACCGGGGGTTTTCACACGGACGGTCTTAAAGCGAAGGCCCTCAGCGCCGGCAGCTCCTACATCGAGATCACGCCGCATATCGGCGAGATCACACCGGATTCCCGAAAGAACTATCTCACGGTCCTGTTGGGGAAGAAGAGCGTTGAGACCTCTCAGATCTCGGGAATAAAACCGTGCGACATTCTTTTTGAGAAAGAAGTTTCTCCCAGGGGATGGCGTAGGGAACTGGCCGCCCTTGCGGCCCGTCTCTCCGAACACCTGCAGCAGGTTGCCGGTCTCGAAAGAGCTCGGGAAGCGGTTAGCGGTTTTGTAGCAACGGCGGTCGGTATTTCTGCAGTCCCGTCACAACTTGTGCCCGTTGCCGGTCGTTCGGAGATGCGCGAAGCCGAAAAAAATGTTCCGGGACTGATGATAGCTTTTCCAATTAAGGATATGGGGGCAACAAGCGAGAATGAAAAGTTTGTCACGCGTAATGCCCTGAAAAAGATGGCGGCACTTCTCGGAGATTTTGAGGAACAAGGACAAGAAGGCAGAAAAAAGCACCGGGGGTCAGTCGGGGGCAATGTCAGGCCCGGCAGCGTCTATATTTACAACGGGCTTTACCGCAAGGGGCCCATCTCGGAGTCGGTCCATACGGTCCCCGATGCGGGGGAACATTTTATTACCTCCGAGGACGGTAAAACAACCGTGAGGGTCGCGGGTTATACGACCAAGCGCAAAAAATTCAAGAACGGATGGGTCCTTCGGGATGACGGCGGGAACCCTTTTTCCATCATGGGAATGACGAAGTTTGACCCCCGTCTGTCTGATTCGGAAAAAAAACTTGGGACCACGGAGCAAACCCGGAGGGATTTCGTAGCCTTTGCCCAGAAGGCCCATGACCTTGGCATCAAAGTCGTAGTCGACTTTATCCCTTCCCTTGCGCCGGATACTATCAATGAGAGTAACCTTCATTGGACTTTCCATAAAAAATTAACCGACGAAGAAAACCGGTATTTTCGCGGTCTCCCTGAGGGAGGGAAAAAAGATCTCATCAAAACTCTTTTGAGGGAGAACCCGACTTTTTTTGCCAAAAGGATCGGAGAGGGCGACCGGGAAGAAGTCGTTCTGGTCCGGCATTTCCCCGGGATGGATGGGCGCGATGAGAATGGTGAGCTCCACTACAACGCCGACCAGACCATTCTCAATATTTTTGAACCGGACGTCCTGGAATATTTTAAACGATCAATCAGGGCCCTTATCGACCTTGGAGCCGACAAGGTCCGCGTTGATATGGCGAAATATCTGGTTAAAGAAAGATTCTTGGAATTTCTTAATGAGAACCATTTGTCAGCCGGGGCACCGACAGAAGTAAATCCGCTGCGGGAGATCATCCGGGAGGCTTCGAGTTATGCGAACAAAAAAGGCCGCACTTTCGGGTTCATTTTCGAGACCTATGATCAGGTGGAAAAAGCCCTGATAGAGACAAGCGCTCAGGAATTCCCGGATGTCAGCATCGAGACCTATGACGCGGGTCTCTTTGAATCACTGTTTAATTTTTCGCGCGGTCCCGGCGAAACCCGCGGGATCTCGGACGCGATCATCGGAGCTCTCAAGCCGCTCTTGGGAGCCAACGGAAAAAGCGGGGTCATTTCATACCTCAGCAATTATGACCAGATCCCCGTCTTTGTCATGGGGTATTTTTTAAAAGAAGAGGGCAAGGGGTTCTCAGTCGCTGGGGCGCTTTCTCTTGCGTGCGTGTTGGCTATTCTGGTGAAGGGATATTCCATCATGATAACGCTCCGGGATTGGTTGTCCCATACCGGCGACGTCCGCCCGATGGTTGGAGGCGATGCGGTCAAAGAAGGCCCGGAGGAGCACGCTGCCAATCTCACAAAGGCGCACGCCCATCCTTTTGCGAACGATGAGGAACTAGAGGTCAGGACCCGATTCAAAAAGTTGAGGGAGGCGTTCTTTGCCGTTCCGCAGATGGCATTTTTGAAAAGACTTTCCTCAGTAATGCCGGAAGGGAAATTGGCCGACATCCAATTCCTTGATAATTGGGATCTTAGGGGGGTCATCAGCATTGCCCTGAAGATAAAAAAGAAGGATGGAAAAACGGCATGGCTTGTTTACGCGGTAGACCTCCAGCCTTATCGGGAGCCGCTCGACCCACCGCATCCTCATTTCGTAGATTTCCCCATCGGCGTTGTCGTTGATGCTGCCGTGTCGGGAGAAGGCCCCCTGACGCCGTCCCGGTGGCAGGCCATGAGTCTGTTTAACGGGAAGACTTTCCCGGTCGAAGTGGATAGGACAACCGGTCCCGGGGGGGACAAGCTTGAATATCCGAGAATAAAAGAGGTGGAACTTTCCCCTAACGGCGAATTGTTCCTCCTTCGGCCGAGCCCCCCTTTGGAAACAACGAACAGAAATATCGCTGCCGCGGCCTATGAGCTTTTCAATAAAAAAGAGAACGGAGCCGTGGATGTAGGAGCGGGGAAGGACCGGGAAGGAATGGAAGGCAGTTACAGGCTTCTTTTGGGCGCCAACATCAGCCGGAAAAAAATACTGGGCATTTTGGACGCCGCGAAGGAACGCGGCTTTCGCGTCGTTGCCGTTCAAGCGGACGAACTCCAGAACATTTATAAGCGGATGAAAACGAAAGGTTGGTACCCGCAGTTCGAGAAGGCCGCGCCGGCGCTCCTGAAGGAATTCAGCGGGGGTTCAAAACGAGTGATCGCGTTCTGGTTTAAAACGGACCTGCCCGCGGCGGACAAGAAAATGGAAGAACTTTTAGGAAAAGAAAAAAAGTTTGCCGACCTTAAGGTTTTAATGGAAAAAAATGAACTTCCGGAAGATATCGTGGAAAAGTTTACTTACGTCGTGTTCCCCTCCCCGAGCCGGGCCCATAACGAACCGGTAAAGGCGCTCAAAGCGATCGCGAACGGAGACTTGGGCGAGCACCTGCCTCCGAGTTGGAGAGCCGTGGCCGCCAACGTGTTGGACCACCATATTCGCGGGAAACCGACACCGACGGGAATAACAGGCGCGGATGTGGTGGGGTACCACAAAAAACTAGTGGATTATCATAAGCGCACGGGAAATGGAGAACTCTTGCCGGGTTCGGGCAGTGTTGCAAAACAGCTTCCGACCGGGAAATCCGTCACCAACCGCTCGGAAATGCGAGCCCCGTTAAAAGAGGAAGGGCTCAAGGAATACACCATTGTTAGTCGCCAGATGGAGGCCGGGCTTGATCGCGGTATTCTGGAAGCGCTCAATAAACGGCTGAGTCATCATTTTCAGGGTATGGGGAGCATGATCCGGCGTTACGTAGGGCTGGTGGCTCAAACGACGCTGACCGGCGGACTGGGAGCTTTGATGCACGACCTTTTCCCGGCCTGGGGCCAAAATTTAGGGGACCAGAACAAGGAGCAGAAGGACATCATCGCCGTCAATGTGATCTATGACAGGATCAAAGGACAGCAATATGCCAAGTATCTCCCGGATGAAGTTCGCCAGGGAAAAGTGACCCTGGGGGATTATTTGCGCAGCGTTCTGAAGGCCGATAAAAGCCTGGAGTTTTCGTTTGAACTGGAGATCGGTGATGATTTTCGGAATAAGGCCGCCGCGGAAAGGGCCTGGGCAGAGCAGCACGGGAGCGAAGAGTACAAAGACTTGGCCCGGAAAGTGGAGAGCATCGTCAGCAAGAATATCCGGGTGGATGTTTATCCCACAAAGACACACTTCAATCGGGTCTCGAACTATTACATCGATGCCTATTTTTATGATAAGGAAGGGAAAAAAATCCGTGTCTTTGACGAAGTTTATCCTGATGCTCCGCGCGACCATCCGGATCTTTGGCGGGATGTTCACATGGCAGTGTATGGTTGGGCGACCCAGCATTTGGCGCGGAAGCTTCAGCAAAAGGGCGTTGTTAAGAGCAAGATCTTATTCGTGGATAACGAAGTGTTCGCCAGCACGCCGACACCGATGTTTCCTGACGCCATTCATCATCACATTAACCACACGGTTTTTCGTCCCGGTCTTTATATGCCCAATGAAGCGTCCTATGAGATGATGGGATATCCCGAAACCCAGCGGAAATATATCGTCAAGAACGGAAAGATCGACGTCGTGGGTGCTCTGGGGAGCTCTTCCCGTTTGATCACGGGCGTCGCGCTTTATGAGCACACGAGGGTTTTGGCCGAAGATATTATGGCCGGACATACCCATAAGCTGAAGAGTTTTAACGAGAATGAGATCCGCAATACGAACGGCGTCCTGCTTGAACAATGGCAGTCGTCTCTTTTACGGGACTTGATCGGCCAGTACAAACAGCAGATATACAAGGAACAGAAAGACACAGTCCCGGGGAGAATATCAGACAGGCAATTTTTTGAACTAATAAGCTCTTTTTCGCATAAGGAGGCTTTGGAATCGTTCAAGCAGAAGGCTGAATTTGCGAAAGCGGTCGGGATCATGGGGCTCCTTCTGTGGCTCAAGGAAGATCAGAATTCTGCCGCATGGATCGATGAAGTTTTGACGGATTACGAGAAAAAGTTCGCCATGGAAAAAACCGGCGGTCAGGAACTCGCCGGAAACTTTCGGAGAGCGGTTGAGGCGGCCATAAAAGATCCCGAGACATGGAAGGACCTGCGTTCGAGGAAAGACCTTGTTTTTCTCAAGGAACTTCTTTTAAAAAATCCTATCGTTGCCAATGTTCGCCGCCAGGTGTCTTACAAGGGGCCGGATAAATGGACCGAGATCCTTGAGAAATTGAAGAGCGATCCTCAGGCTCTGGCGGAGTTCAAGAGGCGAGCTCCGCGGGTGATCATCGGCGGGAGGGAGTTTGGAGAAGAGGCCCACTGGATGTTCTTAAAGATACAGGCTCTCGTCGGAGAACTGGGGTTGCGGGACAGGATCGCCACGATCGAAGACTACAATTTTTATATCGCACCGATCATTTTTAACGGTATTTCGGGTGCCGTCATGCTTTCCGACGAAAAGCTGGAGGCCTCCGCGACCAGCATGATGAAAGCCATGACCAACATGGCGGCGCTCGTCGGCGTTTGGGGAGGCGCGGACCCGGAACTTTTTACGATTATTGGAACGAGGACCGGGAGCGAAAAGGACGTTTTTGAGGACAACATCACGCACGACCATCTTGCGAAACAACTGAAAGAAAAAAAATGGAAGATCGCCAACGGATTTTTCGTTGCCTACAGTGAAGACGAGCGAAGCTCTCAGGAAGGGGGCGGGCGACGGCCTTCCGCGGTATCTCTCTTGAAAGCCCTTTATGGCCTGAATAAAGCCTATCAGGATCCTTCTAGGCGTCGCGATCTGCAGTTTGCCGTTCTTCAGTCCACTCCTAAAGTAGACATGGCGAACGGACAGGCCGTGGCCCACAAAGTGTTGTGGGAGAGGGCCATCCAGACGGTCAAAGAGGAAAACGAGCTTTTTAATAGGATAGAGATTTCTTATGACGATGCCAAAAAACTTTTTGAAAAATCCCTTGCCCACGAAGGACAGCCGGAGTTTTATTGGCAGGCAACGACCCAGGAAGCCCGGAACATTCTTGGCCTGTTGGGATTCGTTGAAGGGTTCCGTTATCTTCGCGGGAAGGGCCGGGAGGGTTACAACAGCATTGCGTACCACGCAACACAAGGGGTGGAAGGGGACATTTTCGGCTATCTGAACGAATTTTTCGAGGGATTTGATACGACGCTGACCCCTGTGATTCAAAAGATACGGGAACTTGCCCAATCAGCGCAAGAGACCGAGGTGGAACAGGAGAAAGTTCAAGTGAATCTGGAAGCCCTGGAGATCGTCGACCGGTTGGTCGTCGAAGCTTCGTTCCTTCTTCTTAAACACTACATCAAGACGAAGGATACAAAAACGGAAGACCTTTTGGCGAATCCCGCTGTGCGCCAAAACATAGCGGTTTATTTGGAACAACGCGCGTTCCCCTTTAGATCGATCGCGAAAAAGATCCGTGGGTATTCCGTGGAGATAGACGGCCGGAAATATCTCGTGGCGCTGAACCTCGGAGAGTATGGCTTCTTGGGATCGGAGGGTGTGAAGGCATGGGGCGCCTTTTACGGCCGCGGGGCTTTAGAAAATCTCGTGGGCAGCCTGGATGATACCCGCATGTACCAGATCGTCGACGTCGTCTCCGGAAGGAGTTACGGGAAGTATCCTCTGTGGAAAATGGCGGAGTCGATCCCGGCAGGAGTTCCGGCCGTCGGCATCCAGGTTTTGACACTGGAGGATCTGAACGAGAGGGCCGAGGAACAAGAAGTCGCACTCGGGAAAGATGTCGTGGACTATCTTGAGGCCCTTACGGGCGGTCGCTTTGTGAGCGAGGGGCAACCGATCACGCAGCTTCTTTTTCAAAAGGTCAGAGGCGGTGTCGGGAACGATGAAAAAATGGCGCGTTTATTGAAAGGCGTGACTGGTCTTTCCCGTGAAAAGGCGATCGGAAAATTCGGAGAAAGGGGGATTCCTCCCGTCATGGCGTTCGTTGCGGTCCTGTCCCCCGGCCGTTTCGAGAAATTGAAGGATTGGAACGAGGAAGTTTATACGGCACTCCTTGGAGTGCTTCATCAACCGCGTTTCGAAAATCTTTTCAAGCAGGGCGAGATCTGGTTCCACCATGTGGACCGCGAAAGCGCGATGGTCATTTCAAGGAGTTTGCCTGACAGAACGGTGTTCGTGCCGATCCATTTTGCGGGAACCCCTTTCCGTTCAAGCGACGGCAAGGCGTGGTTCCGTATTCTGGATACCGGTCACCTGGGCGCCCATGTTTTCGAAGAGGAACAGCAGTACAGGATCCGCAACGTCCTTGCGAATGAGACCTATCCGCTCGAACACTTAGTGGAAAAACTTTCTACCGAAAAATGGTCAATAGGAATTCCCGTTGAGAAGCCGCAAGACCCTGATGTTTTTCAAGAACCTCTCTACCGTTTTCAAATTCTAGAAATGGTCCCTGCCCCTTCTGACGCGGCACAACCTCCGGAGACAAAACAGGAAGAGCCGGCGCAGCGCTCCGAAATTCGCCGGATGATGAAGACCGCTGCTTCAGGTATGAACGCAGTAGGCGCGGAAGCCGTGTTCGCCGCACGCATCCGTTCGGGGACACAGGAGGAAGGGCCGGTCAAACGGTCGGAGTTGCGTGCGGAGAACGCCTGGCCGCAGCACGAAGCTCAAAAAATCGCAGTCATCGGTACGGGTTTTGTCGGCGCAACTAAGAGCATTCTGCTCGTTACTGATTGGGGGCACGATGTGGCCGCTGTAGATATTCAGCCCAAGATTGTTGAGAAGCTTTCTAAAGGGGAGTTGACATTTCACGCTCCGGACCTTCAAGAGCTTTTGACCGAAGGGCTCGGGACTGGAAAACTTAAATTCACCACTAGTTACAAAGAAGCGATCGAAGGGCGGGAGATTATTTTTCTGGCGGTCCAAACACCTCAAAGCGATTCAGGCCATGCGAACATCCAATACTTGAAAGATTCCGTCCGGGAGATCGCGAAACTTGTCCATCCCGGGGAATCCAAGATCATTGTCGGGAAAAGTACGGCACCACCACGGGACACGGTTAACGCATTAAAAAACGTTGTTTCAGAGGAATTCCGGCGGCGTGAGGCCGCCGGAGAGGACCTTCGGGGTGCCGTGATCCATTTTGCGTGGGAGCCGGAATTTTTACGTGAGGGTAAGGAAGTTGAAGATGATCGCGGAGAAGCGGGACGCATTGTGATCGGCGTTGATGATCTGGAGGTTGGCCTGAAGATTGCGGCGCTTTACGCTAATCCCAATCCTGATGAGAAGCATAAGCGCAAACAAGTACCGATCATTATCACAGACTTGACGAGCGCCCCCCTCGTAAAGTATGCCGCCAACGGGTATCGCGGTATGAAAATCTCTTTTATCAACTTCATCAGCTGGCTTACGGAGGCCCTGGGTCTTGATATCGGGAAGGTCGCCTACGACATGGCGACACAAAAAGATTCTGGGAAAGAGGATAGTCGCATCGGCCGGGCGTTCCTGTGCGCCGGCCTTGGATTCGGGGGATCCTGTTTCCCGAAGGACCTGGCGGCGGCGGTCCAGATCTCACGCGGCCTCGGAGTGCTCCCCGGCCTCGTCCTCGATGCGCTTGCGGTGAACGAACTTCAGTGGAGACGTTTCACGGAAAAATTGGTCATTCCTTACCTTCAAAATGTCCAGGGGAAGACGATCGCGGTCCTGGGTGCCTCCTTCAAGCCCGGGACCGACGATATCCGGGAATCGCGCGCCGTCAAGCTGATCGACGTCCTATTGCGGCGCGGCGCCAAGATCCGCGTCTATGATCCGGTGGCCGTGGGACGCCTTCGGGACCCGAAGACGGGGCCTTTCAAGGACGACACCGCGATCGAATTTTTTGCGGACCCGGTGCGGCTCAACACCATGCTGGAGGACGCGGATGCGGTGATCCTCGCGACGGAATGGCCTGATTTCGCCCGGATCGACTTTGGAAGTCTCCGCAACTGGTTCATAAGCAACGGAAAGAAGTTGCCCCCGATCTTTGACGGCCGTAATTTTTTCGACGAAACAAAACTGAACAGTCCTGAAGCGATATCATTGCTAATGAGCCAGCTGAAACAGGAAACGCCCGATTTGAAAGAGGAGAGTTTGAAATTTCCTTATTTCAATATCGGCCACGGAAAGACGCTCGGCAAGGCTTCGGCGGTACCGCACGACGAGTTCGTGGAACGCGTCAGGGAGTCATTCTTGGCCTTGCGTATTTCCTATATCAACATGATCGCGGAGATCGCCGAACGCGTGGGGGCGAACATCCGTGATGTGACGCACGGTCTGGGACTGGATTTCGTGGTGGGGGTGGAATATCTCGCGCCCGGGATCGGCTGGGGCGGCAATAAATTGAGCATGGCGCTCGAGACATTGGAAGGGTACGTGGCGCGGTATCTGCCGGAAGAGCTTCTTCAGGAATTTCAGAAGATTCGTCAGGACATCCAGCAAAAATTTGAATTTCCGCCGGAGACCGGCCAAAAGGAAAAAACCCCTGTCCCTTTTATTACCACGGTTAAAAAGATCAACGATCAGCAGGTCGGACTTTACATCGAGAAAGCGAAAAAAGCCGCCGGCGGTCTCCGCGGCAAAAAGGTCGCTGTTTTGGGACTTGCCTATAAACCCGGAGAGTACACGACCTACGGGTCGCGGTCCATGACCTTGATCGAAGCGTTGCTGAAAGAAGGGGCGATTGTCCACGCGACTGACGTTGACAGACAGGCTGTGGTGAATGCCCGGCGCGAACTGGGCGAAGAAAATGGGAGGCTGAAATTTTTCTCGGAGGCCAAGTCCGCGCAGGAGAACGCTCGCGAAGCCGTGCGAGGCACCGAGATACAGTTCCTCGTGACGGCCTCTCCCGCTTTCGCGGAGGTCAAATCCATTTTCTTTGATGAAAACGGGCAACAGGTCGCAAAAATTCCCATGGTTGTGGACGGGAGGAACTTCTATGGCTCGGAGGTGAAAGAATTCGGCATCGAGCTCGTTGCAGTGGGGGTCCCATTGAGCGCTTTCCTGGGCGCGGCAGTTGCGCGGAGGCAGGCCCTGGACGCCCTCAAAGAAGCGGTTTCATTTTCCGAAAAGAACGTCCGGGTCCACCCATTGGAGGACGGCCGCATTCTCGCGAGCCTGAAGGTCTGGATCGATCGTCAAAGATTCGATGAGATCAACATTTTCTCCCATTTCGGGTTTTATGAGGGGGACGAAAGTCCCTGGCAGGATCAAATGGTTGACCCGATGGAGATCAGGTTGTTGAGTGAGAGCCAGGGATGGGGAGAATATGAGATCACGACGGTCATTGATCCGACGAAGTCGCTTCCTGGAAAAAGCGGAAAGATGGGGATCGCGTTTTTTGTGACGCCCAAAACGGTTTCTTCCCAAGCGGCGGACTTTTTCGAAACAAGATTCTATGCGGGAAAGCAAAGTGTTCTTGATGGCCAGATTGAGATTAAAAAGAGAGCCGTTGCGAGTTCCGACGCCGAAGCGCGATCGGAAATGCGGGCCGCTTCTGCGGTGCCGATTACGAACTTTGAACAGTTCATTAACGAGAACGCGCTCCTTGGCGGCGGGAATTTGCAGGGGTTCAGCGGTGTGACGAAAAATATCACGGACGGGATCTGGTCGCTTACGGCGCACACTTTTAATGCGGTAAATCTTGTGGCCGTCTTCTTCGGGGGAACCACTGCGCCGGCAGGAAATGTGCCGGCGGTCGCCGCACAAGCGCAAACGGTTCTTGAGAAGTTCCGATTTGCCGCGGCGCTGCAGTCTCTCGGGATCAAATCTATTGCGCCTTCCGACGCTTTTGTTCTCGGTAAGGACCTGGCGTTCAGGGACGGGGCTCTGGCTGTGATGCGGAAGATCTTCGGAGACGTTCCCGTCGTCATTCTTGCTTCCGAACGGTCCCTCAGCGGGGATGAACGCAAACTTTTCCAGGAGGTCAACCGGCAACTTGTGGGCGCCGGCCGTCCCGGGATCCGGATGGTTTCTTCGCTGGAAGAAGCCCGGAAAGTTCTTGCTCCGGAGGAGGTCAACGGGCGCCGTGCAGCTGCCTTCTTGCAGCTGAAAGCCATGGCGAACGTCAGCGAAGCTTCCGCGGTGATGCTGAAGCAGCAATTGGGGGACAACGCGATCCTTGTGACGTCCAAACGGTTCCGCACATTCCTTGAGCTGGCGGGCGTTAGGGCATTCGTGGAAAGCATGCAGCACGCTTTTTTTGCGACCGCGAAAAGCGCCTAAAAACTTTCCTGTGCCCGGATATCTTCTTCAAAATTTTTCTATCTTCCCGATTGACCCTGCGTTGTTTCTTGCCTAAGATTGCCGCCATGCCAAAAATCACTCCCCGGCTCATCCGGGTCGGCCACAGTCCTGACGCTGACGACGCCTTCATGTTCTACGCGCTCGCCAAAAAGAAGGTCCCGATGCGCGGGTTCGAGGTCGAGCACGTCATCGAAGACATCGAAAGCCTGAACCAGCGGGCGCTCCGCGGCGAACTCGAGGTCACGGCGGTTTCCTGCCACGCGTACGCTTATCTGGCGGACCGTTACGCGGTGATGCGGTCCGGAGCAAGCGTTGGCGATCAATACGGGCCGATCTTGGTACGGCGAACAGAGAACGGCGTACCGCGCAAGGACGGGAAAGCTAAGCTTAAAGTCGCGGTTCCAGGGAAATTGACAACGGCCTATCTGGCTCTCCAGTTATATGAAAAGCTCGAAAAAGGTTCGTCGCACTCCTTACTCCGCGCTCCCTGCGAAGTAATTTTCACGCCTTTTGATAGGATCTTTGATGCCGTACAAAGGAATGAAGCGGACCTCGGGCTCGTGATCCATGAAGGCCAGATCACCTACGCGGAACACGGTCTCGAAAAGGTTTTGGACCTTGGCGTGTGGTGGCACAAAAAGACAGGACTGCCGCTGCCTCTCGGCGTGGATATTATCCGCCGCGACCTTGGCGAAGATACGATGAGATCCTTCGCCGGTCTGTTCAAAGAAAGCATCGAATATGCCTTGTCTCACCGTCCGGAAGCTTTAGAATATGCGCTCGGGTTCGGCCGCGGGATATCGGAAGACCTGAACGACCGCTTCGTCGGGATGTATGTGAACGACCGCACGGTGGATATCGGCGGGGACGGCGAGGCGGGGTTCCGGCGGCTGATGGATGAGGCCCACCGGCATGGGATTATTCCGGGCAAAGTTCATTTGGAATTCATATAAAAGAGTAAGCCGCACGAGGAGTTGTAATGGCTAACGACGAATTACGCATCAAGACCGTAGAGATCGCGAAAAATCACAAAGCCTCCTGGATTCAGCTCGGCCAGCATCTTTTTTCGATCTACAAGAACAAGCTTTATAAGGGATGGGGCTACCAGGCGTTCGAGACCTATTGCCGCAAGGAACTGGGGATCAGGGAAACGACGGCATCCAAACTTTTAAAATCATATTCGTTCCTCGAAAAAGAAGAGCCGCGTATCATCAAGCCCGAATTTCCCCAGGAAGAGACCCCGCGCAAGATCCCCGATTACGAGGCCGTGAATCTTTTGCGTCTCGCCAAGGAGAATAAAAATATCCCCACGAGCGATTTCGCGGAGTTGCGGCAGGAGGTTTTGAACGAGGGGAAAGAACCCAAAGAGATCCGCGCGCAGGTGAAGAAGATCCTTGAGGCGCAAAAACCCTCGGACACGCCGGAGGCCAAGGACCAGAAACGCAATTCGGTGCTACGGCGGCTGATCGGTTTTTTGAACGGCGCCAAAACGCAGCTGGAAGAAGAGAACCTCGTGCCGGGATATTTATTGAAACAGATCGAAGCGCTTACGGCGAAGCTGGAAGACCAGCTGGAGTAGGCGAGTCTTCTCGCGAAGCAGGGAGTGGGTGGAGTCTATGAAAATTCTATTGCAGATCGGAGCGATCGCGGGCGTGATCCTGCCGCTCTTCAATATCCCGCTCGTGATGCGGATCATCAAGCGGAAATCCGCGGATGATATCAGTCTCATTTGGGTCTTCGGGGTGTGGATCTGCATCCTTCTGATGTCGCCCGCCGCGTTCATGTCCTCCGATATCGCTTTCCGCCTGTTCGGGTACGTGAACGTCATTTTTTTTACGGGAGTCGTTTACGCGACCGTGAAATATCACCACCGGTTCAAGAAAAAGTGATCGTCGCGCTTGCCGCGCGAGCCCTCTATGCATCCCACATATAAAAAAATGCTCAAAGCGCTTCAGGGGAAAGAAGCCGCTTCCCCGGAGAAAGTCAAAGAACCGGAAGACTGGGCGCTCTATATCCTGAAATGCCGCGACGGCTCTTTTTACACGGGGATCACCAAAGACCTTGAGCGGCGTCTCAAGATGCATCAGGACGGTAAGGCCTCCCGGTATACGCGTACCCGCCGGCCTGTCGAAATCCTTTATCATGAAAAATGCGGGACTCGCACTCAAGCGTTGGTCAGGGAATGCGCGGTCAAGGAATTATCACGGAAGAAAAAAGAGGAGCTGGTCCTTTCGGGGCCACGGAAAAAGGGAAGAGCCGCGAAGAAATGCCGGAAGGTCAGATCTCGAGTTGTTTCGGGAACCGCGTCAGATTAATGCAGCCTTTTTTAGTCACTAAGACCACATCTTCCAGCCGGACGCCCCCCGAATTCTTGTAATAAAGTCCCGGCTCCACGGTCACGACATGTCCTTTTTTTAATGTGTCGCTGCCCCTGCTGATGCGCGGAGGTTCGTGGACTTCGAGTCCGAGCCCGTGGCCGGTGCTGTGAAAAAATCCCTGGGTGCGGCCGTTTTTGAAGCCCGTCATGAAACCCAGCCGCATAAAATGTTCCTGGATGGCCTCGTGAACTTTTCTTCCGTCGATGCCGTCGCGGATCATCCGGAAAGCGATCTCCTGGCCTTGCCTGACCGCCGCGTACATTTTCTTAAGCCGCGGGGACGCTTTTCCACGGACGACGGTGCGCGTGAAATCGGCGTAATAACGCGTCGTATCGTTTCGCGGAAAGATGTCCATCACGATCGGCTGATGGGCGTAAAGAGGACCGGTTCCCCGGTGGTGCGGGTCAACGGTTTGCCGGCCGCAGGAAACGATCGTATGCTCGCCCGTACAGCCGTCCTCCAAAAGAGACTGATGGATTACTTTCTTGAGGCACTCGCTTGAGAGGGGTTTTCCACTGAAGAAGAGCCTGTTCTTGCGGATGACCGATCTTTTCAGGACATGAATGGCTTTTTCGACCGCCCGTTCGGTCGCGCAAAGGGCTTGCTTGATGGCCGCAAGCTCCCGTCGGTCTTTAATAATGCGTCTTTCAAAGAAAGGCAAGGGCTTGTAACGGATCCGGAATCCGGCGCGCTTGAGCGGCTCGCAATACTGGATCTGGAAATTTGCCGGCACCAAAAGGTTCTTCACCTTATTTTTTCTGAGAAAACGGCCCAGGATCTCGATGAGAGAAAGCGTTTTTCCTGTCTTGGACCGGTAGGTCCGCGCCAGTTGGGATATCGAAAGGACCGCGTCAACGCGCGCTTGTTTCCTGGCACGGTCGATCTCAAGGTCGTTGATCAGGAGGTATTTTTTTCCGCGGATCCGGATGAAAATGAAGGGGTCGGGCGCGATGAACCGCGTCGCGTAATAAAGGTCCGCGTCTTTTTCGCTCGAATCGATGATCAGCAGATCTTTTCCGGACATGAGAGTTTCCTTTCGGGAGAGAATACCACGCGGCAGGTTTGATGCGCAACGGACAACGTGTCAGCGGGCAGGGACGGTTCTTCTCGGGAGTGTTAAACTCAGGGACAGGTCTTCCGGAGAGAACCGTCCCTCCAAAGGGCATCTGCGAGCGGGTTTTTAGTCGTTGACGGTCTCTACGAAAGCCGCTAAACTCCACTGTCTTATCCCCCTGTAACCGTTGCAAATTAGGGTCGTCTTAATCCGATGGAAATGCTTTCTTTAGAACAACTTAAAGAAAAAGCGAAGCTTGTTCGCCGTCACATCGTGGAGATGACGGGCGCCGCTGCCTCCGGACATCCCGGGGGTTCACTTTCCGCAACGGAAATGCTCGTGGCCCTCTATTTTAACCTCATGCAGCACAATCCCCAGGATCCCCAATGGCCGGACCGCGATCGCCTTGTCCTGAGCAAAGGGCACGCTTCGCCCGCTCTTTACGCCGCATTGGCCGAGTCCGGGTACTTTGATCCTGGAACGCTTAAGGATTTCCGCAAATTGGGGAGCCCGCTCCAGGGTCATCCGGACAGAAGGAGACTTCCAGGCGTCGAAGCTTCCACCGGTTCGTTGGGTCAGGGGCTGTCGATCGGGATCGGCATGGCGCTCGCGAGGCGTCTGGATCAAAAAGATTATTACACTTACGTGATCACGAGCGACGGGGAAATGAACGAGGGGCAAACCTGGGAAGCGGCGGCCATGGCAGCCCATCATAAGGTCGATCACTTGATCGCGTTCCTCGATTACAATAAATTCCAGCTGGATGATTCCACGAAAAATATCTGCGATATGGAACCTGTGGTGGAAAAGTGGAAGTCCTTCCGTTGGGACGTCCAGGAGATCGACGGACACGACCTCAAGGCGATCCTTCGCGCGGTGGAAAAAGCGAAAAAGGTCAAGAATGCGCCCGCGATGATCATCGCGCATACGGTCAAGGGCAAGGGAGTTTCGTTCATGGAGAACAACAATCAGTTCCACGGCGTTGCCCCGACCCCCGAGGAAGTTCAAAAGGCCCTGAAGGAACTCGAGTAATGGAAAAAAAATTCGGGAAAGCCACACGGGACGCTTACGGGGAGACCCTCATCGAGGTCGGAAAGAAAGACCTGAACGTGGTGGTCCTGGATGCGGATCTTTCCAAATCCACGAAGTCCTATCCGTTCAGCCAAGTGTTCCCGGAACGGTTCTTTAACGTCGGGATCCAGGAGGCCAATCTGGTCGGTGTCGCGGCCGGTCTCGCCTCGTGCGGCAAGATCCCTTTCATTTCCAGTTTCGCGTCATTCCTTGTCAGCAAGGGGTTCGATCAATTCCGCATGGCCGTCGCTTTTTCGGAACTGAACGTGAAGGTTATCGGGTCGCATGGCGGTATCACGGTGGGCGAGGACGGCGCGTCGCAGATGAGCATTGAGGACATCGCCCTTATGACGAGCCTTCCGGGTTTTTCGGTGATCGTGCCCTGCGATGAGATCTCGGCGCGCGCGCTGGTTTGGGAAACGGCAAAGCATGTCGGGCCCGTCTACATCCGGACCGGCCGGCCGAAAGCGCCGGTCGTGCATAAACCAGGCACCGAGTTCAAGATCGGCAAGGGAGTCCGCTTGCGCGACGGTAAAGACATCACGATCCTGGCGAACGGCTTTCTGGTTTTCGAGGCCCTTGAAGCGGCCGAGCGCCTGGCGGATACGGGCATTCAGGCCGGCGTGATCGATATGCATACCGTTAAACCGTTGGACACCGCGCTTATCCTGGAAGAAGCCAAAAAAACGGGCCACATCCTTGTCGCCGAGGAACACCAGATCTGGGGCGGGCTCGGGAGCGCTGTCGCGACGTTCCTCGCCGGAAAACACCCGTGCAAGATGGGTTTCGTAGCGATCCAGGACACCTTCGCCGAATCCGGAAAAGCGGAAGAACTGCTAGAAAAATACGGCCTGACGTTCCCGGCCATCGTTAAGACCGCGAAAAAAATTCTGGGCCGTTGACCGTTACGTTTTGCGGACGGTTTAAGGAGATTTTACCCTGACATGTCCCCGAAGAAACTAGTGATCCTCCTTTTCTCGATTTTTCTCCTATGCGGCACGGCGCCGTCTTTTGCCGCCGTGGCCACGGGCGAAAAAGCCATGGTCGTGACTTCGGATCCGCGCGCGACGCAGGCCGCGTTGGAGGTCCTGAAAGAGGGAGGGAACGCGGTGGATGCCGCGATCGCCGCCCAATGGGTTCTCAGCGTTGTCCAACCGCAGGCTTCCGGCATTGGCGGCAGCGGCCAGCTTCTTTTTTATGACGCGCCCATGCGGCGCATCATCTTTTTTGACGGGAACGTCCGCGCGCCCGGAGGAGCCACGCGCGGCATGTTCCTCAACAAAGAAGGCGGACTTCCCGCTTACCAGCCCGACCGGAACACCGGAGGTCTTCCCGTGGGCGTTCCCGGTCTGCTCAAACTTCTTCAGGAGGTCCACTCGCAGTTCGGCACGCGGAAATTCCCCTTCAATAAACTTTTCGACGCGGCCATTCGATACGCAGAAAAGGGCGCCGAGGTCTCCGAACCTCTCGCACAGGCGCTTCAGGAACAGGCATCCCGGCTTTCACTGTTCGACGCCAGCCAAAAAGATCTCTTTGAGAACGGTCAGCCACTCGCGGAAGGGCAGAAACTTTTCCAGCCCGACCTCGCGAAAACATTCCGTTTGATCCAGACCAAAGGCGGGGGAGCTTTCTACGAAGGCGATATCGCGAAAGCGATGGTCCGCGAGGTCCGGAAAAATCCTTTTCGCGCCGGATCGTTGGATTACCGGGACCTTGAACAATACGCGATCGTCCGGCGGGATCCGGTGCATGGGACCTATCGCGACTATGATCTTTTCAGCCTCGGCGCGCCCTCGTCCGGCGGCATCATGTTGATCCGGGGGCTCAACCTTTTGGCCCATTTCGACGCCGCCGGCCTCGGCAAAACTATGGATATCTTTCATTTACTGCAGGAAATCCAAAAGATCGCTTTCACGAATCACGCCGCCATCGCCGATCCGGACCTTTTTAATATTCCGGAAGAGGAACTTTTATCGCAGGAGTGGGCACAGTCCAAGGCAGGGTCGATCCGGTTCGATAAGGCGCTTAAAGTGGAAGGGCCTGAGAAGGCGCATTCCGAAGACATGAAAAAGCCCGCCCGCTCGTCGATCCTGGTGGCGGACGCGCAGGGGAACCGCGTGGCTTTGTCGGCGACGCTAGGGGATGCCTTTGGTTCGGCCGTGAAGGTCCCGGGCTACGGCTTTTTTTTGAATAACCAACTGACGGATTTTGATATGGACCCCGGGAGCGCGGGCGGTCCGGAATCCCCGAACGCTATTGCGCCGGGGCAGAGACCGCGGAACGCGGCGGCTCCCGTTTTTGTTTTTAAAGAAGGCCGTCCCTTGTTGGTTTTGGACGCTTACGGGACCGAAGAACCCGCCGCGGTCCTCTTGAACGTTCTGGTCTTAAAGCTCGACCTCGGGGTATCCTGCGGGGACGCGATGGAGGCCGCCCGGGTCCTGAATGCCAACGGCGTCATGCAATTGGAGCCGAAACTTTACGAGGACGGGATATTGCGCACTCGTCTCGAACTTTTGGGACAAAAGCTCGAGGAAAAAGAGAGTTTGGGGTGTGCGCAGATGATCTGTTCCGGGGACGGATCCGGCCAAGTGACCGGCGAAAGCGATCCGCGCGGGTCCGGTGAAGCGGCCGGCTATTGATGAGGCGAAGATGATCCTTCATAAGGGAAAATACCTGGAGCTGGTGAGCGACGGTCATTGGGAATTCGTCCGGAGGACCAACTGCAGCGGGATCGTCGTCATCGTGGCGCTTACGCGGGACGGCAAGGCGCTTTTTGTGGAGCAGTTCCGCCATCCCGTCCGGGGAAAGGTGATCGAATGGCCCGCCGGACTTGTGAACGACAAAACGCCGCACGATCCCGAAAGTATGGAAACAGCGGCGCGCCGCGAACTTTTGGAAGAGACCGGCTACGAGGCCGGCAAACTTTCCCTGATCACCGAGGGCCCGGTCTCGAGCGGTTTGAGCACGGAGATCATTACTTTTTATCAGGCGCATGACGTCGTCAAGAAAGGGCCCGGCGGCGGGGACGATACGGAATCGATCACCGTTCATGAAGTGCCGCTCCGGGAAGCGGATTCGTGGCTTTACGAGATGGGGAAAAAGGGGTATCTTGTGGACCCCAAAGTCTACGCAGGGCTTTATTTTTTGAAAAAGTGAACCGCACAGCGGACAGGAAGATCAAAGATGGCGGAACTGACGATCTATCAAAAACCGACCTGCAGTACGTGTAAGGAAGTTTCTCAGATCCTGAAGGACGCGAACGTCGACGTTGAGGCCGTGGATTATTTCACGGACCCCATCCCGAAGGCGAAGCTTAAGGAGTTGATCCGGAAGATCGGTCTTCCGGTCGAGGAATTGATCCGCAAGAAGGACCAGCTGTATGAGGACCTGAGACTCGGTGAGAAAAAACTCGCGGAGGGGCAATGGCTGGACCTTCTGGCGATCTATCCCGATCTCCTTCAGCGGCCGATCGTGGAAAAGGGGGAGCGGGCGATCGTCGCCCGGCCCGCCCGAAAAATAAAGGAATTTCTTGCCTCGTTCGCCCCTGAAGCGCTGCCGCCCTCGTTGCCGACGGTTTGACGCCCGGGTCCTTCATCCCTTGAGAGCGGGGCCGTTTTTGGCTACAATGGGGCCACGAAAAACGTAACGGTATCTTTCAAAAAGGAGAACTTCTATGGATGATCAGAACAACCGGCCTTTCTCGGCTCCGCGCGAAGCCGTTTTTTCCACGTTCATGCAACGCGTTTATCAATGGATGACGATGGGCCTTGCCCTCACGGCGATCGTCGCCTTTCTGACGGCGAGTAACGCGGGGCTGATGAAGTTCCTGTTCAGCGGCGGGATGTGGCTTTTTTTCCTCGCGGAGCTCGGGATCGTGATCTGGCTTTCCGCGAGCGTTCGCACCATTTCTCCGCAAGCCGCGGTCCTCGGGTTCCTGAGCTATTCCGCGCTCAACGGTCTTACGATGGCGGGGATCATCCTTTATTACACGGCGGCGTCCATCTCCTCGACGTTCTTCATCACGGCCATGACCTTCGGCGGCGTGAGCGTCTACGGTTGGGTGACCAAGCAGGACCTGACGTCGGTCGGAAGTTTTTGCGGCATGGCGCTTTGGGGGGTGATCATCGCGAGCATCGTGAATATTTTCTTTCACGCGCCGGTGTTTTACTGGATCCTCTCTTATGTGGGCGTGGCGGTCTTTATCGGGCTCACGGCTTATGACACGCAAAAGCTGAAAATGATCCACCAGAGCACGGCGGACGCTCCCGAACAGCTCGCGATCCTGGGGGCCCTGACGTTGTATCTTGATTTCATCAATATGTTCCTGTTCCTTCTGCGTATTTTCGGCCGCCGCCGCTGAAACAGTAATAAGAGATAAGCTGTAGGTCATAAGTAAAAGCTCAGATCAAGCCCATTGGAGGCGACTTATCATTTACCGCTTATCACTTACAACTTACGACTGGTAGAAATGATCGACGTCCAATCTTTAACGATGCATTACGGTCCCGTGGTTGCGTTGGACCATGTGTCTTTCCGGGCGAACCCGGGCGAGATCCTCGGTCTTCTGGGGCCGAACGGCGCGGGCAAGACGACGGCGATGAGGCTTTTGACGACCTACCTTTATCCTTCTTCCGGAACCGCGAAGGTTGATGAATTCGATATCCTGGAAGATCCGCTCGAGGTCCGCAAACGCATCGGTTATCTTCCGGAAACGGTGCCGCTCTACGCGGACATGCAAGTGGAAGAGTATCTGGCCTTCGTGGGAAAAGCGCGCGGACTGGAAGGGGCGCGGCTGAAAGACCGCATGGAGTGGGTGAAGGACTCCTGCCATCTGAGATCGGTGTGGAAGCATTTTCTTTCCGAAGTTTCCAAAGGCTACGGACAGCGGGTCGGCCTCGCGCAGGCGCTCATCCATGACCCGAAGGTCCTGATCCTGGACGAACCGACTTCGGGGCTTGATCCGATCCAGATCATCGAGATCCGTTCACTGATCAAGAGCCTCGCAAAAGACAAGACCGTCGTTTTCTCCACGCACATCCTGCAGGAAGTGGAGGTCCTCGCGGACCGGATCGTGATCCTCAATGAAGGGAAGCTGGTGGCGCAGGGGACGAAGCGCGAGCTGGCGGAAAAGGTCCCGGATCCCGGGAAAGCCCCGCAGGACATGGGCCTTGAAGAGATTTTCATCCGGCTTCTGGTCCCGCAGAAAGCTGGAACGCCGTGAAAAGACCGTCCAATCTTTGTATCATCCTGGGCCGGGAGCTCGCGGCGTACTTCAATTCCGCCATCGCCTACATCTTCATGATCATTTTCACGCTCCTGAACGGCGGGCTTTTTATGACCCAGTTCTTTTTAATGGAGCGCGCGGACATGAAGGCCCTTTTCTATATGTTGCCGTTCCTCCTGGCCGTGTTCCTGCCCGCGGTCTCCATGCGGCTGTGGTCCGAAGAAAAACGCGGGAACACGCAGGAACTTCTTTTGACGTTCCCCATGCGGCCGTACGAACTCGTGTTCGGAAAATTCCTGGCGAGCTTCCTTTTTTATCTCGCGTCGCTTGCCTGCACGTTCCCGATCCCTGTTATGCTCGCGATCCTGGGGCGTCCGGATATCGGGGCTATTTTCGGGGGGTATCTTGGGGCGGCATTCCTGGGCGGATTTTTTCTCGCGATCGGCATTCTGATATCGGGGTTTTGCCGCGACCAGATCGTTGCGTTCGTTCTTTCCATGATGGTCTGTTTCGGGCTTTATCTTACGGGAACGGAATTTGTGGCGGCATCCCTGGACGGTTGGGTCCCCGGGATCGGGACGTTCTTCCGGCATTTTCTGGGCGCCGGCGACCATTACATCGCTTTTGCGAGGGGCGTGATCGATAATCGGGACGTTGTCTATTTTGCCGTGGGAAGCGCGGCGGCGCTTATCCTGAACGGTTTTTGGATCGAAGGCCGGATGCGGCCGAAAGCAGCGTCGATCTTTACGACCGCGGCCCTGATCTGCGCGGCCATTTTTCTGATGAGCAACTGGTTCGTGGCCGGGCTTCCTCTCGGCCGTTTTGATATGAGCGAAGGCAAGACGTACACGGTCTCCCCGGCGAGCAAAAAGATCCTGAGGGACCTTTCCGCTCCCGCAGTCGCGAAATTTTATATTTCCTCGGCGGACAAGATGCCGACCTCGATGAAGACGCTTGAGCAGGATGTCCGCGACAAACTGGAAGAATTGCGCATCGCCTCCGGGGGCCGGTTCCAGTACAAGGTCTATCACATGGACGCGGCGGACGTCATGGAGAAGGCGAAGAAAGATCAAAAGGAAGAGACCCCCGGGGAAAAGCTTTCCAAAAAGGGGATCGTGCCCTTCCAGGTGGAATCCATCCAGTCCGACGAAATGGGCGTCCGGCTGGTGTATTCCGGCATGACGCTTTCCTATAAAGAGAAGGCCGAAGAAATGATCCCGCGGATCATTCCCGGGAACCTGTACGAGCTTGAATACGCCATCGTCTCAAAACTCTACCGCATGACGCTTCAAGAGATCCCCAAGGTCGCCTTGGTCGCGCCCTATGAAGAACGCTCGCTCGATCCGAACCTCATGGCGCTGCTGCAGCAACTGGGCGGGAACCAGGTCCCTCCCAGCTTCCGTGAAGATCCGTATGAATATCTCCAGCTGGGTTTGGAATACGAAGGATACCCGGTGACCCGGTTTTCTCTGGAAAAGGACACGCCGATCCCTCAGGGGACGAAGACGCTCGCCATTATTGAACCGCGCGATCTGGACGCCCGTCAGAAGTATGAGATCAACCGTTTCCTTTGCGAAGGCGGGTCGGTCTTTATGGCGGTCCAGAATTACGAGTTCAATTACCGGCCCGCAGAGGACGGATCTCTTAAACTTGTCCCGAGTGAAAAGCATCCCGGGGTCAACGAGCTGCTCGGGGCATGGGGATTCCAGGTCGACCCCCAAGTTCTTGGGGATGAACAGAGCGAAGCGATCAGCCTGTCGGGCGGCGGCCGCGCGGCCCTTTTGGGACTTACCATTCCGGTCAAACTGCCGGTCCAGATCCTGTTGACGGACGCGGAAATGAATACGAAGGTTTCGATCACCTCGCGCCTTTCGGCTTTCTTCTATTTATGGGGCAGCGCGTTGAAGATCGAGAACGACAAGGTCCGGTCGCAGAATTTAAAAGTGGAGACCCTGCTGACCTCCAGCAAAAGATCGTGGACCGTGCCGCTCAAAGCGGAGGCGATGACGCCGGAGACCTTGATGCGCACCGCGCAAAGTCCGAAGGGGCCGTTCCCGCTCGCTCTCCTGGCGCAGGGACAATTCGCGGACGCTTTTAAGGGACAGAAGATCCCTGAGCCCGCCGCAGTCGAAGGGAAGGAGCCTCCTTCCGCACCTCAACCCGGGAAGACGCCCGCGCCGCTCACGCCACGTCCCGGCAAACTTCTTTTGATCGGGGCCTCGACACCTTTTCAGAAGCAATTGATGAAAGGCGGCGGGCACCTGAACTTTTTCCTGAATGCGATCGACATCCTGACGTTAGGCGACGAATTGATCGGGGTCCGTTCCAAGGGGCCCGTGAACCGGGCGCTTCCCAAGATCCCGGCGCCGGCCAAGGTGGCGTGGCGGCTTTTTGTGATGTTGCTGGTGCCGCTTCTTGTGGCGGCCTTCGGGTTTATTCGCGCGTCCCTGCGCCGCCGGAGCAAACAGAATTATCTGAGAAGTCTTGGAACCTGACACGGCTCCTCTTTTATGAAACCAAAACAGATCATTGTCCTGGGCATCATCCTCGGCGTTCTTTTGGCCGGAGCTCTCTTCAAGAGCGTGATCCAAAAGATGGACCCCAGGACCGTTTCGGGCGCGCAGCTTGACGGGGGCGTGGCGTTTGATTTTGAGCCGGGGAAAATCGAGAAGATCCTGATCGGACGTGGAGCGAAGGCCCAGCCGGTCGAACTCGTCAAAGCGAACGGCATCTGGAAAGTGAAAAGTCTTTGGGGTGCCGTTGCGGACGAAACCAGAGTGGCCGGTTTCCTGGAAAAACTCTGCGGCACTCGGGGGGAGCTCCGGGCTACGGGAAAGAACTTTTTCGCGGACTTCGGGATCGGTGACGCGGATGCCTTTTCGATCAAATTGACGGGGCTGCAAAATACAACGCTCCTGGATCTGAAGCTCGGGGCGAAGACGGCAGGCAGCGGGGGTTATTTTTTACGCAAGGCCGCCGGCGAGGAAGTTTATTTCACGGACATGGACATGGCGGAACTGCTCGGTATTTTTACGACCTTTTCCGAGGCCGTGCCGCTGAGCGGTTATTGGGCGGACCTGGTGCTTTTCCGTATCGACAGGGACCGCTGCCTCTCGGTAGTCACGGAGCATCTGTCGAAAGAAAAAGGGCGGACGGCCATCCTGGGGATCCGGCGCGAGGGAACCGGGGGCGAGCCGTCGAAGGATCCATGGAGATTCATTAAGGCGGGCGATCCCAAAAAGGTTCCGGATCCTGACAAGGTCCTCCGTCTTCTGATCGCGTTCAACAGTGTTCAGGCGCAAAGCGTGGTGGATCCCGCGGGCAAGGAATACGGTCTGGATACGCCGCTTCTGGAGATCGCGGTCACGGAAAAAGAACGCGGCGAGACCCGGTTGACGGTCAGCCCGAAGAACGAAAAAGAGGACGTCTATTTTGTAAAAGCCAGCGACCGCTATGGGATATTCAAATTAAGCGCGCATTATTTTCAGGACCTGGACATGAAGGACGAACAACTTCTTAAAGAGAGCCCGGCGGCTTCCGAGAAGCTCCCGAAGATCCCATGAAACAATATCTGGACCTTTTAAAATACATTTTGGAGAACGGCGCGGAGAAAAAGGACCGGACGGGTGTCGGGACGATCAGCACGTTCGGGTACCAGATGCGTTTCGATCTCGCGGAAGGGTTCCCGCTTCTCACTACGAAAAAGGTTCATCTCAAATCCGTGATCTATGAGCTTCTTTGGCTCTTGAGGGGCGATACGAACGTTAAATTCTTGCGGGACCACGGCGTCACGATCTGGGACGAATGGGCGGACGTTCAAGGGGAACTCGGGCCGGTCTACGGCGCGCAGTGGCGTCGTTGGAAACGTCCGGATGGGACCGACGTGGACCAGATCGCGCAGGCGGTTTCCATGATCCAGAAGAGCCCTGACAGCCGGCGGATCATGGTGAGCGCTTGGAACGTGGGGGAGCTCGAGAAAATGGCGTTGGCGCCCTGTCACGCGTTCTTCCAATTTTATGTGCTGAACGGGAAGCTTTCCTGTCAGCTTTACCAGCGCAGCGCGGACGTTTTTTTAGGCGTGCCGTTCAACATCGCTTCCTACGCTCTTTTGACGATGATGATGGCGCAGGTGACGGGACTCAAGCCCGGAGCGTTTGTCCACACCTTCGGGGACGTGCATATTTATTTGAACCACCGGGGGCAGGTCGAACTTCAGCTTTCCCGCGAGCCGCGGCCTCTGCCGCGGATGGCCCTCGATCCCGCCGTCAAAAATATTTTTGATTTCAAATTTGAAGATTTCACGCTTGAAGGATACAATCCACATCCGGCCATCAAGGCGTCTGTCGCAGTTTAAGTCAATCCTGGGGGTTTTGTGCTCTACCATATCGTCGCTGTCGCAAATCAACGCGTGATCGGGAACGGGAACCGGCTTCCCTGGCATTTTTCGAAGGACCTGCAACATTTCAAGAAAACCACCACGGGCCAGACCGTGATCATGGGGTTGAAAACGTTCGAGAGTCTCGGATGCAAGCCGCTGCCCGGCCGTCAAAACCTGATCCTCGATCGCAGCGGGCAGAACCCGTACCCCGGCCAGACCTATTTTACCTCCCTGGATGACGCCATACGGAACGTAAAGACCGAACACGCCTTCATCATCGGGGGGGCCGAGCTTTACCGGACCTCCATTGACCGGGCCGATGGGATCTACCTGACGCGCATTCACGCCGATTATCAGGGCGATGTTTTTTACCCGGAGATCCCGCCCGCTTTCAAGGAAAGATCCCGTTCCAAACTTCAGGACGATCCGCTTCTCGAAGTTATTTTTTATGAGAAACAGTAGTTCCGGATCGTTCTTCCGGGATCCCTGCGCGCGTTAAAAAGGAGAAGGTCGTGCTTTATCACATCGTTACGGTAGCGCGGAATTACGTCATCGGAAAAGACAACAAACTTCCCTGGCATTTCGCCGAAGACCGGCAGTATTTCAGGAAATTGACGGCGGGAAGCACGATCCTTATTGGGCGAAAAGCGTATGACGGCATCGAAAAACCGCTCCCGGGCCGCGACGTTCTTATTTTGAGTAAAACGCGTCCCGCTGCCGGCAAGGATCCGCGCTATTTCAGATCGCTCGGCGAAGCGCTCGGCGCGGTCAAAACGAAAGATGTTTTTATCTGCGGCGGCGCTGAGCTTTATCGCGAGACCCTCGCTTTCGCGGACGGTGTTTATATGACCCGTATTGACGCGGACTATGAAGGTGACGCTTTTTATCCGCCGCTTCCGCCGTCGTTCGAGGAGCGCTCCCGGAGGCTGCTTCGCGAGGACCCGAAGCTCGAGGCCTTTTTTTATCAGAATACACCCGCCAAGGAGTGCAACTGTTGTGATCATAAAGGAAACAAGGTATGAGCCAGGAAACGCCGCGCGCTGCCGGTCCATCGTCCTTATATTTCAAGCAGGTCCCGGTGGGATACATGCAGAATTTCGCCTATCTCATCGGGGACAGCAAGACTAAGGAATGCGCGATGGTGGATCCCGCCTGGGACGTGGACGCGGTTCTGCGGGAGGCGGGAAAGGACGGCATGAAAGTCGTGGCCGGCATCCTGACGCACACGCATTTCGATCATTGTAACGGCGTCGAACAGCTCATCGAAAAAACCGGCGCGAAAATTTACATCCATGAGAGCGAGGCCCCTTATCTCAAAGAGATCAGGGCGCATCTTATGCTGACCCGCGAAGGATCAAAATTGAAAATAGGTTCGGTCGAAATGACGTTCCTTCACACGCCGGGCCACACCGAAGGTTCGCAGTGTATTTGGGTCGTGGACAGGCTTGTGACGGGGGACACGCTTTTCGTCGGCGCTTGCGGCCGCTGCGACCTCCCCGGAGGCAACGAGAGAAAAATGGCGGAAAGTCTGAAGCGGCTCGCGGGGCTTGACGCGTCGCTCAAAGTTTTCCCCGGGCACGCTTATGGCGCCGCGGAACATTCGACGATCGGCCAAGAGAAAAAGACCAATCCCTTCATGAAAGTTTAAGCAGGACCGCCCGTTGAGGGTCACCCGCGGCGCCGTTCTTAACCCACTAGGATTTTTAGGAAATTATGGAAAATTTCGGGATCCCCGACAAGGGGGAAGAAGCTCACCGTTGCATGCAGGAAGGTTATGAAAAACAAATGGCCGGAGAGACCGACGCGGCCGTGGAGCTTTTTCTCAAGTCCATCGCGTTCTACCCGACTGCTGAAGCGCATACGCTTTTGGGGTGGGCTTACAGTCTCAAGGGGCGCTTTGGTGACGCGATCCGGGAATGTGAGAAAGCGGTCCGCATCGATCCGGAATACGGGAATCCCTACAATGACATCGGCGCTTATCTGATCGAGACGGGCCGCTGGAAGGATGCGATCCCGTGGCTCGAGAAAGCGACGGTCGCGGCGCGCTATGACGGATCTTTCTATGCCTGGTACAACTTAGGACGTGTCTGGGAGCACGAGGGGGAATGGGCCAGGGCTCTCGAGTCGTACCGTCACGCTGTCCAACAGAACCCGCAATATTCTTTGGCCGAGAAAGCCGTCCGGAGAATGCAGGCGATGCTTAATTAACGCGTCCCGCCACGGGTTGCGAAAGTTACTTGCCCGTCAGATTTTTTTCCACGAAAGACCAATTGACCAGGTTCCAGAACGTTTCCACGTATTTCGCGCGGGCATTCCGGTAATCAATATAGTAGGCGTGCTCCCACACATCGCAGGTGAGTAATGGGGTCTGGCCGTTCGTGAGCGGGTTGCCGGCATTGGGGAGGGCTTCCACGCCGAGCGTTCCGTCGTCTTCCTTGACGAGCCAGGCCCAACCGGAGCCGAACAGGCCCATCGCCAGGTTCGTGAACAGGGTCTTGAACTCTTCAAAACTGCCGAAAGAAGCGTTGATGGCGTCCGCGACAGCGCCCGTGGGGGAGCCCCCGCCGCCGGATTTCAGGCCGTTCCAGTAAAAGGTATGGTTCCAGATCTGCGCGGCATTGTTGAAGGTCGCGCCCTTGGAGGTCTGGATGATCTCCTCCAGCGACTTCATGGCTTCGGGTTTTCCGTCAATCAGCTTGTTAAGGTTGGTGACGTAGGCCTGATGATGCTTGCCGTAGTGGTATTCCAGGGTTTCTTTGGAGAGATGGGGAGCAAGGGCGTCCATCGCATAGGGAAGTTCGGGCAAAGTAAAAGGCATGGCGAGGTTCCTTTCTGTTTAAGTCGTAAGTTGTAAAAGCGTTTTTTCTTATCACTTACGACTTGCTGCTTACCACTAAATTTAAGGCGGTCATTATAACATGATATCTGCGTTCGTAAATGCCTGCCCTGGGGAACGGACCGGCCTGTTTTGGAAAAGATAGAAGAAAAGGGTTCCTCCGTGGACAAATCCAAAACCCTGCGCTATCATGAAATCGGGGGCTATTTTTTATGAAAAAAAATGAACAAGACAAACGGAAATTCAAACGGTTCCTCTTACCCGTCGCTCACTATCAGGGCAGGGACGACAAGGGGGTTCGCGGCATCGGCGATGTCCGCGACGTGAGCCGCGAGGGATTTTGCATTCTTTCTCCGTCCACCCTCAAAAAGGGATCGGTCCTGGAATTCAAGATCAACGTCACGGAAGTCCTCGACTTCCGGTGTGTGGCCGAGGTCTGCTGGAGTGAGGCCATCGGAAGTCACCATCTGACGGGATTCGTTTTTACGAGGATCGACCCCGACGACAAGGCGAAGTTCCTGGATTACGCCTATCAGGCGTGGGTCAGAGGTGAGGGCAGAAAAAAGGACGGCCGGTCCTCTAAACGCTCTTCCGCTTCTTGAGCCCGTCCCGGTCTGAGGAAAAAATACATTGAGCCCGTCAGCGCCCAAGTCACGGACACAGTATTTCCTGAAATATTTTCTTCCCGGCATCGCGCTCATTCTGTGCGCTTTTTGGGCGGGCACGCTGCCGAGCATGGTGTTCTCGTGCCTCGGGTTCCTGGCCTTTTTTGTGGCAGGCGTGGCGTTAATCATCGAAGGAAAAAAAAGACCGGACGACGAGCGGCATTAAGGTCTTTCACGCGAAAGGGAACGGTATGATTTATTTCAAAGTCTGCAGCATCGTTCTTGGCGTGCCAATGATCCTCGGCGGCTTGGGCGTCGTTCTCTTTCCCCGGCAGGTCAGGGAGTGGGTCGAAAAACTTTATCCTGAGGAACGTCCCGGGTGGATCGTCTCGGCAAGCGCGGTCGCGCTGGTCCTGACCGCCTGGACGTGGTATCAATTCCTGATGCGGGCGAGCATGGGAGCTTTTGTGGTGACGCTTGTCGTAAGCCTGACCATGACCAAGATCGCGTTGGCCGCTCTCTTCTACAAAAAATTCCGCGCCGTCGCGCAGACCTTGATGGCAGAACCGCTAGCGCTTCGCGTTGTGACGATGAGCTCGGCCGCCGTCGGCGTCGCGGTTGTGATGCTCGGATTTCTTATCTGAGAATCTGCCGGGCCGTAGGGGACGATGTATCCCTAAGAGCTGCAGCTTTGAGTGAGGAAGACCGCCTGGTCGTGGCTGATCTCAAAAAATCCGGGGCCCACCCGGAAGGTCTTTTCGATCCCCGAAGGTTCCCGCGTTGTCAGCGTCCCGCCTTTTGAGGAAACAAGATAAGGAGCGTGGTGGGCCAGGACGCCGGCAAATCCGTTCTCCGTCGGCAGGAGAGTGTGAACGACCGTTCCTTCATAGGCCGCACCCTGCGGCGTGAGGATCCTGAGGGAATAAGTGGCAGCCATATCAGGCGGCGACCTTTGTCTTTTCGAAATTCTCCAAGACGTCTTCGATCCCGCCGCACATGAAAAAACACTGTTCGGGGACCTGGTCTAGTTCGCCGGCCAGGATTTTTTTGAAGCCCGTGATCGTGTCTTTAAGGTGGACATAGCGGCCTTTTCTTCCCGTGAAGGCCTCGGCGACGAAAAAGGGCTGCGAGAAGAACCGCTCGATCTTGCGAGCGCGGGCCACGACCTCTTTGTCTTCCTGGGAAAGTTCGTTGACGCCGAGGATCGCGATGATGTCCTTCAGGTCCTTATAGCGCTGAAGCGTCCGCTGGACCTCGCGGGCGATGTCATAATGTTCCTGCCCGACAATGCGCGGATCCAGCATGCGCGAAGTCGAAGCGAGCGGATCGACGGCCGGATAGATACCGAGTTCCACGATCTGGCGGGACAGCACGGTGACGCCGTCAAGATGCGCGAAAGCCGTCGCCGGAGCGGGGTCCGTGAGGTCGTCCGCGGGAACGTAGATCGCCTGGACGGAAGTGATCGAACCGGCCTTGGTCGATGCGATGCGTTCCTGGAGGTCCGCCATTTCGGTCGCGAGATTCGGCTGGTAACCGACGGCCGAAGGCATGCGGCCCAAAAGGGCGGACACTTCGGAGCCGGCCTGCGTGAAGCGGAAAATGTTATCGATGAAAAGAAGAACGTCCTGGTGCGCCTCGTCGCGGAAGTATTCCGCCATAGTGAGGCCGGACAGCGCCACGCGAAGTCTCGCGCCGGGCGGCTCGTTCATTTGTCCGTACACCATCGCCGTCTTTTTGATGACGCCGGATTCCTTAAGTTCCAGCCAGAGGTCGTTCCCTTCGCGGGTGCGTTCCCCAACGCCGCAGAAGACCGAGACGCCACCGTGTTCCGTGGCGATGCTGTGAATAAGTTCCATAACGACGACCGTTTTCCCGACACCCGCACCGCCGAAAAGGCCGACTTTACCGCCCTTAGGGTAGGGGGCCAGGAGATCAATGACCTTGATGCCGGTCTCTAGTATGGAAGAGACCGGGAGCAGTTCTTCGAACGTGGGAGGGGCGCGGTGGATGCTGTGCCGCTTCGCGGAAGCGTCCACGTCCCCCTGTTCGTCGATCGGCTTGCCCAGCAGATTGAAGATGCGGCCGAGCGTCTGTTCACCGACGGGAACGGAGATCGGAGCGCCGGTATCGGTGGCCTTCATGCCGCGGACCAACCCGTCCGTCGAGGCCATCGCGATGCAACGGACGATGTTGTCGCCGATGTGCTGCGCGACCTCGAGCACAAGTTTGCTCTTCGGCATTTCGATCTCAACGGCGTTGAGAATGGACGGGAGCTGTTCCGCCTCGAACTCAACATCAACACTGGGCCCCATGACCTGAACGACTTTTCCTGATGCCATTTTTTCTCCTTACGCAATGGTGAACAACGGCGTTTTTCAGCGCCTGTCGTTGCCGGTTGTGCTAATTTTTCAGGGCCCGTGAGCCCGATACGATCTCGATAAGTTCTTTGGTGATCGCGGCCTGCCGGATCTTGTTCCGCAGCAGGACCAGGGATTCCACAAGTTCCGAGGCGTTCTCCGTTGCCTGGTGCATGGCGGTCATACGGGCCGTTTGTTCCGCGACCGAGGACTCCAAAAAGATCAGCCGCAATCTCGATTCAAAAACAAGCGGGACCAATCTCGCGAACAGACTTTCCGGATCCGGTTCCAGGATGTAATCGTCCAAGCCGCCGGCGGGACTTTCTCCCGGTTCGAACGAGAACGGCAAAAGTTTTTCGACAACAGGGTGCGAAACTGTTTTGGTCTCCAGGTGGCTATGGACCGCGTAGACCGCATCGACTTTTTTTTCACAGAACAGGTCCTGTGTCAGGCGGTTGACCTCCCGGATCACGGACTCCACCTGGGAAGTTTTCGTGTCTTTGAAAACAGCGTGCCAGGTGTGACCGGCCCGGGACAGGGCATTGATGCCGGTCTTTCCGATACCGATCAGGAGAGGTGCCGCGGGCCGTTCTTTCATGAAATTTTTGGCCGCCGTGATAAGGTCGTGATTGAAAGGACCGCAAAGTCCGGTGTCGGAAGTGATCACCAGAAGAGCCGTCTCTTTTTCCGCGCGCGTTTCAAGCAGTGGATGATGCAGCGACCGGCCGGTCCTCAGGATCTTTGACAGGACCGCGTGCAGGGACCGCTCGTAAGGCGCGGATTGGGACATCAATCCCTGGTAGCGTTTGAGCTTCACCGTCGCGACCATTTCCATGGCCCGCGTGATCTTTTGAGTGCTCTCGACGCTGCGGATCCGGTTCTTGAGTGCGCGTAATTGACCGCTCATAGATTCTTTCGACGTTCAGCGCGCGGAAGGGTCTGTCGGACCTCGCGCGCTGTGCGGGTTATTTAAAAGTTTTTTTGAATTTCAGGATCGCCTGCTTCAGGGTTTCCTTCGAAGCGTCCGAGAGGGATTTTTTCTCGGCGATCTCATGAAGGATCTCGTCGTAATTTTTTTCCATAAAGTCATAAAGACCGGCCTCGAAATCCCCGACGCGGGACGCCGGCAGGTCGTCCAGAAATCCTTCATTGCCGATAAAAATACTGACAACCTGTTTTTCCAGGGGCAAAGGCTGAAGATCTTTTTGTTTCAAAAGTTCGACCATGCGTTCCCCGCGTGTGAGCTGGTCCTTCGTGGCTTTATCAAGGTCCGTGGACAGCTGGGCGAAAGCCTGCATTTCGCGGTATTGCGCGAGCGCCAGGCGCAGAATGCCGGTCACCTGTTTCATGGCCTTGGTCTGGGCGTTGCCGCCGACGCGCGAGACGGAAAGGCCGACGTTGATGGCCGGCCGTACGCCCGCATAAAAAAGATCGCTTTCCAGATAGATCTGGCCGTCCGTGATGGAGATGACGTTCGTCGGAATATAAGCCGAAATATCACCGAGCTGCGTTTCGATGACCGGAAGCGCCGTCAGGGAACCGCCCCCCATGTCATCGCGCAGCTTCGCGGCGCGTTCAAGAAGCCGGGAGTGAAGATAAAAAACGTCTCCCGGATAAGCTTCGCGGCCCGGCGGGCGTTGCAGTAAGAGGGATATCTCACGATAGGCGACCGCATGTTTTGAAAGGTCGTCATACATGACAAGGGCGTGCTTCCCGGTGAACATGTCCTCTTCGCCGATCGCCGCGCCTGCGTAAGGAGCGAGGTACTGGAGCGGTGCCGGGTCTTCGGAGGAGGCGCACACGATTGTGGTGTATTCCATGGCGCCGTATTTCTCCAGGGTTTCCTTTACGGCTACGACGCTTGAAAGTTTCTGGCCGATCGCGACATAAATACAGTGGACGCCCGTGTTCTTTTGGTTGAGGATCGTGTCGATCAGGATTGCGGTCTTGCCGGTCTGGCGGTCGCCGATGATGAGCTCGCGCTGCCCGCGGCCGATCGGGATCATGGAATCGATCGCCTTGATGCCGGTCTGCAGAGGTTCTTTGACGGGCTGGCGCTGGACGACGGAAGGGGGGATGTTTTCGATAGGACGCATTTTTTGCGCGGGGACCGGTCCTTTTCCGTCCAGGGGTTTTCCGAGCGGATCGACCACGCGCCCCCTGAGGGCATCACCGACCGGGACCTGCGCGATCTTGCCGGTGCGCTTGACCTGGTCGCCTTCCTTGATGCCTTGATCTTCCCCGAGGATCACGACGCCGACGTGGTTCGGCTCGAGATTAAGGACGAGCCCCATGGTTCCCTCATGAAAGGTGACGAGTTCGCCGGCCATGACCTCGTCGAGGCCGTAAACGCGGGCGATGCCGTCACCGACCTGCAATACGTAGCCGACCGACTGCATTTCAAGTTTGGCCTGGTATTTTTGGATCTCTTTTTCGATCGCTTGCGTGACTTCTTCGGGTTTAAGCATTAGGCGGTTCCTTCTTCGGGTGAGGCAAAGAGTTGTTGCCGGATCTCATGAATGCGGGCCTTGAAACTGCAGTCGATCTCTTTTTCGTCAAAACGCAGGACAAATCCGCCGAGCAGACTTTTGTCGGTCTTCGGGATCAGCCGGATCTCCGTCCTGGCCTCGAGTCCCGCGGCAAGGGGGGAGGAGGCAGGAAGCTTTTTCGTGAGAACGGCTTTGAGTTTTTCCAGGAATTCCCTGGAAAAAGGCACGGCCGAAAGCATTTCGACCTCCTGGACCCCTTGATTTCTTTCGAAGCTTTTGTGAAAAAGCGTTTGGATGTCGGACAAAAGCGGAAACCGCTTTTTCGTGATCAGCACTTTTAAAAAACGGTCGAGTAGGTCGGGCGTATTTTGCGGCAGAAGATTCCGGACCAAGCGGTATTTTTCATCGTCCGACAAGGTCGGATTGGCGAGCAGCCGGAGGAACTGCGGATGGGACACGGTCACGTTTTTCAACGATCCCAGGAGGTCTTCGATCGCGGCAAGGTCGCCGGATTTTACGGCAAGCTCGAATAAGGCACGTGTATAGCGCTTTGCAACGATCAGGTCGCTCATAGTTTCTTCTCAAGTTCCTGAAGGATCTCGAGGGCCTTTTTCTCCTGCTTGGCCGTGTCCAGCTTTTCGCTCAGGATCTTTTCGGCGACGTGGATCGAAAGTTCCGCGATCTCGTGCCGGAGGGAGATCCGAGCTTTCTGGACCTCGATCTCCAGGTTCGTTTTGGCTTTTTCAAAGGAGTCCTGGGACTCTGCGCGCGCTTTTTCCTGGATCTCGCGGGCGACCCGGCGGCCTTCCTGGAGGGCTTCCTGCATTTTTGCGCGCGCCTCTTCCTCGATCTTCTGAAGATGCGTCTGGTAGTCCTGCTTGAGCGTCGCGACGTCCCGTTTTGTCTTTTCGATACTGCCCCATTCGTTCTCAAAACGCTCGCGGCGGGATTGGATGATCCTCAAAAGCGGTTTCCAGGCGAACTTTTTGAGCGTGAAGAACACGATCAAAAAAGCGACGAGCTGAACGAAGACCTCTTTTAAATGGATGTTCTCTTGAAAGAATTCCATGGCCGGGTCGTGCTAGATCTTCCCCATGAGAACAAAGCCGAAAATGAGGACGTAAAGCGTCAAAGCCTCGATGAGCGCGCATCCGGCCATCATGTTGACCAGGATCTTCTGGGAAGCTTCGGGTTGACGGCCGGTGGCGTCCATGGCGGCGGCGACGGCTTTGCCGAGGCCGAGCGCGGAACCGAAGGCCGTGATGGCGAGACCGATGGGAAGTGCGAATCCTAAGGCGACGTTTGCTTCCATTGAAATTCTCCTTCTTCTTGGTTAATGAGGCGTTTCTTGGGCGGTTTCATGGGAAACGTGTTCTTCCTCGTGGGGCATGATCAGAGAAATATACACGGTGGACAGCAAAAGAAAAACAAAAGCCTGAACGAGACTGAAAAGGAGCACGAGCGCGTTCGCGAAGATCTGGAACGCGAAAGGCAGGCCCCGGTACATGACATTCAGTTCCGCGAACTTATAAAGAAGTTTATCCTCGCTCGAAACGTTCGCGAAAAGACGAAGCGACAGGCTGAGCGGCACCGCGAGGTATTCAATGCTTAAATTGATGATGAGCATGAGCGGCACCAGGACGAGGCCGAGGACCCCGACGGGATTTCCCGCGAGATGTTTGACGTAATTGAAAAAGCCGTGTTCCTTGATTCCGACCCACTGGACATAGACCGTGGAAATGAGCGCCAGCGCGATCGTCGTGCTCCAGGCGCTCGTCGGCGACTTCATGAGTGGGATCATCCCGAGCCAGTTTTGAAGCAGGATGTAAACGAAAAGGGTGCCGAGGAAAGGAACGTGCTCGATGCCTTTGGGTCCGAGGATACCGGTGACGAACGCTTCAATGCCCTCGACGATGATCTCCCATACGTTCTGGACCCCCTTGGGAAGGAAGCCTTGTTTTCGCGCTGCGCGCAAGGCGGTGTAAGAGATCAGCCCGAGGATCAGCAGGGAGAAAACAATATTTTCCCAGCGGACAAGAAAATGAACCATGGGGGATTTTGGGAAAAGATGTTCCAGGAGCGTGATGAAATTGGGGAGCTCTTCGGCGGGCGGGGCCGCGGCGGCAGCGGCATGGACAGCATCGGCGATGACCGGGTCAGCTGCGTTCATGGTGTTTTGTTCTTACTTCCCCTATAGAGTAGCTTCAAGAGCCTCACGGCCTGGATCAGAGATCCCGCCAAGCCTATGAGCATGAGTATCAATGTGAGATGCGAGCTAAGATGCCATGTCCGGATCAACCATTGGCTGATCAAATAACCCGCAAAGGGCCCGCTCAGGAGGACCATGGGTAATGTGACGGCCAAACTCAGCATCCAAAAAAGACGTTGCAGATCTTCCTTTGAGGTTGCCAAGGGGTTTCGGGTGACTCCATACCAACGCTTGATGCAATTATTTTCTCCAAAAGAGAACCGCGGGTATTATCTGGCACAGCTTATTTGATTGTCAAGGTGAGACTCTGGGCGATAGAAGGGGAAAAGGCTTCGTCCGACAAAAAGGAGTTTGAACTTTTGAGGGAAGTGTCGATAAGAGAGTAGCCGCTTGTGCGGAATGGGGGATCCTCGTGATCAAAGATCTGTTTCGATTTATTTCCGGAATCATTCGTCTTGCCCTGCTTCTGATCGTTCTTGCCGTCATTTTCCACGCCTGGGCCATCAAGCAGGTCCTTACCTACTCCCTGAGCTATGTTCTCGGTGCGGATGTCACTATCCAGGAAGTGAAAATGGACTGGAAGAATACCGGCTTCGAAGTTCATGGTCTTGAAATTATGAATCCTTACGATTTCCCAAGGGACAGGCTTGCCGACATTCCCCTCGTGATCGTTTCGGCGGACATGGCGAGTATTCCGCAGGGAAGGCTCCGGCTGAAGACCGTCGGCTTCAATCTCCGGGAGCTCCAGGTGATGAACGCAGCCCAGCAGGGCCTCAATGTCCTCGCGTTAAAACCCCTCCAAAGAGCCAAGGGGGTTGAGGCACCCTCCGGTTCAGGGTCCCGCGGAAGCCGGGGCGGTAGCAAGGTCACTCCTTTTTCCATCGGCGAACTTATTTTTTCGATCGGTGATATCACGTATCTTGATATGAGCCGCGGCGTTACGAAACAAAACCGGTTCCGCGTCGGGATCCAGGGGGCCACTTATTACGATATCCGCGGTGCGGATGACATTGTTGTCCTTGTCATAACGGAAACATTGAAAAAAATGGGTTTCGGGGCCCTGAACGCCCAGTTCCAGAAACTCCAGGACAAACACTTTTCGAACGCCGTCAGTGACGGGAATTTTTTCGACAGCGCCGTTTCATCGATCAAAGAAAAAATGTCCTCGTAGTCGATTCGGACCTCTTTTCTAAAAAAGGTCTCGTGCCATGGCCCCCGGAAGGATTTTTCCAAAAACCCCCAAGCGTTTTTTTTGCGGGGGAGACCGGGCAAAAATATTTTATAAAAAGCTTGACACGGTTTGATTTCTAAATACAATAACCGCTCTTTCTTTGGAGGAGAGGACTGTCTCCGTTTTAGGGTTTTTTTTGTTTTTTGTTCCGAGGGATGGCCTTATAGTTTTTTAAAAGTGCCGTAGGACAGAGTGAAGCGCTGAGCAGGACCAAAGCGCTGGAGTAGCTCAGTCGGTAGAGCACATCCTTGGTAAGGATGAGGTCAAGGGTTCGATTCCCTTCTCCAGCTGGGATGTGAAAACAAGCAACTTTCAAACGGGGGAGAACTCATATGGCAAAAGAACAATTTAAACGTACCAAGCCGCACGTGAACGTCGGAACGATTGGGCACGTGGACCATGGAAAAACAACTCTGACCTGCGCCATGACCAAGGTTTTGGCCGCCAAGGGTCTTTCGACCGTTCGTGAGTATTCGGATATCGCCAAAGGCGGCACGGTTCGTGACGATTCCAAAATTCTGACGATTGCGGTCTCCCACGTCGAATACGAATCCGAGAAGCGTCATTATGCCCACGTAGACTGCCCGGGCCACGCGGACTACATCAAGAACATGATCACCGGCGCCGCTCAGATGGACGGCGCGATTCTGGTCGTTTCCGCGGTGGACGGACCGATGCCGCAGACCCGCGAACACATTCTTCTCGCGCGCCAGGTCGGCGTTCCTTCTATCGTGGTGTTCCTTAACAAGTGCGATCTCGTGGAAGATCCGGAGCTTCTTGACCTTGTCGAGATGGAAGTCAGAGATCTTCTCAAGAAATACGAGTTCCCGGGCGACACGATCCCGGTGATCCGCGGTTCCAGTTTGCCGGCGGCGCAGAATCCGACGGACGAGAAGGCCAGCAAGTGCATATTAGACCTGGTCAAGGCCTTGGACGAAAGCATTCCTCAACCGAAACGCGATATCGAAAAACCCTTCCTGATGCCGATCGAAGACGTTTTTTCCATTTCCGGCCGTGGCACGGTGGGAACGGGGCGTTGCGAAAGAGGCAAAATTAAAGTCGGGGATGAAGTTGAGATTGTCGGGCTCCGTGAAGGGGCCTTGAAGTCGACTGTGACGGGCGTGGAAATGTTCCGGAAGCTTCTCGACGAAGCACAGGCCGGCGATAACGTCGGTCTCCTGCTCCGCGGCGTTGAAAAAGACCAGCTTGAAAGAGGCATGGTCATCGCGAAGCCGGGTTCCGTGACCCCGCACAAAAAGTTCAAAGCGCAGATCTATGTGTTAAGCAAGGAAGAGGGAGGGCGTCATACGCCTTTCTTCAAAGGGTATCGGCCTCAGTTTTATTTCCGAACGACCGATGTTACGGGAATTGTGACGTTGCCTGCCGGCGTTGAAATGGTCATGCCGGGTGACAACGTTGCGATCGAAGCGGAACTGATCATGCCGGTTGCTATGGAAAAAGAGCTCCGTTTCGCCATCCGCGAGGGCGGCAAAACGGTGGGCGCTGGCGTCGTTAGCGAGATTATCGCGTAACATTTCGTCCGGCCGCAATACTGACGAATTTTCTGGCGAAGCCTTTCTGGCTGTAGGGCGTTTATTTTCGCCGTAAGAAGCCTTACAAGCCGACACATTGTGTTTTACCGTGCAGGGGTCGCGCGGTATATTTAGTCAAACATAAAGGTTTTATTTCAATGAGCGAGATCATTTCCCTAGTGTCGGCTTGTGGATGCAAGGAAACCTACTGGACTCGAAAGAACAAGAAAAAGAATCCGGATAAGATCGAGAGAAACAAATATTGTCCGGGCTGCCGCAAGCGCGTTGTCTTCCGGGAGAAGAAGTAGATCCCGACGGTCGGCACAGCAAGGATCGCGTTGGAGCCTTTTTTTAATTGAGGAGGCAGGTTTCATATAGGCCTGTAGCTCCAATTGGTAGAGCGGCGGTCTCCAAAACCGCATGTTGCAGGTTCGAGTCCTGCCAGGCCTGCGTTTGACAGGGTGAAAAGAGGACCATGACGAATAAAGTGATCAATTATCTTCAGGAAACGCAGCAGGAGCTGAAAAAAGTCACCTGGCCGACCTGGAACGAAGTGTGGCAGGCGACGGTGGTGGTCATCATCACGACCTTTCTCGCAACGGCATTCATCGCGGCGGTGGATTTTTGTATTTCGAGCCTCCTGCGGATGGTGGTTACCTAGGGTTATGGCAGACGCAAAGTGGTACGTGGTCCATACGCAGACGGGAGTCGAGTCCAAGGCGCGGGCAAGCCTGATCAGCCACGCCGAGACGGCGGGTCTTTCGCATCTGATCCATGAGGTGCTGATCCCGATGGAGAAGGTCAGCGAAGTAAAAGGCGGCAAAAAGCGGATCAGCGAGCGGAAATTTTTCCCCGGCTACATGCTGGTGAAGCTGGAATTGAACGATGAGAGCTGGTATTTGGTGAGGAATACCCCGGGAGTTTCGGGGTTTATCGGGTCCGGAAAGAATCCTATCCCGCTTACGGAAAAAGAAGTCAGCGAGATCATCCGTGAGCAGGACGAGAAGCAGACCAAGCCCAAGCCGAAAGTGGAATTCACGGAAGGCGAGAGCGTTCGCGTCAAAGAGGGCGCGTTCGCGAATTTTAACGGCACGATCGAGCAGATCAATCCGGACCGCGGCAAGATGCGCGTGATGGTGACGATCTTCGGCCGGCCGACACCCGTCGAACTGGAATACTGGCAGGCGGAGAAGATCTAACATGGCAAAAGAAGTCATCACAAAAATCAAATTGCAGATCCCCGGCGGGCAGGCGAACCCCGCGCCGCCGATCGGTCCCGCTCTCGGTCAGCACGGCGTGAACATCATGGAATTCTGCAAACAGTTCAACGAGCGCACGAAAGACCGTCCGGGAACGATCCTGCCGGTCGTGTTGACGGTGTACAAGGACAAATCATTTACTTTTATTTTGAAATCGCCTCCTGTCGCGGCGGCGATCAAAAAGATCGTCGGGCTCGCCAAGGCATCGGGCGAACCCGGTCGTGTGATCATCGGGAAGATCACTCGGGAACAGGTGATTGAGGTCGCGAAAGCGAAAATGGTCGATTTGAATACCACGAAGATCGAAAGCGCGGTCCGCATCGTCGAAGGCGCGGCGCGCAGCATGGGCATCGAAGTCGTAAAATAGTCGGGATCCAGGGGACATTATGAAGAGCAGCAAGCGGTATCAAAAAAGAGCGGGTTTGGTGGAAGAGGGCAAGTTGTATTCCCTGGCCGAAGCCCTGAAGGTCCTCAAAAAGGTTGAAATGGGGAAAGCGGATGAGACCGTGTCCCTGAATTTTCAATTGGGTGTCCGCGCGGAGCAGGGCGATGAGAACGTCCGCGGGACCGTAAGCCTGCCTCACGGCAGCGGAAAATCCGTCAGGGTCCTTTGTTTCGCGAAGGGCGAAAGCGCCCGCGATGCGGAGACTGCCGGGGCGGATTTCGTCGGCGCCGAAGAACTTGTCGAAAAAGTGAAGAACGGTTTTCTTGATTTTGACGTGGTGGTCTCTCATCCCGACATGATGCGTGAAGTAAGCAAGCTCGGAAGGGTGCTCGGGCCCAAAGGGCTTATGCCGACGCCCAAGACGGGGACCGTGACGCCGCAGGTGGGGAAAGCCGTCAAGGAAGTCAAAGGCGGCCGTATCGAGTTTAAGAGTGACAAAACCGCGGGATTGCACGCGGTTTGCGGGAAACTGTCATTCGCGGAAGCGGCGCTTCTTGAGAACGCGCGCACCGTGATCAAAGCCGTAAGGGATGCGAAGCCCGCGACAAGCAAGGGCGAATACCTGCGATCGGTCAACATCGCGGCCACTCATGGCCCCGGCCTGAAACTGAATACAGGAGCGCTGTAAGACCATGCCGTCCTTAGAAAAAGAATTGATGTTCAAGGAGATCATCAAGGAGTTCGAGAAGAGCCCTTACGCTTTCATCTCGAACCTGCAGGGCGTTTCGGTCCTGGATATTTCAGATGCGCGCCGGAGCCTGGAAAAGGTCTCCCGTCGTTCCATGATGGTGAAGCACGCGATGGCCCGCAAGATCTTCGCGAAGTTCAACGTGAGCGCTGCCGAAAAATTCTTGAACGGTTCCGTCATTATTACTTTTGGGGATAAAGACCCGCAGGACATCTCCAAAAAGCTCGTGGATTGTTCCAAAAATAACGCGAAGTGGGTGCCCGCGGGCGTTATTTTCGAAGGCCAGGTCCACGGCGATGATTTTATCAAACAGCTTGCGAAACTGCCGTCGCGTAAAGAGCTCCTGACACAGCTGGTGCTGCGCATGAACTCGCCGATCAACGGTTTTGTGAACGTCCTCGGGGCTCTCACGCGCAATCTCGTGGTGGCCCTTGAAGAGGTCCGTAAGAAAAAAACAACCTCCGGCGCCGCTTCTTAGGGAGCCGGAACCAACGAACGTCCTGATAAGGGAAATCAATCAAGGAGGCATTAGTCATGACCGAAACAAAACAAATTTCTGAAAAATTACAAGGCATTCTCACGTCGATCGAAACGTTGACGGTGTTGGAGCTCGCGGAGCTCGTCAAGGCCCTTGAAGAGAAATTCGGGGTCAGCGCAGCCGCTGCGGTTCCTATGGCCGCCGTCGCTGTGGGCGGCGGTGCTGCGGCCGCTCCCGCGGAAGAGAAGACCAGTTTCACGGTCATTCTCGCGAGCGCCGGGGACAAGAAGATCAACGTGATCAAGGAGATCCGCACGGTGACGAGCCTGGGTCTTAAGGAAGCCAAAGACCTGGTGGAAGGCGCGCCGAAGACCATCAAGGAGGACGTGAACAAGGAAGAAGCCGAGAAGATCAAGAAAGTCCTGGAAGCTCAGGGCGCGAAAGTTGAGATCAAGTAAGAGTTCGTTTGTTTTGAGGCCAATAGTGAATCCTGTCCTTAAGGAGGACAACTCATAATGATGCCTTTGATCGAAAGAAAAAGCTTCACGAAGATCCAGGACACGATGGATCTACCGAACCTGGTAGAGATCCAGATCAAGTCGTATGAGGAATTTCTGCAGAGCGGCCGCACGAATCGCCGGCGCAAGAGCCAGGGGTTGGAAGCGGCGTTCGCGGATTGTTTTCCCATCGAAAGTTTCGACGGGACCTGCCGGCTTGAATACCAGGGATACACTCTCGGCAAACCCAAGTATTCGATCCCGGAATGTCAGAAGCGCGGAATGACCTATGCCGCGCCGCTGAAAGTGAAACTTCGTCTCATTCGCAAGGGGATCGCCAAGGAACAGGAAGTCTATATTGGCGAGTTGCCGCTCATGACCGAGACGGGAACGTTCATTATTAATGGCGCCGAACGCGTGATCGTGAGCCAGTTGCACCGTTCGCCCGGTATGTCGCTTGAGGAGAGCCTTCATCCGAGCGGGAAGAAAATGTACAGCGTCCGCATCATTCCGTACCGCGGGGCGTGGCTGGAGTTCGAGTCCGACGCCAACGACGTGCTTTATGCCTACATCGACCGCCGCCGGAAGATCCTCGCAACGGCGCTCCTGAGAGCCCTCGGGTATTCGTCCACATACGATATCTTTAAAGAGCTTTATCCCGTCGAGAAGATCCGCGGCTTCGATAAATCGAAGATCAAGGATTGCGAAGACGAGATCCTCGCGGAAGACGTTGTGCATCCGCAGTCCAAGGAAATAGTCGCGCAGGCCGCTACCAAGCTCACGAGACAAATGCTCGGCATTTTTCTGGACAACGACGTCACTTCGTTTTCGATCGTGAAACTTTCCCAAGAGGACCGTTCCCTGATCAACACGCTGGAACGGGACCCTTATCGCAGCGCGCAGGACGCGCAGCTCGCGATCTACCGCCGCATCCGTCCCGGCGATCCGCCGACGGAAGCGAGCGCTAAAGACCTGATCCAGAAGCTTTTCTTTGATCCCCAGAGATATGACCTCGGGATGGTCGGCCGTTACATGTTGAACAAGAAGCTCGGTCTCGGGATCGGGGGTCCGGATGTCAAGAATACGACGCTTCGTCCCGCGGACGTCATGAAAGTGATCGGGATGCTCCTCAAGCTCCGTTCCGGAGAAGTGAGCGTGGATGATATCGACCACCTCGGCAACCGTCGCGTTCGTTCGGTGGGGGAACTTTTGCAGAACCAGTTCCGCGTGGGGCTCGCGCGTATGAAGCGTTCGGCGATGGAACGCATGTCCATTTACGACCTGGACGCAGCGATGCCGCACAACTTAATCAATCCGAAACTTATTTCCGCGGCCATCAAGGACTTCTTCGGCCGCAGCCAGTTGTCGCAGTTCATGGACCAGACCAACCCGCTCGCGGAATTGACCCACAAACGCCGCATGTCGGCCCTCGGGCCCGGCGGTCTTTCCAGGGAACGCGCCGGTTTCGAGGTCCGCGACGTGCATCCTTCGCATTACGGGCGCATTTGTCCGATCGAAACGCCGGAAGGACCGAACATCGGTTTGATCGCGTCCTTGAGCACCTTTGCCCGCGTCAATGATATTGGTTTTCTTGAAAGCCCTTACCGCAAGGTGGTGAAGGGACGCGTAACCGAAAAGATCGATTTTCTTACCGCGGATGTGGAAGATAAATATGTGATCGCGCAGGCGAACGCGCCCCTCGATAAGAGCGGACATTTCCTGTCCGACGCCGTGTCATGCCGTTCTAAAGGCGATTTTCCAAAAAAGAAACCCGAAGAGATCGATTACATGGACGTTTCTCCGCGCCAGCTTGTTAGCGTGGCAGCGGCCCTGATCCCGTTCCTGGAGCATGACGACGCTAACTGCGCGCTTATGGGTTCGAACATGCAGCGCCAGGCAGTACCGCTTCTCGTGACCGAGGCCCCTTTCGTTGGGACCGGTATGGAACGCCACGTCGCGAAAGATTCCGGGGCGGTCGTGCAGTCCAAGTCGCGCGGTACGGTCAAAGCCGTGTCCGCCGAAGAGATCATCGTTGACGATTTCGTTTATAAGCTCAGAAAATTCAAGCGCTCCAACGCCGGTACCTGTATCAACCAGCGGCCGCTCGTCAGCGTGGGGGACAAAGTCAAACGCGGCGATATTATCGCCGACGGCGCGGCCACCCAAGGCGGCGAACTTGCGCTCGGGCGGAACGTGCTGGTGGCGTTCATGCCGTGGCGCGGGTACAACTTCGAAGACGCCATTATCGTGAGCGACAAGCTGTGTAAGGAAGATGTCTACACCTCGCTTCACATCGAGGAATTCGAAATCGAAGCGCGCGACACCAAACTCGGTAATGAAGAGATCACGCGCGACATCCCGAACATCAGCGAAGAGGCCCTCAAGGACCTCGACGCGGAGGGGGTCGTCCGCATCGGCGCCGAAGTGAAGCCGGGAGACGTCCTGGTCGGAAAGATCACGCCGAAGTCCGAGATCGAACTTTCTCCCGAGGAAAAACTTTTACGCGCGATCTTTGGTGAAAAGGCCGGCGACGTGCGCGACGCGTCCCTGAGTGTGCCTCCGGGCGTCGAAGGGGTCGTGGTGGACGTGAAAGTGTTCGCCCGCAAAGAATCCCAGGCGAAGACCAAAGAAGAACGGCGCCAGGAGAACAAAGATATTAATGAGATCAAGGAGCGTTTCAACGAACGCATCGATCTCTTGAAGCGGGAGCGCCTCCACAAGATCTCGGACATGGTGCTCGGGAAGAAACTTTCCGAGGACCTGCTCGATGATATTTTGGGAGAAGTGTTGATCAAGTCGGGTCATATGCTTACGAAAAGCGATCTCAAGAAGCTCGAAAGCTGCGATTGGGACTCGCTCCGTTTGGACGACGATCCGGACCTCGAAGAGAATATCAAGAAGATCGCCCGCGTGTGGGGCGATGAGATCGACGAACTCGTGGCCGAAAGGACCCGCGAGATCGATCGCGTCAAAAAGGGCGATGAACTTCCCCCGGGCGTGATCAAAAAGGTCGTCGTTTATGTTTGTTCGAAGAGGAAGATCTCGGTCGGGGACAAGATGGCCGGTCGTCACGGGAACAAGGGCGTGATCGCGAAG